>JAVJVZ010000030.1:0-90155 GCA_040220855.1 Gammaproteobacteria bacterium | reverse complement strand
TCTCCCCCGGGCCCCCCCCCCTCCCTCTCCCCCCCCGCCGTTGGGGGGGGGGGGGGCGGGCCGCCCCCCCCCACGACAGGGTGAGGGCGGCCGCGGCCGCGATGTTGGGAAGCTGCCTGTACAGTCTTTTCAGCACGTGTTGTCTCCCTGGTTACGTTTTGTTCGCGACGTCCGGCTCAGATCTGCACCTGTACGCCAATCTGGAAGGCGTCCGAGCTGCCCTGCGGCTTCGGCCCGCCACCCACGGCCGCATCGCCGTTCTGGTAGTTGAAGTTCAGCCAGGCGTCGTAGCCCTTGATGCGGTAGTTCAGTCCGACCTCGATGAGATCCGTGTCCGGCCCCACGTCCCAGTCGTTCTCCACCCAGCGCACGTAGGGCTGGAAGCGACCGATACCGATGACCTGCGGGAACATGTAGCCCACGGTGACGAAATACGAATCGACGTCGGCGAAGTCGTCGGTATCGAAGATCTTGTACTCGCCCTCGACGTTGAACACGCCGCCGCCAGGCAGGACCTTCTCGAACAACGCATCGACGATGTAGCCGGTGAAATCCCCGTGCGCACCGGGCACGCCGTAGAAATCGGCCTGGTGGGTCACCGAGAAACCGACCGTGAAGATGTCGCCGGCTTCGCCGAAGTAGGTGCTGGCGGTGTAGTAGGCGGGCGACGGTTCCTTGTTGAGGAAGTTGTACTCGAGGCGCGTCGCGATCATCACGTTGTCCTCCTCGTTGGCGCCGTTGGCAGTGCCGTCGAGGCCATCGAAGATGCCCACCGCGTACTCGAACTTGCCGACGCCGCCCCACACGGTGACACCGTCGTCACGACCGAGCAGACCGGCACCGCCGAGCCCGTCCGATGGCAGCAGCGCGACGTTGTACTGGTTCCAGCTCATCGCGTAGAACGGACCGTTCATTTCGATACGGTCTGCCGGCGTCAGCATGCGCCCGATCCACACGTTGAACATCGGGTTGAACTCGAACTGCGCGATGACGTCGAGGATCTCCCAATCGCCGGCAGAATCCGGCTGCCCGTCGTTGCCACCGACGCCAAAGGTATTCGCGCCGAACACGCAGGATTCGCAGAACGAGTTGAAAGTGAGCTTGACGTACTCGTGCACCTGGCCCGCGACGTACAGGCGTGTTTCCTGGATGCGGAACTGGTTCGAGTAATCGCTGCCGCTCGGCGCCGAATCCTCTTCCGCGGTGAACTGCGCCCTGGCGCCGACGCCGATGCTCACCCACTGGTACTCGCCAGCCTTGATGGTGGCGCCGGCGTTAGCCCCCTGCGCAGCCACGACCAGGGCGGCCCCCAATAACGGCGCCGCCCAGCGCGACACCCGTCCGTTGCTGCCTGTGATGCTCGAATTCACGTCTTTCTCCTTTATGGTCAAGCACGCTTCGCGTTGTGTCGCGAAGCCCCTCGCCGCAATGCAGCAATAAGCAGGCCAAAGCGAGTTTCATCGGCTTAACAGGGCGTTATCGAATGTGCGCCGGTGCAGGAGAAATTTTTTATGCACTAAAGCCATCGGATGCCGCACTGCAACAGCGCGGACCGGGAACGTCATGCGCTCACGCCCTCGAGACCGAGCGCGCGCGCACCCGTAACCGCATGCGCGGCGCGCTGTGGCCGGCCCTGCGCGCGGCGCGGTCGAATCACGGAGAAGAGCTGGAACGGACGGCGCGCGGCACCGGACGGCGCCGCGCGCAGGGGTGGGATCAGACGGCGAGGTATTGTGAGATCTTGGCGGTGTCGACGTCGCTACGTGGGCCTTCGTAGACGATCTCGCCACGTTCGATCACCGCGATGCGATCGGCCACCTCGAGTGCGAAGTGGAGCACCTGCTCGGAAACGATGATGGTGATCTCGCGCAGCTTGCGAATTTCGTTCAGCACGCGCGCGATGTCCTTGATGATCGAGGGCTGGATGCCCTCGGTCGGTTCGTCGAGCAGCAGGACGCGGGGCTCGGAGACCAGCGCGCGCGCGATGGCGAGCTGTTGCTGCTGCCCGCCGGAGAGATTACCGCCCTTGCGGTTGCGCATCTCGAACAGGACCGGAAACAACGAATAGATTTCGTCGGGAATCGACTTCTCGCGTGCGGTCTCGAGCCCGGTCTCGATGTTCTCCCGGACCGTCAACGTGGGGAAGATCATGCGCCCCTGCGGCACGTAGGCGATGCCGTTCTCGACGCGCCGATGACTCGGCATCTGCGTAACGTCGATGCTGTCGACGCTGATCGAGCCGCCGCGCGAGGGCAGGATGCCAATCAGCGATTTGAACAGCGTGGTCTTGCCCATGCCGTTGCGTCCCATGACAGCCACGGTTTCGTTCTGGTCGGCCTTCAGGCTGAGCCCGCGAATGACCTGGCTCTGCCCGTAGGCGACGTCCAGCTCCTTGATTTCGAGCATGTCGATAGTTCCTCGCAATGACTGTAAGGGGCTACGTCGCGGCGCCGGCCCGACATAGCGCCGCGCGTCGTTCAATGACCGAGGTACACCTCGACCACCTTCGCGTTGTTCTTGATCTCGCTCATCGGTCCCTCCGCGAGCACCTGGCCCTGGTGCAGCACGGTGACGCGGTTGGCGATGCGCTCGACGAATTCCATGTCGTGCTCGATGACGATCACCGCGCGGTCCTTGCAGATACGCTTGAGCAGCTCGGCGGTCTGCTCACGTTCCTTCACGCTCATGCCGGCGACCGGCTCGTCGAGCATGAGCAGTTCGGGCCCCTGGATGAGCAACATGCCAATCTCCAGCCACTGCTTCTGCCCATGGCTGAGCAGAGAGGCCTCCATGTCGAGGCAGTCGGCGAGGAAGATGGTCTCGGCGACCTCGCGGATGCGCGCGTCGATTTCTTCGTCGACGCGAAAGAACAGCGCCTTGATGACGTCGCGCGCTGACGGATAGGAGACCTCGAGGTTCTCGTAGACCGTCAGGTTCTCGTAGATCGAAGGCGTCTGGAACTTGCGCCCTACGCCTTCGCGCACGATGCGGTGCTCGGCGAGCCTGGTCAGCTCGCGGTTCTTGAAGCGGATCGACCCGCCGGTCGCCGCCGTCTTGCCGCAGATGAGATCGAGCAGGGTGGTCTTGCCGGCGCCGTTCGGGCCGATCACCACGCGCAGCTCGTTGTAATCGATGTAGGCCGTGACATCGTTGACCGCCTTGAAGCCGTCGAACGACACGGTCAGGTTCTCGATCGCGAGCAGGAAGTCGGTGTTGCTCATGACGTGCTCCATTCAGGATGTCGAAATGGGGGCGCTCAGCGGCCCGCCCCGGCCGGACGCGGCAGGTTGTCGTCCGGACTGCTGGCGGTCGCTGCGGGCTTCGCCGCCGGCGAGGCATCGCGCACCGCTGCGCCGCCGTCGATGGCAGCGAGCGGCGGGCGCACGAACACGCGTCGAATCCAGTCCGACTTGAGGATGCCCGCAAGCCCGTTCGGAAAGGCCATGACGACCCCGATGAACAGCGCGCCCATCAGAAAAAGCCATAGTTCGGGGTAGCTCTCGGAGAAGGCGGTCTTGCCGTAGTTGACCAGCAGCGTGCCGTAGACGGCGCCAATCAACGACATGCGACCACCCACGGCAGCGAAAATGACCATCTCGATCGAGGGCACGATGCCGATGAACGAGGGCGACATGAAACCCACCTGGAGGGTGAACATGGCGCCGCCGACGGCGGAGAACATCGCGGCGACGCAGAACACGAAGATCTTGAAGTTCGAGACGTCGTAGCCGGAGAAGCGCACACGGTCCTCCTTGTCCTTGAGCGCAAGCAGCAGCTTGCCGACCTTGCTCGACAGGATGTAGCGCCCGATCACGATACAGCCGATCAGAAGCGCCCCGTTGAGGTAGTAGAGGACGTACTTCGCGCTATCGGTACGGATGTCCCAGCCGAGCAGCGTGCGCAGGTCGGTGATGCCATTGACACCACCGGTGAGACCCTGCTGGCCGATGATGAGGATGGTCAGGATCGCTGCGATGGACTGCGTGATGATCGCGAAGTAGACGCCCGACACCCGCCGCTTGAACATCGCCACGCCAATCAGGAAAGCGAACACGGTGGGAACAACGAGAACCGCAATCAGCGTGAAGGCGAAATTCTCGAAGGGCACCCAGAACCAGGGCAGCTCGGTCAGCTGGTTCCAATCCATGAAATCCGGGATACCCGGGGTCGACTGGATTGCAGTCGCTTCGGGGTCCGACGCCTCGAGCTTGAGGAACATGGCCATGCAGTAGCCACCCAGCCCGAAGAAGATGCCCTGGCCGAGGCTCAGGATGCCGCCGTAGCCCCAGCACAACACGAGCCCGACCGCGACGAACGCGTATGTCAGGTACTTGCCGACCAGGTTGAGACGGAAGATGTCGAGCGTGAGCGGCATCACCAGGAAGATGACGGCCGCCAGCAGCAGCAGCGCCAGCAGGTCGCCGCGGCTGCCGAGCAGTCTCTGAGTCAAAGTCGCCATGTCTGCTTGCTTAACCTCTTGCGAGAATTGGGTTCTGGCGCGTCACCGGGCTCACTTGCGCACGCGGATGGAGAACAGCCCTTCGGGACGCAGCATGAGGATGCCGATGACCGCGGTAAGCGTGATCACCTTGGCCATCGATCCGGTCAGGAAGAACTCGAGGATCGACTGCGCCTGTGCAATCGAGAACGCCGAGGCGATGGTGCCGAACAGGCTCGCCGCGCCGCCGAACACGACGACCAGGAAGGTGTCGACGATATACAGCGAACCGGACGTCGGGCCGGTCGAAGCGATGGTGGTGAACACCGCACCGGCAACGCCCGCGATGCCGCACCCGAGCGCGAAGGTATTGCGGTCGACGCGTGCGGTGTTGATACCGGCGGCGCCCGCCATCACGCGATTCTGCGTGGTCGCACGCACCTTGAGGCCCCAGCGCGAGCGGAACAGCAGGAAGAACACGGCCACGGTGAGCGCGGCGGTGATGGTCACGACCAGCATGCCGTTGATCGGGATCTCGGTCATTTCGGTGAGCTGGTAGGAGCCGAGCAGCCAGTCGGGCAGCGTCGGGCTGACTTCGCGTGCACCAAAGGTGGAGCGGAAGAACTGCTGCATGATCAGCGACAGGCCCCAGGTCGCGAGCAGGGTGTCGAGCGGCCGCTTGTAGAGGAAGCGGATCATCGAGAACTCGACCAGCCAGCCGACCACGAACGCGATCACGAAACCGAGCGCGATGGCGAGAAAGAAGTAGTAGTCCATGAACCAGGGGGCGTACTGCTCGGCGATCGTCGACAGCATGTAGGTGGTGTAGGCGCCGATGGTGAGGAATTCGCCATGCGCCATGTTGATGACCTGCATCTGGCCGAAGATGATGGCGAGGCCAAGCGCCATCAGCAGGAAGACGCAGAATAGGCTCAGCCCCGAGAAGCCCTGCATGGCGAAGATTGCGCCGAGCTCGCTTGCCGTATATCCCTCAAACATGTCCCGTCCTCGTCGTTAATTCGCTGTCGATGCGCCGCACTGCAGGCGGCGTTGCCGCGCTCGTCCGGCGCGCGCCGGCGTTGACCGCCAGGCACCGCGCGGGTGCGGCGGCATGAAGGGGGGCGCCGGCTGGCAGCGTCCCGGTCACCCCCGTCGTGCGGACCGCGTCAGGCCCGCGGGTTGCTTACTGGTAGCCTTCCGGGAACGGGTCCGGCTCGACCAGGTCGGACTCGTAAATCACCTCGAACTGACCGTTCTTGAGGATCTTGCCGACACGGGTCTTGCTCCACAGGTGGTGGTTGGAGTCGTGGATGCGCACGTATCCTTCGGGCGCACCGGTGAACTCGATCCCGTTCGAGGCGACCGCGATCTTGTCGATGTCGAAGCTGCCGGCCTTCTCCACCGCGAGCTTCCACAGCCAGGGACCGAGGTAGGCGGCCTGGGTGACGTCACCGATGACGCTGTCGTCGCCCCACATCTTCTTGAACTCGGCAACGAACTTCTTGTTGTTCTCGTTATCGAGACTCTGGAAGTACTTCATCGCCGCGTAGAAGCCCTCGGCGTTCTCGCCGCCGATACCGAGCAGCTCGTCCTCGGTGACCGAAATGGTGAGCAGCGTCCACTTGTCCGAGGTGATGCCCGCAGCCTTGAGCTGCTTGTACCAGGACACGTTGGAACCACCGACCACGATGGAGTAGATCACGTCGGGCTTCTTCAGCTTGATCTTGTTGATCAGCGAGCCGAAGTTGGTATGTCCGAGGGGGTAGTACTCCTCGCCGACGACCTTGCCCTTGAGCACGTTCTCGATGTGCTTACGCGCGATCTTGTTCGACGTGCGCGGCCAGATGTAGTCGGAGCCGATCAGGTAGAAGGTCTTCGCACCCTTCTCCTTCGCCACCCAGTCGAGACCGGCGATGATCTGCTGCGTCGCCTCCTGCCCGGTGTAGATGACGTTCTTCGACTGCTCGAGGCCTTCGTAGAAGGTCGGGTAGTAGAGCATGCCGTTCTCTTTCTCGAACACCGGCAACACGGCCTTGCGCGAGGCCGACGTCCAGCACCCCATGACCGCGGCGACCTTGTCGTTGACGAGGAGCTTCTTGGCCTTCTCGGCGAAGGTCGGCCAGTCGCTCGCACCGTCCTCCTGGATGATCTCGATCTTGCGCCCGAGAACCCCGCCCATATCGTTGATCTGCTTGATGGCGAGCTTCTCGGCCTCGACAGAGCCCGATTCGGAAATCGCCATCGTGCCGGTCACGGAGTGGAGAATGCCGACAGTGACCGTGTCGTCGGTCACCGCGAGGCCGGTCGTGTTGACCTCGGAGGTCGGATACTCGGCCGCCGTTGCCGCCATCGTGGCAGCGAGCGCGGCAACGAGCCCGAGCCTGCGGAAAATGAATTTCTTACCCATGTTTGCTCCTTGGAAATGCACTGGAGAAAAACCCCGATGCTGCAGTGCAGTAAGCGTGCCAGAGATGCTTATCTACTGTTTTCCTTGGAGAATTCGAGCCAAGCGCGGCGCCGCAGGCGGCGTTTATGCACTAAACCTCGGCGACCTCGCGGACGCCTTGGTGCATAGGGTCCACAACGCGGCGAGTGTCGGTGCACGGGGCCTGTGACGAACGCGGTACGCGCGGCAGCACGGCGTACAGGGCGGCGTTCTGCTCGATGATTTTGCGCACCGTCGCGCAGTACCAGCGGCCCTGCCGCGGGGCCGGCCAGCCGCCCGCATCGAGTGCATCACAGATTTGCTGCAAGGTGCGTCCGTCGCGACGCCAGGCCAGGATGAAGTAGACGCAGGCGCGCTGCGCAGGATCGATGGTGATGTGTCCGGACTGCGTCAGCTTCCAGCCATAACGCAGCCGGCGCGGATTGCGGTGATCGTTCTTGTAGTTTCTCACGGCCGTTCTCGCTCCCTCGTTGGGTCGGCCGGGCACCGCGCCGCTGCGCGGTCAGCGGCAGGTCTTTCCACGCACCTGCCGTGATGGCGGCGGCGACGCCGCCCGGTCTCAGTGTCCGAGCATCCAGGGGCGTCCGCCCGGACTGCCCTGCTTGAGTGCAGGCGTGGCGGGCTGCGGCGCCTTGCGCGCACTGCACGACTCGCCGTGGCGATGCACGTGGCCGCAGCTCGAGCGCGCCGCGCGGCGCGGCTCGTGCGCACTCTTCTCGTTACGTTCCCATGCGCTGCGATTGACTGCGGACATCACCTGCAGGCGCGGAGCCGAGACCACCCGCGCCGCGGCACCGCCGCATGCTGGACAGGCCACCGGCTGGTCGCGCGCGGCAATCGCGCGGAACTCACTCGTTACACCATGATCGGGACAGGCATATTCGTACATGGGCATGCTGGCTTTCCCTCGACTAGGCACAAAAAAGGAGCCGGCCCGAAGGCCGGCAGGAGGTCATCACGGAGAAGCACCCAATCACGTGGCGATGGCGAGGTCCTTGCCGCCGAGATCGATCGGCTTGGGCCCGTCAGCGCTGAGTGAAATGTCGAAGTCGAAGATGCCGGTCGGCAACCACAGCGTGGCGCAGGCGTTGGGGATGTCGACGATGCCGCTAATATGGCCCTCGACGGGCGCCGTACCGAGGATCGCGTAGCCCTGCGCGCCGGTGAAGCCGAATTTCTTCATGTACTCGATGGCGTTGAGGCAGGCGCGGCGATAGGCCACGTGAGCATCGAGGTAATACTGCTTACCGTCTTCGTCGACGGAGATTCCCTCGAAGATGAGGTAGTCGGAGTAATCCGGGTCGACCTTCGAAGGCTTGAAGATTGGATTGACCACGCCGTACTTCGCCATGCCGCCCTTGATCAGGTTGACGCGGATGTCGAGGTAACCGGCCATCTCGATGGCGCCGCAGAAGGTAATCTCGCCGTCACCCTGGGAGAAGTGGATGTCACCCATCGACAGGCCGGCCCCCTTCACGTAGACGGGGAAGTACACCGTCGAACCACGCGAAAGATTCTTGATGTCGCAGTTGCCGCCGTGCTCGCGTGGCGGCACGGTGCGCGCCGCTTCGGCGGCGGCGGCATCGCGTGCAGAGCCACTCAGGCCGCCCATCACGGCGGTCGGCGCGTAGGGCAGCGTGGCGAGTTCGGGCACGCGGGTCGGGTCGGTGTCGACCAGCGCCTTCTCACGCTTGTTCCAGGTCGACAGGAGCTCAGCCGACGGCAGACAGCCGATCAGTCCCGGATGCATCGTGCCCGGAAAGCGCACATGCGGAATGTGACGCGACGAGGCCCAGATGCCGCTGTAATCCCAGATCGCCTTGCGTGCCTCGGGGTAATGCTCGGTAAGGAAGCCGCCGCCGTTCTCACGCGCGAAGAAACCGGTGAAGCCCCACGCGGATTCCGGCAACACGCCGACGTCGAGAATGTCGACCACCAGCAGGTCGCCCGGCTCGGCGCCTTCCACGCCGATCGGGCCGCTCAGGTAATGGACCTTCGAGAGATCCACGTCGCGGATGTCGTTGGCACTGTCGTCGTTCGCGATCTGGCCACCGGTCCAGTCGAGGCACTGGATGCGGAATTCGTCGCCCGGCTTGACCTGGCGAGCCATCGGGATGTCCGGGTGCCAGCGGTTGTGGATGACGTCCGCCTGCTCCTCGGCCGGCTTGTTAACGTCAACCTCGATCAAGGTCTCAATCATCGTGTCCCTCCACATCGGTTCTCGTGCTGTCCAATTGAGCGCCCGGACCTCGCCGCAGCGGCTTTGCTGCAGCGCATTGCACGCCGCGTGCCAAGCGCAGCTTCCGGCGCGCAATCAAACGGTTGACGCAAAACGCAGGACGGCGGCGCGGGTTTTATGCACTAACCGCACGTACCCGGGCTCCGAATTGGTGCGCAACCGGCACGAGATGCCCGCGCACGCCCCGCGTCGAGGCACGCGCACGGCACTGCTCACTTGACACCCCTGCATGGCAGACCCTAGGTTCGAGTCGTCCGGCGTTCGCACCGCCGGTCGCTGCGTTGCACGCTGTTCGCCGACAACGCGACGCGACACGAGGGGAGAGACAGCTTGAACGACTATTCTGCGCGGCGCGTGCCGGCATACCTGTGCCTGACCCTGGCCTGGGCGATGGCAATGCCGGTGATGGCCGGCGAACTCGGCGACCTGCTGTCGAAGTTCGATCGCGCCATGGCCGGCTTCGACCCCATCGGCAAACACGTGCGGCGCCCGGTCGAGCGTGCCGTGCCGGATCTCACTTTCCGCGGCTTCTTTCGCCAGTGGTCCGACGTCATGCTCGACGGCGACGGCCAGGTCGGCTTCCGCGACAAGGACTTCCGCTTCGCCCAGTTGCAGAACCTGTTCGAACTCGAGACCGGCTACCACATCGCCGACGGGCTCGACCTGCGCGGCGTTGCACACATGCTCTACGACGGCGTCTACGACTGGCAGGATTCCGATGGGCTGTTCGCCGACAGCATCGATCGCACCGCCGAGCTCTATCACACCGGCGAACGCGTGCTGCGTGAGCTCTACCTCAGCTGGCGTCGCCCCGGCTTCGACCTCATGATCGGCAAGCAGCAGGTCGCCTGGGGCAAGATGGACGGCCAGTTCATCGATATCGTCAATGCCATGGACCGGCGCGAGTTCGTGCAGCTCGAGACCGAGGATTACGAATGGCGGCGGCTGCCGACCTGGATGGCGAACGCGACCTTCCATCTCGGCGAGAGCACCGTGCAGCTGCTCTACGTCTTCGATTTCGAGCACGCCCGCCTGCCGCTGCCCGGCTCGCCCTGGGCCTCGCCGCTGGCGCCGCCGACGAGCACTGATGTCATGCTGCCAGCGCGCCGCCCCGAGGCCGGGGACTTCGGCGATCACCAGTACGGCATCCGTGTCGACCGGGCAGCCGGTGCGCTGACCTACGGCTTCGTCTACTTCTATGCCTGGGACAAGTTCTCGCACGGTCACGTGCTGGGCACTACCGTTCGCGACGGCCAGCGCGTGCTGCGTATCGAACCGCGCCACGAACGCGTGCATCACGCCGGTGTGACCGCCGACTACGCGCTGACCTTCCAGGACGTGCCGCTGGTCGGCTCGCTGCCGACCGTGCTCCGCTTCGAGGCGCTCTACACCAACGGCGTGCGCTTCGACGATTTCCGCAAGCGCGCCGCGGCGCTCGCTGGCAGCACCACCGACGGCACCACCAAGCGCGACACGCTGCGCGCGGCAATCGCCGCCGAGTTCGCGTTGCCCGGGCGCACCACGGTGATCCTGCAACCCTCGTGGTACCAGACCATCGATCACGAAGAGGAACTCGGCTTCGGCTTCGGCGGCGGTTTCAACGACGAGTGGAGCTTCATCCCGGTGGTGTTCTTCTCGCGCCCCTTCGCCTTCACGCGTGATCGCATGAGTGTCGAGTTCACTGCCTTCCCACTGATCGGCGGCCCCGACAGCAACTGGGGCGGCCTGAAGACCAAGCTGCGCGTGATCTACAAGTTCTCCCAGTTCGTGCGCGGACAGCTCGTCTACAACGGCTACGACTTCGGCGACCCCACCGACTTCTACGGGCAGTACGACCAGTGGGATAACGTAGGTTGGGAACTAAGCTATGAATTCTAGGCAGATGCCGTTGAAGCTGCTGCGCTCGGTCTGCGGGGCGCGTGCGGTGCTCGGAATCCTCATTTACCCGCAAGTAAACTGCGGTTCCTGCGCGCCGCACGCGCCCCGCAGCCCTTCGCTCGCGACGCTTCAACGGCATCTGCCCCATGACCCGGGCGCCGTGGTTCCATCGTTCGAGGAACGTGACGAGCGCTGCGCGCCGCACGCGCCCCGCAGACCTTCGCTCGCGACGCTCCGACGATACGTGTGCGCAACCTTGTCTGGGCCCGGCGCCTGGCTGCTCGGGGCGTTGCTCCTCCTCGGCGCCGATGCGGCCGCCGAGGAGCGCACGTGGCGCACGGTCGCGGAGATGAGCGCGGCGGACAAGGCGCTGTTCGATTCGCGCACCACGACGCCGCGTTCGACCGAACTGCCGTACATCCCGGCGGAGCCCTACCCGTTCGAGCCGCCCTACACTGCCGAGGAGATGGGTTACCGCTCGGCCGAGTTCGTGCATATCTCGCGCTGGGACTATGCGCTCGTCGACGTCTTCGGTGTCGTCACGGGTTCCGGCTACATCAACCAGGGCGCCTCGGTCAGTTACATCGACACCGGCGGACGCGAGGGCCTGCTCGGCTACATCCACGATCGCGAGGCTGGCGAGATCTACACGCGCTGGATGCTCTACGACGTCTTTCCGCCCGAGAACGAAGGCGCCCAGCAACTGTGGCTGCCCTACCGAACGGACAAGCAGTTCCGCACCAAGATGGACTTCTTCGTCTACTCACCGCAGCTGCGCCGCGTGAGACGCCAGCCCGAGCCGCGCCGCGACCAGCGCTTTCCGGACAACTCGCAGACCTTCGACGATGTCATCGGGCGCGACCCGTGGGAATTCGAATGGGAACTGCTCGGTACCGACGTGATCTACGAGACGGTGCGCTTCCCGACCACGCGCCCGACCATCACGCTGAACGTCCCCGGCACAGGGTTCGTCGAGCGCCAGAGCAGGTCGATTCGCCCCATGGGCGACGATTTCCCCCACTACCGGGCCGACGGCGGTATCGAGTGCTGGGTGGTGAAGGCGACGGCAAAGGCGGAATGGCTGCCCGATTACAACGAGGATTACCTGGTGCTGTGGCTGGACAAGCACACCTTCTACCCGCTGCGGCGCGAGAAGTACGGCACCAATGGCCGTCTCATGATGATCGAGTCGCGCAATGCCGAGCGACAGAACCCGGCGCGTGGTGAGTTCGGCTATGCAGCGCTGATGACCGTGTACTGGAACGTCGACCACGACCTGATTGGCTACAGCAACCACGACGCGCATACCCTGCGCGAGTGGAGTGCCGAGGAAAAGCAGATGATCTTCACGCCGGAGTTCATGCGCCGGCAATGGCTGGTGGAGCCACTCAAGACACAGGCCGTGATCGATTCCCCGGAAGCCTTCTTCCTGCGCCCGCACCTCTACCCCGACAAGTTCCCGGGTGACCGCAAGCCGACGCTGCCGGCAGCCATCGAGGCTCGCTACCGCGCGCAGGAGGCGGCCGGCAAGCTCGTCTTCGAGAGCGGCGAATGAGAAAGGTCACGTGGCCGCCGTGTCCCGCCGGCTGATCCCGCCCACCGCCGCCGCGACGGTGCTGGCGCTCGCGCTGGCCGGTTGCGGCGAGCAGGCGGCGCCACCCCACGAAGGGCGTCCCGGTGGCCCCTACCGCATGACGCTGACGACAGCGCCCGACCCGCCCGCGCCGGGATCGCCCGCCGTGCTCACCATGCGCCTGCGCCATGCCGCCGACGGGCGGCCGGTCACGGGGCTGCAGGTGGTACACGAACGCGTCGTACACAACTTCATCGTCGCCCTCGATTTCACGAGCTTCGCGCATGTGCACCACGAGGATCACGTCGCGCTGACGGCGGCCGACCTCGCCGCCGCCACGTTCAGTTTCCCCCATACCTTCCCGCGTGCGGGCCACTACCGCGTTGTCAGCGAGTTCACCCACCGTGACCGCGCGTGGACCAAGCACTTCGACCTGGCCGTCGGCGACGCTCCCCCGGCGCCCGCGCCGCGGGTCGATCTGGCCCGGCACAAGCACTTCGGCGACATCGAAGCCGGCCTGCTGAGTTCGCCGGCACGACCCGTGGCGGGCTTCGAAACGGAACTCGTGCTCGAACTCGCACGCGACGGCCATCCCCTCACCGACCTCGAACTGCTGCTCGGCTCGGAGGTACACGTCGCCACGTGGCGTCTGGATGGCAGGCACTTCGGACATGCCCACACCTACACCCCGCACATGGCCGCGATGATGGCGCAGATGCACGATCGCGGGGTCGATGCAGCGACGCGCGACGCGCGCATGCGCGAACTCATGATCGAGATGATCGACATGCCGGCCGAGCTGGTCTTTCCCGGTCCGCGGGTACCGGTACGGCACGTCTTCCCCGCGCCCGGCATCTACGCCGTGTTCTTCCACTGTGCACCCGCCGGCGTCGCGCGCGTGTTCGATTTCCAGCTCGAAGTGATCGCGCCGGGCGCGGACGCCGACACGCACATCGAGTCGATGGTCACGCCGGAATCCCACCACTGATGGCGACGCGCACGGCACTCCTCGTGGTGCTGCTGGTGACCGGTACCGCGCACGCCGGTCATGGCCTCATGAATGCCTTCGCCGACATCGAGTGGCTGCCACCCGCGGGCCGCACACCGGCCGACATCGATTATCCGCTCGACCGTGCCGTCGAGACGCTGCGCCTCGCCATCGCCGACGAGCCCGGCCGTTTCGCCCTGCTGCTGGATTTCCAGCGCGAGAAGCTCGCCGAGACCGATGCCCTGGTGCGCGCCGGCGACGGCACCGCGGCGGCACTCGCCGTCAGCGCCTACCTCGACTACCTCGAGCGCGCCGTGGCGCTGGTCGACGGCGATGGGACCCGTGCACGCACGCTGGCCACGGCGCTGCTGGAGCACCAGTACATCATGTCGGTCAATTACCTCGACATGCCGCGCGCCTCGCGCAGCGTCGTCGCCGGCATCATCGATGCCGCGGGCGCACGATACGAGCGCCTCGTGGCAGACCTGCCGCGCACCTGGCGCGAGGCCCAGTTCTTCAAGGAGGAGGAGGTACGCTGGTCCTGGGAAATGGCCCGCCAGGCCGATCTCCAGGGCCTCTGAGGTGAGCTGCGCCGGCCGCGCATGGCCCCTGCAGCAAAAAATTTGCCGTAACGGGCGGCGACTCGATTAAAATCCGCTCACCGCGGCCGCCTGGCCGCGGCATCCAGCCATGCCTTCCTCCCCGGAGATCAAGTGTCCGACCAAGTTCTCACCGACGTCTGCTTCGAAAATTTCGCACTGCATCCCCTGCTCCTCAAGGGGGTTGAAGAAGCGGGTTTCATCCGCTGCACCCCGATCCAGTCACTCACCCTGCCCCTCACGCTGGAAGGCAGGGACGTTGCCGGCCAGGCCCAGACCGGTACCGGCAAGACCGCCGCCTTTCTCGTCGCCATGTTCAACCGCCTGCTCACGCAGCCGGCCATGGCCGAGCGGCGTGCCGAGGATCCGCGTGCCGTGATCATCGCGCCGACGCGCGAGCTCGCGGTGCAGATCGAGAAGGATGCGCGCCAGATTGGCCCCTACACGGAGCTCAAGGGTGCGCTCATCTACGGCGGCGTCGATTACGACAAGCAGCGCGCACAGCTCGAGGCCGGGGTCGACTACATCATCGCCACGCCCGGCCGCCTGATCGATTTCCTCAAGCAGGGCACGGTGAGCTTCCGTGCCATCGAGATGATGATCATGGACGAGGCCGACCGCATGTTCGAGCTCGGCTTCATCAAGGACATCCGCTACCTGCTGCGGCGCATGCCGGGCGCGAGCGAACGCCAGAACCTGCTGTTCTCGGCAACCCTCAGCCACCGCGTGCTCGAGCTTGCCTACGAGCACATGAACGATCCGGAGAAGATCGTCGTCGAGAGCGACACGATCACCGCGAGCAACGTGCGCCAGTGCGTCTACTACCCCGCACGCGAAGAAAAGCTGCCGCTGCTGCTTGGCATTCTCGGGCGTACCGATGCCAGCCGCTCGATGGTGTTCGTCAACACCAAGGCCGCCTGCGAGCGCGTCGCACTGACGCTCGAACGCGCCGGCTACAAGGTCGGCGTGCTGTCCGGTGACGTGCCGCAACGCAAGCGCGAGTCGCTGCTCGGGCGTTTCCAGCGCGGCGAGCTCGAGCTGCTCGTCGCCACCGATGTCGCCGCGCGCGGACTGCACATCCCGGCGGTGAGCCACGTGTACAACTTCGACCTGCCGTTCGACGCCGAGGACTACGTGCACCGCATCGGGCGGACCGCGCGCCTCGGCGCGGAAGGCGACGCCATCAGTTTCGCCTGCGACGAGTACGCCATGAGCCTGCCCGACATCGAGGCGTACATCGAGCAGAAAATCCCGGTCGAAGCGATGTCCGAGGGGCTGCTCGCGGCCCTGCCGCCACGGCGACGCGCCGGCGAAGGCGGCGACAGCGTCGTCGAGGATGCCATCGCAGACGCCGCCGAGACCCGGCGCAAACGTCGCGAACGTGACGGCGGCGGCCGCAGCGGTCGTGGCCGGCGTGACGAGGGCGGTGGTGGACGTGGCCGCTCGCGCCGTGACGACACGCGTGATGGCGGCCGCGACGGGCGCCGCGAACCGCGGCGTGACGACCGGCCAGCGGCCGCTGACACGGGCGCACAGGCAAGCAACGATACCGGCGGCGGGCCGGCGCCGGGGGCATCGCCCGAAGCAGGCGAGCAGGCACCGCGCAAGCGCCGCCGCCGCGGTGGCCGCGGGCGCAAGCGCACCACTGGCAGCGATGCAGCAGAGCAGCAACATACTCCGAGCACCACGCGTGACGGTGCCGGAGACAGCGCAGCGGGTCGCCCGCGCGAGGAACGCAAGGCGCGTCGCGAGCCGCCGGCCGAGGCGCCCGCGGCACCCGCCAGCGAGCCTACCCCGCGCTTCGCGGCGCGTATCAAGCAGACCTTCCGCTCGCTCGCCAAGCGCTTCGTCAAGTAATGCGCGTTGGCGGCACCCCCGCCGCCGCCGCTATAGTGCTCCCGATGCCCACCAGCGACATCGGGAGGAACACCATGTCATTGCCTCAACGCGGCACCGCCGCCCCGCCCTTCTCCTTACCCAACCAGCACGGTGAGACGCTGACGCTGGACGACCTGCGCGGCCGTCACGTGCTCTTGTGGTGGTACCCCAAGGCCGACACCCCCGGCTGAACCATCGAAGGCAAAGGGTTCCGTGATCGAATCCAAGACTTCGTGCAGCGCAAGGTGGTCGTGCTCGGGGTGAGTACCGACGCCCCGGCCGCCAATCTCGGCTTCCGCGAGAAATTCGACTTCCCCTACGACCTCCTCAGCGACGTCGACGGCAGCATGTCGCGCGCGTACGGCGCACTCGCCGAGGGTGCTACGCGGGCGAGCCGCGTATCGGTGCTCATCGACCCTGACGGCCAGGTCGCGGCGTGCTGGGCCGAAGTGACCCCTGCCAGCCACGCCGACGAGGTGCTCGCCGCGCTCGCCGCGAGTGACTGAAGCGGAGCCCCCCGGCGCCGGCCTGACGCCGGCGCCGGGTAAGGAATCGCCGGCGATGGCCGCTATCGCGTGAGTGTCCCGCGTGGTGCGGGGCTCGCTTGACATGCGGAGGGCAGCACAGGTGGCAGCAACAGCCGAGGAATTGACCGGCAACGCACTCGCACGCGAACCGGTTTACGTGTACGGCACGGATCTCGGCGGCAACCAGCAGGGCGAGGCGGCGACGCTCGCGGTGCAGGTCTACGGGGCCGCCAGTCGTCATCCCAGCGGCCCCTCCGGCCACGCTTATGCAATCCCGTGGGCGGGCAGCACCCGCCAGCGTCTCGAACTTCCGGCGCTGCGCAACTACGTGCGCACATTCTGCGACTACGCCCGCGAGCGCAGCGACGCGAGCTTCCATGTCAGCCGCTTCGGCTGCGGCCCGGACGGCCACGGCGACAAGGTGCTGGCCGGCCTGTTCGTCGGTGCACCGGCGAACTGCCTGCTGCCCGGGCTGTGGTCGGCGGTGCTCGACGTGCGTCAGCCGGTACGGCTGCTGGTGTTCGACCCGGGTGCGCATCTCGGCGACAGCACCTGGCAACGGCGCCTCGAGCAGTTTCTCGCACTCAATGCGCCCCTGTGGGGTGCCAGCGCCGTCGAACTGGTCAGCGTCGGTCACGCCCGCACGCTGGTCGCCAACGACGCGGCGGCGCGCGCGCTCGGGCTCACCCACCGCATCATCGCTGCCGATGCCGCGGTCTACGGCCGTCACGCCGCGACGGTCGCGGAGCACAAAGCGATCGTGTACGCCACGCGCATGCTCTGCATCATCGATTTCGACCAGACCGCGCAATCACACCAGGTGCGGATGATGGGCGCGGCGACGCGCAATGGGCTCCCCATCGACCAGGTCGACAGCGCCGGCGACGACTGAGGTCGCGGCCGGCCCCACCCGCAACCTGCATCATCGCGCCCCGAGCGGCGTCCCGGGGCGCTTCGCGTCGTGGGGGCCGCCTGCACCCGCTTGCCTGACCGGTGCCTGCCGAGCGTGCCGAGCGCTCGCAGCACGCCTCGCGAGGGCGGCGCTCGCGCACGGCGCGCAGCGCCCTGTGCGCCGCGCCGTCGCGCGCGGCGCCGGCGTGCCGGTGCAGCATCCGCAACGGCTGATGTAATTCGTGCAACGGCACCTCCTGTGCCACCAGCGCGTTCGTCACGACAAATCCACGCTGTCGCGACCTCGTACGCGCGGCGCGGGTCAGGTTCACCTCGAGAGCGTGCGTGCATCACAACCGCGTGCATGGATCGCTTCTTGCGCCCCCGGCCGTGCCAGAGCACTCCCCGTGCATGTGTCCCTGCTTGCGGGCACGGATGCACGCGGCCGGAGAGCCCGGGCACACCTCAACCAGGGAAACACAAGGAGACAGAAATTGGCCATCAAACCAACGCGCGCCGCCTGTGCACTACTCACATTGGGAGCCAGCTCCCTCGCGGCAACACCCGTCGTCGCGGCGCACCTGTCGACCTATACGGTCAACATCGTCGAACTCAACGACTCCGGCATGAACGGTACCGGCATCCTGACGCTGGACACCGACGCCAACACGCTGGCCGTCGACTTCGCCATCAGCGGAGTGGAGACCGGCGTCGATCACGGCATGCACATCCATGGACGCTTCGATGGCAGCGGCAACCCGATGCAATCGGTGGTGCCTACGCCTTCGGACGATGCCGATGGCGACGGTTACGTCGAAGTCCTGGAGGGGCTGCCTCAGTACGGTGACATCCTGCTGCCGTTCCTGCCGCAGTCGACCGACAATGGCGTGATCGAGTACGTCGACATCTTCGACCTCAACGACAGCGACACGCTGATGAGCCCGGTCAGCGGCGAGAACTACGACATCGCCGACCTGCTGCCGTTGAACCTGCGCGAGTTCGTCATCCACGGCATGAGCGTGCCGGGCGGCGTGGGTGCCGGTACCGAGGGCGAGGTCGACGGCACCGCCGGCTACAAGGCCCTGCTGCCCATCGGCGCCGGTGAGATCGCCCCGTCGCCGGTGCCGCTGCCGGCACCGCTCGCGCTGCTCGCCGTCGCCGCCGCGCCCCTGCTCGCGCGCCGTCGCCTGCGCGGTTGAACGCCGCGCCACACCGGGTTCCATGACCCCGGCCGCGAGCATATGCCCGCGTGCCGCAACGCCCCGGGCCGAGCGCACAGTTCGCGCGCGGCCCGGCGCACCCGGCCTCGTGCCGTGGCTCCATGCGCCGCGTCGCCCCGCGCGTTTGCAACGAACGCGTCGATTGCATAACATTAACCCATTGTTTCAATTATTGTTTTTCTGGTCGCTCGCGCGCATCCACATAGCATGCTGCAATGCAGCGTGCGCGCGCCGGCAGCGCGAGACTGCCGCTGCCGACCGGCCAGGCAGTTCCCGCGGAGCCGTTGAGCCGGTCCCGACAAAGCCCCGAGAGGACAATCCATGTGCGGAATTTGCGGTGAGATCAGGCATGACGGGCAGACGGTCGACGTCGCCCGCATCGAACGCATGAAGCAGTCGATTGCCGCGCGCGGCCCCGACGATGGCGGCACCTATGCCGTCGACCGCGTCGCCTTCGGGCACCGGCGGCTGATGGTGATGGACCTCTCCGCGCACTCGCAGCAACCGATGGTCGATCCTGCGCTCGGCCTCGCGCTGGTCTTCAACGGCGCCATCTACAACCACCCCGAGCTGCGCGCCGAGCTCGCCGCGCTCGGCTATACCTTCCACTCCGAGGGCGACACCGAGGTGGTGATGAAGGCCTGGCACGCCTGGGGCAAGGACTGCCTGCAACGGTTCAAGGGCATGTTCGCCTTCGCGCTGTGGGACCGCGACACCGGCCGCACCGTCCTCGCACGCGACCGCCTCGGCATCAAGCCGCTCTACTACGTCGCCGAGAAGAGCCGCTTCACCTTCGCCTCGACGCTGCCGGCGCTGCTCGCCGCGGGCGCCGTCGATACCAGCATCGATCCCATCGCGCTCAACCATTACCTCAGCTTCCACGCCGTGGTACCGGCGCCGCGCACCATCCTCAACGGCGTCCGCAAGCTCGCGCCAGGGCACCTGATGACGATCGCCGAGGACGGTCGTATCGAGCAGGAACGCTACTGGTCCCTCGAGTTCCACCACGACGCGTCGCAGAGCGAGGACGCCTGGCGCGAAGGGCTGCTCGAGCAGCTGCGCGCCGCGGTGCGCCGGCGCCTGGTCGCCGCGGTCGACGTCGGCGTGCTGCTCTCGGGCGGCGTCGACTCGAGCCTGCTGGTCGGACTCATTGCCGAGGCCGGCGTGAGCCGCTTCCGCACCTACTCGGTGGGCTTCGAGGCGGTCGGCGAGGAAATCGGCGACGAGTTCAAGTACTCCGACATCGTGGCCGACGCCTTCGCAACCGAGCACCACAAGATTCGCGTCTCGTCGCGCGAGCTGCTCGCCGAGCTGCCGGCCGCCATCGGCGCGATGGCCGAACCGATGGTCAGCCACGACTGCATCGGCTTCTACCTGCTTTCGCGCGAGGTCGCGCGCACCTGCAAGGCGGTGCAGAGCGGCCAGGGCGCCGACGAAGTGTTCGGCGGCTACCACTGGTATCCACCGATGCAGGGCAGCAGCGACCCGTTCGCGACCTATCGTGCGCATTTCTTCGACCGCGACTTCGCCGAGTATGCCGAGGTGGTAGCGAGCGAACTGGTCGGCGAGGACCACGCGGCGGCCTTCGTCGAGCAGCAGTTCCGCCGCCCCGGCGCCGACGACCCGGTCGACAAGGCCTTGCGTCTCGACACCACCGTGATGCTGGTCGATGACCCGGTCAAGCGGGTCGACAACATGACCATGGCCTGGGGCCTGGAGGCACGCGTGCCCTTCCTCGACCACGAGCTGGTGGAGTACGCGGCCACCATGCCCCCCGCGCTCAAGGTGCGTGGCGAAGGCAAGTACCTGTTGAAGGAGGCCGCGCGGGCGGTCATTCCGTCCGAGGTGATCGACCGCCCCAAGGGCTATTTCCCGGTGCCTGCGCTGAAATACCTGCGCGGCGAGGTGCTCGACTACGTGCGCGACGGCCTGCTCGGCGATCGCGCCGGCCAGCGCGGCCTGTTCCGGCGCGGCTACGTCGAACGCCTGCTCGATGCCCCGGACGAGCACATCACGCGCCTCGGCGGCTCCAAGCTGTGGCAGCTCGGTCTGCTCGAGAACTGGTTGCAGGCCCATGGGATCTGAGAACATGGGGTCGACCTTCCGCGAGGAGAACCGTCATGCATGACAAGGTCTCACTTTACTGCGGCTGGGGACGCATCATCTTCGCCCAGACCTACACCGATCCCGGCGAGGTCGCCCGCGACATGCTCAACGAGCGCCCCGGCCAGCGCGACATCGCGGCCTACGTGCTCAATCCGCAGGTGGTGCTGTCCTATGCACCGCAGCAGCTGTTTCTCGATCCGTCCGACATGCTGCGCCTCGATCTGTCCGATTTCCCTGCCGGCGACGGCCTGCAAGGGACCATCGCGATTCGGCGCCTGCGCCACGAGACCGAGGCCGAGGCGCTCAACGATCTCTATCTCAAGCGCGACATGGTGCCCTCCGACGCCAATTTCATCTGGCGCCAGCGCGAGTCGGACAAGATCGTCTACCTCGTCGCCGTCGACGAGCAGAGCGGTGTCGTGCTCGGTACCGTCACCGGCATCGACCACGCCGCGGTATTCGACGATACCGAGAACGGTTCCAGCCTGTGGTGCCTGGCGGTCGATCCGGGCGCACTGGTACCGGGCGTGGGCGAAGCGCTGGTGCGCGCGCTGGCCAGTCACTTCAAGCGCGCCGGGCGCGCCTTCATGGATCTCTCGGTCATCCACGACAACCGCCAGGCCAAGGCGCTGTACGACAAGATCGGCTTCCGCACCGTGCAGGTGTTCGCGCTGAAGACCAAGAACGCCTGGAACGAGACGCTCTTCATCGGGCCGGAGCCGGAAGAGAAGCTCAACCCCTACGCGCGCATCATCATCGACGAGGCGCGCACGCGCGGCATCGCCGTCGACGTGCTCGACGAGGAGGAAGGCTATTTCCGCCTCTCGCTGGGCGGCAAGAGCATCGTGTGCCGCGAGTCGTTGAGTGAGCTCACCACCGCGATCGCGATGAGCCGCTGCCAGGACAAGTACGTCACCCATCGCTGGTTGAGCAAAGGGGGCCTGCGCACACCGGCTTTCCAGCTCGCCGGCGATGCGGACGACAACCGGGCCTTCCTCGCCGAGCACGGCGCGGTGGTGGTCAAGCCGGCGATTGGCGAGCAAGGCAAGGGCATCACCGTCGGCGTCGAGGACGAGACCGCGCTCGAGCGCGCCATCGGGCTCGCGGCGGGCTTCAGCGAACGCGTGCTGCTCGAGTCCTGTCACCCGGGGCAGGACCTGCGCGTGGTCGTCATCAACGGCCGCGTGGTCGCCGCCGCGGTGCGCAAACCGGCGCAGATACGCGGCGACGGCGTGCACGACGCGCGCACACTGATCGAGAAACAGAGCCGCCGCCGTGCCGCCGCCACCGGCGGCGAGAGCCATATCCCGGTCGACACGGAGACCGAACGCTGTCTCGCCGCCAGCGGCTACGCGCTCGATTCGGTGATTCCCGACGGCGAGCACGTCGAGGTACGCAAGACCGCCAACCTGCATACCGGCGGTACCATCAACGACGTCACCTCGATCCTGCATCCGCGCCTGGTCGAGGCCTCGGTGCGCGCGGCGCGCCGCCTCGACATCCCGGTCGTCGGGCTCGACCTGATGGTGCGCGCACCCGACCAGCCCGACTACGTCATCATCGAGGCCAACGAGCGCGTCGGCCTCGCCAACCACGAGCCGCAACCCACCGCGGAGCGCTTCATCGACCTGCTGTTCCCGCTGTCGGTCAAGCCGGTGCACCGCGATGCCGTCTACGCGCGCGGCGGCGACGCGGCCTACGGCGAGGGCCGTCGCGCCCTCTAGGTAGCGTTCATGATCGTCCCCGACCGTCTCATCACGACCCTGCTCGAGCTGCTCGCCATTCCGAGCCCCTGTGGCTTCACGGACGAAGTCGTGCACTACGTCGGCAACGTGCTCGACGACATCGGCATCGACTACGAGCTGACCCGCCGCGGCACCATCCGCGCGCGCCTCGCCGGGCGCGACAGCAGCCCCGCTCGCGCCATTGTCACACACGTCGACACCATCGGTGCCATGGTCCGCTACATCCGCGACGATGGCCGCCTGCTGGTCGCTCCGATCGGGCACTGGTCGAGTCGATTCGCCGAGGGCGCGCGCGTGACCCTCTTCAGCGAACGAGGCGCGTACCGCGGCTGCCTGCTGCCGACGCTGGACTGGGGGGTGTCCCGCGACCAGGGCGTCGAGCGCGTACCGCTCGACTGGGAACACGTCGAGCTGCGCCTCGAAGAGGCCGTGTTCAACGCCGCCGACGTACGCCGGCTGGGCGTCGAGATCGGCGACTTCATCGCGCTCGACAGCCGTCCCGACGTGCTCGACAACGGCTATATCGTGGCCCGCAATCTCGACAACAAGGCCGGAACCGCCGCCGTGCTCGAGCTGCTGCGCCACGTCGTCGAGGACGGCATCGAGGTCACGCATGACACCTACGTGCTGTTCACCGTCACGGAGACCACCGGCGGCGGCATGGGCAGCGCCATTCTGCCGGAGGTGTCCGAGCTGCTGACGGTCGACTTCGAATCGGTCAAGCCGACCGAGAAGAGCCCGTTCAAGCGCGTCACGCTCGCCAGCGGTGACGCCAGCGGCCCCTACGACTACCACCTCACCGAGCACCTGCATCGCCTGGCCGTGGCCGGCGACATCCCGCTGCAGCAGAAATACCTGCAGGCCTTTCACAGCGATGCCGCGGCGGCGCTGGTCGCCGGACACGACGTGCGCACCGCGGTCATCGCCTATGCCGGCGATGCCTCGCACAGCGTCGAACGCACCCATATCGAGAGCCTGACCAACGTCGCGCGCATGCTCGAGGCCTACGCGACCAGCGCGCCGACCTTCGCGCGCGACGCCGAATTGACCACGGTCGATCGCTTCTCGCACCAGATCGACACGCGCCGCCTGCCGCGCCGGCGTACCGGGCCGAGCGATCCGGCCAGCGTGCTCGAGCAACGGGCGGCGCGCGGCCCCGAGCGGGACCGCGAGGCATGAATCCCGCGCGCCCGTCGATCGATACCGACTACCTGCGCGAGCGGCTGCTCGAGATGCTCGCCATCCCGAGCCCGACCGGTTTCACCAACGAGCTGTCGCGCTATGTCTGCGCCGAGCTCGAGCGCCTCGGCGTGGAGTACGCACTGACCCGGCGGGGCACCATCATCGCGCGTGTCGAGGGCGCCGAGCGCGCGATCGCGCGCGCCGCGGTCAACCACATCGACACCATTGGTGCCGTGGTTGCCGAGCTCAAGGACAACGGACGCCTCGGCTTGCGCCCGGTCGGCACCTGGTCGAGCCGCTTTGCCGAGGGCGGGCGGGTCACGGTGTTCACCCGCGAACGCGCCTACCGCGGCCAGGTGCTGCCGCTGCTCGCCTCGGGCCATGCCTTCAACGAGCGGGTCGACACCCTGCCGATCGCGTGGAACCAGGTCGAGGTGCGTCTCAATGAACCGTGTCACGAGCGCAACGACCTCGTCACGCTGGGCTTGCGCAGCGGCGATTTCGTCGCTTTCGACGCCGACCCGGAGATCTCGGAGAGCGGCTACATCAGCGCGCGCCACCTCGATAACAAGGCCGGCGCCGCGGCGCTGCTCACCGCGCTCAAGCACATCCGCGCGAGTGGCCGCCTTCCTGCCATCGATTTCCAGGCCATCTTCACCATCACCGAGGAAGTCGGCACCGGTGCCGGCTCCTCGCTGTCGCGCGAGGTGGTCGAGTTCGTCGGCATCGACATCGGACCGGTCGCACCCGGGCAGAACGCGCGCGAGACCGGCGTGACGCTGTGTGCACAGGACACCAGCGGGCCGTTCGACTACCACATGCTGCGCAAGCTGCGCGCGCTGTGCCGTGATCACGCGATCCCACACCAAATCGACGTCTTTCGCTATTACTACTCCGACGCCAACTCGGCAGTCCGCGCCGGCCACGACGTGCGCGACGCCCTCATCACCTTCGGCACCGATGCCACGCACGGCTACGAACGCACTCACCTGAGCAGCCTCGAATCGATCGCGCGGCTGCTGTGCGCGTATAGCGAGGCGCCGCCAATCCACCCCTTCCTCGCCGGTGGCGTGCGACGTTTTCCGCATGTGCTGGCCGAGTAGACGCCCGCCCTCCCGGGCACCGGCGTGGCGCGGCGAATTTCCAGCCTACCAATCTGAAACTATAATCGCGCCACCCCTCCGCTGAACCGGCCCACGCCGCACCAGCGTATCCCCCGAAGTCGCTCGACGACCACCATCCAACAAGGAGCTACGACATGGCCGTGACCCCGAAAGACCTGCCCTATGCCCACGACGCACTGGCGCCGCACATTTCACGCGAAACGCTCGAGTATCACCACGGCAAACACTACACGGGCTACGTGACCAAGCTGAACGATGCCATCAAGGGCAGCGACCTCGACAGCAAGGACCTCGTCACCCTGGTACGCGAAGGCGAAGGCAAGCCCTACTTCAACAACGCCGCACAGGCCTGGAACCACGAGTTCTACTTCGATGCGCTGGTCGTCAACGGCGGCGCCAAGCCGGCCGGTGCGCTGGGCAAGGCGATCGACGACAAGTTCGGCTCCTTCGACGCCTTCGTCGAGAAATTCAGCGGCCAGGCAGCGACCCTGTTCGGCTCCGGCTGGACCTGGCTCGTGCTCGATCCGAAGGGCGGCCTCGACATCGTCAACACCGCCAACGCCGCCACGCCGCTGACCACCGCCGCCACGCCGTTGCTGACCTGCGACGTGTGGGAGCACGCGTACTACATCGACTACCGCAATCTGCGCCCGAAGTATCTCGAGGCCTACATGCAGCTGATCAACTGGGACGTGGTCGGCCAGCGCTTCGCCAGCGCACAGGGCTGAGCCCCTTGCAAGCGGCCGCGCCGGCACTGCCGCGCGGCCGACGCGGGCGGTCACGCCGGCCGCCCCACGGCCCCGTGCCGCGCCCGTCAACCGGGGCGGGTCATGCAATACTGTGCGGCAACCGCGCGCGCGAGGAGCCGTCATGACCCAGCCGACCCGCAGCCTGCTCTGGATGCTCGCCTTCCTGCTCGGCGTGCTCGCGGCCTGCACCTTCATCGCCGACCCGCTCGCACGCGCTTTCGCCGCCAATCCCTGGTTCAACGGCGTCATTCTCGGCGTGCTCGCCGCCGGCATCGCGGTCGACCTTCGCCAGGTCCTCGCACTCTATCGTGAGATCGCCTGGGTCGAGGCCTGGCGCCACGACCGGCAGGCCGTCGACCACATTGCACAGCCGCGGCTGCTCGCTTCCATGGCCCTGCTGCTGACCGGGCGCGGCGATATCTCGCTGTCGGCGACCTCGCTGCGTACCCTGCTCGACTCCATCCGCACGCGCCTCGAGGACTCGCGCGACCTCTCGCGCTACGTCATCGGTGTGCTCATCTTCCTCGGCCTGCTCGGCACTTTCTGGGGTCTGATGGCGACGGTCGGCTCAGTGGCGAACGTGATCCGCGGCATGGCGGTCGAGGGGGCCGACGGCGCCGCCATCTTCGAGAACCTCAAGGCCAACCTGGAAGGCCCGCTCACCGGCATGGGCACGGCCTTCTCGTCCTCGCTGTTCGGCCTCGCCGGTTCGCTCGTGCTCGGTTTTCTCGATCTGCAGGCCGGCCACGCGCAGAACCGCTTCGTCAACGAACTCGAGGAATGGCTCTCCGGCAGCACGCGCCTGTCCAGCGGCTTGAGCGTCGACGATGCCCCCCTCGGCGGCGCCTCGGCCTACGTCGAGGCACTGCTCGAGAAAACCGCCGACGCACTCGATCGCATGCAGCGCACCGCGCGCGCCGACGAGCACGAACGCGAGCGCCAGCGCCAGCAGCAGGCCGAGCTGGCCGAAACGCTGACGCGTTTCAATCGCCTCGTCGGCGAGCAGAACGAGCGCTTCGCGCGGCTTGCGGAACAGCAGGAGGAACTCGTGCAGCACATTGCGCGCATCGCCGGCCACGAGCGCGACGACAATATCGGCGAGGAGCTGCGTGACGAGCTGCGCCTGATGACCCGGACCATTGCCAACGCGCTGGCGGTGCGCAAGTCGTGAACCTCGCGCGGCGCCGACGCCCGCTCGACGTGTGGCCGGCGTTCGTGGACGCCGTCGCCTCGCTGCTGATGGTGGTGATCTTCGTGCTGCTGGTCGCCGCGGTCGGCCAGCAGTTCCTGACCGGGGCGATACTCGGCCGCGACCGCGCTCTCGAGCGGCTCAATGCGCGCGTCACCGAGCTCGCCGACCTGCTCTCCATGCAACGCGTCGAGCATGCGCGCGTGTCCGAGCTGCTCGCCATGCGCACGGCCAGTCTCGCTGCGGCCGAGAAAGCCCAGGCTGCGCAACAGGAGACCATCGGCGAGCAGGCCGCGCTGCTCGAGGAGCGCGCCGGGCTGATCGCCGAGCAGGGTCACGAGCTCGACGCGCAATCGCGCGAGCTGGCACGGCTCGAAAACGACGTGGCAGCACTCGAATCGCTGAAAGCGCGCCTCGAACGCGATGTCGAACAGGCGCTCGCCGAGCGTGACGACGTGCGTGCGGCACTCGCCGAGGAGAACGCGCTCAACCTCGCCGTCCAGGCGCAGATCGAACATCTCAATCGCCAGCTGAGCGAGCTGCGCGCCCAGCTCGGCCGGCTCGCCGAGACGCTCGAGGTAGCCGAGCGCGAGGCGCGTGAGAAGGACCTGCAGATCGCCGAGCTCGGCGAGAAGCTCAACGTCGCGCTCGCGGCGAAGGCCGCGCAGCTGCAGCGTTACCGCTCCGATTTCTTCGGACGCCTGCGCGAGGCCCTTGCCGAGGCGCCCGGCGTACGCGTGGTCGGCGACCGCTTCGTGCTGCCGGCCGAACTCCTGTTCGCCAGCGGAACCGACGAACTCGGCCCGGCCGGACGCCGCCAGGTCGCCCACGTGGCCGGCACGCTGGCCCGGCTGATGGACGAGATCCCGGCCGATATCGACTGGATCCTGCGGGTCGACGGCCACACCGACCGCCGTCCCATCAGCACCGAGCGCTTTCCCTCCAACTGGGAGCTGTCGACGGCGCGCGCGATCGCCATCGTGCGCGAACTGATCCGCTTCGGTATTCCACCGGGCCGCCTTGCCGCCGCCGGCTTCGGCGCCAATCATCCCATCGATGCCGGCGACGACGCCGCCGCGCTCGCGCGCAACCGGCGCATCGAGTTCAAGCTGACCAGTCGCTGAGCACCGCCTACGCCCACGGCGAGGCGCGCGCGGGCAAGGCAGGCCGCGCCCCGGGAAACCCCGACGGGCGGCGGCGCGTCGCCGTCTCCTACGCGATGTCGACCGTCAGCACCAGTGCCATTGCGGTGTCACCCGCGGCGCAGCCGGTGAAGAGACCATGCCCGCCGCCCCGCAATGCGAGTTCCTCGATGAGCTCGATGATCGCACGCGTACCGGTCGGCGCCTGGGGATGGCCCCAGATCAGCGAGCAGCCGTAGTTGTTCATGCGCGCAAGCGGAAAGCCGCTCCGGCGCGCGAGCAGAATGTCATTGACGGCGAACGGGTTGTGGGTCTTCAGCGCGGCGAGATCGCCGAAACCGAGGCCGGCCCTGGTGAGCGCGACGGTCGCTGCCGGCACCACCGCCTCGGGCATCCAGGCCTGCGCGACGCGCGCCTGGCCGATGCCGCGCAGACGCACGCGCACGTTGGCATCTCGACTGAGCTCGCGGGCGCGCGCGGGCGTCGTCACCACGAGCGCCGCATTGCCGTCGGCCGGGTGCGTCTGCGCAGCGTAAGTGACGCTGCCGCCGGCGCGCACCGGCGCGAGTGCCGCGAGCGCGGCGGCATTGGTCGGGGTGATCCCGACATCGCCCGCGACAGTCCCCGCCGCCTTGTCGAAACGCGCCCGCGGCACCGTGAAGGGCAGACGCATGTAGCGGCGCTGGAAGGCGCGCTCGTCGGCCAGCGCATCCTGGTACTGCGCATAGCGCAGCAACACCAGCTCGTGCTGCTCGGCGGTGTCGATGCCGTGTTTCGCCGCGACGTTTTCCGCCGTCTCGATCATCGCGTTGCCGCCGGCCGGGTCGCAGGCGAAGTTGTCGAGCACCCAGTTCTCGTGGCGCCCCGTGCCACCCGGCGCGGCCGGCTCGGGATAATAAAGATGCGGCCCGTTGGAGGTGCGGTCGGCAGTGACGACGAGTGCGCACTCCGCCATGCCGAGCGCGATCTCGCCCATGGCAGTCGCGATCGCGCGTACCCCGGTGGCGCAGGCCTGCGCCACCGTCGGCCCCGAGATGGCGCCGAGTCCTGCGAGGTGGGTCAGCCAGGGCGCGCCGTAGAAGCACTGCGCCTGCGGGATGGTGGTGCCGAGCACGGCGAAGTCGAAGCCGGCCGCCGGCCATGCGCGCAGCGCGAACTCCTCGCGCACGACGTGTGCGGCAAACCGCAGTGCGTGCAGGTGCTGGAAATCCGTCTGCCACTTGCAGAACGGTGTCGACCAGTAGGCGCCGTAGGGGATCTCGGGCAACGTGGACATCTCGGCTACTCCTGCGTGGACGCGCTCGCGGGTCCCGTCTCAGCGCGGCGCCTGGCGGCGCGCCCGCTCGCCGGTCGGCGAGGCGCGGGCGAAGGCATCGGCGACGTCGCACCAGCCGAGGCAGGCGGTCGCCCCACCCTGGCCGCGCACCAGCGCGAGGGCCCGCTTGCACAGTGCGAAGAATCTGAAGAAAGTCAGCACCGCGCGGTGCTCGCGCGCGCCGAGTTCGACGGCGCTGCAGATGAGCTTGTCGTCGATGAGGCCGCGGTCACGCATGGAGACCGCCGCGCGTACCGGCACACGCACACGAGCACCGCGCGGCAGGCGCGGGCCGAGGACCACGGCATCGAGCAGGTCGCCCTCGCCGCCCAGCCAACCCGGAACGGCCCCGTAATTGAACGGGCACGGCAAGGGCGAGACGTAGGCGACCACGCCGGCCGCGTCGCGCTTGACGAAGCCGCCGCGGGGGACCTCGATGACCACCTCGACCCATCGCGTTCCGGTACGCGGCTCACCGGCCGCCGTCCCTTCCTCACCAGCCTCCACCGCCATACGCCGTCCTCAGTGCGCGAGTGCCAGCACTACGGCGCCGTCACTCATTCCTTGTAACGCTCACGCACGAGCCTGGCCTTGTACTCGTAGCGCGGCAGCTTGCCGGGCGCTACGAGCTCGATGTCTGCGCGGAAAATCAGCTTATCGCGCAGGCGGGTCTCGATCTCGCGCTTGAGTGTGGCCAGGTCGCCGGGCGCATCGCCGTGCTCGGCACGGATGTGCACCGGCGGCTCCCAGCCGGCCGGCGGCGCACGGTGGAGCTGAATCTCGATGACGCCGTTGGTACGCGGCGCGAAGCTCGCGACGACGTCACGCACCGCGGCGGGATAGACGTTGACGCCGCGCACGATGAGGAGGTCATCGGTGCGGCCGATGATGCGGATGCCGAAGCCGGTACGCCCACAGGCACACTCGGTGTGGGTCACGCGCACGTGGTCGCGCGTGCGGAAGCGCACCAGCGGCATGCACTCGCGGTCGAGAGAGGTGCATACGAGCTCCCCGGTGACGCCCGGCTCGATGCTGAGCGGCGCGCCGCTGTCCGGGTCGACGATCTCGGGATGGATGAGGCCCTGGCCGACGAAATGCATGCCCTCGCGGTGCTCGCACTCGGCCCAGGTCATCGCGCAGTAGTCGCCGTTGCCGGAACATTCCATCAACATGCAATCGAAGGTCTCCTCGATCTGGCGGCGCACCTCCGGAATCGAAGCGCCCGGCTCGCCGCCGGCCATGATGCGCCTGAGACCCAGTGTACGCGGATCGATGCCACGTTCGTCCAGTGCGCGGGCGAAGTGCAACGGGTAGGAGGCCGTGCACAGCAGGGCCGTGGCACCACCGAAGCGGAAGGCGTCGATGAGGCGATCGGTCATGTTCACCCCGATCGGGATGCTGGTGCCGATGGCCTCGAAGGCATCGGCGTAGGACGCCGCGACGACGAATGGCGAGACCACCAGCGGTACGCGATCGCCGGGGCGCAGCCCGTTGGCCCAGAAGGCACGCGTCGCCGCCTCGCGCCACACGTCGATATCGTGCGCGGTCAGCCCGATGTAGGTCGGCCGTCCGGTCGTGCCGCTGGTCGAGTAGACCCGCCGCACCGCCTGCGGCGCGCAGGCGACATGGCGGCCATACGGCGGCACGGCGAGCTGGCTCTCGCGCAGCTCGCTCTTCTCGGTGAACGGCAGCGCCGCGAGGTCGGCGGTGCCGCGAACGCGTGCCGGGTCGATGGCGGCGGCCGCAAACTTGTTGCGGTAGAAGGTCGAGTTCGCCTGCACGTAGGCAAGCTGCGCGCGCAGGCGCGCATCGTGCAGCTGTGCGGTCGCGGCCGCGCTCGCGCATTCCGCAGCGGGATTGAAGACAGCGCTGTTCATGCGTTCAGGCTCCGCGCACCGTGGCGACCCATTGGCGCAGCGCGGCGATGTCGGCATCCGCCGGCACCGTTCCGGTAGTGGTGATGAAGCCGAGACCATCGCCGGCCGGCGCGGCGAGCGGCTGCGCGAGCGGCGCCGGCAAAACGCCATCTCCGAGGCCGAGCAGGCAGGCCTGGTGGAAACGCGCGATGTTGTCGGCGGTCTTCACCGCGTCCTGCCATGCCGGGTCGGCGGATGCACCAGCGTCGTCGATGACCAGCAGGACGTCACAACCGGCGTCGCAGAACGCCTTGACCAGCGCACCGAAACAGGCGCCGGCGGCAGCGGCATCGACACCGAGCTCGCGCGCGAGCGCCCCCGGCCCGGTCAGGCCGGCGAGCAGCGCGACGTCGTCACCGAGTGCCTGGCGCAGCCGCCGGCAGGCCTCGAGGCTCGCCGCGACCGGGCCGTTGGCGCACATCGCCTCCGCGTCGGCGCCGCTGGCCTGCTCCATGCCCTGCGCCAGCGCGACGACGATGCCGTCGGCTGCGATCGCGCGATGCAGCTCGGTGAGCGCGTTGGTGAGCTCGGTCGGATCGTTGCGGAAGGCGTCGAGCGGTCGTGCCGAGATGCGCGCCGCGACCTCGAAGGCGAGCGGTACGATCACGCGGGCGTCACGCCCGCGGCCCTTGGCGATCGCCTGGGCGCGTTTACGCGCGGACTTCACGGGCGGAACGCCGGTGCCAGTGGCCGTGCGTCGGGCCAGGAGCCGTACAGCCCCAGGATGTCCTCGGGCGGACGCCGGGTCTGCCATTCGGCCACGAACTCGTCGTAGGGGCGACCGCGCGCGATGCGTGCCTTGCGCGCCTCGTGACGCAACGCCTCCGAGGCTTCGCGGTCCACGCGCTGCCGCACCGCATCCCACACCACCTGGTAGATCTCGCGCGCGCTCCACTCCGAGCACAGGCCCTTGACGAGATCCTGCTCGACCGCGGCGAGGTCGCGCTCGAGCGGGTCACCGAAGCCGGCACCGCCGGTCGACAGGCCGATGGTGACCGTCTCGTCGCCGTTGATGGCGCGCGTCGAGCGCCCGAAGGGCTCGGCAACGAGTTCACCGAACTCGCCGTTGACGAGCCCTTCGAAGTCGAGCGCGTTGTCTTCGAGCGAGGCGAGCAGCTCGCTCACCCGGGTGCCCTTCAGGCTCAGGCCCGGCACCGTCGGCGGCGCGTAGCCGCCGAAGATCGGCTGCGGGGTCTGGATCACGGAGTTGTCCGCGATCGCCATGAAATACAGTGCCGGCACGTGGTGCGCGGCCCAGAACTGCGCCGTGCCGCAACCACCGCGAAAGCGGCCCGCGCCGCCGGAATCCGGCCAGTGCTGCGAGAACGGGATGATCATCGGAAACTCGTTCTCGATCGCCTCGACGTCCGGCGCACGGCCGAAGGCGCACCAGGGAAAACCGTAGGCGTCCATGCCGTCGCAGCACGAGCGCGCGCCCTGCCCCTCGGTGTTGATGGGATAGGCAATCATGTCGGCGAACGGCTGGTTCCACTGCGATACGCCGGCGATGACCGTGGCATTGCCACCGTTGCCCATCGAGGCGGTGGCCTGCTTCCACTCGTAGGTCGGGTAGCGCGCGCGCGAGATGCAGTTTGCCACCGCGCTCATCGCGCCGGTGCAGATCATCACGGCATTGGACGTCGCCGCGCGCGGCGTCGGCGACAGGCAGCTCGCCTCGGGGAAGACGAAATCGATCGGGGCAAACGTCGCGCTCGAGATCGGCAGGTCGTGGAACACGTACTCGTAGATGTAGTTGGCAAGATGGCCGACCACCGCCTGCGGGTGCGCGTTGTAGCTCGACAGGTTCTCGGGACTGGTGCCGGTGAAATCGATCACCATGTGGTCGTCGCGCTTGGTCAGCGTCATGCAGCAGTTGCGCATGAGACCCTGGATGTTGCCGGCGGCGTCGGAGAAGGTCACGCAGCGATAGGTGCCGTCGGGCCAGCCGCGCAGGCGCTTGCGCGCGCCGGCCTCGGCCTCGTCGAGCATGCGCCTGAAAAGGCCGGTGACGAAATCGACGCCCTCGCGCTGGCACATCTCGACGATGCGCATGCGCACGCGGTCCGCGGTGGTGCAGCGCGCCTTGAGATCGACCGTGACGTTGGCCTCGGCGCGGATGCCGAAGGCGCGGAACAGCTCGATGATGTCGTTGTTGATGCGGAAGTCCTGGCCGATCTTCATCGGCGGCAGGTTCATGCCCTCCTCGAAGCGCGAGGTTGCCGATACCGGCATGCCGCCCGGCTCCTTGGCGCCGGTCTCGGTGGTGTGCGACAGCGCCGCTGTCCAGCCGATCAGCACGCCGTCGAAAAACACCGGCGTGATGGCGACCTGGTCGGGATTGTGGATGCCGCCGTAGAGCGCGTCGTTGGTGTAGAAGATGTCACCATCGCGGATGCCCGGGTTGTCTGCGTAACGGGCCAGGATGTACTTGATGACGATGGGCGGAATGACCGCGTGCAGGTAGGTGCCGGCCGACGCATTCACGAGGTCGCCGGCGGCGTTGAACATCGCCACGATGGAATCGCCGGCGACACCCATCGAGCTGCGCGAGGAGCGCATGAAGATTTCGTAGCCCTCGTCGAGAATATCGGCGGTGCGCTGCACGGCAATCTCGTAAGTGCCGCGCGGCAGCGCCTCGGCACAGGCACGCTCGTAGTCGCTGGCAGGCGTGACCTTGAGCGCGGTGAGCTTCTCTTCGAGCGTGGGAATACTCATGCGGCGGCTCCTCGCGTGGCGCTGGCGGCGGCGTACTCGAGCAGTCCGAGTCCGCGGCTGTCGATATGAAAGAACTGGCCGGGCGGCACCACCAGCGTGGTGAACTCGGCTTCGACCAGTGCCGGGCCGTCGATGCGCTGCCCCGGCTGCATGGACTCGAAGCGGTAGACGGTGGTCATCTCGCGCCGCGCGAGTTCGGGCCAGTAGGCCTCGCGCTCACCGGTAACCGCCGCGCTCGCATCGGCCGGCCCGAGCGGCTGCTCCGGCAGCACCGGCTTGGCCGTCGGCACGGTTGCCTTGAGGATGATGTTGTCGAGGTAGACACCACCCGGCTTGTGAATCACGTGGGGGCTGAAGGCGGCGGCGAACTCGGCCTCGAAGGCGTCGTAGATCTCCTGCATGTGACGCGGCGACTCGATGCGCACGTGCGGCGAAGAAACCCGCTTCACCTGTACCTGGCCGCCGTAGAGCATGTCGAGTTCGACCGCGTAGACGACCTCGTCCAGATCGAAACCCTCGGCGGCGATGTCGATGCGCGCCTGCTCGACGAGTGCGTCGACGGTGTCGTTGAAGGCCGCGTAGTCGGTCGCCAGGCACTCGGTGACGGGTTCCATGAACACCATGCGCCGCGACTGCTCGTAGACATGCATGATGTCCATCACCGAGGAGCCGAGCGCGCAGAACACCGGTGACTGCGGGAAGATCACCGCAACAGGCACGTCGGCACGGAAGCCGGCGACATGGGTCGGCCCACCGCCGCCGAAGGCGAACACGGCGAAGTCTTCCGGATGGTAACCGCGCAGGTGGACCTCGCGCTTGATCGCCGAGGCCATGTTCTCCTCGACGATATTGCGGATCATGGCCGCTGCCGCGTCCACGCTGACGCCGAGCGGACGGGCAATCTTCTCCTCGATGGCGATGCGCGCCTTCTCGGCATTCAGCGGCATGCGCCCGGAGAAGTAGCTGTCCGGGGAAATGTAGCCGAGCACCACGTCGGCATCGGTCACGGTGGGCTCGGTGCCGCCGAGGTCGTAGCAGGCGGGTCCCGGCATCGCGCCGGCACTGCGCGGGCCGACCTCGAGACGGTCGAGCAGCGTGTTGACGTGCGCGATGGATCCGCCGCCGGCGCCCATGGTCGTGCACTCGAGCATCGAGATACCGACCATCCAGCGGTCGATGACGGGGCGGAACTCGTAACTCCTGACGCCGGCATCGACCACCATGCCGACATCGAAGCTGGTGCCGCCGACGTCGGCCGCGATGACATTGCGATACCCCAGCGCGCGCCCGTAGTGGTAAGCGCCCATGAGCCCGGAGATGGGCCCGCCGTTGTAGGTGCGCGAGGCGGTGGTCTTGAACATCTCCGCGCTGCCACCGGTGTTGTGGGTGAGCAGGAAGGTCCCGCGATAACCCATCTCGCGCAGCTTGTCCCAGGTCGCCTCCATTTCGAGCTTGATCGAACGCTGCAGGTAGGCGTCGAGAATCGCCGTCATGGTGCGCTCGTACTCGCCGACCTTGCCGACCACCTCGTGCGAGAGCACGACCGGCAGGTAGCCCACGTGGTAGCCCTTGTACTCCTCGCGGATGATCTCGCGCACGCGCTTCTCGTGCGCCGGGTTGGCGAACGACCACAACAGCGAGACGGCAATCGAACGTGCGCCGTTGTCGATGAGATAACGCAGCTTCTCGCGCACGTCGTCCTCGTCGAGGGGACGCAGCACCTGGCCCTTCGAATCGACGCGCTCCTTGACGCCGACGATGAGTTCGCGCGAGACCAGGGGTTCCGGTTTGCGTTGTACGGCGAGGTTGCGCCGCTCGCCGATGCGCAGGCCATCGCACCATTGCGCGCCGCGCCCGATCAGTACCGCTTCCTGGTGGCCCTCGGTGGTCATCAGGCCGAGGCGCGGCCCGCGCCGTTCGATCAGGCGGTTCATGGCGACGGTGGTCGAGTAGCGCACTACTTCGATTTCGGGCAGCAGCTCCTCGACGTCCATGTCGAGCTGGTCGGCGCCGTCCTCGAGGACGTTGAGGAAACACACCGAGAGATCGTAGGGGGTCGTCGGCGACTTCGCGATCACGCGTCGATCGTCGAAGCTCAGCACGAGGTCGGTGAAGGTGCCGCCGACGTCGATATCCACGCTGCGCATGCCTCAGACCTCCTCTGCCGGCCGCAGGTGACCGTCGTCGAGCACCACTTCGCCGGCGGCGAGGCGCGCCTTGATGCGGTCGAGATCGAGTTCGGTGGTGCGGGTGATCGGGTGTCCCGGCGGCAGGTACTCGGTTTCGACCTGCAGCCCGCACCCGGGACAATAGAATTCGAGGATGCGGATCCAGGCCGGGTTCGGCGCAAAGGTATAGGCGGCCTCGATCAGCGGCCGGTGCACGGCGGCCGGTTCGCGCTCGGCTACCAGCAGGCCACGCTTGACGTCATCACGGGCCGAGCCGAGATCGTGGCCACACTTGCCGCAGATCCAGCGTTCGTGGGCAAGATCACAGTCCAGATTGTCACCGACGTGCAGCAGGTTCATGACAGGCCCTCCGCGGCGGGATGAATGAGCGACAGCAGTGGCAGGCGGTTTGCCCCGGCGTGGAAGCGCAGCGGGCCGCCGGCACGTCGCGGCGCGCAGCGCGCGGGCCGGCGCGGGCCGCGAGACCACGCCGCTGGCACTGCGACGGCCATCACTGGCGCGCCCCACGCGTTGCCACGGCGTCGCCACGGGCGTCGACATCGAGTCGCCAGCCGGCACCGACCAGCCAGGTGAAAGTGCCGCCATCGACCACGCAGGGGCCCTCGATGACATGCCCGGCGAGTGTGGCATGTTGATAGACCGGTAGCCGGTTCTCGACGCCGAAAGACGATGCACGCTCGCCGTGCCGCGACGGCGCCGCAGCCGGCGCGCGCGCGGGCAGGCTTACCTGTCCAATCGAAAAACGCGCGTCGAGCCGCAGCAGGCTCGCGCCGCTGAGACCTTCACACAGCGCCGCGGCGACGTCTTCGAGCGTGCCGCTCGCGGTGACCCGCTCACGTGCGTCGTTCTGCACCGTCCAGGTATAGCTCGCCGCGTCGGCGTCGAAACCCTCCCCGGCGAGATCGCGCCGCGCCTGGCGCAACAGCGTCGTCCCCGCCGCGACCAGCGTCGCCGCGTCGACGCTGTCGACGAGACCCCGTTCGTAGACGTGCAGCACGTCGGAGATGGCCGAGCCGTAGGCGGAGAACACCGTGCCGAGCGCGAACAGGCGCACGCGTGAAATGCCGAGCGCCTCGGCGACGGCGGTGCCGAACAGCGGGCCATTGCCGCCGAAGGCGAACAGCTCGACGTCGTGCAGCTCACGCCAGCCGACCTCTGCCGCAGTGTCGCGAGCGAGTTCGGCCATCATCGCGACGGCGCGCGCGACGACGGCGAGCGCGGCCGCCTCGACGGTCGCCCCGAGCGGCGTGCCGACCTGCTCGGCCAGCACCGCGCGGGCGCGCTCGCCGTCGAGCACGCGACGGCCGTCGAGAAACGCAGTGGGCGAAATGAGGCCGGCGGTGACCAGTGCATCGGTCAGCGTCGCGTTGCCGCCGCCGAGCCCGTAGCAGGCCGGGCCGGGCGCGGCCCCCATCGACTCGGGCCCCAGCGTGACCGCGCCATCGACCACGCGCGCGATGCTACCGCCGCCGAGCGCGTTGGAGCGCAGCACCGGCATCGGCGTACGCACGGGGATGCCGAAGATGTGCCCCTCGGCACGCATCTCGATGCGTCCGTCGCCGATCGCGCTGGCCTTGCCGGTGGTGCCGCCGATGTCCATCGCGAGCGCGCGCGCGACGCCGCCGCTGGCAGCGACGTGGGCGGAGGCGTGGGTACCGAACAACGGTCCGGACTCGATGGTGTCGACGGCCTTGGTCTTGCCGATGCGCGCGACGCCGCCATTGAGGTGGCCGACCAGGATGTCACCACGCCAGCCGTGCTCGACCTTCACCGCATCCTCGGCCTTGAACAGCGAGTTGGCCAGGGCGTTGTGCACGTAGGCGTTGATCAGGGCGTAGAAGGTGCGCGACATGTCGTCGGGCTGCATCAGCATTTCGCTGCCGGCGAGCGCCGGTACCGAGCCGAGGAAGTGGTCGGGAAACTGCTCGCCGATGATGGCGAGGATGGCCTGCTCGCGGGCGCCGTCCGGAAAGGCGCCGGCGAGCGAGATGTTGACCCGCCGGATACCCTGGTCGATGAGATGCTTGAGCACCGCGACGATCTCGGCGCGGCCGGCGCCGTCGGCCAGGCTGGTGACGTGCTCGGGCCGGATCAGCCCCGGCATCACCGCCGCGGTCGCGGCCGCATCGTCAGCATAGAGTGAGCGTTCGTGCCCGGGGCTGACAATCAGGCCGAGCTTGGGCCCCTTGCGCTCGGCGAGCACGTTGGACGTGATGGTCGAAGTCCAGCGGATCAGGCGGACCTCGTCGAGAAAGGCGGCAAGGTTCGCGTGGCCGAGCAGCGCGGCAGCGCGCTCGAGGCTCGCGAGGAACGATACGGTGACATCGTGCGGCGTCGACTCGACCTTGATCAGCAGCGGTTCCGCGCCGCCGCTGACCAGCGTGTCGGTCATCGTGCCACCGGTGTCGACGTCGACACAGTACATGGCGAATGTGCTCCCCTCCTGCGGCGCGGCACGCACACGGCCAGCCGGCGCCTGGTCCTCCCCTTGCCGCCGCCGGCAGCGGCCGGCAGACGTCGTCATGCGCTACCTTAGCCGCCCGGACGACACCACACCATGGTCGTGCCGGCCAAATGATGCCGTTAGAATTTGTCTTCCATGGACAAAACCCGAAGTCTTCGCCGGCGATGACGAACGCCGTTGCCACTGCCGCGCCGCACGTCGATACCCGCATCGTGCAGGCGGTGCTCGCGGTCGGCCAGGCAATGGCGACCACCCGCGACCATGCGCAGATGCTCGGCGCCGTGATCGACGCGGTGTGCGCGACCCTCGGCGCCGCCAGCGGTGGCTTCATGCGCTACGACGCCGAACGTGACGAGCTGGTGCTGCAGGCGCCGGCCTTCGGCGTGCACGCCGAGCGCACCGTCTCGCAGTACCGCGTGTCGCTCGCCGACGGCGGCAACGCGGCACGCGTATTCCTCTCGCGTGAACCCTACATCGCCAACGACACCCGTCACGACGCACGCTTCATCCAGCGCTTCGTGCGCCTTTTCGAGACCTACAACACCGTCACCGTGCCGCTGGTCCTGCGCGATCACCCGATTGGCATCTTTCACGCCATCAACAAGCGCAACGGCGACTTCACCACCGCCGATCGCGACCTGCTCGCCAGCGTCGCACCCCTGCTCGCCGCCTGCCTGCAATCGGCGCTCGTGTTCCGCGCCTTCGAGCAGGAACGCGCCGGGCTCGCGCGTGCCATCGAGGCGCACGAGCGCCTGCTCGATGCAGCCGTCGGCGCCGGCGGGCCGGACGCCGTGTGCAGCGCCCTGCACGCCCTGCTCGGCCGCCCGCTGCTGCTGCTCGATGCCCTGCGCCGGCCGCTGGTCTCGCTCGACTGGCCTCTCGAGCCGGCCCTGGTTGCGCGTGCGCTGGCCGCCGCCAGCCTGCGTGACGGGCTCCTCACTCGCGTCGCCATCGACGCCGCCGCAACGACCGTGGACGCGGTCGGCATTCCGGTCGCCGGCGCGCGCGGCGGCTACCTCGTCGTCGACACGCGCGCGGCGCCGCTGGATACCGTCGACAGCAAGGCGGTCGAGCAGGCCGCGACACTGGTCGCGATCGAGATCTTCAAGCGCCGCTCGATGGCAGCCGCGGCGACGCGTGCCGCGAGTGCCGTACTGGTCGAACTGTTCAGCGAAGGGGTGACCGAGACGGACGCGCGCGCGCTGCTGGCGCGGCTCGGCTTGCCGAGCACCGGCCCGTGGCGCGTGGTGGTGCTCGATCTCGACTCGGCCGACGACCCCGATCGCACGCTGCACCAGCACGGCACGCTGCTGCGCGAGGCGCTCGAACGCACCCTCGGCAGCCTGCGCCGCGAGCTGCGCCTGCTGCACTGGCGCAGTGGTTTCGTCGTCATCGCCGCGGCCGCGCAGGCCGAGCGCCTCGGCGAGCGCGCGCTCGCGCGTCGCCTGCAGCAGGCGCTCGATGCACTCGATGCGTTGCCGGCGCCGCTGCGGTTGCGGATCGGCATCGGTCGCGTCGAAACGAGCCCGCTCACGCTCGGCATTTCGCTGAAGAGTGCCGAACGCGCGGTGCAGGCCATCGCGCGGCTCGACATCGGCACGCGCGTGCTCAAGTTCGAAGATCTCGGCGTCTACCGCCTGCTGCTCGGCGGCAATCGCGAGGACGAACACGCCGAGTTCGTCGACCAGGTGCTGGCGCCGGTACGGGCGCGCGATCGGCACGGCAGCGGCACCCTGCTCGACACGCTCGCCACGCTGGTTGCCCACGACTTCGCCATCGCGCCGGCAGCGCGCGCGCTCGGCGTCCATGCGAACACCGTCAAGTACCGTCTCAACCAGCTGCGCGAAGCGTTCGGTGCCGACCCGGCACGCGGCGAGCTGCGCCTAGAGATCGAGCTCGCGCTGAAGATTCGCCAGATCCGGCGCGGCGCCTGAGCGCGGCGCTCAGGCCGCGCCGGCGAGGCTCGCGAGGAGCCCGATGAGACCGCCGAAGACGCCGCCCCACACCACCAGCCAGCCGAGATGGCGCCGGATCATGTCTTCGACGATGTCCTTGACCTTCTGCGGCGTGAGCTCGGCGAGGCGCTTGTCGATGATGTCCTCGACCTGGCGGATGAGGCCGTCAGTGAAATCGCCGTCACCGTCGGCCGCACCGCTCGCGGCGAGTTCGCCGACCACGCTCTCGAGCTTGGCCGTGATCGGGCCCTTGAGCGGTTCCAGCGCCTTGCGCCCGCCGAGCATGTTCAGCATGTTGCCCATGGGCGATTCGACGATGGCATCGGTGAGATGCTCGAAGACATGGTCGAAGTCGATCTTCGACGTCACCGCTTCGGCGGCCGTCACCCCGCCCTCGCTGAAGAAGCGCTCGATGTGTTCGCGGGTGAAGAACTCCTGCACGATGAGCTGCTTGATCCCGGCCTTGAACTCCTCGAAGCGGCTCGGGATGACGCCCGAGCCGTAGAGGAGCGGCACCTTCTCGAACAGCATGTGGACGGCGAGCCAGTTGGTGACCGCGCCCGACAACGCGAACAGGCCCGTCATCAGCACGATGTCGCCATGGACGGGCACGAACCAGCCGGCCGCCGTCACGGCGAGCGCAATGAGATTGGTGGCGATGGACTTGTTCATGCGAGGTACGGCTCACGGCGTGCGCCGGCCGGCGCCGTCGGCCGGGCACGCGCCGCGACGCCGTGCCGCGGGCGCCGGGCCCGCGGCGGTTCCGCCGCCACATCAGGCGAAGTGTGTCTTCAACTTCCCGGCGAGATAGGCGAGGCCCTCGCGTCCGGCTTCGAGCGCGCCGGGAAAGGACAGGAAGCCATGAATGGTCCCGCCGAAGCACTTGTACTCGGACGGTACACCGGCCTCGGCGAGGCGATCGGCATAGGCCTTGCCCTCGTCGCACAGCGGATCGAAGCCGGCAGTGATCGTAACCGCGGGCGCGACGCCGCTGAGATCGCCGGCGGCGATCGGTGAACCCTTGGGCTCGAGCAGCGCCTCCGGGGTGTCGGTGAGATGGCCACCGAACCAGGCCATGTCCTCTCCCGACAGGAAATACTCACCGGTGCCGAACTTCTCGCGCGAGGGATAGGGCTTGTCCGAGAAATCGGTCGCCGGGTAGATGAGCAGCTGCAGCTTGACCTTCTCCTTGAGCTGCTGCGCGACCACCGCGGCCATGTTGCCGCCGGCGCTGTCGCCGGTCACGGCGAGCTTGTCGGCATCCGCGCCGATGCTCGCTGCGTTCGCATGCACCCACTCGGTGGCGGCGATGCAGTCCTCGATACCGGCAGGGAACTTGAACTCGGGGGCGAGGCGGTAGTCGACCGCGACGACGATGGCATCGCCGGCATTGGCAAAGTAGCGGCACATGTTGTCGTGCGTCTCGAGATTGCCGATGACCCAGCCGCCGCCGTGGAACTGCACCAGCACCGGGAGCTTTTCTCCACCGCTGTCACGCGGCGTGTAGATGCGGATGGGAATCTCGCCGTTGGGACCGGGAATGGTGCGATCCTCGCTGCGGTGGATGGGCTGCTGGTCGCCCTGCAGGGCAGCGACGAGCTGGCCGAACACGGCGCGCGCGGTCGGCACGTCCATCTGGTGAATGGCCGGCCCGTTCTGGGCGGCGAGGTTCTTCAACAACGCATCGGTGCTCGCGTCGAGTGCCATGGGATACCTCCGGGATCGCGATGATTTCGTCACGCACCGCCCGCACGGTCGCGGGCGGCCGCCCGGCGTCACGCAGGGCGGGCCGGATTATAAACACATGAGGGCGGTGCACGCGGCGCACGCCGATTGCGGGCGCGCGTGCTTGCCCCGAGAATCCCCGCATGGCTCGCTCACCCCGTTCGCACCGATGAAGGCCATGCTGCTCGAAGCACTCGCGCCGCTCGCCGACAACCCGGCGCCGCTGCGCCTCGTCGAGCTGCCCGATCCCGAACCCGGCCCGGGCGAGGTGCGCCTGCGCGTGCGCACCTGTGGCGTCTGCCATACCGAACTCGACGAAATCGAAGGCCGCACGCCACCACCGCGCCTGCCGGTGATCCCCGGGCACGAAGTGGTCGGAGTGGTCGATGCACTCGGCCCCGGAGCCAGCCGCCATCGCCGCGGCGACCGCCTCGGGGTCGGCTGGATCTGGCGCTCGACCGGCGGCGCACAGGAGAACCTCGACGCCGCCTTCACGGCCACCGGCCGCGACGTCGACGGCGGCTACGCCGAGCTGATGGTGGTGCCGGAGAACTACGCGTTCCCTGTCCCCGCCGCCTTCGACGACGTCACCGCGGCGCCGCTGCTGTGTGCCGGCGCCATCGGTTATCGCGCGCTGCGCCTCAGCGGCATCGGCGATGGCGACACCCTTGGCCTGAGCGGCTTCGGCGGCTCGGCGCACCTGGTGCTGGCCCTCGCCCGACACCTGCTGCCGCGCTCAAAGGTCTACGTCTTCGCTCGCGACGCCGACGTGCGTGATTTCGCACGCGAACGTGGCGCCGACTGGGCCGGCGACACCACCGCGCGCGCGCCAACGCCCTGCGCCGCCATCATCGACACCACGCCGGCGTGGAAGCCGGTGGTCGAAGCACTGGCCAACCTCGCACCCGGTGGGCGCCTCGTCATCAACGCCATCCGCAAGGAGGCACGCGATCAGGACGCGCTGCTCGGGCTCTCCTACCACGAGCACCTGTGGCTCGAACGCGAGATCAAGACCGTCGCCAACATCACCGCTGCCGACATCGCCGGGTTCCTGCCGATTGCCGCACGCATACCATTGCGCCCGGCCGTCACGACTTACCCGCTGGCAGCGGCCAACACCGCGCTGGTCGAACTGCGCGCCGGCAAGGTGCGCGGGGCCAAGGTGCTGCTCGTCGACGGCTGAGGCTTCACCCCGCTGCACGCCACGCGCGCACCCGTGCGAGCAGGTCGGCCGGCGCATCGTGTGCGATCGGTCGTGGCCCGGCGAACACCAGCCCGCGGTTGCCGTCGAGCGCGAGGTGGTCACCGGCGCGCACGCGGCGTGCACCGATGCGGCAGCCGCCACCATCGGCGTCGATGTGCAGGGCATCGCAGGCGACCAGGCACACGCGTCCGAGTTCGCGCGCCACTACCGCGGCGTGCGAAGTCTTCGCGCCGACCGCGGTGAGGATGCCGCTGGCGAGCCGCATCGCCGCGAAGTCACTCGTCGCCGCCTCGTGGCGCACCAGCACGACGGCGTCGCCGGCCTCGCGCCAGGTCCGTGCCTGCGCGGCATCGAAGGCCACGCGCCCGCTCGCCACGCCGATCCCGGCCGGCGTCGCGCGCGCGAGGACGTCACCATCGGCATCGGCGAAGCGATCGAGCGTGATGCTGTCGACGTCGATGCCGGCGAGGCGTTCGAGCGCCTCGGCGGGTGTCAGACGTCCACTGTCGACGAGGTCGACAGCGATGGTCAATGCAGCGAGCGGTGAGCGCTTGCCGGCGCGTGTCTGCAGCATGTGCAGGCGGCCGTCCTGTACGGTGAACTCGAAATCCTGCATGTCGCGGAAGGCCTCCTCGAGGGTGTCCGCGAGCGTGGCTATCTCGTGCTCGACCTGCGGCAGCACGCGCGCCAGCGCGGCGCCGCCCGCGCCGGCGTGGCGCCCGGCGACGACGTCCTCGCCCTGCGCGTTGAAGGCGAAGTCGATATACAGGCGATGCGCCCCGGTGGCGGGATCGCGCGTAAACCCGACACCTGCCCCGGACGTCGCGCCGGCATTGCCGAACACCATCGCCTGGACGGTCACGGCGGTGCCGAGGTCGTCGTCGATGCCATGCGCGCTGCGATAGGCACGGGCATGATCACGGGTCCACGAGCGCAGCACCGCCTCGATCGCCTGCTCGAGCTGCTGTAACGGATCCTGCGGGAAAGCCTGCCCGGTGAGGGCGCGGAACAACGCCAGGCTGGCGACGGTGAGCCCGCGCAGCGTCGGCGCGTCGAGTTCGTTCTCGCCGGCGAGGCCATGCGCGGCGAGGGCCTCGGCCACCAGCGCGTCGAAACGCTCTCCGCTGCAGCCGTGCACGACCTCGGCCCAGGCGCGAACCAGGCGACGGTAGCAGTCCCAGGCGAGCCGCGGGTTACCGGTCGCCCGCACCAGGCCACCGACGCTCGCATCGGTGAGGCCGACGTTCAACACGGTCTCGAGCATGCCCGGCATCGACACCGGCGCGCCGGAACGGACCGCCACCAGCAGCGGCCGTCGACTGCTGCCGAGGCGCTGGCCGGTGACCGTCTCGAGGCGCTCGAGGGCCATGGCGAGCTGCGCGCGAAAGCCGTCCGGCAGCGTGCCGTCATGCGCGTGGTAGTAGCGGCACAGACCCGTGCCGATGACGAAACCGGCCGGCACCGGCAGCCCGCGCGCCGCCAGCCGCAGCAGGTTTGCGCCCTTTCCGCCGACCTCGTCGACATCGGCCGGGCTTGCCGTGCCGGGCTCGAGGCGATGGAAGCTCGCCGGCTGCCGTGGGCCCGTGCTCATGCGGCCATCACCTCGTCGACGAGATAGTCACGCAGCATGTGCACGCAGTGCGAGAGCGTATCAGCGGCCGCCTCGAGCCCCGCGCACAGCCGCGCCGCGACGTGCAGCACGCCCGCCGCCTCGTGCATCTCGACCAGCGCCGCAGTGACCAGGCGCTCGCTGGCGTCGGTGCGATGCTCCAGGTCGACCACTTCCTCGAAAGCCTGGAAGAAATCCTCGACATCCTCGCGCGCGCCGGCCCGGTGCACGTGACGGGCGGCGTCGAGCGCCTTGTTCAGGGCCTGGCTCGCGCCCACCGCTTCCTCCACGAGGCGCACCAGCCCCTCGCGCACGGCCGCCGGGAGTGCCGCATGGCGCGCCGTCACCAGCGTGGCAAGGAACACGCCCTCCTCGAGGGCATCCACGGCATCATCCTGCTCCTCGACCAGTACCCGCAAGCGCGGCCGCGCCGCGCTGCGCCGTCCCATTGCCCGCACCTCGTTGACGATGCCGTCGGCGGCACGCTCCCAGCCCGCCGCACGGCGCAGTGCCCGCGCGCCGAAATCGGCGTCGCGCGGCGCGCCATCGAGCCCCTGCAGCACCACGCGCACGAGGTCGGCCGCTTCGAAGACGTACTCGCCGTGTCGCGCGGCGAGCGCCAGCTGTTCCTCGGGCACGGAGCGGAAATAGCGCCGCATCTCCGCGCGTATGGCCTCTTCGATGAGGCGCCGGTCGCGCCGCGCGAGCAGGCCCGTGGCAGTCGTCGCGAGGGTGTAGCGCAGGAAGTCCAGCGTCTGCTGCTCACCGAGGATGGCGGTCAGCGGCTGCCCGTAGCGCGGCTCGCCGCTCGCCGCGTGCTCGATGGCCCGGTATACCAGCTGCTCGGCGCCGAGTTCGAGGAAGGCGCGGTGGCCGTGCTCGTGGTCGGCGGCCCACTTGAGCAGCAGCACGGCATCCTTCTTCCGCACCAGCTCGCGCAGGCGTTTGCGCGCCTTGTTCCAGTCGATGAGGAACACGAGGCGCGATCCGAGCCATTCGAGAAAGCGTGCCAGGCTTGCGTCGTCCGGCGCCTCGAAGCGGCCGCGACAGAGATAGTAGCTGTCGTGCTCGAAGCCGCTGACCGCGCGGCTCGCGGTGTCCTGCCAGGCGAGTGCGAAAGGTTCGAGCAGGCTCTTGAAGAACTCGAGACGCGGCAGGTGCACGTCGGTGTAGGTGAAGCTCGCCGTGCGCGCCGTCACCTCGAGCACGAACACGTGCGCGTCGGTCGTGCCGATGTCGTTCTGCACCATGAGCTTGTCGCCGATCGACGTCGCCGTGGTACCGAGTCCGGGATGGCCGAAGCGCAGCGGCGCGGTACGCTGGACGCCGGCCATGAAGGCCTCGACCAGTCCGCGCTGGGCGTCGTCGAGCCGATACACGCTGGCACCGGCGACGTCCTCCTCGGCGACCGCGCGCTGCAGGCGGTTGAGCGCCTTGTGCAGATCCATTACCAGCACGTGGAGGCTGTCGCCGGCATCGCGCGTACCGCGCGTCAGGCATTCGACCAGGGCCGGCGCGACGGGCGCGCCGCGGGTGGCCGGCACCGCGCGCTCCAACGCTTCGAGGCGCGCCGCGCAACTCGCAACCTCGTCCGTGCGCGTGTCGTCCGGCGCCTCGGGCCGCAGTGGTTCCAGCATCTGCCGGACCAGCGCGAACAAGCGCTCGCGAATACCGTCGAAATCCGCGATCAGGCACCCCGACTCGACCGTGCGCGCAGTCTCGACGACTTCGTCGAGGCGCACGTCTTCGATGCCCACCGCCTCGCGCTCGCGTGCCAGCGCGTCGACCTCGAGTTCCGGCCGCGCCGCCTGCAGCAGCGCGTTCTGCAGCAGGCTGAACAGGTACTTGGCCTGCTCGTTGGCAACCAGCGCCTGGTTGACCCGCGCCGGCAGCAGCAGCGCGTGCTCGCCGAGGTCGTCGATGATGCTGCTCTTGGTGGTGGTCATGGTGCGTCGAGGCTAGCGCCGCAGCGTGCCGGGTGAGTTGATCGAGCGCAGCTCCGATGGTCGCGCCCGCGCTGTGTCACGCGACGATCACACGCCCGTCATGCCGCCGTGTCGGACGTGGCGAGACGCGCAAGGCCGAGCAGCGCGGGTTCCGGGTGCACCACGAGCCGCGTCGGAATCGCTTCGAGGTAGCCTGGCAGCGGCGCCGGCGTCTCGAAGCGTTCACGGAAGCGCGAACGCCTGAGCGCAGCCGGCGCGCGCGGCAGGATACCGCCGGCGAGGTAGACACCGCCGCGCGCGCCGGTGGCCAGCGCGAGGTTGCGTGCGGCGATCCCGGCGAAGGCATGGAAGTGGCCGAGCGCGGCGAGCGCGATGTCGTCGTCGCCGGCGAGTGCCGCGGCGTACACCGTCGCGGCGTCGGCTGGCGGACCACCCAGCACGCGATACAGGCGCTCGAGCCCCGGGCCGGAGACGAGCTGCTCGATCGAGGGCGGCGCACCGAGCTGCGCGCGCACCCGTTCGAGCAGTGCCAGCTCTTCGTCGCTGACGGCACTGATGAGCGCATGCCCGGCTTCGCTCGCCAGCGCCCCGCCGTGCGGTAACCACAGGCTCGCGCCGAAGCCGGTGCCAGGTCCGAGCACCAGCACCGGCGCATCGGGACGCGCGGCACCGCCGCCAATGGCGACGGAATCAGCCGCGGCGAGGGCCGGCACCGCCCAGGCGAGCGCCACGAAATCATTGACGAAGCGGACCGCGCGGAAGCCGAAGCGCGCACCGAGCACGGCGCCATCGAGCAGCCAGTCGAGGTTGGTCAGGCGCACGCAGTCGCCACTGACCGGTGCGGCCACGGCGAGCAGCAGGTCGAGATCGGCTGCAAGCAGCCCGCCGCGCCGCAGGTAGTCGTCAAGGCAGGCCTCGAGCGTCCCCACGGCAGCGTTGTCGTAACGCGCCGTGTCGCCGCAGCCGGCGGCGTCGGCGAGGGCCAGGCGCGTGTTGGTACCGCCGATGTCGCCAATCAGTGTGGCGCGCGCGCTCATGGGCGCAGCGTACCGCGCAGCGCCGCAAGGAAGCGCGCCGACCACGCGAAGATGTCGTTACCGGTGATCACGTTGTAGGCCGCCTGCCAGCGATCGACGCGCTCGTCGAGCGGCATCTTGAGCGCGGTGAGCACGGCGTCTGCAATACCGTCATGATCGTGCGGGTTGACGCGCAACGCGCTGTCGAGTTCCTGTGCGGCGCCGGTCATCTCCGACAATACCAGCACGCCGGGATTGGACGGGTCCTGCGCGGCGACGTATTCCTTGGCGACGAGATTCATGCCGTCACGCAGCGGTGTCACCAGCCCGACCCGGGCCAGCGCCAGGAAGTTCATGATCGTCGGTCGTGCGTAGGCCTTGTTCAGGTAGCGCAGCGGCATCCAGTCGAACTCGGCGAAGCGGCCGTTGATCTCGCCGACGATCGCCTCGAGGCGCAGGCGCAGCGCGTTGTATTCCGGCACGTCCTCGCGCGACGGCTGCGCGACCTGCAGATAGACCACGTCACCGACCGTCTCCGGATACTTGTCGAGCATGCGCTCGTAGGCGAGAAAACGGTCGGGCAGTCCCTTGGAGTAATCGAGCCGATCGACGCCGATGACCAGCTGGCGGCCGTGCAGGCTCTGCTGCAGGCGCCGCACGGTCTTGACGTCACGGCCGTTGCCGACCATCGCGCGCACCTCGTGGGCATCGATGCTGATCGGGAACGCGCCCGCGCGCGAGCGGCGATACCCCCAGGCGATGTTGCCGTCGCCATCGACCTCGGCGCCGGTGCCGCGCACGATGCAGTCGACGAAGTTGCGCAGGTCGTTGTCGGTCTGGAAACCAATCAGGTCGTAGGCGCAGAACGCCCACAGGATGTGCACGTACCCGGGCAGGGTGCGCAACACGTCGAAGGGCGGAAACGGGATGTGCAGGAAAAAGCCGATGGGGCTGTCGATGCCGGCGGAGCGCAGCTCGTGACCGAGCGGGATCAGGTGATAGTCGTGCACCCAGATGACGTCGTTGTCGTCGAGCACGTGCATCAGCTTGCGCGCGAGGTACTCGTTCGTGCGCCGATAGCCTTCGCGGTACTCGGGCGCGAACTGCATGGCGTCGATGCGGTAGTGGAACAAAGGCCACAGCACGCGGTTGGCGTAGCCCTTGTAGTACTCCTCGTAATCGCGCTTCTGCAGCGGCACGGTGGCGTAGTTGATGCCGTCGACGTCGTCGCGCTGCGGGACGCGGCGAGTGCTGTCGGCAATGCTGCCGTCCCAGCCGAACCACACGCCCCCGCTCTCGCGCAGCGCGGCGTTCAGCGCCACCGCGAGACCACCCGGGGCGCTGCCGGCACGCGGCACCGTGCAACGGTTGGAGACGACGACGAGGCGTCCGCCGGGCTTGCCGCTAGGCATGGCGGGGCCGACGACAGCCGGCCGTCCTTGCATCGTACAGGCGCCGCACGGCGCGGCGCGCGGGCGTGCGGCCGGTGCGGGTGGATGCTGCGCTGCCTGGATGTTCCATCGGTCCTCCCGGTTACGGTGTGCGCACGCTTGTCACGCCGAGCGCCGCGCGGCGCCGGCACGCCCTTGCGTGCTCAGAACTCGCCCTCCCACGGCCGCGACAAGCGCAACGCCGAATTGATCAGGCCGACCATCGAATAGGTCTGCGGGAAGTTGCCCCACAGTTCGCCGGTACGCGGATCGATGTCTTCGGACAGGAGTCCGTGGCGGTTGCGGTGCCGCAGCAGGTCCTCGAACAGGGCGCGGGCTTCCTCGCCGCGGCCGATCGCGTGCAGGGCGTCGACATACCAGAACGTGCACACCGTGAAGGCGGTTTCGGGCAGCCCGAAGTCGTCCTCGGTGGCATAGCGGAGCAGGAAGTCGCCACGCTTGAGGTGACGCTCGACGGCGGCGACGGTACCGTGGAAGCGCGGGTCCTCGGCGGCGACGAAACCGAGCTGGGCGAGCAGCAGCAGGCTGGCATCGAGATCGCGCCCGCCGAAGCTCTCGACGAAACAGTTCATCTCGGCGTTCCACGCCCGCGCCGTGATGTCGGCATGCATGGCGTCAGCCTGCATACGCCAGTATCGATGGCGTTCGTCGAGGCCGAGATGCGCCGCGATGCGCGCGAGGCGGTCGCAGGCGGCCCAGCACATCACCGCGGAGAAGGTGTGCACCTTGGCGATGGCACGGTATTCCCACAGCCCGGCGTCTGGCGTGGCGTACTTCTCTGCCGCGCGATGGCCCAGGATCTCGAGGCGGGCGAACAGGCTGGCGTCACCGGTGTGGCGCAGGCGCTCGTCGTAGAAGACGTGCGCGGCGGCCAGTACGGCAGCGCCGTAGACGTCGTTTTGCACCTGCGTCCAGGCCGCGTTGCCCATGCGTACCGGCCCCATGCCGCGGTAACCCGGCAGGGCGTCGACGACGTGCTCGTCCAGCGCGGTGGTGCCGTTGATGCGATAGACCGGGCCGAGCTGGCCATCGCTCGAGTCGGCGATCCGGTTGATGATCCAGGCGAGGTAACGCTCCATGGTGAGCGTCGCGCCGAGGCGGTTGAGCGCGGCGACGACGAACCAGGCGTCGCGCAGCCAGCAGTGACGATAATCCCAGGTGCGCCCGCTGTCGGGAGCTTCCGGAACGGAGCTCGTGACCGCGGCGATGATCGCGCCGGTGTCGTCGTAGGCGTTCAACTTCAACGTGATGGCGGCGCGGATCACGGCGCTCTGCCACTCGAACGGGATACCGAGATAGCGCACCCACTCGTACCAGTAGTCACAGGTTTCCTCGTAGAAGCGCTGCGCCAGCGTGCGCACGTTGTCCGGGCAGGTCTCGTCGGGACCGAGCAGGAGCGTGAGCGGCTCGTCGAGCACCTGCGGCAGTTCATCGAGCACCGCACTCACCGAGCCGTCAGTGGTGAGTCGCATCACGAGGTCCGGCAGCACGTAGCGAATATGGTTGCTGCCGTGGGTGACGGTCACCGGCACGGCGCCATGACCGGCCTCTGGCCGCAGCCGCACGCGCACGCGCGGGGTGCCGGCCAGCGGGCGCACCTGGCGCACCAGCATGACCGGGCGGAAAGTGCGGCCGAACTGCTTGAAGCGCGGCGCGAAGTCGGTGATCTCGATGGCTGCGCCATCCTCCGTGTAGAGACGAGTCACCAGCACCGCCGTGTTGCGCACGTACTCCTGCTCGCTGCGTACGCAGTCGACGAGTTCGACCACGAAGAGCCCGCGTGCATCGTCGGCGTGCTGGTCGCCGCGCAGCAACGCATCGAACACCGGCTCCCCGTCGAAGCGTGGCACGCAGGCCCACACGATGGCACCGTCGGCGTCGATCAGCGCGGCAATGGTGGAATTGCCGATGAGGCCGAGATCGAGCGAACTCATGCATGTTCTCCTCTTGCTTGACGGGCGACGCCCTCGGCCAACCAGCGCAGCACTGCGTCCGGATCGGGCAGGCGGGTGGTGGCCGCGGTCGGACCGTCACCGACCTTCACCGACAGCCCGCCGCGCGCGTTGACCACGGCGAAGCCATGTTCATCGGTGCGATCGTCACCGACGAATACCGCGTGCCGGCCGCGGAATGGCGGCTCGGCCATGAAAGCCTCGATGGCCGTGCCCTTGTCCGCCCCCGCCGCGCGCACCTCGACCACCATGTGGCCGCGCTGCATGACGAGTTGCGGCGGCAGCGCGGCCTCGAGCTCGCGTGCCAGCGCCTCCACGCGCTCGGCCTGCGCTGGCGCGGCGCGGTAATGCAGCGCGAGCGCGGCGCCCTTGTCTTCGACGAGCAGGCCCTCGGCCGCGGCGGTCGCCCGTTCGAACACCGTGCGCACCTCGCTGAGCAGGGCGGCACCGTCGCCGGCGAGGGATTCGACCTGGCCATCGGCGCGACGCCGCTCGAGCCCGTGCAGGCCGGCGAGTGCGAGTTCGAGCGGTGCGAGCAGGGCATCGAGCGTGGCCAGCCGCCGGCCACTGACGACCGCAAGGGCGCCATCGGTGAGCACGTCGAGTCGCGCGAGGAGCTCGCGCAGGGCGGGGGAAACGACGACCGCCGTCGGCGTCGCACCGAAACCGATCAGGGTGCCATCGAGGTCGAGGAACAGCGCGCTCGCTCGCGGGTCGAGCGGCGCGGGTGCAGGCAACGCTGGCATGGGGGCGGTCTTGTTCTTCGCGATCGTCGTGCCGGGTGCGCGCCGCCCGGGATGCGGCAGCGCGCCGCGCCCAGTTTACACAAACGGACAGCCGCCCCACGCCATGGTCAGCGGGCGGCGCCGACGTTGCAGGCGCGCGGCTCGATGCCGGCGGCGGCGAAGACGGCCAGCGCGTGTCGACGCCGGCGTTGCTGCGCGAGACAGGGCGGTGTTGCGCCGTCGGTGTCACGCCGTGTCGCTGGCACGCCGAGCGCGAGCAGCGCCGCCACGGTGTCACCCCGGTCGGCGGTATCGAGCGCGTGATGCAGCGCGTTGCGTCCGCGCGTGTCGACCACGCGCGGATTGGCACCGGCGGCAGCGAGCGCCGCGAGCATTTCGACGTCCTGCATGCGGCTCGCACGCAGCAAGGCCGTCATGTCGTCGCTCCCACGCACGTCGGCATCGGCACCGAGCGCCAGCAGGTGCCGCGGGAACGCCCGCTCGGCCGGCACCGGGGTGAGACGCGCGATGAGCAGCGGCTCGCCGTCGACACGGCTCGCGTCGATATCGGCGCCGGCCGCGACCAGCTCCTCGAGCAGTGCACGCGGCGCCCGCGGTGACACGCTTGCCAGCGCGTCGCGTCCGCGTGCATCGGTGAGCGTCGGATCGGCGCCGTGGGCGAGCAGTGCTGCATGCAGGGTATGGGTCGACTCGTCGTACACCACGCGGTTGAGGTAGGGCCGTGCAGCGGCATTCGCGCCGTGCTGCAGAAGCACTTCGACCACCGCCGGGCGGCGCTGCTCGAGCGCCTGCGCGAGCGCATCCTCGCCGGGGACGCCGGCCGCGAGCAGCAGGGCGAGCAGTCGCTGGTCCTCGCGCCGCACGGCTGCCGCCAGCGTTCGCGCGATGCGCGGGTCATCGCTGTCGGCGGCGAGTTTCCGACCATGTTCGCGCAGCAGTTCCAGCGTGTTGACCTGCTGCTGCTCGATGACGCTGTGGTATGCGCTGCGTACCGCGGTGCACGGCAGGTTCGGATCGGCGCCGGCGGCGAGGAGCCGTGCAACGATGGCCAATGCCGTTGCTTCGAGATTGCCGCGTACGCCCGCGTTGACCGCAAGGCACAGCGGCGTGGGCGCGTCCGGCGCGACCGCGTCGGCAGCAACACCGGCCGCCAGCAATATATCCACTGCGCGCTCGCGGCGGTTACGTACGGCCGCGGCCAGCGCCCGCGCACCGTCGGCGCCAGCGACTGGCAGACCGGCATCGAGGAGCAGCGCGAGCACCGCGCCGTCGGCGTGCGCCGCGGCCGGGACGACCAGGCCGTAGCCCTCCGGGGCAGGCCGGTCGAGCCGCGCGCCCGCGGCGCGCAGGCGCGCGAGTCCGGCGGCGTCGAGCGTCCCGTGGCGCACCGCCTCGAGTAGCGCATGGTCGGCGGGCGCGAACGTCTCGGTGTACTGTGCGGCCAGCCGCTGCGGCAGTTCGTTGACCGTCGCCCAGTACCACAGGTGCCAGCCGAGGAAGCCGCCGAAATAGACCAGCGCAAGCGCCCAAGCGAGATGCTGCCGACGCCGCCACGCGAGCACCACCGCCGGCGGCCCGAGCAGCACGTGCAGCGCGACGACAGCGAGCCACGGCAGCACCAGCACCAGGGCGCCCGGGCCATCGGGCACCACCAGCGTAGCAAGCCCGAGCGCGGCGAGCGCCAGCATGCCGACTGCCAGCAGCAGCCAGGGCGTGCGCCGGCGTGGCCCGCCGCTCATCGGTCGCGACTCGAAGCGATGGAGACAGAGGCTGCCCGCATGTTCATGCCCCCTCCAGCGGCCACCCCGCGATCGGCTTGAGCGTCGCTGTCGTCCGCATCGCAACGCGGGGCTCGGCATCACCGCCGCGACCCCCTACCATGGCACTTGGCGGTGCTGCCTGGCGCGTTCGGTCAGCCAGTGTTACCGGGCACGTTCAGATTCGAGCTTTACGGGGGAATATCACGCAGATGGACGATTTCAACGACAAGGTCGCGGTCATCACGGGCGGCGCGAGCGGCATCGGGCTCGCCGTCGCGCGCGCGCTGGGCGCCGCCGGTGCGAAGCTCGTGCTCGCCGACGTCGAGCAGCCCGCACTCGATGCGGCAGTCGCCGACCTCGAGCGCGCCGGACGGCAGGCCATCGGCGTCGTCATCGACGTTTCCTCGCGCGACGCCGTCGACGCCCTCGCCGCGCGCGCCTGGGACACCTACGGCGCAGTCGATATCGTGATGAACAACGCCGGCGTCGCGGTATTCGGCGCCACCCAGGAGATGACCCACGCCGACTGGCAGTGGTCCGTCGACGTCAACCTGTGGGGTTGTATCCACGGCGTGGAATCCTTCGTGCCGCGCATGATCGAACAGGGCCGCGGCGGTCACGTGCTGTTCACCGCGAGCTTCGCCGGTCTCGTGCCCAACCGTGAGCTCGGCCCCTACAACGTGACCAAGGCCGCCGTGGTCGCACTCGCCGAGTCGCTGCGCAAGGACGTCCGCCATCACGGCATCGGCGTCTCCGTGCTGTGCCCGATGCGCGTGGTTAGCAACATCGACTTCAGCGCGCGCAACCGTCCCGACGCGCTCGGTGGCCCCACCGCCAACCGCACCTACACCGACGAGGAACGCGCAGCGCTCGACGGCCGCCTGCTCGACGTCGACCCGGTCGCCACCCTGGTGCTGGACGCGATACGTCGCAACGACCTCTATATCCACACCCACCGCGAGGCGCGCGAGTACTTCGGGAAGCGGGCGGAGCGGGTAAGCGCCGCCTTCGACCACGCCCTTTAGCAGGACGACGAGAAGCTACTGCGGATACCGTTGGCGGCGTTGCGTACGCGGCTGCGCTGCTCATTTACGCGCCAGCAGACTGCGCTGCTCAGCCCGGCGCGCCTCGCTTCCCGGCACGGTGCTCGCCGAAGCGCAGCACCGCGACCGTGGCTGCGGGCAGGAAGGTCAGCGTGACGAGTGCGGTGCCGACGAGGCCGAACAGCACGATCGCGCCGACGCCGCGATAGAGCTCCGAGCCGGCGCCGGGCAGGAACACCAGCGGTGCGAGGCCGCACACGGTGGTTACCGTCGACATCGCGATCGGGCGCAGGCGCGATTCCACCGCCTCGCGTACCGCGGCGTCCGGCGCGAGGCCTTCTTCGCGCACGTTGGCGACGGCGCGATGCACGACCAGGATGGGATTGTTGACGACGGTGCCCATCAGGATCAGGAAGCCGAGCATGGAGATCATGTCGAACGGCTGCTGCACGGCGGGTAAACCGAGCAGCGGCAGCGCGGCACCGCCGGCATTGAGCAGTGCCAGGCCCGCGATGCCGCCGGCGATGCCGAGCGGGATGGTCGTCATGATCAGCAGCGGGTAACCCCAGTGGCCGAAGATCGCGGCGAGCAGCAGGTACACGATGATGAGCGCGACGACGTAGTTGTCGGCGAGCGCGGCGCGCGTGGCGTCGAGCTGGTCGGCGGCACCGGAGATGTCGGTGCCGACGTCGGCGGGAATGTCCCCGGCCGCGCGCAGGTGCCCGACCACCTCGCGACGAACGATGTCGACGCCGCTCTCGAGCGCGATCGCGGGCGGCGGGATGATGTGCAGGGTCACGGTTCGCTGTCCGTTGACGCGCCGCACGATGCTGGTGTCGACCGTCTCGACGACACGTGCCAGCGAGGATAGCGGCACCGCGCTGCCGCCCGGCGCGTAGATCAGGAGGCTGTCCAGGGCGTCGACGTCGACGGTGCCGCCGTGTTCGCTGTAGAGGAAGATGTCTATCTTGTCGTCACCGAGAAAGAACTCGTCGACGTAGGCGCCGTCGGTCAGCGCGGCGACCGCCAGCCCCAGATCGGTGACGTCCAGACCGAGCTCGGCCGCGCGGCGCCAGTCCGGCTGCACCTCGACCAGCGGCTGCGACAGCGACAAGGTCGGCGGCTCCGCCTGGATACGCGGGTTGTCGAATACCTCGCGCGCACGTCGATAGGCCGCCGCGGCGACCGCGTAGATGGCGCTCAGGCGCGCCCCGGAGATATCGAGGTCGATGCTGCGCGTGCCCGCGTCATTGCTGGTGATGATGGAGCCACGCGAAACGAACGCGCGCATGCCGGCGTAGCCCTCGAAATGCGCGGCCAGCGCGTCCATCAGGGGCAGGATGTGCGCCGGGTCGACGGGTTCGGCGACGATGCGCAGCTGCTGTGCGGCGACGCGCAGGTTGACGTAGCGCAGCGGCGGCACCGCGAGCTCGCCGGTGTCGAAGCGCGCCGGATCGGCATCGACGAACGGCAGGAAGTAGTCCTGTACCGCCTCCGCCACCCGCGACATCGTTGCAAGGTTGTAGCCCGGCGGCGCGTTCATCGTCGCGAACGCCTTGGGTTCCTCCCCCTCCGGCAGGTACTCCGCCGGCGGCGTAAGGACGACCACGATGGCGGCGCTGGTAGCAGCGACCGCGAGCAAGGTCAGCGCGCGACGCAGGCGGCCGTCGATGAGCCAGCCAACGCCGGCCAGTACGCAGCTGCGCAGGCGGCCATCGGCGCGCGGCGCAGCGCCGATGCCGAGCCGTGCACTCGCCGTCGGAACGACGGTGATGGCGACCAGCATCGAAACCAGGATCGAGGCCGTTACCGCGATGGCGATGTCCGAGTAGAGCTGACCGGCCTCCTCGGCGATGAACACGATGGGAACGAACACCATGATGGTGGTCAGCGTCGAAGCAAGCACCGCCGGCCACACGCGCTGGACACCGGCCACTGCTGCCGCAATGCGCCCGAGCCCGCGCCGCCGCTCCAGCTCGATGCTCTCGAGCACGACGATGGCGTTGTCGAGCGTCATGCCGATGGCGAACGCGACGCCGGCGAGCGAAATGACGTTGATGGTGCGGCCGGTCGCGAGCAGGCCGATGAAAGCGGCGATGGTGCAGATCGGGATACCCAGCACACCAACCGTGGTGGCGCGCACCGAGCGCAGGAACGCGAACATGACGAGCGTGGCGAGGACTGCACCGATGGCGAGATTCTTCCACACGTTGAACACCGAGGCCTCGACGTAGCGCACGTCGTCGGAAGTGAGGTCGAGCCGCATGCCGGCGGGCTCGAGCACCTCGGCGTTAATCGCGTCGACCTCGGCCATCATGGCGCGCTTGATGGCGATCACGTTCGAGCCCTGCTCGCGCTGCACCGCGAGCTGGATGACGGGCGCACCGTTGACGAACGAGTGATCGCGCACCTCGCGGTGATCGAGCACCACGCGCGCCACTTCGCCGAGCGTGGTCACGGCGTCGCCACGGCGCCGCAGGATGAGGTCTTCCAGCGCCGCGACGTTCTCGAAGCGGCCGATCGTGCGCAACAGGTAACGCCGCTTGCCGCTTTCGATCTCACCGCCCGAGACGTCGCGGTTGCGCGCGCGCAGCGCTTCGCGCACGTCGGCCACGGTGAGGCGACGCTCGGCGAGTCGCGCCGCGTCGAGCAGGACGCGCACCTGGCGCTCGGCGCCGCCGCGCACGTCGACCTGTGAGACACCCGGCACGGTCTCCATGCGCGTACGCACCTGGTCCTCGATGAAGTCGCGCATCATGTCCATGTCGAGCATGCGCGGGTTGCCCGGGAGCGGCGCAATGCGGAAATACATGAAGGAGTTGGCCGAGAAGGCGGCGGCGTAGATGCGGGGCTGGTCGACGTTCTCGGGGTAGCCGGGCACCTGGCTGAGCGCGTTGTTGACGCGGATGAGCGTCTCGGTGACGTCGATGCCGAAGGGGAACTCGAGCTCGATCTCGGCGCGTCCGCTCTCCGCCACTGCGATCAGGCGTGCGAGGCTCGGCACCGTGCGCAGGTACTTCTCCTGCTCGATGAGGATCTCCTGCTCGATGTCCTGCGGCGTGGCGCTCGGCCACTCGGTGCGCACGGTGATCGTGCGTACCTCGAGATCGGGGATCATCTGCACCGGGATGCGCAGCGCGGCGGCAATGCCGAGCACGGTGACGATCAAGGTCGCCACCGTGACCAGGATGCCGTTGCGGACCAGCCAGGCGAACATCAGCGGCGCTGCAGCGGCGCCACGCGCGACGCGTGCGTGGCAGTCATTGCGCGGGTGCCACGGCCTGGCCTTCGACGAGACCCTCGTTACCGCGTACCACCACGTGCTCGTCGCCCGCGAGCCCGCTGGTCACCTCGACCAGCCCATCGAAGGCGCGCCCCACCTCGACACGCCGCTCCGCTGCCCGTGCAGTGCCGTCGGAATCCGTGGTCACCACCCACACCGTCACGCGCCCGTCCGGGTAGCGCAGCAGGGCGTCGCGCGGCACCGTCAGGCCGTCACGGCCGGCGGCGAGACGCAGCAGCGCACGCGCGGACATGCCGGGGATGATCGGCACATCCGCGTCCTCGAGCCGTGTCAGCAGCAGGAACGTACGCGACTGCGCGTCGCTGCGCGGCACGCTGGCGATGACGCGCGCCGCCAGTTCCTCGCCGGGCCGGGCGTCGAGCTCGACGCTGAGCGGCAGCGCCGGTCCGATACGTGGGTAGAGTTCCTGAGGCACCTCGAAATCGATGCGCAGGGCGTCGGTCGCAGTCAGTTCGATGACGGGCGCACCCGGTGTCAGCCATTCGCCGGCCTGCGTCATGCGCAGGCTGACCGCGCCGGCGAACGGTGCCACCAGCGTATGGCGCGCGAGCAGCGCCGCCTCGCGCTGCTCACCGGCGCGGCGTACCTCGAGCGTGGCGGCGTCCATGGCAACCTCCGCACGCCTTGCACGCAACTCGGTCTCGGCAATGGTGAGCTCGGCGCTCAGGCGCTCGGCCTCGGCGAGGCGACGCTCGGCATCGTCGAGTGCGGCCTGCGCCTCGCGCGTCGCCGCACGCGCGGCATCGAGCGCGATACGTGCGAGTTCGGCGTCGAGCGTGACCAGGGCGGCGCCGGCATCGACGCGGTCGCCGAGCTCGACGTGCAGGGTTTCGACCTGCCCCGCGACCTCCGCCGACAGCCGCGCGACCCGTGGCGAGACGACGCTGCCGGTCACGCGCACGGCGTGCACGATGGGACGACGTTCGACCGCTGCCGTGACGACCGGCGGCGCCTGCGCCGCCGTGGCTGCCACCACTGCAAGCGCGGCAAACAGGATGACCAGCTGTGCAGCGCGGCGGATGGCGGGCGGGATGAGCATGCGACGGGACTATAGCGGATCCATCCGGTGCGAATTCCGCGCGACGCGAAGCCACATGGATGCGCCGCGACCGCGGAAGGCGTCAACCGCGTGGTCGGCTCAGCGATCGCCCTCCCCGTGCTCCGTATGGCGCGCCGGAGTCGCCCCCGTGCCATCGTCGTCTCGCTCGACCCGCTCGAAGACGCCGAGACCGCACGCCGGCCCACGCGGCGCGATGCCCGCGGGCGGCTCGATTACGCGTACCCAGTCGAGATCGCACAGGCGTGGCGTGCGCGTGTCGAGCCACAGTGCATCGTGGCGATCGAGCGCGTGACAGTCGCGCGGCAGGGCATTGAGATACCAGGTGCCGGCGCCGACGCGGAACAGGATGTGGCGTTCGTCGAGTACGCGCGTGGCGCGGATGCGCGCCAGCGACAGGCAGCGCATGCGCTCACCGGTGCGACGCCACTCGCCGTCGAGCCAGGCCGTCGGCGAGGCTGCTGCGCGCTCGGCGGCAGCGCGAGCGAATGCCGCCGGCCACGCCACCACCCCGAGCGTTGCAAGCAGCAGCACGCACCACGTGCCCAGGCGTTGTAAACGGACCATGTGTTCTCCAGGCGAGACGGCTCGAGGGCGCTTGCAGAAGTCGCTGCGCGGTACGCATACGCTGTTGCATGCCGATCTGCGGTGCTCGTTCACCGTCCCTGTACGCGGCTTACCGAACGACGCGCGTACGGCCTCCGGCCATCCTCGCTCACTTTTCAATCGTCCTTGACGCATCGACCGCGCGGGGGCTGCACGGTTCCGCGCAGGCTCAGGCGGGTGTCGTGCTGCGCGGGCGGAATACCGCGACGGCGCTGGTATAACCGTGCACGAAGGGGATCCCCGCGACCTGGCCGATCTCGCCGTTGCAGAAGAACCCGCCCAGCGGCAGCGCGCCCAGCGCGGCATGCAATGCGGCCGAGTCGTGACCGGCGATGCCGTAGAGCCCGGCGCCGCGTCCGGTGCAGGAGAACAGCAGGCCGCCCGCCGCCGGCGCCGGACCGAGCGCCGTGGCGAGACCGGCGAGGGTGCGCTCGAGATCCTCCGCCGAGGTGTTGGCGTCGCGCAGGTGAAACTGCACGACCTGGTTCTCGTGCAGGTTGGCGCCGACCCGCAGCGCGCCACTGTCGGCATCGCCGCCGAGCACGTTGCGAATGAGGAAATCACCCTGTCCGTAGCGCGTCTCGCCCGCACGCATGGCAAGCCCGAGGAACAGCGAATGCTGCATCAGCTCGCGGTCGTGCGCGCTCGCCGCGGCAAAGAGATCGTTGAGCACGTCCCACGGCCGACGGCCGTCGAGGGTGACCAGCTTGTTGCCGTCACAGGCTGAAACGAACAGCGGCTCGCCGATCGGGCGACAGCCCTGTGCAACCGCCGTCAGCATCTCGATGTCTCCGTCGAGCGCGAGTACGAGGGCGCCCGTGTAGCACAGGCGCTCGTCGAGGAAGAGCGCGCACTCGCCGGGCGCCCCGCCGCCGCTGGCGAGCCCGCCACAGACTACGCTCGCGTCGAAGGCGTGCTCGAGCGCGCGCAGCAGGCGTTCGGTGGGGAACGAGAACGGGTCGGCGAGCACCAGCAGCTGTGCCGGACCCGCGCGCGAGGCGGCGAGGCGCGCGAGCCGCTCGCTGTGGGCGGTGCCGGGACGCAGGTCGTCGGCCTCGACCCGCCAGCAGTCGATGGCGACGTCCGGCAGGCACGCGGCGGTAATGGCGATGGCCGGCTCCTGCTCGACCTCCTGCGCACCCCCGATGACGCCGGTGGCGGAGCAGCCGACCACGCGTGCGCCGCCGAGGCGCGCGCGCAGGCCGCGACCGAGGCGGTCGAAGGCGATGCGGTGATGCCCCGAGGCAAACAGGAATACGAGGTGCGGGGGCGCTGCGAGGCTCGTACCGACGCTGGCGGCGAGTTCCTCGATGGCGGCGTCGGCATCGCCGGCGCGGCTGACCGCGGACGCCCATTTCATGCTGCTGCTCCCGACCCGGTTGGTATGTGACTGGAACCGGTCTCAACATCATTCACGGCTGCGCCAACGCAACCACGGACAACTTTGAGACCGGTTCTACCCTGCACCGCGCCCGCCTCGCCGTCAACGCCGCCGCACACCCGTATAATCGGCACCCCGCAGGCCACCACAGCGAGCAGCCCATGAGCGACCTCATCGCGCGCCTCCGCGACCTCCTCGACGATACGGGCGTGCTGACCGGCGACGCCGTCAGCGAGCGCATGATCCACGTCTGGTACCAGCGTCCCGTCGAGGCGCGCTGCATCGTGCGTCCACGCACCACAGCGGAAGTCGCCGCCGTGCTCGCACTGTGCCACACCGAGGGCCAGGTGGTGATCCCGCACGGCGGCCTGACCGGCCTCGTGCAGGGCTGCAACACGGGCCCGGACGACGTCGTGCTGTCGCTCGAGCGCATGAACACGGTCGAGGAGGTCGACCCGGTCGGGCGCACCATGACCGTGCAGGCCGGCGTGCCGCTGCAGGTCCTGCAGGAGACCGCCGAGCAGCACGGACTGATGTTCCCGCTCGATCTCGGCGCGCGCGGCTCGTGCCAGATTGGCGGGAATGTCTCCACCACCGCCGCCGTCAACCGCGTCATCCGCTTCGGCATGACGCGCGACAACGTGCTCGGCCTCGAAGCGGTGCTCGCCGACGGCACCGTGGTCAGCTCGCTCAACACGATGATCAAGAACAACGCCGGGTACGATCTCAAGCACCTGTTCATCGGCACCGAGGGCACCCTCGGTATCGTCACCCGCGTCGTCATACGCCTGCGCGAAGCGCCGCGCGGGCTATCGACCGCCCTTGCCGGCTTCGACAGCTTCGAACAGCTCACGCGCTTCCTGCGCTACGTCGATCGCGAGCTCGGCGGCGCGCTGTGCGCGTTCGAGGCGATGTGGCGCGACTACTACGAGCTCGTCACCACGCCGCCGGCCGACAACGCGCGGCCGGTGCCGCTCGACTACCCCGTCTACGTGCTGCTGGAAGCGCTCACGCGCGGCAGCGCCGCGGACACCGCCATGTTCGAGGACATCATGGGTCGCGCGCTCGAGGAGGATCTCCTCGCCGACGCCGCCGTCGCCCAATCGGAAACCGACCGCCGCGCCCTCTGGCGCATCCGTGACTCCGTCGACCAGTTCTTCCGCTACGGGCCGGCGTTTCTCTACGACGTCAGCCTCGGTATCCGCTACATGGAGGCCTACGTCACGGAGGTCAAGCAGCGTCTCGCCGCACGCTGGCCCGAGCACCATTGTTTCACCCTCGGGCACGTCGGCGACGGCAACATCCATTTCGCCATCAACGTCGGCGACGACAGTGCCGACGCGCACGCTGCCGTCAACCAGTGCGTCTACGAGCCGCTCGCGCCGGTCGGCGGCTCGGTCTCTGCCGAGCACGGCATCGGAACCGAGAAACGCGATTACCTGCCGCTCAGCCGCAGCAGCGACGAAATCGCGCTGATGCGCCGCGTCAAGCAGGCACTCGATCCCAAGGGCATTCTCAACCCCGGCAAGATCTTCGCGGCCTGAGACCATGCACGCCGCCGCCCCGGACGCCGATCGCGTCTATGCACGCGTCGCGCGGCGCCTGCTGCCGTTTCTCTTCACCTGCTACATCTTCGCCTACCTCGATCGCGTCAACGTCGGCTTTGCCAAGCTGCGCATGCTCGATGCGCTCGACTTCAGCGAGGCGGTCTACGGGCTCGGCGCGGGCATCTTCTTCTTGGGCTACGTGATCTTCGAGGTGCCGAGCAACGTGCTCATGCTGAAGCTCGGCGCCCGGCGCACCATCGCGCGCATCATGATTGCCTGGGGCGTGATCTCGGCGGCGACCATGCTGGTCGAGACGCCGTTGCAGTTCTACCTGCTGCGTTTCCTGCTCGGCGTCGCGGAGGCCGGTTTCTTCCCGGGCGTGATCCTCTACCTGACGTTCTGGTTCCCGGCCGCGCGTCGCGGCCGCGTCACCGCGCTGTTCGCCACCGCGGTGGCGGTGTCGACGGTGATCGGGGCACCGCTTTCGGCACTCGTCATGCAGCACCTCGACGGCTTCAATGGCTGGGCCGGGTGGCAGTGGTTGTTCCTCATCGAAGGCCTGCCGTCGGTCGCACTGGGCCTGGCCGCGCTGGGCTTCCTCGATGACCGTGTCGCCGACGCGCACTGGCTGTCTCCCGCCGAGCGCGCGCTGATTGCGGCCGACATCGCCGCCGAGCAGGACGCCATGCCGCACGCACGCGTGGTCGACGGTCTGCGCCTGCCGCGCGTATGGCTGATGGGCCTGATCTATTTCTGCATCGTGACCGGTCTCTACGGCCTCAACTTCTGGTTGCCGACCATCGTGCAGGAGCTCGGCTACCGCTCACTCGGCGCGGTCGGCATCGTCACTGCCATCCCGTTCGGCGCGGCCACCGTCGCCATGGTGCTGGTGGGCCGGCGTGCCGACCGCACGCGCGAGCGCCGCTGGCACACGGCGGTCCCGGTGCTGGCCGGCGCCGTCGGGCTCGGCCTGAGCGTACTGCTCGCACCCTGGCCACTCGCCGCAGTGGCGGCACTGACGCTCGGCGCGTGCGGCATCCTCGGCGGACTGCCGCAATCGTGGAGCCTGTCCACGGCATTCCTCGGCGGCGGCGCGGCGGCGGCCGGCATCGCGCTCATCAACTCGATTGGCAACCTGGCGGGCTTCGTCGCGCCATGGAGCATGGGTCTGATCAAGGAAGCCACCGGCAGCACCGCCGCCGGCGTCTGCCTGCTCGCCGGCGCACTCGTCGCCGGAGCGCTGCTGGTACTGTCGATCCCGACGCGCGAGGTTGCGCGCTGAACATCGCGGAGGATGCCACGCATGAACGTCAACCAGGATGCCGGGCCGCTCGGCATCGTGCTCTCGACCGTCACCGATGGCAGCGTCGAGGAGTTCGTCGAGCTCGGCCGGCTCGCCGAGGCACACGGCTATGCGCAGGTGCTGGTCAACGAAGGACGCGGTGATGCCATCGCCGTCGCCCAGGCGATCGCGGCCGCGACCTCACGCGTGACCGTCGGTACCAACATCGCCAATATCTATTTCCGTCACCCCTTTCTGTGCGCGGCGAGCGCGCGGACGCTCGCCGAGGTCGCACGCGGACGCACCCTGCTCGGGCTCGGCATGAGCCACCGCGGCATGCTCGAGAGCCTCGGCATCGACATGGGGGACGCCCGCGGCGCGCTCGAACGCTACGTCGGCGAAGTGGTCGCCACGCTCGCCGGCGAACACGGCAGCGGCTTGCTGCGCGCGCCGGTGTCACGCTACCCGCTACCGGTATACGTGGCCGGCAACACCGTCGAGAGCGCGGCGGTGGCCGGGCGCGTCGGTGCCGGGCTCATGCCCTTCCTGACCCCGCGTTCGCACCTGCCGGTCCTGCTCGACGCGGCGCATGCGGCGGCCGCGCCGCGCGGTCTCGCCGCATTCGGCTGCGTGATGAGCATCCCCTCTTTCCTCAGCGACGTTACCGCGGCGGCGCGCTCGGCGGCGCGCTACAACCTCGCTTTCTTCTCGCAGCTGCCGAATTATCGTCGCCAGTGGCGCCGCGCCGGCTGGCGCGCGGCGATGGACGCGCTGGCCGCGCATTGGCGCGGCGGCGGCAGCCGGCGCGAAGCCGCCGCGCTCGTTCCAGACGACCTCGTCGACGAGGTCTGCGTACTCGGCGATGCCAGCACCTGCCGGGCGCAGCTCGCCGCCTTCCGCGCCGCCGGTGCGACGGTACCGGTGCTGGCGGTGAGCCCCGTCAACGAGGACCGTCACGGCGCTACGCGCCGCGCCGTCGAAGCCCTCGCGCCCGGCTGAGCCGAACCGGCGCGGTTGATTGAACGATCGGAACGAATCGCGCGATCTACTCCTCCCGGACCACTTGCCGCCACCGCACGGCATGCGGTCGTCCAACTCGTCACCCCCAGGGAGGAATCGCCCATCATGAAGATTGCAATCCATATCCCCCGCGCATGGCGCACCGCCGCACTCACGTTGCTTCTGCTGCCCGGTGCAGCTGCCGCGCACACTGTGCGCTACGAGGCCACTCTTACCGGTGCGCAGCAGAATCCCGCGGTCGCCACAGGCGCGTCCGGCGTCGCCACGCTCGAACTCAACGCGGCGCACGACACGCTGTCGATGTTCGTCTCGATCCATGGCCTCGATTTCGTCGGGGCCACGCCGGATCCCGATGACGACGTACTTGCCATGCATATCCATCGCGGAGCACCCGGCAGCAACGGCCCAGTCGTGTTCGGTCTGATCGGCCCCAACCACGATGTAGACGGGGATCTTGCCACCCTGTTCGACTCGGCCGGCCTCGGCGGAGCCCTGAGCTCGGCGTGGGACGGCAGCGAAGGCAACAACACGACACTCGCCGACGAGCTCGCCAATCTCGCCGGTGGCCTGCTCTACTTCAACGTGCATACGCCCGGTAATCCGGGCGGCGAAATCCGCGGCCAGATCGTCGCAGCAAGCCCGGTACCGTTGCCGCCGGCGGCTTGGTTGCTCGGCGGTGTGCTCGGCGGTGGCCTGCTGCGCCAGCGACGCGCACGCTGAGTGAAAGCATTCCGCCCGTGGCCGCGACTTGGTCGGCCACGGGCGCTGCAGCAACGCGCGCAGCGCGTTGCACACGGCAGCACGTGACGGGCGCCAATCGCGTTCCCCTCGTCACACTCTGCCGTTACCCTTGACGTCGATGCCACGCGCCGCGTGGCCCGACGAGCCCGCGACACGTGAGCGCGACGACGACCCGCAACAAGTACCGCCCCACGAGTGCCTTGCCCTGCCTCGCTCTGTTCGCCATCTCGCTGGCGCCGCCCGGAGCCGAGGCCGAGATTACCGCGAGCGTCGCGTTGACCAGTGATTACGTCTGGCGTGGGTTCTCGCGCAGTGGCGGCGATATCGCACTGCAGGGTCAGGTGGACTGGCAGCATGCTGGTGGCTTGTACCTCGGCGCATTTGCTTCGACCCTCGATCTCGCCGCCGCTTATGGCAGCGGCTACCGACCCTACGGTGATAGCGGGACGGCCGATCTGGAGTTCGTGCCCTACGTCGGCTATAGCTGGGGCATTGACACCAATTGGCGCGTCGAGGCGCAGCTGAGTCACTACCTGTTCGACGACGAATTGCTCGGCGGCAGCGCGGGCTATCAGGAGCTGTACCTGGTCGTGCACTTCCGCGATCTCCTCAGCGCGGAGTTCGCAGTGGCACCGGATGCCTACGACCAGAACGCCGCCACGCTCAATTTGCAGTTGAACGCTCGTTACCCCGTGAGCGACGCCTGGACAGTCAGCGGCGGCGGCGGCTGGTTCGCGGCCAGCGACGCACTCGGTGCCGACTACCTGCACTGGCATGCCGGGCTGAGCTGGCGCCACCGGTACGGCGGTGTCGACCTGCGCTACTTCGGTGCAGCGCTCCGAGACGCGACCCTGCGCCGCCCGCCGCCGGCAAACGGGGAGTTCGTCCTCACGCTGACAGTAGGATTCTGACAGCCGTCGTCGCGAGCGCGAGCGATGCCATTGAACCATTGCGCCCCACCGGCGCATTCACCTCGCACGGGGAGAATACCCAGCCGGACCGGGACATTCGACAGGGCCACATGAGGGAACCAGAGCAACATGGCGCGGGCGCCGGGCCAGGAGCCGGCGATCGCGACCGCACGCTGATCGCGCGGATTGCGAATGCCGATGCGGGAGCGCTCGAGACGCTCTACCGAGGCTACTATGGACGACTGTTCCGCTTTGTCGCGCGTACATTGCGCCGTACCGATGTTGCCGACGAGATTATCAACGACGTCATGTACGTGGTGTGGGAGAAGGCCGCCAGCTACGATGGCAGCAGCCAACCGTCGACCTGGATCTTCGGCATCGCGTACAACAAGGCGCGCCGCTTCTTCAACGTCGCTGATGCGACGCGCTCATTGACCGATCTGCCGGTGGCCATCGAGCCGGCGGACCTCCGTTGGGAGGAGGCTTTCGAACTGGGTGACCTGGTCGAGAAGCTGCTAGCCCGTCTCTCCGCCGAGCAGCGCCTGGTGATCGAGCTGACCTACTACCAGGGGATGCACTATCGCGAGATCGCCGCCGTCATGAACTGTCCCGAGAACACCGTGAAGACCCGCATGTTCCACGCCCGCCGCAAGCTCGGCACAATGCTCGACGCGGAACTTTCCGCGGCGACCCCGGGGCACGCCCCGTGAACGCTGGACGGCTCGATCCCTACGCGGCCCACGAGCAGGTCGTTGCACTGCTGCCGTGGTACGTCAACGGTACACTCACCGCCGACGAGCGGGCGCTGGTCGAAGGTCATGTCGCAGTGTGCCTGCGCTGCCGCTCGGATCTTGGCAATGAACGTCGCCTGGCCGGTGCCATGCGCGATGTCGACGTCGAGATGCTCGCCGCGCGCAACGCATTCGCCGTGCTCGAGCAACGTCTCCGGGGACCGTCTCGTAGGTCGCACCGGCGACACCTGTTGCGCGTGCCGCGTCCGTCACGTCGTCTCGTCCTGGCCGCGGCGGCGCTCGCCGCATTGACCGTGGCGGTCCTGCCCCGGGAAGTCGAGCCGCCAAGCGGCGACGCGTTCCGCACGTTGGCCCAGCCGACGGGCAACCATGCGCCGGTACCGGGCGGTGTACGCGTCGTCTTCGCGGACGCACTCGACGCAGCCGCACGCCGGGCGCTGGTCGCGCGGCTGGGGGGACGCATCGTCGGCAGCCCCGGCGCCGGCGGTGTATACACGATTGCACCGGCCGGGACGGCGGAGGTACCCACCCTGCTCGCTGCACTACGCGCAAGCCCTGCGGTGCGCTTCGCCGAACCAAGCGCCGCAGCAGCTGTGGCGCGTTGAGGACGTACCGGTGAACCTGCAGACACTGTTCTGCGCCGCCCTGCTCAGCACCCTAACACTGCAGTCCAGCGGCGCGTCCGGAGCCGACTCGGACGCTTTCGATGCGCGTGCTTTCCGACCGGAAATGGCCTCACGCCTGGTGCTGGTGACCTTCCCCGCGCCGCCTCGCCAGCCGTCGCTCGGTCCGCGCGCAATCCAGTACGTACCGCGCGGCTACACGCTATCGACGTTCGATGCGCGACGTGCCCGCTCACTTGCGCGCGACCACGACCTCGAGCTGATCGCCGCCTGGCCGATACGCACGCTCGCCGTATACTGCATGGTCCTGCACGTCCCCGGCGCACGCACCGTGAGCGAGGCGCTCGCAGCACTCGCCGACGATCGCCGCGTTGCCCACGCGCAGGCGATGGGCCAGTTCGCGACGCACGGCGCGAGACCCAGCGATCCCTACTTCCCGTTGCAGAGTAGTTTCCGCGCGCTGGGCATCGACCAGATCCATGCGATCACCACCGGTACGGGCGTGCGCGTTGCCGTGGTGGACACCGGCGTCGATCTCACCCATCCCGATCTCGTCGGGCAGTTCGACGATCACGCCAACTTCGTCCCCACGATCTCGCCCGGCTTCGCCGAAGATGCGCATGGAACCGCGGTGGCAGGTATCGTGGCCGCCCGCGCCGGCAATGGCGCCGGTATGGTCGGGATCGCACCATCCGCCCGCCTGCTCGCCTACAAGGCGTGCTGGCCGCCGGGCGACGATCCGCTCGCCGCCATTTGCAACACCTTCTCGCTCGCACTGGCGCTCGACAGCGCACTCGTCGCAGGCGCCGACGTGATTAACCTCAGTCTCGATGGTCCTCGCGATGCTTTGCTCGCCGCGTTGCTGGACGAAGCCCTCGCACGCGGTGTCATCATCGTCGCAGCCGACGCCGCCGACCCGGGGACGCCGTCCTTTCCTGCAGTTCACCCCGGCGTGATCGGTGTACGCACGGGGCGCGCCGGCGACCCGGCCGGCAGTATCGCCGTACCTGGCGACCACATCCTGAGCACACTGCCGCCGAACACGTACGACTTTCTCAGCGGTTGCTCGTTCTCGGCCGCTCAGGTCACGGGCCTCGTCGCACTCGTCCGCGCACTCGATCCGGGGCTTCCCGCGGCACGCCTCGCTGCGGCCCTGCGCAGCCCGCCAGCCGACCTCGCGATACGCCTTCTCGCGCTCACCTCTGCGCGCTGAGGCGTCCGCACGACCATCGCGCGTCGTGTCTCTTCCGCGCGGGGATATCGCCAGGTCGCATTGAACTATTGCACGCCCACGCCCGATCCACCCGGTGCGGCCACTACGCGCCACGCAACCCCAGGGAGGACCGTCAGCATGCGTTATCGTGCAACCACACCACTCGCCCTCGTCGTCTTCGTCGCACTCGTTCTCGCCGGTGGCCAATCCATCGCGGCGACGGTCTGGAGCGGCCCAGAAGTTGGATTCCTGAAGCTCGGCACTGACCCGCTCACGGTGGAAGACGTGCTGAATGCCGACGTCAGTCTCACGCGGGGGGCCAGCGGCTTCCTGTTCAATCCGCGCGGCGGCGATACCGGCCCCACCGGCGGAGCGCCGAGTGGTACGCGTTGGGCGTTCGATACCCTGATCGGCAACCCCGACGGGGTCGAGTTCGCCGCCGCCAATCATGCGCATCTCCAGTTCCTGCCATTCCTCGACGCCGTCGGTGGCACCAACGGCACTGGAGGGGCTGGCGTCCCCAACGTCGTCCTCGCCCACCCCGGCGTGCTGCACCTGGTGACGGCGGACGTCTACCTGGACATCCGCTTCCTGCAATGGACGAGCCCGTTTCAGATTCCGGCTTCCGCGGTCGAGTACGTGCGCAGCTCGCCGGTCCCGGTGCCAGCGGCATGGCTGCTGCTCGGCAGCGCAGCCCTCGCGCTCGTCCGTCGTGCGCGTCGTCCCGCCCGCTGTTGCAAGCCACGATCGAGTGACCTGCTTCGAAGCATCGCCATGCCCCGCCCGGACCACGCGACCATCGCCCGGTACGGCAGCGCTAGCCTTGTCCTCGCCCTGCTCACCGGCACCGTGCTGTCCAACCCCGTGCATGCCCTCGACGATCCCATCCCTGTGCCAATCGCCAAGGGGCCGATCCGAATCGAACTCGAGTCGATTGCCAGCGGGGTCACGTCACCCAATTTCCTCACTCATGCCGGAGATGCTTCGGGCCGGCTATTCTTCCTCGAGCAACCCGGCCGTGTGCGCGTGATTGAAGATGGCATCGTGCGTGCGACGCCTTTTCTCGACGTCTCGACGCGGCTGCCGGCGCTCGGCATGTTCGGCCTCGATTTCGACGAGCGGGGCCTGCTCGGCGCCGCCTTTCATCCTGACTACGCGAACAACGGCCGCTTCTACACGTTCACCAGCGAGGTCCTGGACGGCCCCGCCGACTTCAGTGTGACCCTGCCTGTCGGTGCGAATTTCGATCACCAGAGCGTGATCACCGAGTGGCAGGTCAGCACGAGCGACCCGAATGTGATCGATCCGACGTCACGGCGCGAGCTGATGCGCATCGATAATCCGCAGTTCAACCACAACTCCGGCATGCTCGCGTTCGGTCCGGATGGCTACCTGTACGCGAGTATCGGCGATGGAGGCAATGCCGACGACTTTGGCCCCGGCCATTCCTTCCCGCAAGGCAACGGCCAGGATCCGGGCAACGTGCTCGGCAGCATGCTGCGCATCGACGTCGAGGGAAGCAACAGCGCCAACGGCCGTTACGGTATCCCACTCGACAATCCCTTTGTGGCAGTCGAGAACGATCCAGGCGACACGATCCCGGACGAAGTCTACGCGACCGGCTTCCGCAACGTGTTCCGCTTCAGCTTTGACAGCGCGAGCGGTACGCTGGTCGCCGCCGACGTCGGCCAGGGCAACATCGAAGAGGTCAGCCTCGTGGTTGCTGGCGGTAATTTCGGCTGGAACCTAAAAGAAGGTTCGTTCCGCTTCGACCCCAATACGGGCGAGGTCAGCGTCGATCCCGGTGGCCAGCTCACCGACCCGCTGATCGACCCGGTGCTCGAATACGATCATGACGAGGGCATCTCGATCATCGGCGGCTTCGTGTACCGCGGAGATGCCATCCCCGAACTCGACGGCAAGTACGTGTTCGGAGATTTCAGCAACCAGGGATTCCGTACCCCGGGCGGTCGGCTCTTCTACGGGGACCTCGATACCGGTCTCATCCACGAGTTCACCCTCGGCCTCGATGACCGAGAACTCGGCTTGTTCGTCAAGGGCTTCGGCGAGGATGCGGAGGGTGAGCTCTACCTGCTCGCCGACCTCGGTCTCGGAGCAAACAGCACGCAGGGCGAGATCTTCAGGCTCGTCGCCGCGCCCGTGCCGCTGCCGGCTGCTGCCTGGTTGCTGACGCCGGTTGCAACGCTGCTGCTCGCACGACGCCGGCTTGCCGGCTAGCGCGCCACCGGTCGCCGCGCCGCCAGACGCGCCAGTTCGCGGAACAGGCCGAGCTGCTCGCGGCGCTGGGGCAGGTACTCGGGATGCCATTGCACGCCGAGTACCGGCCAGTCGCCGCCGGACTCGACCGCCTGCACCACGCCGCTCGCTTCGCGCGCGACGATCGCGAGCCCGGCGCCGAGATGGCGGTCGTCGATGGCCTGGCGGTGCAGCGCGTTGACGCGGCAGCTGGTCGTACCCAGCGCGTGCGCCAGGCGCGAGTTCTCCTCGATGAAGATGCGCTTGCGCGGCAGGATACTGCGCACGGCGTGACCTTCCTCGTAGAACGCGGCCAGTTCGCGACGCAGGCGGCCGCCGAGGAAGATGTTGAGCAACTGGGCACCGCGACAGATGCCGAGCACAGGCAGTCTTGCCGCCTGTGCGCGTTCCAGGCAGGCCAGTTCGAGACGGTCGCGCGCGGCGTTGTCGCCGGCCCGCTGGCGTTTGCCGAACAGCGTGCGCAGCAGCGCGATGAGCGGAAACAGCAGGAGGTCGGCGAGGCGACGTCGCGATCCCCCGGCGTCATCCGGCAGCGTCTCCCAGGCCTGCCAGCCGACATCGGCGCCGCCACCGATGACAAGCCCGTCGAGCGCGACCTCCGGCACGCCGCGTCGTGGCGTGATGCGCAGCGCGCGCGCCCCGCTGCGCGCCAGTGCGAGGCGCGTGGCCGCCCAGGCCGCGTAGCCGCCGCGATCGGGGCCGGTGACCCCGATCACCGGCATCCGGCCGCTGTCAGCCATGCGCACGCAGGGCGTGGTCCAGGGCTTCGCGATCGGCGGCGAGATTCTCGATCGCGAGCCAGCCCTCCCACGCGGCCGCCAGGGTCCAATCGGGTCGGTCGATGTGGCAGTCGGGCAGACGATAGTGGAAGGCGGGACGCGGCTTGATCAGGTGCGGCTCGTCGCAGCCTGCCAGCACGCGCTCGCGATCGAGATGGGCAAGCAGCGGCAGCAGGTCGAGTGGACGATTGCGCGTCGGGTTGAGCCGCAGGTAGTCGTCGATCAGCGTCGGCATGTCGGGCGCGTAATCCGGCGCGGTGAAATGGGCGACGAAAGCGCGGCTGAACGGCCGCACGAACGGCGACAGGCGCCGCGTGAGGTCGATGCCGGCACGCGGGTCACGCTCGCGAGCGATGACGAGGTAGGCCTGCAGCATGCGCAGAATGTAACCGGCATCGAGTGCGGCGGCCTCCGGGTTGAGCTGCATGCCGAACGCGTAGAGGAAGGACCGTCCCGTGCCCTGCGCGCCGCGCTCGCGCAGGCTGGCGATGAGCTTCTCCACCAGCGGCAGCTCGTGCAGCGGCAGCGGCGGTGTGCAGACTTCGAGCGGAACCACCGCCGCCGACAGCTCGAGCAGCAGGTCCTCGAGCGGCCGGCGCCAGTCGAGCGCATCGATGTCGAGCCCGAGGCCGGCAAGAAAGCGGCGGTAGCCTTCGTCCTGGAGGAAGCTGGCGTCGATCTCCACCGTGAAGTCGCCGCTGCGCGTGCCGCGCACGCGGGAGACGAAACGGTTGTCGACGCTGACTTCGCCGCCGAACAAGGCCGTCACGCAGGTCACCGCGGTTTCGATGGACAGGCCCGCGAACTCGATCTCGACACCGCAACGGCGCTCGCTGCCGGCGTGACTGACCGTCTCGGGAGGCATGCGCATGCTGATCTCCGACTGTCCGCAGCAGTCTCAGTTCGCCACGGGAGCGGAACTGTTCAGTCCCGGCATGAGCTCGAAACAGGGGCGTACGATGGGCGAATCGTTGGCCGCGAAGTCGGCGAACGGCCCATCGAAGAAGACCCGTCCCTCGTGCAGCATCACGGTGCGCGGCCGCAGGCGGGTGAGCAGGTCCTTGTCGTGCGTGATGATCACCGTGGTGCGTTCGCCACCGGCCGGCAGCAGGGCGTTGTGGGTCGCGTGAATGAGCTCGTGCATATTGGCGGAGGTGGTCGGATCGAGGCCCGTGGTCGGCCCGTGGTCGGCTCGTCGTAGAACAGTACCACGGGCTCCATGGCCAGCGCGCGGGCGATCGCCAGGCGTGCAGAACCGGTCTTGCAATCATTCATGGCTGCGCAGGTCGACGCCTGACAGCACCTGCTTGTCGCCGGAGGCCTTGTGCAGGTCGACGACCTCGATCTCGATAGGCGCCGGCGCGGGCTGGCTCATTCGCCCATGATAGTGCCTCGCGCAGACCCGCCCTATACTCCGGCGTACGCGCGGGCCACCCGGCTCTCGCGCAGCATCGAGAACACGCGCCGGGAACACGCCAGTGAATCCCGGCCACGCAACCTCTGGGGAGGAGCCGCCCGCATGGTCTTCGACGAATATTCCGATTACGACGGTATCGGCCTGGCCGAACTGGTACGCCGCAAGGAGGTCTCGCCGCGCGACCTCGCCGACAGCGCGATCGACGCCATCGAGCGTCTCAATCCCGAGGTCAACTGCGTCGTGCAGCAGCTGCACGACATGGCCGTGGCCGAGATCCGCAAGGGTCTGCCGTACGGGCCGTTCCGCGGCGTGCCGTTCCTGGTCAAGGAGTTCGGCATGCATTTCAAGGGCATGAAGACCTCGGCCGGTTCACGTCTCGCCGCCGGTGTCACCTTCGATGCCGATACCGAACTGATGACGCGCATGCGCAAGGCCGGCCTGGTCACCGTCGGTACCACCACGACGCCGGAGATGGCCTTCAATGCCAATACCGAGGCAGTCGTCTACGGACCCACCCGCAACCCGTGGAACACCGGCCACTCGGTCGGCGGTTCGTCCGGCGGCGCCGGCGCCGCGGTGGCCAGCGGCATGGTGCCGATCGCGCACGCCAATGACGGCGGTGGCTCCATCCGCATCCCGGGCGCCTGCAACGGCGTAGTCGGCATGAAACCGACGCGCGGCCGCACGCCGACCGGTCCCGACGCGGGTATCTTCTTGTGGGGACTCGCCATCGAGTTCGTCGAGACCCGCTCGGTACGCGATTCGGCGGCGATGCTCGACGCCGTCGCCGGCCCTGACGACGGTTACTTCTACTGCGCGCTGCCGCCGCAACGCAGCTTCCTCGCCGCCGCCATGACGCCGCCCGCCAGCCTGCGCATCGGCGTCATCGACCAGCTGCCCGGCACCGCACGGGCGTCGGCCGAGTACCGCGCGCGCCTCGGCGACACGGTCAAGCTGCTCGAAGGACTCGGCCACGTGTGCGAGCCGGTCAAGCTGAAGTACGACGCGGAAGCCTTCAACGAATCGACCATCCGCCTGTGGGCGGTGACGCTGGGCTACTTCATGGACGCCTTCGCCCAGATGACCGGGCGCAAGATCGGCCCGAAGACGGTCGAGGCGGTGACGCTCGAGGTCTACAAGTACGCCCACAAGCTGAAAGCAATCGAAATGGAGTGGGCGATGGGCGTGCAGAACCAGGTCTCGCGCAGCGTCGGCGGCGTGATGCGCGACTACGACGTGCTGCTCACCCCCGGCCTCGGTCGCGAAGTGGCCAAGCTTGGCGAACTCGACCAGAACGCCAAGGGTGTCGACATGATGAGCTGGTGGCGTCAGCTGATGTACGACTACACGCAGTTCACGCCGCTGTTCAATACCACCGGCCAGCCGGCGGTCATGCTGCCGCTGTGGCAGTCCAAGGCCGGCCTGCCGATGGCGATGCAGTTCGTCGGCCGGCTCGCCGACGAGGAGACGCTCTACAGCCTCGCCGGGCAGCTCGAACAGGCCCATCCGTGGGCTGACCGGCGCCCGCCGCTCTACGCCTGACCGGGCACGACCGCGGCGGCGCACGCCGCCGCGGTCATCATCGCCGCAACCACGAGGAGTCCCGCGCGTGCGCCTGCCGCCACTCGAGGAAGACCGGCTCGACGCCGCCCAGCGCGCGGTGCTCGAGGCCATTCGCAGTGGTCCGCGGGGCGGCGCCCATGGCCTCGCCGGGCCGTTCGGTGTGTGGGTGCGTGCGCCCGCCGTGGGCGGCCCGACACAGGCACTCGGCGCGGCGGTGCGCTTCGCGAGCGGCCTCGCCGACGACGTCCGCGAGGTCGCCATCTGCACCGTTGGCGCGCACTACCAGGCGCGCTTCGAGTTCGCTGCCCACCGTGCGCTGGCCGAGGCTGCCGGCGTCGACCCGGGCCTGCTCGATCGCCTGCGCGACGGTCTGCCGCCCGGCTTCGACGGGCTGCAGGGCCTCGCTCACCGCGTCGCCCACGCGCTGCTCGACGCCCACCGTCTCGATGATGCGCTCTATGCCGAGGCACACGAGGCCTTCGGGGAAGCCGGCCTGATCGAACTCGTCACCACCGTCGGCTACTACTGCCTGGTGTCGCTGACCCTCAACGCCTTCGATATCCCGCTCACCCCCGGCATGGTCGATCCGTTCCCGCGCTGAGCTGCGACGGCGCCGCCAGCCACCGGCACGGTCGTGGATAATGTTGCCGCCGGCCCCGCCTTGCCGGCCCGCCCGACAACGCTGCCCGGGGAGGGGCACGCCGCCATGCGCAACGATTACACCACCATCACCACCGAGCGCATCGACGAGCACGTGCTGCTGCTGTGGCTCGACCGCCCCACGCGCGCCAACGCGATGAACACGCAGATGGGCCTCGAGCTGCGCGAGCTGTTCATGAACCTCTATGTTGACAGCGAGGACCTGCGCTGCATCGTCGTCACCGGCCGCGGCGAGAAGGTTTTCTGCGCCGGCGGCGATCTCAAGGACCGCGACGGCATGACCGATGCACAATGGCAACACCAGCACGCCATCTTCGAGCAGATGGTGCGCCACATGCGTGACTGCCCGGTACCCGTCATCGGCGCCATCAACGGTGCCGCTTTCGGCGGCGGCTGCGAATTCGCACTGTCCTGCGATTTCCTCTATGCCGCACGCACGGCGCGCTTCGCGCTGACCGAGACCACGCTCGGCATCATGCCGGGCGCCTGCGGCACCATCAACCTGCCACACGCCGTGGGCGAACGGCGCGCGCGCGAGATCATCTATACGGGCGCGCCATTCAGCGCCGAGGACGCGCTCGCCTGGGGCCTCGTCAACCGCGTGTGCGAACGCGAGTCGCTGCTCGAGGAAACGCTCGCAACCGCTGCGCGCATCGCGCGCAACGCACCCATCGCCATTCGCCAGGCGAAGAAGTCGATGGGCATCGCGACCCAGGTCGATCGCGCCACGGGCTACCAGTTCGAGCTCGAGGCGTACAATCGCATGGTACCGACCGAGGATCGCCTCGAAGGCGTGCGCGCATTCAACGAGAAGCGTCCGCCGCGCTTTCACGGTCGCTGAAGAAGCCGCCGCGCGACGGCGGAGGAGCCCAACGATGATTGAACGAGACGTCTGGATTCGCGAGGTCGGCACGCGCGACGGCCTGCAGAGCATCGCCACCGTGTTTCCCACCGACGCCAAGCTCGACTGGATCGCACGCGAGGCCGCCGCCGGCGTACCCGAGATCGAGGTCGGGTCCTTCGTGCCACCGAAGCTGCTGCCGCAGATGGCGGACAGCGCGGAGGTCGTGGCCGGAGCGAAGCGCATCGCCGGCCTGCACGTGTCGGCACTGGTACCCAACCTGCGCGGCGCCCAGAATGCGTTCGCCGCCGGGGTCGACCAGGTCAACTACGTGCTGTCGGTCTCCGAGGCGCACAGCCAGGCCAACGTACGCAAGAGCGTCGCCGCGGCCATCGAGGAATTCGCCGCCATCGTCGCCTGGCGCGCGGAGCACCCCCAGTATGCGCACGTGCGCGTCGCCAGCGGGCTCGCCACGGCTTTCGGTTGCACCATTGCCGGCAACATCGCCATCGACGCCGTGGTCACCGCGGCCGAGCGGCTCGTCGCGCTCGGTGCCGACGAACTCGCCGTCGCCGATACCGTCGGCTACGGCAACCCGGCGCAGTGCCGAGCGTTGTTCCGGGCCGTGCTCGAGGTCGCCGGCACAGTACCGGTCGGCGCGCATTTCCATGACACGCGAGGCCTCGGCCTCGCCAACGTCGACGCCGCGCTCGATGCTGGCGTGCGTCGCTTCGATGCGTCGCTCGGCGGCCTCGGCGGCTGTCCCTACGCGCCCGGCGCGAGCGGCAACATCGTCACCGAGGACCTGGTGTTCATGCTCGAAGCCATGGGCCTCAAGACCGGTATCGATCTCGATCTGCTGCTCGATGCACGCACCGCGATGGAGACCCACCTCGACGGTGAGCCGACTCATGGCGCCATCGTCACCGCCGGACCGCCCAAGGGTTTCGTCGCCGCGAGCGCGCGCTGAAGCGCGCTAATGCTCACGCGGCCCCTTCGTCGAGCAGCTCGAGCAGCTCGTCGGGCGAGCAGCCACAGTCCTCGACGAAGACGTCGAGGTACTCGTGGCGGGTGACGTTCTCGACGGCCGCACTGCCGGTCTCATCGAGTATTCCCGCGACGACATCACCGACCCGCGTCGCGTGCGGGCCGATGATCTCGAACACCACGATACCGAGCGGACCGCGTACCGCCACCCGATCGCCGATGACCGCGATTACCTCGTGCCTCATACCTGGCTTCCTCCGCCGCGGGCGCGCCGCCCGACACCTCTACCCGATAGGTTCGAGCAGACTGGTGCCGCGGCGTGTCGGCCACGTTGCGGGATGCTGACGGTTCGATGACGGTGACGGGTTCCGTGACCCGGCGCACATTGCCGCGCGGCGGCGTCGACTATCGTCATCTGCACGCTTCATCGTGAGCGGGCTGCGATCATCTCCTCCCTGCTTCCCCCCGATCGCAGCGAACAACCTCTTGCAAGGTCCCGTACGCGGGACCTTCTTTTTTTCTACCCATGGTTTCAGCGTGGCAGCGCGAGCCAGCGTTCGGCGGCGACGGCGTCGTCGAAAACGCGGAACTCGCGGCGTTCCTCGGGGGTGCCCTCGCGCAGCGAGGCGAACATGCGCGAGAGTCCGAAGGCGAGATCCACGGTGGCGATCACCGCCGAGCGCGCGTACACCGCCGGGTTGTCGAGGGCACGTGAGTAACGTGCGAACTCGGCGATCGCGGCGCCCGACAGGACGACCTGCGTCACGGCGCGGAAATCGACCAGCTCGTCGAGTTCGCGCGCAGCCGGGTCACACCACACGCACTCGACGTAGGCGAACAGCTGCGCACGATCGACCGCGCCGTCCCAGGTGCTGGTGATGCGTCGTCGTTCGGCGTCGATGGAGACCGTGAACGGCATGCGCCAAGCATAGGCGCTCTACCGCCGGCATGCTCATCGGCCGCCCGGCCCGCGCCTGCGGACCGGGCGGCTTGCTGTTGGCCATGCTCAGTTCGCCGCGCGGTACCACGGGGTCACCGTGATCTCGGCCGCGAACGGAGCACCACCGCGAATGGCGTGCTCGCCGGCGTCACCGGTCTCGGGCGACGGGCGATACCAGGGTCCCCGCGACACCCGCGCCGGCAATCCGGACGGCGCGGCGAACACGGCCCGGGCATCGAGGTGCGCGGGCGGGAACGCGGTGGCCGCGTGGGCGACGGGCTGGCTCGCGGCGAAGGCCACCGTGGCGCTCACACAGAAGATGGCGGCGATGAAGCGATCGCTGTTGAAAGGGTTCATTGATGCTCTCCTCGAGTATTGACTAACCTGTGCGACTCGACGATGCGGCCACCTCTGCGCCGCTTCGTCTCGGGAGCAAGTCTGCACGGCGCGTGTAGCGCGCCGGTTTCGCGACTGTCGCGGTTTGTTGAGGAGTTGTTGCGGGCCGGTAGCGTGGCCCTGTGCCGGACACTGCACGATCAGGTGGGCCCGCGGGACGGGATGAGCCGTTGCGTGCGCCGTCAGTGCGGAGCCATCACGGCAACAGCGCGCCGAGCTCGGTGCGGAAGGCAGGGATGTCGAGCGGCTTGCGTACCAAGGCACGGATGCCGGCCGCACGAACGCGCTGCTCGGTGAGGCCCTCGGCATAACCCGTGTAAAGAATCACGGGCACCTCCGGCCGCACCGTGAGCAGTGCGCCGGCGAGTTCCAGCCCGCTCATGCGCGGCATGGTCTGGTCGAGCACCACGACATCGAAGGCATGCGGATCGCCGCGGAAGCAGCGCAGCGCTGACGCTGCGTCGGTGATCACGCGGACCTCGAGCCCCCAGCCGCTGAGCAGCTCTTCGAGAAACTCGGCCACGGCCGGGTTGTCGTCGACCACCAGCACCCGCCCGACCAGGGGCGCGCCGTCCGGCGCTGCGCCGGCGGCACCGGCGTCCGCGTCGGCAGGCGTCGCTGAGCGGCAGGCCGGCAGCAACACGCGGAACACGGCCCCGGCGCCTGGCGCCGTATCGACCACCACATGGCCACCGTACTCGTGCACGATACCGTGAACCGTCGCCAATCCCATGCCACTGCCGCGCCCAACCGCCTTGGTCGAGAAGAAGGGTTCGAACACGTGCTCGAGCACCTCGGGGGTCATACCCGGGCCGGTGTCACCCACGGCCAGTTCGACGAAGTCCCCGCTGACGGCCTGCTGACAGGCACTGCAGATGCGCGGGCGCGCACGCGGGTGCGTCAACACGACGCGTAGCGTGCCGCTGCCGTCCATCGCGTCACGCGCGTTGATGCACAGGTTGACCAGCACTTGTTCGACGTGCATCGGATCGATCACGGTATGCGGCAGATCAGTTTCGCACTGCGTTTCGATGTGCACGCTGGCCGGCAGCATGGGTTCGAGCAGTTGCAAGCCCTCGGTGACGACATCGGCGAGATCGAGCTCGCGCGGCGCGCCCTGCTGGCCGCGGCTGAAGGTGAGCATCTGCTGCACGAGATCCCGCGCACGCTCGCCGGAGCGGCGTGCCCGCTCGAGGTAGCGCACCACGCGCTCGTCGTCACCGCCTTCGACGCGTTCGGCAGCGAGTTCGACGTAGCCGAGCACGCTGGTCAATATGTTGTTGAAATCGTGGGCAATCCCGCCGGTGAGATGGCCGATGGCCTCCATCTTCTGTGCCTGGCGCAACTGCCCCTCGAGCAGCTCGCGTTGCGCCTCGATGGCACGCTGCTCGGTGATGTCGCGCAGGTAACCGATGAAGATCACGCCACGACTGCCTTCGACCACGCCGATCGCCGCCTCGATCGGGAATTCGTCGCCATTCGCGCGCATCGCGATCACCTCGCGCCGCGTGTCGACGTATTCGCCGATACCGGTTTCGAGGTAGCGCGCGAGTTCGGCATAGTGCTCGGCGCGCAGACGCTCCGGCACGATGAGGTCGAGCAGCCGGCAACCGAGCACTTCGGCGCGACGGTAGCCGAAACAGCGCTCGGCCGCCGGATTAAACTCGACGCAGTGCCCTTCCGCGTCCATTGCGACGATGCAGTCGAGCGCGGCGTCGACGGTCTTGCGCAGCTGGTTCTCGCTCAGCGCGAGCGCTCGCGCGTGGAGACGCTGCACGGTGATATCGCGCACGATGGCGAGCACGTGGGGCTCGCCACCGTAGTCCATCAGTACCGCGCGCGGTTCGCAGAAAAACTCGCTGCCATCCTTGCGCGTGGCATGGTCCTCGGTCTGGGCGTAACCCTCGGCCAACACGGTCCGCATGAACTCGCGCCCGGCATCGACACGATTGCGCGCAAGCATGTCGAGCACCTGGCGCCCGACCAGCTCATCACGGGTGAAGCCGTAGAGCTGCTCGATAGCGGGGTTGGCATCGACGATCTCGCCGTCCGGACGCATCAGCACGAGGCCATCCATCGACGCGTTGAAGATGGCGCGGTACTGCGCTTCGCTGCGCCTGAGGGCATCGGCCGCGTCGGCGCGCTCGAGCTCGGCCACCGCGCGTTGCGCGAACAGGCGCAGCAGCGACTCGATGCGTTCGCGCCCGCTGAGCACGTCGTAGCTCATCACGGTGATGATGCCGATCGGGCGCTGCGCCCGATCGAACAGGGGATAGGCGGCGTAGCCTTCGATGCGCGCGTCGCTCTCGCTGACCTCGGGGAAGAGGTAGCCGACGCCGCGTGGATAGAAGCGGAACTCCTGGCCAACCACGGTCTGGCACGGGGTGCCTTCGATTGCATACAGGGACTGGCGAACGAAGCGTCCGTGCGCGTATACGGCGAGCGGCGCGATGGCCGGCACCTCGCCATCTTCGACGTAACGCCCGATGAGGCCAATCTGGCAGTCGAGCAGTTCGGTAGCGGCGCGGATCAAATCGGCGAACACCGACTCGACGCGCGCCCCCGAAATGACACGGGCGGCTTCGAGCAGGAGGTCGTCGCGCGCGGCGCTCACCGACGCGATACCCGCTGCGACCGTGTGATGAAGGTGTCACGGAGTACGTTCATGAATTCATCCTAGCAAGCGGATCGCGACCCGGCGCGCGCTCCTACAATCGCGTAACGAATGAAACAAGCGTGATACACGCCGCACCCCGCACGGCGCGTGCCGCGGTGCCGGTCACGTGGCCGGCGATTCGGGCACGTACATGTAGCCGAGACCGCGGCGCGTGCGGATTACGCGTGGCTTGTCGGGGTCCGGCTCGACCTTCTTGCGCAGTCGCGCAATGCGGATATCGATACTGCGGTCGAACGGGTCCCAGTCGCGGTTCTGGGTGAGATTCATGAGCTGGTCACGCGACAGCGGGCGGTTGGGCCGTTCGACGAAGACCTTGAGCAGTTCGAACTCGGCCGCGGTCAGGGCCACCTCCGCGCCGCTCGCGTCCCACGCCTGGCAGGCGTCGAGGTCGAGCAGCACGGCGCCGAATGGCACGCGGGCGCCGTTCACGGTTCCGGTCTCGGCCGCAGCGGGGATTGCGTTGCCGGCGTCCGCCGCACGCTGGTAGCGGCGCACCACGCTCTTGAGGCGCGCGCGCAGCTCACGCAGGTCGAAGGGCTTGGCGAGGTAATCGTCCGCACCGACCTCGAGACCGATGATGCGGTCGACGGTCTCGCCGGCGCCCGACACCATGATGATGCCGATGTCGAACTGTTCGCGCAGGAAGCGCGCGAGGCTGAGACCGTCCTCACCGGGCATGGCGACGTCGAGGAGCACGACGTCAGGCACCTGCGTGGCAAGCAGTTCGCGCAGCTCGGCGCCGCTCGCGGCGAGCAACACGGCGTAGCCCTGGTCGCCGAGGTAATCCTCGAGCAATTCGCGGATATCCTCGTCGTCGTCGGCAATCAGCACGGTCGCGCGCTCGGCCACGGCTTCCCCCTCTGCGGCTGAACCCCGGGTCATGTCCGGCGGCAGCCGTCCCGGCTGGCGCTCCTGGACTGCGCGGGAAGCGGGCGCCGCCCCGGGCATGGCCGGCGCCGCTGCCTGCGCATGGCTGGGGACGGGGCGTCCGTGCGGATTGGCCGCACGACCCGCGTGCGGCATTCCCCGCCGCGCATTGTGGCACCATCGCGCGCCGGCCGCACGTGGTGGCGCGGCCGGCGGTGGACTCATGCGCGCGCGAGCATCCAGCCGCCGACGGCGAGCAGCGGCGAGGTCGCGAGCAGAGCGAGGATGGCGAGAGTGAGCGTGGCGGCGACCGGCCCGTCGGCGAGCGACGGGCAGCGGCTCAGCAGGAAGTCGATCATGGTCGTTCTCCAGTCGGGGTCGGGGTGTGATGGATGCGCCGGCGACACGGCACGCTCACAGCATCGGCGTCGCCAGGGCGGCGAACATGCCCACGCCGAGCGCACCGGCAGCGAGCGCGCTGAGGCTCGCGGAGAAGGCCTGGACGAGGGTTTCGCGGATATCGATGGTCTGCATGGGTCTTGCTCCGATGGGCGACGCGGCGGGCTGCGGCGTCTTCGGCGCAAAGACTAGGGCGGCGACGTATCAGCGATGTTTCCGGGCGACGACGACATGTAGGCGGATTGTTGCCGGCCGCTTGCCCCACCGCTTGACCTGGACCACGGCACGCGGTGCGCATGCGCGGTACAGTGGGCGCGTTTCGTCACCAACCGGACCGTTCGCCAATGACCGTCGAGGAAGTACGCATCTCGCCGTTGAAGATGCGCCAGGCGCAATTCCACCGCGCCGTACGTCACATGGGCCACGTCAAGCGTGGCCTGATCGATTTCTTCCTGCGCCCCAAGCGCACCCTCTCGCTGCATTTCCCGATCGAGATGGACGACGGCTCGGTGCGCGTGTTCCGAGGTTACCGCACGCTGCACAGCAATATCCTCGGACCGGGCAAGGGCGGCATCCGCTTTCATCCCCGGGTGACCGCGCGCGAGGTCGAGGCGCTGGCCACGCTGATGACCTGGAAGTGCAGCCTCATCCGCGTGCCCTTCGGCGGCGCGAAGGGCGGCGTGGCCTGCGACGTCAAGGCGCTCAGCCAACCCGAGTTGCGGCGCATCACGCGCCGCTACGTCGCCGAACTCGGCGACAACATCGGTCCGCACACGGACATCCCGGCGCCCGATCTCTATACCAGCGGGCACACCATGGCATGGGTCTACGACACTTACCAGGCACTGCATCCGGGCGAGAACAACCTGCCCGTGGTCACTGGCAAGCCGCTCGACCTCGGCGGCGCCGAGGGTCGTGACGAGGCCACCGGTCATGGCTGCGTGAGCGCGTTGGAACGCTTTCTCGACCTGCGTCCGCTCGACGATACGCACGGTCTCGCCGGGCGCCGCGTGGTGGTGCAGGGCTTCGGCGAAGTCGGCCGCGTCGCCGCCCGGCGCTGTATCGAGCTCGGCGCACGCGTGATCGCCGTGAGCGATTCGCGCGGCGGCATCGTGGCCAGCGGCGCGGACGGTCTCGACCTCGAACAGGTCGAACGGTACAAGGCCGAGCACGGTAGCGTGAGTGGCGCTCCGGGCAGCCGCGAGATCGACAACGCTGCCCTGCTCGAGCTCGATTGCGACATCCTGGTGCCGGCGGCGCTGGCCAACCAGATCCACGTGCACAACGCCGCGCGCGTCAACGCGCGCATCATCGTCGAGGGCGCCAACGCGCCGATCACGCCGCAGGCCGACCGCATCCTGCAGGAGCGCGGCATCACGGTACTGCCCGACATCCTCGCCAACAGCGGCGGCGTACTGGTGAGCTACTACGAGTGGGTGCAGAACCTCAAGAACGAGAGCTGGAGCCGGGCGGAGAACCTCGCCCGCCTCGACCACCGCACGCAGGAGGTGACCGCCGAAGTCGTCGCTCGTCACGACGAGTTCAGCAGCAACGCCGGTGCCACGCTGCCGCCGCCGGACCTGCGCACCGCGGCGCTCGCCATCGCCATCGAGCGCCTCGCACGTATCACCCTGGAACGTGGCATCTGGCCATGATTGCAGGCAGCGTCTCGGGGTCTCGGGCGCGGTGCGCCACTGGCGGGCGCCCCGCGCGGGTGGTGAAATCGCCCCACGGTCTACAGCACCTTGGAGCTTCCCCGACATGAACAACGGCACGCCCGGCGACGACAGCGCGATCGAGTCGCGCTACGCACAGACCACGCGGCACACCACCCACTATCTCGCCTGCGGCCCGCAGGACGGTCCGCTCATCGTCTTCGTGCACGGCTGGCCGGAACTCTCTCTGAGCTGGCGCCACCAGCTGCCGGTGTTCGGCGGGCTCGGCTTCCGCGCCGTGGCGCCTGACCTGCGCGGCTACGGCCGCTCATCGGTCTACCGCGCGCATGCCGACTACCGCCAGGAGGAAGTCGTCACCGATATGCTCGAGCTCATCAACGAGCTCGGCCACGAACGCGCCGTGTGGGTCGGTCACGACTGGGGCAGCCCGACGGTGTGGAACCTCGCGCGGCTGTTCCCCGAGCGCTGCATCGCGGTGGCCAACCTCTGCGTGCCCTACTTCACTATCGAGAACGGCCTCGACAGCATCCTGCCCCTGGTCGACCGCACGCTCTATCCCGAGGCCGATTACCCGGCCGGGCAATGGGAGTACATGCGTTTCTACGAGGAGAACTTCGCGCGTGCGACCGCGGTGTTCGAAGCCGATCCGTATCGCACCGTGCAGATGCTGTTCCGCAAGGGCGACCCGGCCGACGCCGGCAAACCCGCCTTCACGGCCGAGGTGCGCCGCCAGGGTGGCTGGTTCGGCGCGCTCGATGCCGTGCCCGACCTGCCGCGCGACGAGGACGTCGTGAGCGCGGGCGATCTCGAGATCTATGCCGAGGCGCTCGCGCGCAACGGTTTCTTCGGGCCCGATTCCTATTACATGAACCACGCCGCCAACGCCGCCTGGGTCGCCGGCAAACCGGACCGCCTGGCACTGCCGGTGCTGTTCCTTGCCGCGCGCTACGATTATGTCTGCGATGCGGTCGGCTCGCGGCTGGCCGAGCCGATGCGCAGTCGCTGCACGCAGCTCACCGAGCGCATCATCGACAGCGGGCACTGGATGGCTCAGGAACGTCCGCACGCGGTCAATGCAGCGCTGGCAGGCTGGCTCGCGACAGCGGTCACGGAGGCCTGGCCACGGCCGGCCACGCGCAACGGCTGAACGCCGTCGAGCGCGGAACGGTGCGCAAGGGCGGGGCGCAGCCACGACCCGCGCGATGCTTGGCCGCCGCGCTGCTCGTCCTGCTGTCCATGCAGACACCGGCCGCCGAGCCGGAGGCCCTGCCGCCGCCGCGCGCGCCGGTTGCCTCCAGGGCGCTCGACCATCTCGTCCACTATCTCGCCGGGTCCCACCCGGTCGAGCGCCTGCGCTTCGCCGCCGTCGCGCTCGACGAACTCGCGCGGGCGTATACCGACGAACTCGACGCCGCGGCGCGCGACCCGCGCCCTGCCGAGGACGCCGCCAACCTCGCGCGCTGGCGTGCCGCTGCCCGCGCCACGATCGCCCAGCTGCGCGCAACTGCCGCCGAGCTCGCCAGCGCGCCCGACGTGCGCGTGTTCGTCGATCCGGGCGCCACGCTGCGCTTCGTGCTCGATGGACGGACCGTGCTCGTCGACACCCCGCGCGTGAGCGGCCCGGACACCCTCAACGAACGCATCGCGCGACGCTACTGCGAGCGCGCCGAATGCCCCCAGCGCCTGCTGCCGGCGACCGCCACGGATGCACCGCGCGTGTGGACGAGCTGGAGCTTCGGCGGCGGCGAGCCGGCGTTGCTCGAAACGAGCATAGGGCTCGACTTCCGCTTCGCCGACATGCGGGACATGGGCACACGCAAGCGCCGCGGGCGGGAGCTGGTCAGCGCGCTCGAACGCTCCGCGCGCTTGCTCGCGTGGCACCTCGAGCGCGGTCTCGTCGTCGAATGGTCGCTGTTGCACCTGGCACCCGCACCAGCGGGCGACGGCTCGGCGCTGGTCGTCAATGCCACCGGCGACTGGCTCGCGGTGCCGCTCGCCTGGCGCGCCGTGCCACAGGAACCGCTGGCGCGCTGGTACCGCGCCCGCGTCGCCGGGCGCACCTACCGCTACGTGTTCAACAACGGCGAATCCCTGCTGCAGCCGGCGCCCGCCGCGGGCGGCGGCGCCGGCTGAGCTGGCGCGCGCCGGTCTTGCTCAGGCCGCGCTGGCGGCGATCATGCGCGAGGTGAAGCCATTGGTGCCGTCGTAGGAGAACTCGCCGCTCGCGCTCTTGTGACGATGCACCACGGACTCGTATTGCGTGTAGTGATAGAAGGCGGGCGACGGCAGGTTGTCGATGGTGATCGGCTTGCCGCCGAGCCCCCGCACGAGCTTCATCTCGACCGCCGAGTCGGGCACGCTGTAGGCCAATGAGTCGTTGCCGCGCGTGATCGTCATCGGCACGCGTTCCTGCGCCACCATGAGCTTGTGGAAGCCATGGAAGGCGAGCGGCAGGATGGCCTCGAACGCCGCAGCGTGCGCCTCGTCGATGGTCTCATCGACGTAGATGCGGACCCACTTGCCCATGTCGAACGTGGCAAGGAAATTGATGCCGGCGAGATCGGCACCGTCGATGCTGCCCTGCGTGATCTGGATGAGACGGTTGCCGTTGCAGGTCTTGTCGGTCGGGCGGCCGAAGTTGCACGGGCAGGGGATGGCACAGCTGCAACACTCGGCAACATCGGCCTCGAGTGCCCAGGTCGCGCCGGCCGCCAGCGCGGCATTGGCGCCGAGCACGGTGCCGGCGGCAGCGGCAGCGCCGAGATAGGTGTTGAAGTCGCGTCGATTCATGATTGCTTGTCTCCTCGTGGTATGCCCGGCCGCCCCGCACCGCGGGTACGCGCCCGCACTGTAGCGCATCAGCCGGCGCGGCGGATGACACCGCGCACGTCCGGCGCCGCTCAGCAGGCCTCGAACAGCCCCGCCGCGCCCATGCCCTTGCCGATGCACATCGAGACCAGGCCGAGCTTCTTGCCGCGCCGCCGCAGCTCGCGGATGACCACGCCCGTCATGCGCGAGCCGGTCATGCCGAAGGGATGTCCGATCGCGATCGAGCCGCCATTGACGTTGTAGATGGCGTTGTCGATGCCGAGCTTGTCGCGGCAATACACGCATTGCGAGGCGAACGCTTCGTTGAGTTCGACCAGGTCGATGTCGTCCAGGGTGAGGTTCTTGTGGGCGAGCAGGCGCGGGATGGCGAACACCGGCCCGATGCCCATCTCGTCCGGCTCGCAGCCGGCAACGGCCCAGCCACGGAAGTAGGCGAGCGGCTCGAGGCCGAGCTGCTGCGCGCGTTTCTCAGACATCAGCAAGGTCATCGAGGCACCATCGGAGAGCTGCGACGCGTTGCCCGCAGTGACCGAGCCGCCTTCCTCGAACGCAGGTCCGAGCCGGGCCAGCCCTTCGAGCGTCGTTTCAGGTCGGTTGCACTCGTCACGGTCGACGACGCCGTCGACGATGGCGGTCTCCTTGGTTTCCTTGTTCATCAGCTTGAGCCACTTGACCGCCATCGGCGCGATCTCGTCGGCCACGCGCCCCTCCTCGACCGCCTGCGCGTAACGCTGCTGGCTCTGCAAGGCGTACGCGTCCTGAACCTCGCGGGAGACCCGGTAACGACGCGCCACGACCTCGGCGGTATTGCCCATCGCCATGAAGATCTCGGGCTTCTCGGCCTCCAGGCGAGGATGGTTGTCGAACACGGCCGGCTGGCCGCGGTCGAGCCCCGTGATCGACTCGACGCCGCCGGCAATCGCGATGTCGGCACAGCCACTCGCGATCTGGGTCGCTGCGACCGAAATGGCGTTGAGCCCGGACGAGCACGCACGGCTCAAGGTCATTGCCGCGACGTCGATGGGCAGCTGCGACAATGCCACCGCATGGCGCGCCATGTTGGCCGACTGCTCGCCGATCTGGCGCGCCACCCCGACTACCACGTCTTCGACCTCGGCCGGATCGAGCGCCGCGTTGCGGGCGAGCAGCGCGTCGATGCAGTGGGCAACGAGCTCGTCCGCGCGCGTCAGGTTGAAAGTGCCGCGGTGGGCCTTGGCAAGACCCGTGCGGATGTTGTCGACGATGACGACCTGGCTCATGGAATGTTCCCCTGTAGATGAAGCCTGCCATGCGGGCGCCTGGCGTGTCGGCATTGCGGCAGTCCTGCTGCCCCGCCACGCACGGGCTGGCACCCCGCCCGGGCCGGCGCCTGGCTCGATTGCGCCGACCCGCCCCCTACCGGCTGGAGACGTTCGGCGCGGGCCGGCGGGCTGGATTGGCCGCGTAGGGTAACCCGAGCGACACGCGGGCAGCGAGCGGTCCGCTATCATGCCTGCGCCGGCGCGCCTCGGTGCGCGCTTTCCAAGCCGAGAGGGAGGAGCAGACAACCGTGGATCTGGAACTTCAGGACAAGTCGGTGATCGTTACCGGCGGGGCCTCGAACATCGGCCGTGCCATCGTGCTCGGATTCGCCCGCGAGGGTGCGAGGGTGATGATCGGCGATATCGATACCGAACAGGCGCAGGCCGTCGCCACGGCGGCGCGCGCGGCCGGCGCCGCGGCGGTGGAAGTGGCTGCGTGCGACGTCACCGACCTCGCCCAGGTGCAGGCCATGTTCAAGCAGACCAGCGATGCCTTCGGCGGCGTCGACGTGCTGGTCAACAACGTCGGCTGGGACAAGCTCATGTTCTTCACCCAGACCACGCCGGACCTGTGGGAGAAAATCATCCGCGTCAACTTCGTCGGCGTGCTCAACTGCACCTATACCGCGCTCGCGGTGATGGCGCCGCAGAACCATGGCGCGATCATTTCGATCAGCTCTGACGCGAGCCGCCAGGGCGAACCGCGCGAAGCCGTCTACGGTGGCATGAAGGCCGGCATCAACAGCTTCATGAAGACGATTGCCAAGGAGAACGGCCGCAACGGAATCCGTTGCAACGTCGTATGCCCCGGCGTGACCATCCCCGAACAGGACGAGGAGGTCGGCGCCAACAGCATGTGGTCGGACATGGACTCCATGTTCACCACCGAGCAGCTCGAGAAGGTCGCCAAGAGCCTGCCGCTGAAGAAGATCGGGCGGCCGCGCGATGTCGCCAATGCCGTGGTGTTCCTGGCCTCGGCGGCGGCGGGGCACGTGACGGGGCAGGTGCTGAGTGTGTCCGGCGGCTACTCCATGATCGGCTGATCGTCGCGCGCAGCGCTGCTGCGCTTGCGGGCTCGCGTCCCGTCGGTGCTCGCAATCCTCACGTACGACTCGGTACGCTGCGGTTGCTGCGCGCCGCCGGAACGCGACCCCGCTGCGCTCGCGACGCGCTGCGCGCGACGATAAGC
>JAVJVZ010000029.1:0-65295 GCA_040220855.1 Gammaproteobacteria bacterium | reverse complement strand
CGCACCGGCGAGGCGCCCGCCTTGTCCCACGGCACGCACCCTGAAGCCCGCGCCCGTTTATTCGAGGTAACACGAAGTTGACGCATCGCGTTGTAGTGACAGGACTGGGGCTGGTCGCTCCCAACGGCAATATGGTCAGCGCGTCCTGGGAGAACACCCTCAACGGTGTCAGCGGCATCGGCCCGATCACCTGCTTCGATGCCACCGGGTTCTCGGCGCGCATCGCTGGTGAGATCAAGGATTTCGACATCGGCGCGTACATTTCGCCCAAAGAGGCGCGCAAGATGGACCCGTTCATCCATTACGGTCTCGCCGCTGCGATTCAGGCCATCGACGATGCCGGCATCGAAGTCACCGAAGCGAACGCCAAGCGCATCGGCACGATCATTGGCTCCGGCATCGGCGGTCTGCCGGGCATCGAGAAGGGTTACCAGGCGTTCCTCGATGGCGGCCCGCGACGCATCTCGCCCTTCTTCGTGCCGAGCAACATCATCAACATGATCGCCGGCAACCTGTCGATCAAGTACGGCATCAAGGGGCCGAACTACGCGGTCGTCTCGGCCTGTTCGACCGGCGCCCATTGCATCGGCCTCGCAGCGCGCACCATCGAGCGCGGCGAGCAGGACGTCATCATTGCCGGCGGCGCCGAGTTTGCCACCTGTCCGACCGGGATTGGCGGTTTCGCCTCGGCCAAGGCGCTGTCGACGCGCAACGACGACCCGGCCGCGGCGAGCCGCCCATGGGATGCCGAGCGCGACGGCTTCGTGCTGAGTGACGGTGCCGGGGTGCTCGTGCTCGAATCACTCGAACACGCCCAGGCGCGCGGCGCGCACATTTATGCCGAACTCTCCGGCTTCGCCATGAACAGCGATGCCTACCACATGACCGCCCCGTCGCCGAACGGCGAAGGGGCCGCCGATTGCATGCGCATGGCGCTGGCCGACGCGAAGTTGAACGCCGACGAAGTCGACTACATCAACGCCCACGGCACCTCGACACCGGCCGGCGACAAGGCCGAGACCGATGCCGTCAAAGCGATGTTCGGTGACCATGCCTACAAGCTAGCCATGAGTTCGACGAAGTCGATGGTCGGGCACATGCTCGGTGCCGCAGGCGGCGCCGAAGCGGTGTACTCGGTCCTCGCGATCCGCGACCAGGTCGCGCCGCCGACCATCAACCTCACCAACCCGGACCCCGAATGCGATCTCGACTACGTGCCCAACGTGGCGCGCGAGATGGCCATCCGGGTCGCGCTGTCGAACTCCTTCGGCTTCGGTGGTACCAACGGCACGCTGGTCTTCACCCGCTTCTGAGCCCGGTGTGCGGCGCGCCGCGCGGCGCGGAATGAGGCGGCACGCATGATCCTGATCGACGGCGAGCCGGGGGAGAGCGTTCCAGCGAGCGACCGCGGTCTCGCCTACGGCGACGGGTTGTTCGAGACCATGGCGGTACGCGATGGTCGCGTGCTCGCACTCGATGCGCACCTCGAACGCCTCGGACGCGGTGCCGCACGCCTGGGGCTCACCGCGCCGTCGCGCGCCCAGGTACTGGGTGACCTGGAGCGCCTCGCGCTCGACGGGACGTCGCACGCCGTGGTCAAGCTGATGGTCACGCGCGGCAGCGGCGGGCGCGGCTACCGGCCGCCGGCAGTCGCCACCGCCCGGCGTATCACGAGTTCGCACCCGTGGCCGGCGACGCCAGCGAGGGATGCACCCCGGCTCGGCTGGATCTGCCGCCACCCACTCGGCACCCAGCCCGCGCTTGCCGGCATCAAGCACCTCAACCGGCTCGACCAGGTGCTGGCGAGTGCGGAGTGGCCCGACCCCGACCACGTCGAGGGACTCATGCTCGACGTCGCGGGGCGACTCGTCGAGGGTACCCGCAGCAACGTGTTCCTCGCCTGCGACGGCACCCTCGTGACACCCGCGCTCGACCACGCCGGCATTGCCGGCGTGGTGCGTGGCGCCGTGCTCGACCACGCCGCCGCGCTCGGTATCACCTGCGAGGTGCGCGAGGTGTCCGCCACCGAGCTCGATACGGCCGACGAGATCTTCATCACCGGTTCAGTCCTCGGTATCTGCAGCCTGGGCGGGCTGAGCGGCGCCGGCGCGCGCCGGATGCCGGCGGCGACACCGCTCGCCGATCGTCTGCGCATGGCGCTGGTCGCGGCCAGGGTGATCGCGTGAAACGCCGCATCACGCTTGCGCTTGCGATCGTCGCGGTGCTCGGCGCCGCCGTCCTCGCCGGTGGCGCCTGGTTGCGCGAGGAGACCCGCCGCGTGATGCGGGCACCGATCGCACTCGAGGCGCCGGTGCTGCTGCGCATCGCGCCGGGGACCAGCGTGACCAGCCTCGCACGCCGGCTCGAGCAGCGCGGCTGGCTGCCCGATTACCGCCTGTTCGTGCTGAGCGCCCGTCTCGACGACCTCGCACACCGCATCCAGGCCGGCACCTACGAGATCCTGCCGGGTGACAGCCTGGCCGACTTCCTCGCTGCCATCGTCGCCGGGCGCACCAAGATCTTCGCCGTGCGTTTCATCGAGGGCAGCCGCTTCCGCGACATGCGCGCGGTGCTCGCCGCCGCGCCACGGCTGCGCCACGAACTCGACGGACTCCCCGACGCGGAGGTACTCGCGCGACTCGACATCGACGCCGCGAGCCCCGAAGGGCTGTTCTTCCCCGCCACCTATCATTTCGAGGACGCGACGCGCGATCTCGACATCCTCGCACGCGCTGCGCGCCGCATGCAGGAGGAACTCTCCCGTGCCTGGCAACAGCGCCGCGAAGGTCTCCCCTATGCGACGCCGTACGAAGCATTGATCATGGCGTCGATCATCGAGAAGGAGACCGGGCGTGCGGACGAGCGTGCGCGGATCGGCGGGGTGTTCGTACGGCGGCTCGAGCGCGGCATGAAGCTGCAGACCGACCCGACCGTGATCTACGGGCTCGGCGACGCCTTCGACGGCAACCTGCGGCGCGCCGACCTGCGCCGCGACACGCCTTACAATACCTACCTGCATCGCGGCCTGCCGCCGACACCCATCGCCATGCCGGGCGCAGCCGCCCTCGCGGCGGCGCTCGACCCGGCGCCCGGCAGCGCGCTGTACTTCGTTGCCAAGGGCGACGGCGCACATCACTTTTCCGACTCGCTCGGCGAACACAATGCCGCGGTGCGCCGTTACCAGCTGGGCCAATGAGCGAACCGCGGCGGACCTCCCCGAACCAGGAACCACACGTGTCCACAGGCCTGTTCATCACGCTCGAAGGCATCGAAGGGGTCGGGAAATCGACCGCGGTGGCGACCGTCGGCGCCTGGCTGCGCGCACGCGGCCACCGCGTGACCGAAACGCGCGAGCCCGGCGGCACCGCCATCGGCGAGCAGATTCGCACACTGTTGCTCGCGCGGGACTCGGTCGGCATGGCCGTCGTCACCGAACTCCTGCTGATGTTCGCCGCCCGTGCACAGCATCTCGCCGAGCGCATCGAACCCGCGCTCGCTGCCGGTGAATGCGTCGTGTGCGACCGTTTCACCGACGCCACTTACGCCTACCAGGGGGGCGGACGCGGCATCGACACGGCCCTCATCGCTGCTGCCGAAGCGATGGTCCATCCGCACCTGCAGCCCGACCTCACCCTGCTGCTCGATGCCCCGCCCGGACTCGCGCTCGCGCGCGCCCGCGGGCGCGGCGCGGCTGACCGTTTCGAGCTCGAGCGCGTCGAGTTCTTCGAGCGCGTGCGCGCCTGCTATCTCGCACGAGCCGCGGCCGACCTGGCCCGCTTCGCCGTGATCGACGCCAGCCAGCCGCTCGACTCGGTCAACGCCGCCCTGGCGGCCGCCCTCGCCGAGCGCTGCCCCCCATGAGTGCGCCTTATCCGTGGCTGCAGCCAGCGTGGCGGGATCTCGTCGCTCGTCACGCGAACGGCCGTCTCGGGCATGCCTTCCTGATCGGTGGGCGCGCAGGCCTCGGCAAGCGTGCACTCGCGGAGGCTTTCGCCGACCGGGTGTTGTGCGAAGCCGCCGCGGCGGATGCCGACGCGGCTTGCGGCGCCTGCCGTGGCTGCCTGCTCAGAGCGAGCGGCAGCCACCCGGACTTCAAGCTGATCGAGCCGGAAGAAGAGCGCAAATCCATCGGCATCGAGCAGGTGCGCGAACTGCTCGGCTACTTCGCGCTCACCTCGCACTACGGTCGGCGCAAGCTGGCGCTGCTCGAGCCGGCCGAAGCGATGACCACGGCGGCCGCCAATGCGCTGCTCAAGGTGCTCGAAGAACCACCCGGCGAAGCCCTGCTGGTGCTGGTCTCCCATCGTCCCGGTCAGCTGCTGCCGACCATACTCAGCCGCTGCCAACGCATCACCGTGCCGACGCCCGACTGGTCCACCTGTCTCGCCTGGCTGGCCGCGTGCCGGCACGACAACCCGGCCCTGCCGGACGCCGCCCAACAGACCCTGGCCGGGGCGCCGCGCACCATCCTGGCCCGCCTCGAGGCGGGCGACGAGCCTCTGCACGACGGCCTGCTCGCCACGCTCGCGGACGTACACGCCGGCACCCTCGATGTCGTCGCCGCGGCACGGCGTCACGCCGGCGCCGAGGCGCGCGAACTCGTCGATGCGCTGGAGCTCGTTGTAAGCGCGCTGGTCGAGGTGCGCAGCGGTCTCGCACCACGTTTCATGCACCTGCCGCCGCAAACGGCGCGAAGTTTGCAGGACCTGGCAAATCATCTAAACTCCGAGCCACTTTTCCGCTTCCTGGATCACCTCGGCGAAGCGCGCGCCATGCTGTTGCGCTCGAGCGGGGTACGGGGCGCCGAAGTGTTCGAGAATCTGTTGTTCCACTTCTCACGCATCGCGCGGACGGAGAGCACCGCATGAGCGCAGCAGGCAAGAACCCCCGGCAGGGCATCCTGTCGCTGACCATTCGCGACAAGAGTTCGCTCTATGCCGCCTACATGCCGTTCATCAAGAATGGTGGCCTGTTCATTCCCACCAACAAGGCCTACAAGATCGGCGACGAGGTGTTCATGCTGCTGACGCTGACCGACAGCACCGAGAAGCTCCCGGTGGCCGGCCGCGTGGTGTGGATCACGCCGCGCGGCGCCCAGGGCAACCGGACCGCCGGCATCGGTGTGCAGTTCAGCGAACTCGACAACGGCGCCACGCGCAACAAGATCGAGAGCCAGCTCGCCGGCGCCTTGAAGTCCGATCGCCAGACCCACACCATGTAGGCGGACACCTGGCGCGGGTCCATACCCGTGCCGGCTTCAGCGCCGCCCGCCGCTGGCGCGCACCAACATGCCCGCTATTCCCGGATCCGTCGTCCCGTCATGAACGAAGCTGCCGTCACGCTCGTCGATTCACACTGCCACCTGCCGCTGATCGAAGATCCCCAGGGCACGGATGCGGTGGTCGCGCGGGCGCGCGAGGCGGGCGTCGCACACATGCTGTGCGTATCGGTCGACCTCGAGAGCTGGCCGGGTGTCGCCGCGGCCGCCGCGCGTTATGCCGATGTCTCGGCGACCGTCGGCGTGCACCCCAATACCGAGGGCGCCGTCCGTGAACCGGACGTCGACACGCTGCTCGAACTCGCCGCCGACGCGAACGTCGTCGCCATTGGCGAAACCGGGCTCGACTACTTCCGCAGCGAGGGCAATCTCGACTGGCAGCGGGCCCGCTTCCGCACGCACATCCGCGCCGCGCGCGCATGCGGCAAGCCGCTCGTCATCCATTGCCGCGAGGCGGCACCCGACCTGCTCGCCATCATGCGCGAGGAGCACGCGGACGAGGCGGGCGGGGTGATGCACTGCTTCGTGGAGTCGTGGGAGGTGGCCGAGCAGGCGCTCGATCTCGGCTTCTACATCTCGCTCTCCGGTATCGTCACCTTCCGCAACGCGACCGCCCTGAAGGAGGTCGCGCGACGTGTGCCGCGGGAGCGCCTGCTGGTCGAGACCGATGCGCCGTGGCTGGCCCCGGTGCCGCGCCGCGGCAAGCAGAACGAGCCGGCCTACGTGCGTCATACCGCGGAATACGTCGCGGCACTGCGCGAAGAGGAGTTCGCCACGCTCGCGCGCGCGACCAGCGAGAATTTCGCGCGCCTGCTCGGCAAGACATCCGCCGGCTGAGGAGCCGGACGCCCGCGGCTTGCATTGTGTAGACAATAGGCAGAGAATGCCGGCGCTTTTCTCCTGCTGGCGCCCGGTCGCGCGGCAGATTGTCGACAACAAGACTCGCCGCGCTCACCCATGGCAGCATCCCAACCGACCCTCGCCGATCGCATCTGCGAAGAGATGAAGGAGGCCATCGTGTCGGGTCGGCTCGCACAGGGCGCGAAGCTCAACGAGCCCGTGCTCGCCCGCGAATACGGCATCAGCCGTGGTCCGCTGCGCGAGGCCATCCGCCGCCTCGAAGGACTCGGCCTGGTGCACCACGTCCCCCACGCGGGGGCACGCGTGGTCCGTCATTCGCTCGCCGAACTGCTCGAGATCTATCATGTCCGCGAGGCCCTCGAGGGCATGGCGGCACGGCTCGCGGCCGACGCCATCAGCGATGCCGCGGTGGCCGAACTCCATGCGCTGCTCGACGCACACGAACAGGACATCGCGGCGAGCGACGGCCAGGCCTATCGGCAGCAGGAAGGCGATTTCGACTTCCACTATCGCATCATCCAGGCCGCACGCAACCGCAAGCTGACGCAGATGCTGCTCGGCGATCTCTATCACCCGGTACGCATGTACCGCGTCCAGGCGAGCCAGCGCGCGCACCGCCCGCATCGTGCGCTGACCGAGCACCGGCGCATCGTCGACGCGCTCGCCGATCGCGACGGCGAACTCGCCGAACTGCTCATGCGCCGCCACATCGCCGGTGCGCGCCACAGCCTTGCCGAGCAGCTCGCCAGCCCCGATGACGACGTCCCCAATCACTGATCCCCATCCGCGAGGACCCCGAACCATGCAATCAGCCGGACAGAAATTCCGCGACGCGGTGGCGCAGCACGCGCCGTTGCAGGTCGTCGGCACCGTCAACCCGTACTGTGCAATGATGGCCGAGCGCATCGGCCACCGTGCCATCTACATTTCCGGCGGCGCCTGCGCCAACAATTCCTACGGCCTGCCGGATCTCGGCATCACCTCTCTCAATGACGTGCTCGAAGACGTGCGCCGCATCACCGCGGCGAGCTCGCTGCCGCTGCTGGTCGATGCCGATACCGGCTGGGGCGGGGCGTTCAACATCGCGCGCACGATCAAGGAAATGATCCGGGCCGGCGCCGCCGGCGTGCACATCGAGGACCAGGTGGCACAGAAGCGCTGCGGTCATCGCCCCAACAAGGCCATCGTCGACCAGCAGGAGATGGTCGATCGCATCAAGGCCGCCGCGGATGCCCGCGTCGATCCCGGTTTCGTGATCATGGCACGTACCGACGCACTCGCCGTCGAAGGCATGAACTCGGCGCTCGATCGCGTCGCCGCCTGCGTCGAGGCCGGTGCCGACATGGTCTTCCCCGAGGCGATGACCGAACTCGCGCAGTATCGCGAGTTTTGCGGCAAGTGCGACGTGCCGGTGCTCGCCAACCTGACCGAGTTCGGCCAGACGCCGCTGTTCACGCTCGACGAACTGAAGAGCGTCGGCGTGTCGATGGCGCTGTACCCGCTAACCGCCGTTCGCGCGATGAACCGTGCCGCAGAGATTGTTTTCAAGGCGCTGCTCGCCGATGGCACACAGCGCAACGTGGTCGATACCATGCAGACCCGCATGGAGCTCTACGACTACCTCAATTATCACGACTTCGAGCGCAAGCTCGACGAGTTGTTCGCCGGACAATGAGTCCCACAGCCTGACGGAGAGAACGATGACAGAGAAGAAACTCGGTGGCGCCGGCCTGCGTGGCCAGAGCGCGGGTGAGACCGCCCTGTGCACGGTCGGCAAGAGTGGCGCCGGCCTGACCTATCGCGGCTTCGGAATCGAGGAGCTGGCCGAGAAGGCCTCCTTCGAGGAAGTCGCCTACCTGCTGCTCTACGGCAAGCTGCCGAACCGCAAGGAGCTCGACGCCTACGTCACGCGCCTGAAGGGCATGCGCGGACTGCCCGAACCGCTGCGCCAGGCGCTCGAGCTGATCCCGAAGACGGCGCACCCGATGGACGTCATGCGTACCGGCTGCTCGTTCCTCGGCAATCTCGAGACGGAAGCGGATTTCTCCGAGCAGCACGACAAGATCGATCGCATGCTCGCGGTGTTCCCGTCGATCATCAATTACTGGTACCGCTACAGCCACGATGGCGTACGCATCGACGTCGAGACCGACGACGATTCCATCGGCGCGCACTTCCTGCACTGCCTGCATGGCAAGGCGCCGAGTGAACTGCACGCGCAGGTCATGAACGTCTCGCTGATCCTCTACGCCGAACACGAGTTCAACGCCTCCACCTTCACCGCCCGCGTATGTGCCTCGACGCTGTCGGACATCCACTCCGCGGTGACCGGTGCCATCGGTTCACTGCGCGGCCCGCTGCACGGCGGTGCCAACGAGGCGGCCATGGACATGATCGAGCAGTGGGGCTCGCCGGACGAGGCCGAGGCCGAGCTGATGAAGCTGCTTGCCGCCAAGGCCAAGGTGATGGGCTTCGGCCACGCCATCTACCGCGAGTTCGACCCGCGCAACCCGATCATCAAGAAGTGGTCCGAGCGCCTCGCCGAGGAGGTCGGCGACAAGGTCCTGTACCCGGTCTCCGTGCGCGTCGAGGAAGTCATGTGGCGGGAGAAGAAGCTGTTCCCGAACGCGGATTTCTTCCACGCCTCGGCATACCACTTCATGGGTATCCCGACCAAGCTGTTCACGCCGATCTTCGTCTGCTCGCGCGTCAGCGGCTGGGCCGCGCACGTCATTGAGCAACGCTCGAACAACCGCATCATCCGTCCGAGCGCCGATTACACCGGCCCCGAGTCGGCCGAGTGGCTGGACATCGACCAGCGTCCCTGAGGACGCCCGGCGGACGCCGCGCCCGCGGCGTCCGCCAAAGCCGCTGCTGGCCCCGCCGCGTGAGCGGCATGGTAGGCTGGCTCCATGAGCGATGCCCCCGCAAGCGGTGAACGACCGCCCCCGGACCGGGAACTGGTCGCGATCGCCGATTACGTTGTCGACCACGTCGTCGAGGGCGCGGAAGCGTACCTGACCGCACGCCACTGCCTGCTGGACACGCTCGGCTGCGGGCTGCTCGCGCTGCGCTACCCCGAGTGCACCAAGCTGCTCGGCCCGACGGTTGCCGGCACCACGGTGCCACACGGCGCTCGGATACCCGGCACTTCGCACGTGCTCGACCCGGTCAAGGCCGCGTGGGACATCGGCTGCACGGTGCGCTGGCTCGATTACAACGACACCTGGCTCGCCGCCGAGTGGGGCCACCCCTCGGACAACCTCGGCGCCATCCTGGCGTGTACCGATTACCTCAGTCGCCGCGCGGTGGCGCGCGGTGGTGCGCCGCTGGTCATGCGCGACGTGCTGACCGCCATGATCAAGGCGCACGAGATCCAGGGTGTACTGGCCCTCGAGAACAGCTTCAACCGCGTCGGCCTCGATCACGTGCTGCTGGTGCGCGTCGCCTCGACTGCCGTGGCGACCCAGTTGCTCGGTGGTACGCGCGCGCAGATCGTCGACGCCGTGTCACAGGCGTTCGCCGATGGCGGCGCGTTGAGAACCTACCGCCAGGCACCCAACGCGGGCTCACGCAAATCGTGGGCGGCGGGCGACGCCACTGCGCGCGCGGTGCAACTCGCGTTGATCACCCTGGCTGGAGAAATGGGCATCCCCGGTGCCCTGTCGGCACCGACCTGGGGCTTCTACGATGTCCTCTTCGGTGGTCGCCGTTTCGCCTTCCAGCGCCCCTACGGCAGCTACGTGATGGAGAACATCCTGTTCAAGATTGCCTTTCCGGCCGAGTTCCACGGACAGACTGCGGCCGAGGCCGCCGTGCGGGCGTACCCGCAGGTGCGCGAGCGTATCGACGCCATCGAACGCATCGAGGTGACGACCCACGAGTCGGCCATCCGTATCATCGCCAAGGAGGGCCCGCTCGCCAATCCGGCCGACCGTGACCACTGTCTGCAGTACATCATCGCCGTCGCGATGCTCTACGGCGAACTTACCGCGGAACACTACGAAGACGCTTTCCATGCCGCCGATCCACGCATCGACGCCCTGCGGGAGAAAATGACCGTGGTCGAGGACGCACGCTACTCGCGCGACTACCACGACCCGGAGAAACGCTCGATCGCGAACGCCTTGCAGGTCTTCTTCGCCGACGGCAGCCACACCGACAAGATTGCCGTCGAGTACCCGCTCGGCCACCGCCGGCGCCGCGCCGAGGGCATCCCGCTGCTCGAAGAGAAGTTCGTCGCCAACCTGCGCACGCGCTTTCCCGCTGCCCGCGTGGCACGCATCCGCGACCTCTGTTCCGACCAGGCCCGTCTCGAGGCGACGCCGGTCGATGCTTTCATGGACCTGTTCGTCATCAATTGAGGCGCGCGGCGCCGGAGAATTGCCTATGGGACTCCTGGTCGATGGCCGGTGGCACGACGAGTGGTACGACACCAAGAGCACCGGCGGACGCTTCGAGCGCTCGGCGGCGCGCTTCCGTAACTGGATTACGCCGGACGGAACGCCAGGGCCGTCAGGCGAGGGCGGCTATGCTGCGGCGCCCGGACGCTATCACCTCTATGTCAGCCTGGCCTGCCCATGGGCGCATCGCACGCTCATATTCCGGCGTCTGAAGGGCCTCGAGGACATGATCCCGCTGTCGGTGGTGCACTGGCACATGGGGGCGAAGGGCTGGACCTTCGCGCCCGGCGAAGGCGTGATACCCGATCCGATTCACCGCGCCGACTACCTGCACCAGGTCTATACGGCAGCCGATCCCGCCTACAGCGGGCGCGTCACCGTACCGGTGCTATGGGATCGTGAACGGGGCACCATCGTCTCCAACGAATCGTCGGAGATCATCCGCATGTTCAACAGTGCCTTCGATGGCCTCGGCGCGACAGCGGGCGACTACTACCCGCAAGCGCTCCGTGCCGATATCGACGAGGTCAACGACCGCGTCTACCGCGACGTCAACAACGGCGTCTACCGGGCCGGCTTCGCCACCACCCAGACGGCCTACGACGAAGCCGTGACGGCGCTGTTCGACACCCTGGACTGGCTCGAGCAGCGCCTGGACGGTCACGACTATCTGGTCGGCGATCGCCTTACCGAGGCAGACTGGCGCCTGTTCACGACGCTGGTACGCTTCGATGCCGTCTACCATGGGCATTTCAAGTGCAACCTGGCGCAAATCCGCGACTACCCGCACCTGCATGCACTGGTACGGCGCCTCCTCGAAATGCCCGGCATCGCCGACACGGTCGATCTCCGGCACATCAAGAACCACTATTACGGCTCGCACACGACCATCAACCCGACCGGCATCGTGCCGCGCGGGCCGCTCGAACCGTTCTAGTTCCGGTTCAGCGTGCGGTGGCCAGGGCACGCGGGCAGGCGTGCCCGGCAACCAGCGGGCGACTCAGGCGCGCGCCGGTGTACCCGGCGCGGCGGGGCGCGCCACCAGGTCCTGCGCGAGGAAGCCGACGAACATCGCGACGACGAAGGTGACGACGTCGCTCGAGCCGCTCGCCAGGGCGACCAGCGCCGGGCCGGGACAGAAGCCGGCCAAGCCCCAGCCGGCACCGAACAGCGCGGCGCCCCCGAACAAGCGGGCATCGATGTCGCGCCGCGTCGGCAGGTCGAAGGCGGGGGCGAAGAAGGGTGCTGGCCGGCGCAGGACGAAGCGGTAACCGAAAAAGCCGATCACGACTGCGCCGCCCATAACGAACATGAGTGCGGGATCCCAGCTGCCGGCGACGTCGAGGAAGCCGATCACCTTGGTCGGCTGCGTCATGCCGGAAATGCCGAGGCCCACGGCGAACAGCAGGCCGACGAGAAAGAAGCTCAGGCCTCTCATGGAATGCCTCCGATGACGTGACGGGTGACGAAGACGGTGACCATGGCGACCGCCATGAAGACCAGCGTCGCCGTGATCGAACGCGGCGACAGGCGCGAGATGCCGCACACGCCGTGGCCGCTGGTGCAGCCGCCGCCGAGGCGCGTGCCGAAGCCGACCAGCAGCCCGGCGACCACCAGCCACAGGGTGCTCGAGGTAATTGCCCCCGGCAGTGCCTGCGGGAGCAAACGTCCAACCAGCACACCGCCGGTCAGCATGCCGGCGAGGAACAATGCACGCGCACCGCGATCGCTCGAGCGCGGCGCGATGAGGCCGGCAGCGATACCGCTGACGCCGAGGACACGACCGGTCAGCGCGAGCATGGCGACCGCGGCGATACCGATCAACGCGCCGCCGGCGAGGGCGGCAGGAATGGATCCAGGTTCGGGCATGGGGGGACTACCTCGGGCTGACGGCGCTCAGAACGCCTTGAGATGGGACTCGGGCATCAGCCAGGGCCATTGCTTGCCCTCGATGAGCCCGCGCCAGTAGATCACCGGCAATACGTGCTTTTTCAGCAGGTACATGCTGAGACGTTCCTTCGACTGGTCGAACGGGAAGGTCTCCTTGGGATTCAGCTCGTAGTCGAACTCGGCGAGGATGAGCTTGCCGTAGCCGGTCACCAGCGGGCACGAGCTGTAGCCGTCGTAGGTGGCGGTCAGGCGGCGGCCCTCCATCTGCGAGGCGAGGTTCATCACCAGCACCGGCAGCTGCGCTCGCACCGCGGCGGCGGTCTTGGAGGTCGGCAGGCTGCTGGCGTCGCCCAGGCTGAAAACGTTGGGGTAGCGCACGTGCTGCGTGGTGCCCTTGTCGACGTCGACGAAGCCGGCCTCGTTGGCGAGCGGGCTCGCGGCGACGAAGCTCGGTGCGCTCATCGGCGGGGTCACGTGGAGCATGTCGAAGTGCTCGGTCGTGCGTTCGCCGGTCTTGGGGTTCTCGAACGTCGCTTCCTGCGCCGCGGCGTCTACCGCGGCGAGCCTGCAGGCGAAACGGGTGTCGATGTCACGGCTGGCACACACGCCGTTGAGGGCATCGGCGTACTTCTTCACCGCGAAGATGACGTCGCCCGCGCAGCGGTAGCCGACCTCGATGTTGCCGCGCACGCCCTGGCGACGGAAGTAATCCTCGGCCAGGTACATGATTTTCTGTGGCGCACCGGCGCACTTGATGGGCGGCGGCGGGAAGGTGAACAGCGCCTTGCCCTGCTTGAGCGCGCGGATGTTCGCCCACGTCGACTCGACCGAGTCGTAGCTGTAGTTGCTGCAGATCCCGTGCTTGCCGAGGTTGCCCGGCAGGCCTTCGATCTTGTCCCAATCGAGCTTGAGCCCTGCCGCGACGACGAGATAGTCGTAGCCGATACGCGTGCCGTCCGCGGTGACGACTTCGCTCTGCTCGGGCGCGAACTCGGCCACCGCCTGCTTGATCCAGTCGACTGCAGGCGGCACCAGGTCGCTCATCGGCCGGCGCGTCACTTCGCGCGGAAACAGGCCACCGCCGACCAGCGTCCACTGCGGCTGGTAATAATGGTAGTCGGACGGCTCGACCAGCGTGATTGCGAGATTCTCGCGCCCCGGCCACTGGTTCAGCGCGGAGACCACCGACATACCGCCGGTACCGCCGCCGACGACCACGATTCGTTGCTTGCCACCCGCCGACATAGAGCTTCCCTCCGGTGTTCTTGGTTTGCGTGGGCTGCGCGCCGACTCAGTGCTGGGGATGGGCGTGCGAAGCATTGCTCGCACGCCAGACCAGGAAGCCCAGCGCCAGCAGCGCTTCCACGCCGCCGAGCAGGGCGCCCATGACGTGGCGATCGAGATGCCAGGCGTGGGCGAGCAGGCGGCTGCCTTCGATCACCACGAGTATAGCGGCGATGACGAGCACGAAGACGCCGAACCCCTGGCGCAGCTGCGTGCCGGAAACGGCTTTGGACAAGCGGCTGCCAAGCACGGTACCGGCAATGGCGAGGGCACTGACGATGATGCCGGACTCGAGATCGACGGGCACATGGGTGATGTAGCCCGCCAGCCCGGCAAAGCATTTCATGGTGATCACGAGCAGCGAGGTGCCGACCGCCGCATGCATCGGCAGCCCGCCCAGCAGCGCGAGCGCCGGCACGACGAGAAACCCACCGCCGGCTCCGACGAGGCCGGTGACGATACCGACCACGAAACCGTCGGCGACGATCTTGGCCCAGCTGCGGGGCACCGTGACGTGCCCCTCGGGCGCCGCGGGGCGCCGTCGCAGCATCGCTATGCCGCTGCCGATCATGACTGCGGCGAACAACAGCAGCAGGATGGCGTCGGCGATGTAACGGGCGACCCAGCCGCCGGTATAGGCGCCGGCCATGCCGGCGAGACCGAAAATGATTCCGGTACGCCAGTAGACGTTACCGTGGCGAGAGTGGGGGAGCAGGGCGGCGAGGCTGGCGAGCCCGACCACCAGCAGCGACGTGGCGATGGCGACCTTCGCGTCCAGGCCAACCACGTAGACGAGCAGCGGCACGGTGAGAATCGAGCCACCGCCGCCGGTCAGGCCGAGCAGCAGGCCGATGACCATACCGGCCACGAGTATCAGCAGCGTCGTCAGCGAGAACATGACATGCCGGTTCCGGTGCGGGCTCGCTGCGAGTATATATTACGTTTGGATATAACGTTATACGAATTAGGAATAACAAAAGGCCGGGCAACTGAGAGCCAGGCAACCGGTCGCCCACCGCCATCACGGCGCCGAAGGGTGCGCCTCGATGCCGACAAAACCCTCCCTGTTCGGCATGCGTACGGCAGCGAGCGCCGCGGCGTCGAGCGTTGCATCCGCCTCGACGACACCGTTGATATGCAGCAGGTAGGCGGTCAGCGCGTAGACCTCGTCGTCGGCGAGTGACCACGGCGCGTCCATCGGCATGGCGCGGCGGATGAAATCGAACAGCGTCGTCGCATACGGCCAGTAGGTGCCGATGGTCTGGTCCGGCTGCTCGGCGGTCAGGTCGGAACGACCACCCGCGAGTTCGCCCCCCGGACCACCGCGACCGGCAACACCGTGGCAGGTCGCACAACGGGCCGCATAGAGCCCTCTGCCGGCCTCGACGCTGCCGCTGCCGGGTGGCAGTCCGCGGCCATCGGGGAACACCACGCTGAGCGCGGACTGCGCGCGACCGCCCGCGAGCGGCTGGCCGAGCGCAGGCGCAGGCGGACCCGCCTGCACATCGAAAGAGATAAGAATAAACATCAATTTTAATAGATGGTTATATGACATTTCTAATCCCATTCCTCATCCATGAACAAGTCCTCGAGAGGCGTCTTCTCGATGGGCGTGTCGACATAGGTATGGGTGACGTAACCGTCGTCGGCGACGGCCCAGCTGACAATCGCGTTGTAGTGGTAATAACCATGACGCCCGCGCTCGGCGAGCAACGCGGCGCGACTCGGCTGCACGTTGCCGTGCTCGTCAGTGACCCGGCTCTGCAGCACGGCGGGGCCACCGGACCACTGCCAGGGTGCCCGGAAGCGGGTCAGCGCAGCGGGCAGGATGGGCTCGGCCAGGGCCGCCTCGGCCCAGCTCGCGCCGGCGTCGGCGGACACCTCGACGCGCGCCACGCGGCCGTACCCCGACCAGGCCAGCCCGCTGATCTCGTAGAACCCCGGTGCCGGCAGGCGCATCTGCGCCGAGGGCCGCGTGATCAGCGACTTCGGCCCCATGGTGAAGGTGAACTGGCGAGCGCGACCATCGGGCTGCAGTTCGGTGTACTTCGCGGTCTCGTTGCGTGCCATCGCCGGCTGGTCGGCGAGGTAGAGCCCCTTCAGCCATTTGACATTGAGGACGCCCTCCCAACCAGGCACGAGCAGGCGCACGGGGTAGCCTTGCGACGGGCGCAGACGCTCGCCGTTCTGGAACAGCGCGAGCAGGCAGTCCCTGCGCGCCTTGGCGAGCGGAATGCTCATCGTGAGCGAGAAGGCATCGGCGCCTTCGGCGATGACCCAGTGTGCGTCTTCCGCCACGCCGGCTTCGTCGAGGAGCAGGGCGAGCGGCACGCCGGTCCATTCGCTGCCGGAGACGAGGCCATGGAAATTGCCCGCGGTCGTCTGCACGGGCCGACGGCGCCAGGCCGCATTGCTGTTGCCGCCGCATTCGACGAAACAGGTGCGCGAGACGCGGGGGTAGCGCAACAGGGCGTCGACATCGAACTCGAGCGGGCGCGCCACGTTGCCCGCGATGCGCAGGCGGTGCGCGGCGGGATCGATGTCGGGGATGCCGTTATGATGCCGCTCGAAATGCAGGCCGTTGGGCGTCAGCGCGCCGTCGAGCTGCTCCAGTGGCGTCCACGCAATACCGTTGCCGGGCACCGCGTCGTTGGCGGCGATCCACCGCACCACGCCGCGTTCGTACGGCGATGGCTGGCCGTAGTTGGTGAACGGTGCACCGGGTACGCGCTGACCGGGCGCGAGCGCATCGCGTGGCGTCGCCGGCAACGGCGCGGTGAAGGAGAGGGTGAGGGCGCCGGCGGCGCCGCCGAGGAACACGCGACGATTCAGCAGGCCGTTGCCGGCAGCCTCCGCATTATCCTTAGAATCAAAATTCGATTTATCTTTCATATGTTTGTTTTTTATATTTATTTTTCTACCTTAAGGCTTCAAGCTGTAGCACGCGGCGGGCGCCGCCAGGAGGGCGTTGCACCGTATCGCCGGTCAGCAATGGCAGCTGCTCGACGCAAAAGCTCGAATCGACTTGAACCAGACATATATATCTTTATAAATCAAATTTTTAGTGGATTATTGTGATCTCGATTATTAGATTCTGCGCGGGCTCGCCGCACGTCACGCACGCGGCTGCCCGCCGGCCGGGCGAGCGCCGGCGATGAGCACGCGGGTCCTCGTCGTCGGTGGTTCGGTGGCCGGCGTATGCGCGGCAGCGCTGCTGGCCCGGCACGGTGTCGAAGTCACCATCCTCGAGCGTTCCGGCGAAGACCTCGCCGGCCGCGGTGCCGGTATCGCCATCCACCGCGACCTGTTCGAAGTGCTCGCTGCGCTCGGACTGGATGCGGGAACCGCGGTAGGTGTGCACGCCCGCGGACGGCAGCTGTTCGCGGCTGACGGCCGCGTCGTCGAACAGTTCGCACAGCCACAGGTCTTCACCTCATGGGGTCTGGTCTATCGCATGCTGCGCGGTGCCTGCGCCGCACGTTACTGTAAAGGTAAGGTGGTGACCGACGTGCAGCAACACGCCGCAGGCGTCCAGGTTGGCTGCGCAGATGGCACGTGGCACGAGGCCGACTGGCTGATCGGTGCCGACGGCAGCCGCTCGACGCTGCGCGCCCAGGTCGCCCCGAGCGCGCGGCTGCGCTACGCGGGCTACGTTGCCTGGCGCGGTCTCGTGCTCGAGAACGCGCTCGACGGCGAGGTACGCGCCGCGCTCGAGCACCGCATGAGCTTCGCCTTGCCGCATGGAGAGCACCTGTTGTGCTACCTGGTGGCGGGACCTGAAGACGATCTGCGGCCCGGCCAGCGCTGGTACAACTGGGTGTGGTACCGTCCGGTCGGCGGCGGCGCACCACTCGAGGACCTCCTCACGGCCGCCGACGGCACGCATCACCCCGACGGCATTCCGCCGGCGCTCATCCGCGATACGCACGTCGGAGGCATGCGCGATGCCGCCGAGCGGCTGCTGCCGCCGGTACTCGGCGCGGTGGTGGCGGCGACACCGCGGCCATTCCTGCAGGCGATTGTCGATGGCCGCGCCGAGCGCCTGCGACAGGGTCGGGTCCTTCTGATTGGTGATGCCGCGTGTACCGCGCGGCCCCACGTCGGACTCGGCGTGTCCAAGGCCGCCGGCGATGCTCGCGAACTCGGCGACATCTTCGCGCTTGCGGACCCGACCCGCCGCGAGTCCGCCCTGACGGCCTGGGAGCAGCGGCGGCTCGCGTTCGGCCACGCCGCGCTGACCTGGGGGCGACGACTCGGTGCGCACATCGGCGCTCCGCAAGCTGCCGACGCGCGGAACGCCGGTGCAGCGGCTCACCTGGCACCGAACACGATCATTCGCGAAGTCGCGAGTCCGCACCCGGAGCGTTACTTGACGGGCGATACGACCAGCGTCGACTGACGCATTCGCGCGCCGCGCAACGCGCGGGGTTCCTCCGGACAACGTGCGACGCCTATGCGAAACGGCACGCTTGAGCTTGCTGCCTGCACACGGCCATTGAGGACGCCTCGAATCCGTGGGCGTGCGCGTGCGCAGGTTGCGCACGCCGGGCGCTCTGGCGACGGCGCCAAGGCACCGCTTCGCGCCATGCATAACTTCGCATAATGTATATTATGTTAAGTTATGGGAGTCGAAGAGGCTTCCTGATTCCAGCTCTAGCGCCTGTCGAAGCCGGCTACGTCCTCATCCCCGGCCGGCGGCTTCACCGCCCACGTGTCGCTCCGTTTCGCTGCCGGGGCTGCCCGGCGCAGCGTCAAGATTCCCCTCGCACCGCCGCTACGCACGCAACGATTGTTCACTTCCATGGAATGGGCGCGTCGCCATGCGTGAAGACATCAGCCGGCTGCTCGACAGCGTCGACCGCCTGTTCACACTGCCCGAGGTGTATCTCAAGCTGCGCGAGCTGCACGATGACCCGAGCTCGGGCATCGCCGATTTCGCGCGTGTCGTTGCCACCGACGCGGCGCTCGCCGCGCGCGTGCTCCGCATCGCGAACAGCGCGCTGTTCGGTTTCGCCTCGCGCATCGACCGCCTCGACCGAGCGCTCACCTTGATGGGCACCAGCCAGCTGCACGACATCGTCCTCGCGAGCACCGCGGTCGACCGGCTCTGCCACGTGCCGTCGGGCAGCATCGACATGACCCTGTTCTGGCGCCGCGCCATCGAGTGCGCCGTCCTCGCGCGTTGTCTCGCCGAACGTCGCCTCGCGGTGGACTCGGAACGCTACTTCCTCATGGGACTGCTGCACGACGTCGGTCACCTGGTGCTGCTGCAGACGCGCGCCGAGGCGCTCGACGCCATCTTCGCCGAGGCTGCACACAGCGGCTCGAGCCTGCTCACGCTCGAGCGCCGCGAGCTCGGCTACCACTACGGCGAGGTCGGCGCCGCACTGCTCGAACGCTGGCGCCTGCCGGAGGCGCTGTGCGCGGCCGTTGCCCACCAGCTCGAACCGCGGCCGGGCCAGGCGCATGCGTCCGAGGCCGCCGTGCTGCACATCGCCGTTCGTCTCGCGCCCGGCTACGACGGCCAGCACGTGCCGGTCGATAACCTGCACATCGCGCCCGAGGCACGCGCGATATGCCCGATCGATGACGAGGAACTGGCCGAGGTGCGGGCCATCTGCGCGGCCGGCGTGGCCGAGGCGATTCGCCTGATCATGCCGGGCCCGCGCGTCGCGGAGTCGACCGTCCTGCACTGACCCGCCGCTTGCGCCAAGGCACGACCGGGCCCGGCGCCCCGCTCCCCTCGTTACTCTCCGCGACGCTGGGCGGCCGTGGCCCCTGGCCCGCCGCCTCAGTCGTCGCTGCCGAGCCAGCCGCCATCGACCGGCAGGATGGCGCCGGTGGTGAAGCTCGACGCGGCGCTCGCGAAATACAGCGCAGCACCCACGATCTCGTGCGGCTCCCCGCCACGTTTGAGCGCCATGCGCTCGGCACGCTGGGCGAACGCCTCCATGTCCCAGGCCTTGGAGATGTCGGTGAGGAAGGGGCCGGCCATGATGCAGTTCACCCGCACCGACGGCCCGTAGGCGTGCGCGAACGCCTGTGTGATCATGTTGAGGCCCGCCTTGGCCGCGCCGTAGGGCTGCGAGCCCGGGCTCGGCGTCATCGACGCCGTGCTCGAGATGTTGATGATGGTGCCCCCGCCCGCCTCCATCATGCGCTTGCCGACGACCGCCATCAGGCGGAACGGCGCCTTGAGATTGAGCGCCACGACCTTGTCGAACAACTCCTCGCTGATCTGGTCCAGCGACGGATACAGCGGCGACATGCCGGCGTTATTGACCAGGATATCGACGCGTCCGAGCGCGCCGTAGACCGCCTCCACCATCGGGTCGAGTTCGGCCCAGCGGCCGACGTGGCAGCCGTAGGCGAACGCGCGGCGCCCGCGCGCCTCGATCTCGCGCGCCACCTCCTCGCAGTTCTCGAGCTTGCGACTCACTACCGCGACGTCGGCGCCGCGCTCCGCGAACGCGAGCGCCATCTGGCGCCCAAGCCCGCGACTGCCGCCGGTGATCAACGCGACCTTGCCGCTCAGATCGAACATTTCTTCGGACATGACTCTCCCCTGCTTCGAGACCTGGCAACGATACGTGTGACGAGCGCCGCGAGCGCGCGCCGACCCGATGGTAACCGCGATGAGCCTGGCCCGCGCAATACGGCGACGCCGTTGCCGGGGGTTCGCGACCACGGGTGCGACAAATTGTCGCATTGTCGCGCTGGCTGGTGGCCCCTAGGCTGGCACCCCGCTCTTCAATCGAACGCACGCGTCGCCGATGCCATTCGCACTGAATCCGCTGCCGTGGACACGGCTATGTACCGTGTGCCTGCTCGCCAGCCATTCGCTGGCGCCCCTTGCGCAAGGCCTTGGCCAGCGCGACCGTCACGCCGAGGAAGTCATCGTCACGGCGACGCGCGCGACGGGCTCGTTGACTGCCCCCTCGCCCGCCCACGCCCGCGGCGAGCTCGAACGCATTCCAGGCGGCATCGGCTTCGTGGAGGCCGAGAACTACCTCGACGACTTCGCCCAGAGCATCGGTGACGCCCTGCTCTTCACACCCGGGGTGTTCGCCGACACCTCAGCGCAACGTGAGAACCGTATCTCTGTACGCGGCTCGGGACTCAATTCCTCGTTCGAACGGCGCGGCATCACGCTGCTGCGCGACGGCATCCCGATCACGCGCGCGAGCGGCCTGACCGAGTTCCAGGAGGTCGATCCCCTATCCGCGCGCTATATCGAGGTCTACAAGGGCGCCAACGGGCTGCGCTACGGTGGCGCTTCCCTAGGCGGCGCCATCAACATCGTCACGCCGACCGGGCGCACCGCGGTGGCGCCCGTGCAGGCGCGCCTCGAGGGCGGCAGTTTCGAGACCGTGCGCGGCAATGCGGGCTTCGCCCATGCCGGCGAGCGCGTCGACGTCTATGCCACGGCGACCGGGCTGCACAGCGACGGCTTTCGCGCGCACAGCGGCGTCGACAGCGCCTACGGCTTCGCCAATGTCGGTTTGCGTCTCGGCGAAGACCTAGAGACGCGCGTCTACCTCACCGCGCTCAGCGACAATTTCGAGCTCGCCGGCAGCCTGGCCCGCGCCGATGCGCTGGCCAATCCGCGCGCGGCAGGACGCGCCGTCACGGCCGGCCCGTTCTTTCCCGGCGGCCCCGTCACCGTGCTCGACCCCGGGCCGGTCGCCGATGACTGGGATCGCAACCTCGACGTCTTGCGCATTGCCAACCGTACCGTGGCCCGGCTCGGCACCACGACCGTCGCCGCCGGCGCCTGGTATTCCTGGCGCGGACTCGATCATGCGATCACCCGCTTCGCCGGCATCATCGACCAGTCCGAGCACGAAGTCGGCGCCTTCGTCGACGGCAACGGGACGCTCCTCATCGGCGGGCGACCGCTGCGCTGGACGCTCGGCACCTTCGGCAACGTCGCCAGCAACGATGCGCGCACGTGGTCGAACGACTTCGGCGCGCGCGGAACACTGCGCGCCAGCAGCGACCAGGATGCCGCCAATCACCACGCCTACGGCCAGGCAGAGCTGCCCCTGTTCCACGGGCTCGTTGCCGTACTTGGTCTGCAATACCAGTACGCGGTCCGCGATAACGATGCCTTGTTCAACGACGTCAGCGGGCGCGTCACCAGCTCGCAGCTGAGCCCGCGCATCGGCCTGCTGTGGGACATCGCCGAGGACGCGCAGGCCTTCGTCAACCTGAACCGCGGCTTCGAGCCGCCGACGACGGCCGACCTCACGGCCGGCGGCGCCCTGCCCTTCACCCCGTTGAAGGCCCAGCGCGCGACCACCGTGGAGGTCGGCACGCGCGGCCAGCGCGCGGCCATCGCTTGGGATATCGCCCTCTACCGCAGCTGGATCGACAAGGAGTTGCTCGATTTCGGCGCGCCTGGCGCGTTCGGTTTCGTCTCTTTCACCGACAACGCCGACGAGACGCTTCACCAGGGACTCGAAGCCGGCGTCGACGCCAGGCTCGCCCAGGCGCTGCTCGCCGCGCGCGGCCTCCGCCTGACCTGGCGCAACGTCGTCACCTGGAACGACTTCCGCTTCGACGACGACAGGGTGTTCGGCGACAACACGCTCGCCGGCGTCCCCACGTGGCTGTATGTCAGCGAGCTGCGCCTCGACGCGACAGCCGGGTGGTACCTCGGCGTCAACCTGCGCTGGGTGCCGAGCGGGCCGTGGGTGGATTTCGCCAACACCACCGACACCCCCGGCTACGAGCTCCTGGGCATTACCGCCGGGTGGCGATTCACCGAGGCGCTGCAGCTGTTCGGCTCGGTCGAGAACGTCTTCGACAAGCACTACATCGCGAACGTCACCACCAACGCCAATCAGCGCCGTGAGAACGGCCGCGTCTTCACACCGGGCCAGGGCATCGGCGTCTTCGCCGGCGTGTCTGTGATGTTCTGAGCGCGCGACAGGATGACACGATGAACACACCTCCCGAACTCACCGCCACCAGCACGGCCGGCCCGGCAGCCACGACGCCGGCACGCCGATTGCCCTGGCGGCTGCGTGCACTGCGCTGGCACCGTGCGCTCGCCCTGGCCGGTGCGACGACACTCATCCTGTGGGGGTCGTCCGGTCTATTGCATCCGCTGATGACATCGTTCGGCCCCCAGCAGAAGGTCTTCTACCCCCCGCGTGTCCCGCTGGCGCTCGGCGACGGTCCCGAGTTCCATGACATCCTGTCGGCGGCCGGCATCACGACCGCACAGGCGATCCGCATCGTAGCCGGGGAGACCTCCCCCCTGCTCCAGGTCACCACCTCGGGCACGGCGGAGCGCCGCTATTTCGCGCTCGACACCGGTGCCGAACTGCCGGGCCACGACGCGCGCCAGGCGGAATTTCTCGCCCGCCATTACCTCGACTTGCCACCCACGCAGGCCCACGTCGAAAACATCTCGGTCGTCCATGCGTTCAGCCCCACCTACCCCGCCATCAACCGCTTGTTGCCCGTTTACCGGGTCGTCTTCGATACGCCGGATGACCTCGTTGCCTACGTGCATACCGAGACGATGGCCCTGGCGGCGGTCGACAATCGGTTCAAGCAGGGTCTCCAGACCGCGTTCCAGCTGATTCACACCTGGAGCTGGCTGCCGCCCGGCGCTGAGTGGTTGCGTGTCCTCCTCATTGCGCTGGCCATGCTCGCCGTGCTCGGCATGGCCACGAGCGGGGTCGTGATGCTGTGGTCGCTGCGACGCGGTCGCCGCGCGGGTGCGCGCCGCTGGCACCGCCTGGCAGGCTGGTGTCTCGTGCTGCCCGCACTCGCTTTCGGCACGAGCGGGCTCTACCACCTCCTGCATGCCGCCGGCACAGCGGCACCCACCGGCCAGCACCTGTCGCCACCGCTTGCGACAACCGCCATCGCCTACCCCCTGCGCGCGCAGTGGCCGGACATGACGCGCGGCCTCGACGTCACCGGCGTATCCTTGATCGAAGATGCCGCCGGCACCTTGCGCTACCGGCTCGAGCTCGCGCCCGGTGCCGCGCCACCGGTGGATCCGCACGCAATCCGCGAGGCCCGTTTCGCGGGCCTACCGCGGACCGGACCCGCCCTCTACCTCGATGCCGCGCGCGGCGCGGCATGGCCCGCCGGCGATCGGGAGTTCGCGCTGCAGCTCGGGGAGCGCTTCAGCGGCCTCTCGCGCAGCCACGTGACTGCGACGACCCTGGTGACGCGCTTCGGCCCCGGCTACGACTTCCGCAACAAGCGCCTGCCGGTATGGAAACTCGACTACGGCGCGCCGCTGCACGCGAGTCTGTTCGTCGACACTCGCACCGGCGTGCTCGCCGATGTGGTCGTGTCCCTGGACGTGGTGTAGAAACGGCGCCTATCCGTGATGCCGATACCGTCGGGGTTCGTCGTGTCAGTTGGCGATTGCCGGTAGCCTGACCTCGCCATTCTCGCCAAGGGTAGCCAGCGTTTCCAGCGACATGTAACGCCGCTGAATCGCCCACTCGTCATTCTGCTCGAGCAGCAACGCCCCGACCAGGCGGATGATGGCCGCCTCGTTGGGGAAGATGCCGATGACGTCCGAGCGGCGTTTGACCTCACCGTTCAGCCGCTCGAGCGTGTTGGTGCTGTGCAGCTTCGTGCGATGCTCGCGCGGGAAGTCGAGGTAGGCGAGCACGTCGTGCTCGGCCTCGTCCATTAGTCCGCGTAGCTTCGGGAAGCGTGCCGCGAGTTGCTCGGTGACGAGCTGCCACTGCGCATGAGCGGCCTCAGCCGAGTCCTGCGCGAATATGGTCCCGATGAGCGCCGAGACCATCTGCCGCTGGCCCTTCGTCGCATGCGCCAGCACGTTGCGCGTGAAGTGCACCCGGCAGCGTTGCCAGGTTGCCTTCAGCACCTTCGCGATGGCCGCCTTGAGGCCCAGATGGGCGTCCGAGATGACGAGCTTCACCCCGCGCAACCCACGCCGCGTCAGCTCGCGCAGGAAGCCCGTCCAGAACGTCTCCGCCTCCGACGGACCCACCGCCAGGCCCAGAATCTCCCGCCGCCCGTCGCCGTTCACGCCGACAGCGATTATCGCGGCGACCGACACGATGCGGCCGGCCTCGCGCACCTTCACGTAGGTCGCGTCCAGCCACACGTACGGCCAGTCGCCTTCGAGAGGCCGTGCGAGGAACGCGTGCACCCGCTCGTCAATCTCCTCGCACAGCCGCGAGACCTGGCTCTTCGACACCCCGGTCATGCCCATCGCGCGGACCAGGTCGTCCACCGAGCGCGTCGATACGCCCTGGATGTAGGCCTCCTGGATGACCGCCACCATCGCCTTCTCGGCGGCACGGCGCGGCTCCAGGAAGCCCGGAAAGTAGCTGCCCTGGCGCAGCTTCGGGATTTTCAACGGGATGGTGCCGGCCCGCGTGTCCCAGCGGCGCTCGCGGTAGCCGTTGCGGTAGTTGCTGCGCTCGTCACTGCGCTCGCCGTGGGCCGCCCCGCACAGGCCCTCGACATCGGCCTCCATTAGCCGCTGGGCCATGAACGCGATCATCTCGCGCACGAAATCTGCGTCCGCGCCCTTCTCAAACAACTCTTCCAGCGGCATGCTGACCTTGGTCATCGTGGTGGTCTCCTTCAGTTCGTCGAAGTGTGGTAACTCCAACGATACCGGAACCATCACGGTGGCCGCTCCTTACACCACTTCCGGGGACACGACCGCCGATGTCGTGCAACGCAGCGATTTGCCGGAACGTTACAGCTTCAGTTTCCTGCACAAGTGGAACTTCCTGTTCCCTCTTGGCCGGACGGTGCAGAACGGCGCGATCAGCGTCGCTGTCGCAGCGCTCGTCCTGCTCGTCGCCGGCCTCGGCCTGCGCCTCTACCCGGCCGCCCGGCGCGCGCGTCGACGTCGGCTCGCCGACGTCTGAAGCCGGCGCGACGCCACCACGCCCGCCCCCGGCACGGCCCGGGGTGCGTGTGGGACGCTCAGGCAAGGCGCGCGGGCTGCGAGGAGCGGAGTTGACTGACGGGTCAATGAGCACCGGAGCAGACCGCGCAACGCCGCATGAGCGTTCCACACGCAGCACGGGGCAAAGATCAAAAAAAAGGGGCCGGTCCGGGCCCCTAACGTTGCCATTTCAAGCCAATGCGTCTGGCGAAACGCATCCTGGCAGTGTGGGAGGAAGCAACCGGTAATCCGTTACCGCATGAAGGATTGCATGGCCTCGCGATAGCTCGCGAGCATGCCCGGCGCGGCTACGTCCTGCAGCGCGGGCGGGGCGAATTCGTGGTTGAGGGCGAGCTTCTCGAGTGCCGGGCGCTCGCCGCGGTAGATCAGGCCGAGCGGCAGGCGTCCTTCCTCGCGCAACGCGCTCATGCGCACGAAGGCGGCGGCGCGGTCGCTGCAGTCGTAACCTTCCTCGGCATCCATGTCGTAGACCGCGGTGCGCCAGTCACGGTAGGTGTCGTTGTAGGTCACGCAGGGCGAGAGCACCTCGAGGTAGGACATGCCGTGTCCGGCCGCGGTGTGCTCGAGGGCCGCCTTGGTCAGCGCGAGCAGCTGCGCCGGGGCGCCGCTGTAGCCGCGTGCGAGGAAGGTCGAACCCGGAATGCTCAAGCCCAGCATGACGGGATCGAGATCCTCCTCGATGTTGTCACCGTAGCCGGCCGGCGCGGTGGGCGACGGCTGACCCTTGGTAAGTCCGTAGGTGCCGTTGTTCATCACGATGTAGGTGACGCCCGGGTTGCGCTTGAAGGCATGCATGAGATGGCCGCCGCCGATGGCATAGCCGTCGCCGTCACCGCCGACGCCGATCACGGTCAGCTCGGGATTGGCCAGCTTGGCGCCGGTTGCGGTCGGCAGCACGCGGCCGTGCAGCGCGTGGTAGCCGTAGCAGGACAGGTTGTTCTGCAGCGAGCCCGAGCAGCCGATGCCGGCGATGACCATGCGCTGGTGCGGCGGCACGCCGAGCTCTTCGAGGGCATTGACGAGCGCCTGCAGCACACCGAAGTCGCCGCAGCCGGCGCACCAGATGGGACGGGCGGGAGTGAACGTAGTGGTCATGCGACTTCGACCTCCTTGACGCCGAGATCGCCCAGCACGCGGCGGACGAGCTCTTCGGCACGCATCGGCGTACCGTCGTACTTGAGAATGTTGTGGATGTTGGCCTGCTCGCCGCCCTGGGCGACGATCAGCTTGGCGAGCTGCGCGGTGGCGCTGTACTCGACCACGTAGGTGCGATGGCAGCGGCGCGTGAACGCCGGCGTCTCGTCGAGCATCGGGAACAGCGTGCGCGGCTGGTGGTACTGCGCGTAGATGCCGTGCTCGGCGAGCAGGTCCATGGCTTCGAGGATGACGCCGTAGGTCATACCGACGCCGATGAAGCCGATGTCGGCCGTTTCCACGCCGTGGTTCACCGCGCGCGGCAAGTCGGGCTTCATCGTCTCGAGCTTGCGCTGACGCTTGTCCATCATCTTCACGCGGTTGACCGGATCGGTCGAGACCAGGCCCCACTCGTCGTGCTCGTTGCCGGTCACGAGCGACATGCCACCGGGCGTGCCCGGCGCGGCGAAGGCCGACACGCCGTCGTCGCTGAAGGCATAACGCTTGTAGACCTCGGCGCTCGCGAGCGCCTGATCGTCGACGCGCTTGCCGCGGTCGACGACGACCTGTTCGAGATCGATCGGATCGACCGTCGCGAGGTTCTGCGACAGCCCCTGGTCGAGTGCCATGAACACCGGGCACTGGTACTTCTCGGCGAGGTTGCCTGCGGCCACCGTCAGGTGGAAGCACTCCTCGGGCGTACCCGGCGCGAGCACGATACGCGGGAAATCACCGTGGCCACCGTAGACCATCAGGTTGATGTCACTCTGCTCGGGCTTCGTCGGCAGGCCGGTGCTGGGACCACCGCGCTGCGCGTCGACCACGATGAGGGGAATCTCGGCCATGCCGAGCTGGCCGATGCCTTCCTGCATCAGCGACAGGCCCGGGCCGCAGGTCGCGATCATGGTACGGGTGCCGGTGAGCGCGGCGCCGATTGCCATGTTCACCGCGGACAGTTCGTCCTCGGCCTGGCGCACGACACCGCCGAACTTCGGCATCCACTTGACCAGCCACTCCATGATGTCGGTGGACGGCGTAATCGGGTAGCCCGCGAAGAAGCGCCCACCACTGACGACGAAGCCGAACGCGCAGGCCTCGTTGCCGGTGATCAGCATGTGCGGCTGGCTCTCCTTGCCGACGATTTCATACAGACCGGCATCGACGGTGAGCCCCGCCTCGTCAGCGAGCTGGCAACCGACCGTGAGCGCATCGAGGTTGTACTTCAACGCCTGTGCGCCGCGGCGGCCGAAGCGCTTCTCGAAGGAACTGCGCATGTCCTCGTCGGCGAGACCGAGCAGGCGCCCGATGACGGCAAAGGAGATGCTGTTCTTGTAGATGTCGCGGCGGAAGGTGCGCACTGCGTGGCGGCTGAGGGGCACGCCGATGACGCGCGTCCCCGCCGGCACGCCGTGCCCCTCGGGCAGACCACCACCGGAGTTGTCGTAGATGACCACGCTGCGCTCGTTGAGGCGGTAGGCGTGCTTCTTGACCGCGGCGACGTCGAAGGCGACCAGCAGGTCGATATCGCTGCCGATGCACAGGCGCTCGCCGTCGTAGGCGCGCAGGGTCGCCGCGGTGATGCCGCCCTTGATGCGCGACAGCACGTCGCGCTCGGTGTAGACGCGCAGGCCGTAGCCGCGCAGGACGTCGGCGAGAATGTTGATGACCGTCAGCGAACCATCGCCGCCCTGGCCGGACACGATGACGTTGAGGTCCTTGAGTTGACGCTTGGCGGTGCTCATGCGGCGTCCTCCTTCTTGGCGGCCTTCTTCTTCGGCGGCGGCGGCGGTAGCGGGCGCCATTCCCTGGGCGAATTGCCGGGCTCCCAGCCGCGGTAGAAGTTCTTCGGATCGAGATTGCCGATGGCCTCGCGCTCGGGCAGCGTCGGCATCAGCGCCGGCAGCGGCCGGTTGCGCTTGTAGATCGAGAGCCGGGCAACGAGATCCTTGCCCTTGGGCTCCTCGTCGAACTCCTTGGTCTCGACCCAACCGTCGGCAACCAGTGCCTGCCACGCCTTGTGGCCGGCCTCGGTGCGGATGACGGTGAAGGTCCAGCCGTCGATGCCGATGCCGCCGAGCCCGATGTCGGCATTCTCGGCCGAGTAGTCCATGCAGTAGAGGCAGGCCGGGCGGGCGTACTTGCCGAACGCCTTGAGCGACTTCACCTCCTCGCGGCCGTCACGCAGCTTGATCTCGACGCGGCCCTTGATGTTGATGTTGGTGATGTCCTTCTTCGGCACCTCGAGCTCCTCGGCGAGCCAGTCGATGCCCTTCTCGGTGAAGGACTCGGAGCAGAAGAGCCCGATCACGAGGCCAATGTTCTTGCGATACCACTCGGCAACGTCCAGACGGATGCTCGAGTGCTGCTGCTGGCGCACACCATCCACCTGGCACGGCACGCCGACGACCGCGAGCGGCGCGATGTCCTGCTTCATTGCCTGCACCAGCGCGAGCGTATTGGGCTGGTAGGTGTAGCGCGAGCGCGCACCGGCCAGTACCTGCTCGGGCGTCGTCTGCAGCATCGACGAACCCATCTGCGGGTTCTCGGCGTGCTCTTCGCCGGCGACGACACCCTTGATGGTGCCGTTCTTCAGGCCGTGCAGCAGCAGCGCGGTGCACACGCCGCCGTCCTGGCCGTTCTCGGCCCAGACCTTTTCCGTGGCGCGTGCATAGACGCCGTAGGCATAACCGCCGAAGCCTTCGTCCTTGACCGGCTCCTTGAGACCGATCTGGGACTTCATGTCCTGGTCGGTCGGACGCAGCACCGGGCAGGCATCGACGCACAGCTCGCAATACACGCACGCGCTCTCGCGCGCCGCCACCGGCTTCTCGTCGGCGTAATCGAACACGTCGACCGGGCAGATGGTCACGCAGGCGGCGCAGCCGATGCATTTACCGGGGGTGACCACCTCCTCCATCAGCATATCCACGGCCTTGAAACCGCCGCGGTTGTACTCGGAACGCCATGCGTAGGCCCATTCATTGGGATCGGCGCCCTCTTCGAGCAGGGTGTGATAGCGCTCCTGCACTTCCTTGGTCAGATGATCGAGATCCAAGTCAGTCTCCTTCACATTGAGCTGTGAGCTGCGTGGCGCGACCGCGCCACTTCGTTAGAATCGCAAGTCACGACGGCCATCACGGGCACAGCATCGTCATGACGAAATCCGGAAAACCCACGCTGCATCGGGATGCCTGGCTGAAGAAGGCACTCGACGTGCTGTTCTCCCAGGGCATCGGCAACGTCAAGGTCGAGACGCTCGCGCGCGAGCTCGAGGTGACCAAGGGCAGCTTCTACTGGCACTTCAAGAACCGCGACGAGCTGCTGCACCAGATGGTCGACTGGTGGCGGGACAACCAGCGGGCCTTCATCGCAGGCCTCGACGTCAACCACATCACGGATGCGCCGAACCTGATCAAATCGGTTATCGAGTTCACTGATCACACCGATGACTCCCGCCACGACGTCGCCATGCGCGAGTTCGCGCGTTTCGACGACTATGCCGCCGCGGCGGTCGCGGATATCGACCGCCGCCGCATCGAATACCTGCGCGCGGTGTTCGAAGCCGCCGGCTTCATCGAAGCCGAGGCCCTGCTGCGCGCCCAGGCGCTGTACTTCTACCAGGTGGGCGAGTACACGACCTCGCTCAACCTCTCCGACGAACTCCGGGACGAGTTGGCCGAGCGCCGTTTCCGCCTGCTGATCGGCGACTCCGCGGCCGGCTGACCCGTCGCGGGTCGCCGCCATCCGCCGGCATTCCGTACGCCTGCGTATGGTGTTGGCGACGCACTATACCGGGGCGTATGGTCGATTGCAATGCGGCCCGTGCCACGCCCCAGCCGCAGCACGGGGAAATCCGCGGCGACGGTAATCCTTCACGTTGACGATGCCCCGGCAGCGCGTGGCGTGGCGACGCCATCGACGCCCGTCTACAGTTGTGAAGACAAGCCGTCGCCAGGGGTGAGCGCCCGGCGGCGTGGTGCAACCACGCGCCGCGCGACGACCCGCGCGAGCCCCGGCCGATGACCAGGGAACGCGCCACGCTGCCCTTGGCGCCCGATTACGGTCACGCCACGACTGCGAACCGGGCTTCTGCCACGGGCGGCGGCGCCAGCCAGCGCCGGGGAGACCACCATGCCAGCCGATCAGTCAGCCGCACGTTCGCGCAGCTCGCGCACCCCGGGCCTCGTCCCCGTGTTTCTCCTGTTCGGCGGCGCGACGCTGCTCCCGCTCGCGGCGCCTGCCGCGGTCGAACTCGGCGGCCGCATCGACGCCCGCATCGCCAATCCCGGTTTCACCATCAGCGATGTCGGTGGCGCCATTACCCACGCGCCGCCCGACGACCTCAGCACGCGCGCCACGTCGTCGAGCTTCGGCGGGCCTAACCTGAGCGTGAATTCCGAGGTGCGCTCGAGCCTGAGCGGCAGCGCGCTCGCCGTCGGCGCGTATGCCGAGGGCATCAGCGCCTTCGGCGTCGGCTCGCTGCGTTCGGCGAGCGGCGGCGGCTACATCGATTACATCGACGAACTCACCGTCAGCTCCTCGACACTCCCCGACGGCACCCCGCTCACGCTCGATTTCGGATTCCACGCAGCCACCATCACCACGCTCGTGCATGATGCCTACGGCGATCCGGCAGCGTCTTACGGCAGCAACAACGGCAACTCGATTCGCTACCAGTTCACCGGCGCGCTGTTCTCACGCGGCGCGGATCTTGCGACGCTCGGCTCGCAGAACTGGAACGGCGGCGATCATTTTCGCCTGCAGGGCGAAGATCTCCTCGTTCCCCACGTTGCCAGTGGCCTGCTCGATCCGGCCACACCCGAATTCCACGTCAGTATCGCAGCCGAGGTCGGCGGCACCGTCGACGTGCGCTTCCGCGTGTTCGCCCAGGTCGGCGTCGCCGTGTGGTCGTCGGGTGTCGGACAGGTCGACCTGCACCAGGGCAGCTCGACCGGCGCCTTCGCCGTCGCCTTCGGCGCGAGCCCCGACCTCGGCAGCGTCACGCTCCAATCGGCGCTCTACGCGGGCGCCTATCCGCTCGCTAATGCAGCCAACTTCGGCAATGCCAACATGGCACTGTCGTCATTCACTCCGGTACCCCTGCCCGCCCTCGGTGCACCCTGCGGCCTGCTGGTCGTGGTGCTGCTGCGCCGGCGGCGACGACGTAGCTGAGCCGGTGGCCCACAACCGGGGTCAGACACCTGTGGATAAGTGACCGCGTGAAGTCAGCCGCCTGGCCGCACAGCCTCCGGCACGGGACCCGCCTCGGCGCCACGTCGTGACGGCACGGCGGCCTGCGGCACGTCACGCGCGGCTGCCTCGGCGCGCGGCGAGCCGCGCCGCGCGCCCGTATCACACCGCGCTCAGAAGTCCGAGCCCGCCCACTTGAACGGCCCGTAGAGGCCCTGCGCGATGTCGAGGCGATCGCGCTGTGCACCGCCGAGCCACATCTGCACGATCTTGTAGTCGCGCATGTACTTCTCGACGTGGCTCTCGTAGGCGTAACCGGCCGAGCCCATCAGCTCCATCGCGCGGTTGCACACCATCTGCGCCGTGTCGCCGGCGTAGGAACGTGCGGCCGAGCACTTCGCCTTCATCTCCTTCGTCCACGGCGTGCCGTAGACGTCGGGCCGCGTGACCTGCCAGGTGACCGAGAGGTAATACTGCCGCGCGATGTCGATGGCGCGATACATCTCCGCCAGGTAGGTCGCGAAGAGCGACCGCTCGCGCATCGGCGTGCCGGCGATGATGCGGTGCTGACTCCAGTCGAGCACGATCTCGAGCACCGCTTCCGACAGGCCCACCAGGCGCGCCGCGCCGGCCAGGCGACCGAGCGCGATGATGAAACCCGACACCAGCTGGGCGCCCTGCCCGGGCTCGGTATCGATGCGGTAGCGCTTGGGGATGCGCACGTCGTTGTACCAGATGTCGGAGTTCGACTCGGTGAAGGAGAAGCCCATCTTCTCGTAGGGATTGGAGAACTCGAGGCCCTTGGCGTCCGGCGGCACGTAGAACAGGCCGACGCCCGCCGCGCCGGCCTTCGGATCGGTGGTCGCCACCGTCCAGTAGCCGAGATGGCCCTTCATGTGCGTGCTCTGGAAGCGGTCGAGGTAGCCGGACGGTCCCGGCCACAGCTTGTGGCCGTTGATCACGTAGTCGCCGCCGTCTTCCTTCGCAATCACGCGCAGCGTGCGGTACTCGAGCGCCGGATCCTCGACGTTGGCGCCGCCGGCCGGCTCGGTGATCGCGACGCAGGCGGTCCAGGAATCTTCGCCGACGATGCGCGGGGCGAACTCTTCGAGCAGGTCGTCGCGCTTCGCCGCCACCATGCAGGACACGATCCAGTGGATCTTGCCGACCTTGGTGGCGAGGCCGATGTCGGCGCGCGACAGCTCTTCGTTGATCATCTGCCGCACCACCGGCGAGTAGCCGAGCCCGCCCCAGGCCTCCGGCAGGTTGGTCTTGGTCACGCCGAGATCGACCAGCTTGGCGTAGAGGCGATGCAGCGTTTCCTTGGCGAGCTTGTCGTCGCGATGCCAGCCGCCCTCGAGATCGTGGCGGTAGGGCATGACTTCCTTGGTGATGAAGTCACGGATGTGTTCGGCAATCTGGATCTCGTCTTCGGTGCAGAAAGCCTGGGTGTATTTCTGGCGTGGCTCGAGCAGGCGGTAGCCCTCCTCGACCCGGCTCTCGAAGCTCTCGGCGGCTTGCGCGTTCATAAGTGCATTCCTCTGCGAGTAATCTCTGGGCTGTCCGGCATTGTCCCGCGAGCAATGCGCGCAAGGCAAAACCACACGCCGTCCGGTGCGGCGCCCGTCCGAGGGCGGGACACCCGCTCGACCAACGCGGCCGCTGCGGACCCTACTCCGCGCTCCACGCGCCGTAGCCGCCGGCCAGCGAGACGACGCTCGTCCAACCCATCTCCCCCAGCACCCGTGCGGCCATCGCCGAGCGGCCGCCGCTCTGGCAGTAGACCACCACCGGCGCGCTGCGATCGGTGAGCTGCTGCTCGCCGCCGACCTTCCATTCGAGCACCCCGCGCGGGATGCGCAGCGCCCCTTCGACCGTGCCCTTGTCCCATTCCGGCGGCTCGCGCACGTCGATGAACGTGGCACCCGCCGCGTGCAGTTCGCGCGCGCGCTCGACGTCCACTTCGGTTACTGCCGCGCGCGCCTCCTTGACCAGTTCCTCGACCGTCTTTGCCATGCTGTGCTCACCTCGCCCGTACTCGGGATTGCCTGGAAAGCGCTCAGTCTACGCTCATCGACAGCACGCGACTGATGGCGGTCAGGTTACGCCCCGATTCGGCGCGCCAATGGTCGAAGGCCGCCTGCACCGCGCGCAGGTCGCGCTGCGAGCCGGGGGCGCGATCCACCACGTCCTCGGCCACCAGCACGCGCACGACGTCGCGCGCGAGCACGAAGGATTCCATTCCCATGCGGCGCAGGAAATACTGCGCCGCCATGCCGCCGAGACGACACCCGCGGCGCTTGAGGAGCAGCAGCAGGTCGACGTAACGCTCGGGCGGCGAGGCGGCGAAGAAGGCGCCGGCACTGCCGTGCTCGGCGGCGAGGTCGAGAATGAAGGTGGCGTTGTCGACCAGCGCGTGCATCTTGGCGTGATGGCGGATGAGGCTCGCGTCCGCCAGCAGGCGATCGAGATCGTCCGGTGACAAGTGGGCGACGACGTGCGGGTCGAAGCCCTGGAGTGCCTGTTCGAAGGCCGGCCACTTGGCCGCCACCACGCGCCACACGAAGCCGGCCTGGAACACGCAGCGGCTCATTTCCGAGAGCCAGCGATCGTCACCGATGGCGGCGAGCTCGGCGGGGCTCGCGACCGGCGGAATCAAGGCCTCGACTGCGGCCGCCCCGCCTTTGCGCGCACAGGCACGCGCATACAGCTCGGCGAAAGCGCGCATGCAGGCGTCGACGGGCTCAGCGGTGCAGGCCGCCGTCGACGACGAATTCGCCGTTGGTGCAGTAGGCGCTCTCGTCGCTGGCGAGGAACAGCACGAGGTTCGCAACCTCGTCGACCGTGCCGGCACGCGCCAACGGCACCTGGCGCAGCACGCGCTCGAGCTTGCCCGAGGTCACCGCCGGGGTCTGCTGCATCATGTCGGTCTCGATGAACCCGGGATGCACCGAGTTCACGCGCACGCCGAAGCGGCCGAGTTCCTGTGCCGCGTTCTTGCTCATGCCGCGCACGGCCCACTTGCTCGCGCCGTAGGCAAAGGCGCCGACGGTGCCTTCCATGCCGGCCAGCGAGGAGACGTTGACGATACTGCCGCGCCCGGCCGCGCGCATGGGTTGTGCCACCGCCTTCATGCCGAGGAAGACGCCGACCTGGTTGACGGCGACCACGCGCTGGTAGTCCTCGAGCGTGGTCTCGAGCAGGCGCCCCTCGCGGAAGATGCCGGCGTTGTTGACCAGCACGTCGATGCGTCCGTGAGCAGACATCGCCGCCGCCACGATCTCCTGCCAGTCCGCTTCGCTGGCGACGTCGTGGCGCAGGAAGGTCACACCGGCGGGCAGCGCCCCCTGCGGCTCGATGACATCGGTCGCGTAGACCACAGCGCCCTCGGCTGCGAACAGCGCGGCCTCCGCCGCGCCCTGGCCACGTGCGGCGCCGGTGATGATGGCGACCTTGGCTTCGAGACGGCCCACGTCAGGCACCCAGGAAGCGTTCGATGGCGGCCGCCACCGCCGCCGGCTCATCGAGCTCGGCGAGGTGGCCGGCAGCGGGAATGTCCTCCACGCGCGCCGCGCCGCCGGCGAGCGCCGCCATGCGTTCGAGGTAGCTGCGCGGGATGACGCGGTCGGCCTCGCCGCGCAGCAGCAACAGCGGGCAGGCGAGACGGTGCAGGCGCTTGTCGAGGCCGGTGTTACCGGTCGGGAAGAGGTAGCGCGCGGTGGCCTCGAGGGCGCGCATCTGCTCGACCTTCCACTCCACCGGGTCGGCATCGTCCGGTTGTTCGATGAAGGCCTTGTAGGTCTCGCGGTCGCGGCACATGAAGTCCGGCAGGTGGCCGGGGCGCAACGCCCAGATATCGGTCGCGGGCTCGGCGGCATCGAACAGGCCGAAGGGCGCGATCAGGGCGAGACGACGGACCATGCCGGGCCACACGGCGGCGACGTCGGCGGCGAGCGCGCCGGAAGCGGAGACGGCAACGAGGTCACTGCCCTCGAGGCCGGCCGCGAGCAGGATGTCACGCGTCGCCAGCAGCCAGTCGAAGAGCGAATCGAGTTCGTCGTGGCCGGTCGCGCCGGGCAATCCCGGCAGCGACGGTGCGACCACCTCGTGCCGCGCCGCCAGCTGCTCGAGGAACGGCGTCCAGCGTGGCAGTCCACCGATGCCGGGCAGGAAGCCGACGCGGGGCCCGCTGCCCTGTCGCCACACGCGTACCGGGTGGCCGTTGACCTCGAGCGTCTGCGTAGCGGGAGCTGCACCCATCAGGCGGCCTCCGAGCGAGCGCGCCGCGCCGGCTCGAGCGGCTTCACCCACCAGTGGTCTTCCCACTCGTCCTCGAACAGGTCACGGATCTGCGGCATCACCTTCTCGGCGAAGAGCTTCGTGTTGTAGCGCGTGAGCTCCTTGCTCATGTTGCCGAACTGGAGCAGCAGCATCAGGTGCCCGACACCGAGATCGAGTGCCACTTCGCGCAGCTTATCCGCGACTTCGTCCGGGTCGCCACAGAGCACGTAGCCGTTCTCGACGATACCCTCGAAGTCCTTCGCATTCTGGTTGATCGACGGCCCGCCGCCGGCTGAAGCCTTGGCCGCGAGCTGCACCTGCGACTCCACGCGTGCGCGAATCGTCGCTTCTGTCATGTAGCCCGGCGGCACCACCCAGCGCGGGTCGACGTGTAGGCAGCGGCCGTAGAAGTACTCGGCCGGCTCACGGTAGAGCTCCATCGCTTCCTTCTTGGTCTCACCGACGCCGATGAACTGCAGGAAGCCGGCGCGGAACGGGTTGCGGTCCTTGCCGAGGCGGTCCATCTCGGCCCAGTAGCCGTGCATCTGCTCGCGCGCGATCTTGTAGCCGAAGTAGGACAGGAAGCAGTAGACGTAATCGTTCTGCGCGCAGTAGCGCCAGGTCTCGACCGAGCCGCCGCCCGGGATCCACACCGGCGGATGCGGCTGCTGGATCGGGCGCGGCCACACGTTGACGTAACGCTGCTTGTTGAAGCGGCCGTCGAAGGCGAACACTTCGTCAGCCGTCCACGCGCGCAGGATGAACTCGATGGCCTCGAAGTAGCGCTGGCGCAGCATGCTCGGGTTCTGCCCGTAGGCGAACACCGTGTCCTGCGGACTGCCGACGGGAAAGCCCGCGATCATGCGTCCGCCGGAGATGCAGTCGATCATCGCCATCTCCTCGGCGACCCGCGTCGGCGGGTTATACAGTGCCACCGAGTTGCCCATGATGCAGAGCGCCGCATCCTTGGTGGAGCGCGCCAGCGAGGAAGCAATGAGGTTCGGCGAGGGCATCAGGCCGTAGCCGTTGGCATGGTGCTCGTTGACACAGATGGCGTCGAACCCGACTTCGGCGGCGTACTCGAGCTCGTCGATGAAATCGTTGTACATGAGATGGCCGCGCGCCGGATCGAAGAGCTTCGGATCGATGTCGATCCAGACCGACGGGTGCTGCTCCTTGAAGTCCTCGGGCAGCTCGGTATACGGCATCAGGTGGAACCACATCAGCTTCATGGCCGACCTCCTCCGGGAAACGGGGCGTTGTTATAGCACACCGCCGCCGCACGCCTGGAACGGGCCGTAACGCGCTCGCAACGCGCTGGACACCGAACCGCAACCCAATCATCACGCACCCGCCATCGTGTCGCCACACGCGGCACCTAACGTGCTTCAGGCACCGCGCCAGGATCCTCCGGGCGGCGCCAAAACAACGTGCGACGCAACAGCTCTGTCGCGTCGCCTACACTCAGGAGAGGGAAATCATGCACATGACCATCAAACTCGCATGGGCGGGTCTGCTCGCCGCCTGCGCAGCAACGGCCTGCGCAGACGGTGACCGCCATCACCACCGCGACCGCGACGACGATCGCGGCCGCCAGCAGCACCAGGAGCGTGGCCACGACCACGAGCGCCACGCGCGTATCAACGTCGAACTCGGACCGCGGCCTCACTACCTCGTCGACGGCATGAGCAAGAGCGCGCTCAAGCGTGAACTGCTCTCATGCAGGAACGACGAGCCGCGCAAGTCCGACTTTTCCATCGGCCACCGCGGCGCACCGATGCAGTTTCCCGAACACACCAAGGAATCTTACGAGGCGGCTGCGCGCATGGGCGCCGGTATCATCGAGTGCGACGTGACCTTCACCAGCGATGGTGAGCTGGTCTGCCGGCACGCCGAGTGTGATCTGCACACCACGACCAACATCGTTGCCACCGAGTTGAACGCCAAGTGCAGTGTGCCGTGGACGGGACCGGGTTCCAGCCCGAAATGCTGCGCGAGCGACCTCACGCTCGCCGAATTCCGGACCCTCACCGGCAAGATGGATGCCGCCAACCCCGCCGCGACCACGGCCGAAGGCTACCTCGGCGGTACCGCCAACTGGCGCACGGACGTCTACACTGGTCGCGGAACGCTGGTCACCCATGCCGAGAGCATCCGCCTGATCAAGCGCCTCGGCGCCAAGTTCACCCCGGAACTCAAGGGCGGTGACCCGGCACGCATTGCCGAGGTGTTCGGCAGCCAGGAGGCCTATGCGCAGAAGCTCGTCGACGAATACAAGGCCGCCGGCATCCCCGCGCGTGACGTGTGGGCGCAGTCGTTCAACGTCGACGACGTGCTCTACTGGATTGAGCACGAGCCGCGTTTCGGCCGCCAGGCGGTCTACCTCGACAGCATCGACCCGACCGCCTCGCCGGCCGTCCCGGGGCTCACCTTCGGCGAGCTGCGCGCGGTCGCCGACGCGGGCGTCAACATCTTCGCGCCACCGATGTGGGCGTTGCTGTCGGTGCGCAACGGCAAAGTCGTGCCGTCGGACTACGCGCGCGAAATCAAGCGCGCCGGCCTCGACATCATCACCTGGACCTTCGAGCGCGCCAACCTCACGCGCGGCGCCGCCCAGGGCGGCTGGTACTACCAGTTCGACCCGACCGGCGCCGCCATCGAGACAGACGGCGACATGTACGAAGCGCTCGACGTGCTCTCACGGCGTGTCGGCATCCTCGGCATCTTCTCCGACTGGCCGGCAACGGTGACCTACTACGCCAACTGCACGGGCCGCGACTAGCCTTTACCCACAGGTGTCTGACCCCACCCCGCCCGCGGCGGCAAACCCGCCGCGGGCCGCCGCGCTTACCCACAAGGGTCTGACCCTTTTGGGGATAACCGGGCGGGCTTATCCACAGGTGTCTGACCCTCTCAGCGATCGCCGCTGAACAACACACCCTGCTCCGTGAGCGCGCCGATGCGCGCGGCGTCGTAGCCGGCGACCTCGCCGAGGATGGCCGCGTTGTGCTCGCCGAGCAGCGGTGCTTCGCGCGCCGGGTAGGCCTGCTGGTCGGAGAAGCGCAGCGGAAAGCCCGGCAGCATGAGCTTGCCGAGCACGCGGTCGTCGGCCTCGCGCAACGTGCCGCGGCCGAGGAAATAGGGATGATTGACGGCATCGGCCGGGTTGATCACGGGGCCACAGGGGACGCGACAGGCTTCGAGGCGTTCGAGCACGGCGGCATCGCTCGGGAAGCCGGCCATCCATTCCTCGATGATGGGAATGAGCGTTTCCTGGTTGGCGGCGCGTTCGACCGATTCGGCGAAACGCGGATCGGTTGCGAGGTCCGGCCGCTCCATCGCCTTGCACATGTTCTTCCATTGCGGCTGCACGATGAGCAGCGCGATATGCCCTTCTGGCCCCTTGTACACGCCGCACGGGCACAGCAGCTGGTGATGGTTGCCGACCGGTCCGGGCTTGAAGGCGCCATCGGTCAGCTGGTTCACCTGCAGGTTGATCTCGTGCATGTGGAACAGGCAGTCGATCATGGAGATGTCCATCCACTGCCCGCGCCCGGTGCGCTCGCGATTGAACAAGGCGTAACCGATCGACGAGAAAGCATGGACGCCGGCGTTGACGTCGGCCATGCCCATGCCGACCGGGTGCGGCGAGCCGCCGCGCGGCCCGGTGACCGCCATGACGCCGGCGAAGGCCTGCGCAATCCAGTCGAAGCCGGTCTTGTGCGAAAGCGGGCTCTCGCGGCCGAAGGCCGAGATCGAGGCCATTACGAGCTTCGGGTTGATGGCCTCGAGCGATTTGAAATCCCAGCCGCGCTTCTCCATTACCCCCGGGCCGAAGTTTTCCACCACGACGTCGACGTTGCGCACGAGGTCGCGCACGATGGCGTCGCTCTCCGCGCTGTCCATGTCGAGGCACAGGCTGCGCTTGCCGAGGTTCTGCTGCACGAAGTAGCCGCTGCGACCGTCCTTGATCGCGGGCAGCCCGCGCGAGGGATCGCCGGCCGGGCCGCGCTCGACCTTGATGATGTCGGCGCCCATCTCGGCCATCAGGCGGGTGACCGTTGGTCCGGCCAGGTACTGCGTGAAATCGAGCACGCGGATGCCGTCTAGAATCATGAATCGTCCTCCCCTGGGTGCGGGCGGTCATTTGAGCAGATCGGGACGCGCACCGGCCAGCGCGACGACAGGGTCATGGGCGGGACGCTGAGCGTGACGGCGCGATGCGCGGCCGCGCCCATGTCGGGCCACGCCATGGCCTGGCGCGTCGCCGCGTCGCGGCACCCACCCGCCGCCCGCCCTGCTTTCGGAAATCCCGGATACGCCAGCACGCCGTGCATGAGATACTTTGATGCTCAAGCACTTGTGGGAGGAAGCTGCCGCCATGGAGACGATCACGCACATCCTGCTGGCCACGGACGGTTCCGATCACGCCCTGCACGCCGCGCGCTTCGCGGGCATGCTCTCGCGCGCGACCGGCGCGCGCATCTCCATCGTCACCGTGCACAACGATGACGCAGTGATGCTGAACGCGATGGGGCCCGCGATCTGGCCGGCCACGGTGCCGTATGCCTCGATGTCGGCGGAGGAGATCCGCAAGAGCGTCGAGGACGCGGCCAACGAGGCAATGCTGCCGGAGACACGCAAGGCCTGCGGCGACGGCGCCCATATCGATGCCGAAGTGCAGCTGTGGGGGCAGGTCGCAGAGCAGATCTGCGAGTATGCCGACGATCAGGCGTGCGATCTCATCGTGCTCGGCACGCGCGGCCAGACCAACTTCTCGCGCCTGCTGCTCGGCAGCGTCAGCACCCAAGTCACCAACCACGCGCACTGCCCGGTCACGCTGGTGCGCTGATTCGCCCCTGATCCCGAACCCGACCTACGCGGAAATCCTGCATGATGAATCTTCGCCACGTCCTCGCCACCCCTGTTCTCGTCGCCGCGCTGTGCATCACCACACCGGCCGGTGCCACCGACACCGGGCTCGTGATGCGCGATGTCTACGACGCCATCGCCTACCTGCTGCCACTCAGCGTCCGTAACAGCGAGACCGATTCGCCCTGGGATCGCGAGCTCATCGACAGCAAGCTCGAGGTGCTCAGCTCCGCCTCGCACGCACTGGTCGAGCATGCCGAGGGCCAGGACACCGAGTTCACCCTGCTGGCACGCTCCTTCGATCGGCTGGTCGGCGACATCGCCGCATCGTTCCGAGAGGAATGGCCGGACTACGCCTATTACTCGCTGATGGAGCTGACCGACCACTGCGTGGCCTGCCACTCGCGGCTGCCGTCGGAATCGCAGAAGCTGTTCGGCGAGCGCCTCATCGCGCGCATGCAGCTCGATGACGTCGAGCCGGAGAACCGCGCGCTGCTGCTCGTCGCGACGCGCCAGTTCGACACCGCGCTGGCGCTGCTCGAACGGCGCCTGCTCGACCCCGCGCTCGACCCCGTCGAGGCCGAGTACCGCGGCATCCTGGTGCGCTACCTGCGCATCGCCCTCAGCACGGCGAACGATCTCGATCGCGTGGCCGGCTTCATCGATGACTACGCCGCGCGCAGCGATTTGCCCTACTACCTGTCGCGACGCCTCGCCCATTGGCGCAAGGCGCTCACGCGGCATGCGGGCAGCCTGTCGGGCGAGCCCAACCTCGAGCGCGCACGCCAGATCTTCGATGCCGCGACCCGCCTCACTCTCGCCCCCGGCAACCGCATCCGCGCGGTCGAGGACTTCATCGCCGCGCGACTCATGCGCACCTATCTCGCGGCCAACCCGGAACTCGAGCCGGCGCTACGCGCAGAGCTCTACTACAAGCTCGCCATCGTCGCCCTGCGCACCAGCGAGCCGGAGCCCGCCGTCCCCGAGATGGAGATGCTCCTTGCTGCTGCCATCGAGGCCGATCCGCACGGACCGCTCGCCGAGGACGCGTACGCCATGCTCGAGGAGTACGGCTACGTCCACGAGGAGCACCTGGCGCGCCAGCTCGAGACGCGTGTGCTGATCGACATGCAGGGCCTGCGCGAGAAGATTGGTGTGGCCGGCGCGCAGTGAGTGCGCGGCCGGCGGCACCGGGCGTCGTTCAGTCCGCGCAGGCGCTGCAGTGCATCGCCCATGGCAGGACATCGAGCCGCGCCGGATCGATGTCCTCGCCGCAGCGCGTGCAGCGGCCGTAGTCACCGCTGTCGAGGCGTTGCAGGGCGGCCTCGACCTGGCGTAGCTCGCCGTCGACCTGGACCTTCAGAGAGGCGACCACGTCGTCGTTTTCGCGCGCTGTCACCTGCTCCTCGAAATCGGCGGGCACCCCGTCCCGGCCGTGCGCGGCTAGGCGTTCGCGGCGCTCGCGCAGCTCCTCGCGGAGCGTTTCGAGCCGGGTTCGCTGCTGATCGGAATCGGTCATGTCGTTGCCTCACAAGGTTCGAATGCGAGCGGCGCGCGCGCCCGCGGTCCGTGTGGCGCGCGACGCCATTGCACAATACGTGCAATCAGCGTGCGCCCGAGAAGATGAGATTGTCCTCGCGCCAGCGTTGCGCGAGCAGGCGGAAGAGATTCGACTCGGTGATGAGGCCGACCAGTCCGCCACTCGCGTCGACCACCGGCAGCCCGCCAATCTTGTGCTCGAGCATCAGTTCGGCAGCATGGCCGACCGTATCGTTGTCGTAGATGGTCACCGGGTTGCGCGTCATCGCGGTGCTCACGATGAGGGTATCCAGTTCGCGCGCAACATCGGCCAGCGCCATACGATGATCGGGATCGGCCGGTTTGGCGTTGAGGATGTCGCTCTGGGTGATGATGCCGACCAGGCGCTCCTCGTCGACCACCGGCAGGCGCCGGATGCCATTGGTCATCATCTGCTCCCAAGCGCGTGCGAGCGAGTCGTACGGGCTTACGCTCAGTACGAAATGGGTCATGCATTCGCTGACCAACGTGTGTACGAGCGCTTCCGGCATGGGTGCCGCCCTCCCCTCGCGTATCATTGCAGCAGCTTAGTTCAACACATTCTGCGCGCCTTGATCACCATCAACCCTCCCAGCCCGTCGCGCCGCGCATGAATGGCCCGCCTCTGCTCGTCGATGCCCTGATCGCGCTCAATCTCGGGCTCGTCAGCCAGGTGCATTGCGTCGGCATGTGCGGCGGTGTGATCGGCGCACTCGCCTTCGCGGTCGATCCGAAACAGGTCGAACGGCGCGGCATGCTGCCCTTCGCGCTTGCCTACAACGCCGGGCGCATCACGAGCTACGTCACCGCCGGTGTGCTCATCGGGTTCGCGGGTGAACGCGTGCTCGCACTCTGGCCGGGCGCCGAGGCGCACCTGTGGCTGCGTCTCGCGGCCGGCCTCGTGATCGTCATCGCGGGGCTGTCCCTGCTCGGCATCGGTGGGCCGGGCGCATGGCTGGAACACCTCGGCCAGCACCTGTGGCGGGTCATCTCGCGGCCGGGCCGACGCCTGCTGCCGCTGGGCTCTCCCGGCGCCGCGTGGGTGTTCGGACTGCTGTGGGGCTGGCTGCCCTGCGCACTCGTGTATGCGACGCTGCTGTTCGCCGCGACCGGAGCCGACCCGCTGCGCGGCGGTGTCGTCATGCTCGCCTTCGGCCTCGGTACCAGCCCCGCCCTGGTGCTCGCCGCCACCGTCGCGCGCCGCGGCGGCGGCCTGCTGCGCCGCCCCGCCTGGCGGCGCAGCGCGGGCGTGTTCCTCATCGTCGCCGGCCTCCTCTATCCCTTTCTGCATGGCCTCCTCGGCGGCCACGGCGGCCATGCCGGGCACCATGGGCATACAGCGCCGAGCGCCCACCCGGCGCCCGTCGACAGCACCGCGCACGCCCACCACTGACCACCCACGCTCCCCACAGCCGTTATCCCCAACGGGGTCAGACACCTGTGGATAACTGCCGGGAGGCGTGAATTATCCCCAAAAGGGTCAGACACCTGTGGATAGGTTCAGGGGTCGCGAGGGGTGTGGTCGGGCGCTTCGCGCTCGCGGCGCGGGACGTCGTCGTCGTCGAGCAGGATGTCGCGGCCGCGGCGCTCGAGATCGTCGAACTGGCCGTGGTTCGCCGCCCACAGGAAGGCGGCCACGATGGCGCCGACGAGGAGGATCGAGATCGGGATCAGCAGGTAGATGACTTCCACGCGCGCATCATCTCACGATGCCGGCGCGCGGATGCGCAGCGCGTTGGCCACCACCACGAGGGAACTCGCCGACATCCCGAGCGCCGCTGCCCACGGCGGCAGCAGGCCGGCCACCGCGAGAGGCACCGCGAGCAGGTTGTAACCGACGGCCCAGGCGAGGTTCTGCGCGATGGTGCGCTCGAGCCGCCGCGCGACGTGCACGGTCACCGGGATGCCGGCGAGCGACGGCGCCAGCAGCAGCACGTCGGCCTGCTGGCGCGCCGGGGCACTGGCATCGGCCACTGCGATGGAGACGTCGGCGCGCGCCATCACCGCGCTGTCGTTGATGCCGTCGCCGACCATCGCGACGACGCTGCCGGCGGCCTGGCGTCGCGCCACCTCGGCGAGCTTGTCGGCCGGGTTCTGCGCGGCACGCGCATCGTCGATGCCGCAGGCGGTGGCGATCGCGGCGACGGCAGGTTCGCGGTCGCCGCTCAGAATGCCGCAGCCGAGACCCGCCTCGCGCAACGCGGCCACCGCGACCGGTGCCTCGTCGCGCAAGGCGTCGGCGAACTCGATGCGACCGATGATCGTGCCGTCGCGCGCGAGCCAGGCTTCCTTGCCACCGCTGTCGACGGCGCTGCCGGGGAATTCCACGTCCGGCATCTGCGCGCTGACGAAGGCGCGCGAACCGAAGGCGACCGCGGCAGTGCCGTGACGCCCGGCGACACCGCCACCGGCAACCGCGCTGACGTCCTGCAACGTCGGCAGCGAGGTATGCGTCGGCAGCGCGCGCAACGCGCGCGCGAGGGGATGCTCGGAGCCTTCCGCGAGCGCGCAGGCGAGCGCGAGCACGTCGTCCTGCGCAACGCCTGCGAAGGCTTCCACGCGAGCCACGCGGAGCTGGCCGTGGGTCAGCGTGCCGGTCTTGTCGAACAGCATCTCGCGTGCGCGCGCCAGGCGCTCGAGCGCGCCGCCACCGAGCACGGCGATGCCACGCGCGAGCAGCGCCGCGTGCGCGGCGGCGAGCGCGGCTGGCCGCGCGATGGCGAGCGCGCACGGACACGACACCACCAGTACCGCGAGCGTCGCGCCGAAGGCGCGCGCCGGATCGGCCACCATCCAGCCGAGTGCCGTGAGTGCAGCGATCACGAGCACGCCGGCGACGAACCAGCGCGCCACGCGCTCGGCGAGGCCGTCGTGCGCCGGGCGCGCCGCGGCCGCGCGCGCGACGAGCTCGGCGAGGTGGCCGGCAAAGGAATGCTTGCCGACGCCGGTCACGCGCAGCGTGAGCGGCGCATCGAGATTGACGCTGCCGGCGAGCACCGCGGCGCCCGGCGCACGCGCTTGCGGTGTCGACTCGCCGGTCAGGATGGACTCGTCGAGGCTGCTCGTGCCGGTTTCGATGACACCATCGGCGGGCAGCACCTCGCCCGCGCGCACCCACACGCGATCACCCGCGACGAGCGCCAGCGCGGGCACCGTCTCACGCCGCGTGGCGCCGTCGGCGTCGACGATACGACAAGCAACGTCGGGGACTACTGCAGCGAGCGACTCGAGACGTGTAGCCGCACGCACCCGCGCGCGCAGCTCGAGCCAGCGGCTCGTCAACAGGAAGGCGACGAACATCACCACCGAGTCGAAGTAGACCTCGCCGTCACCACTCACCGTATGCCAGGCACTGCCGCCGAACGCGGCGAGGATGGCGAGACTGACCGGCACATCCATGTTCAGTCCGCGCGCGCGCAGCGCGTGGCCGGCGGCGCGCAGAAACGGCTGCGCGCTATAGGCGAGCACCGGCACTGTCAGCACGAGCGAGGCCCAGCGCAGGAAGGTGTAGTGCCCGGGCTCGAACCCCTCCTCTCCGCCGAAGTAGAGCGCGAGCGCGATCATCATCACCTGCATGCCGAACACGGCAGCGACCCCGAGGCGCGTGAGCAGGCCATGCGCCTCGGCGGCGTCGGCCGCGCGCCGCGCGTCGGCCGTGAACGGACGCGCCTCGAAACCGAGCTCGGCAACGGCACGGAAGAGCTGCGCGAGACCAAGCCGTGCGGGGTCGAAGCGTGCCTGCGCGCGCCGCGTTGCGTAGTCGATCTCGAATGCACTCACGCCGCCGAGCGCAGCCATGCGCTGCTCGAGCAACCAGGCGCAGGCGGTGCAGGTCATCCCGTTGACGACCAGCGTCGCCCGCGCCGTGTCACCGTCGCGCTCGACGTAGCGCGCAACCAGCGCCGGGTCGTCGTAGACGTCCCAGTGCGCGGCGTCGGCGGCGGCATCGGCGCGCGTCGCCGGCGCATCGCGAAAGCGGTAGTAATCGCCGAGCCCGAGGCCGAGGATGGCGGCACTCGCCGCGTGGCAGCCACGGCAGCACATCGGCCGCGCGCGGCCGTCGATGGCAAGCGTCAGATCGAAGCCGGGCGGGACCGCCTCGCCGCAGTGGAAACAATTCGCTTCATCCGTTGCGAAATCACCACAGTTCAGATCCGAATTGTCCATTGATTCAATTGGTTTTCGCACTAAGCTTAGCTGTGCATCAACTTTGGGCGTGTTGCGGACGCGCAATTCCGTTGATCCAGATCACGCCCCATTTGCTGCACCTGCGACATCGTATGCGGCGTCGGCTCAAGCACTCAACCATGGCGTCTCGCATCCGACAGCAGAACGTTCCGATTACAGCAAAACAAGGACGGGGATCATCATGATTCAATCACTCCGCAACCTCCGCCACGACGCCCTGCGGCGCGGCGCCACCTTGACCGCGGCCGTGACGCTGGCCACCGCCTTCGCCGCTCCATTGGCGCTCGCCGAGGACAGCGATCCGGCGAGCTCGAAGTGGCGGATACGCGGTCGCGTCATCGGCATCATTCCCGACGACGACAGCACCAACATCAACCTCGAACCGTTCGGCGGCGCGCCGGTCGGGCTCGGCGCCGGCGTCAAGGTCGACTCCGCGGTCGTGCCCGAGCTCGACGTGACCTACATGATCACGCCGAACATCGGCATCGAAGCCATCGCGGGTATTGCCAACCACGACGTCAAGATCGACGGCAACGACCCCATCCTCGGCGGCCTCGGCGCGGTCGACGGCTTCAAGATCTTCGACGTCTGGGTGCTGCCGCCGACGGTCACGCTGCAGTACCACTTCATGCCGAGCAACAAGTTCCGCCCCTACGTCGGCATCGGCGCCAACTACACGGCCTTCCTGTGGAACGACGCCACCGACAACCTCGAGGCCGCGGTCGGCGGTCCGGTCGATGTCGATACCTCGAGCTCATGGGGCTGGGCCGCACAGTTCGGCTTCGACTACGACATCGGCGGCAACTGGTTCGCCAACTTCGACGTCAAGTACATCGACATCGAAACCACCGCCTCCCTGCAGGTCCCGAGCCTCGGTGCCGGCCTGCGCGTGAACGTCGACGTCAACCCGTGGGTCGTCGGCGCCGGCATCGGCTACCGCTTCTGACAGCGGCCGACGCCTCCGGACAGCCCCGCATGCGCCCGGCCACGCGTAACGACGCCGTGCCAGCGCCCCTGCGGGGCTGCCCGCATCAGGATTTGCAACCCATCCAGGAGCGTCTTCCATGACGGAAACGTACAACTACAAGGTCGTCCGCCAGTTCGCGGTCATGACCGTGGTGTGGGGCGTGGTCGGGATGCTGGTCGGCGTGTTCATCGCCGCACAGCTCGCCTGGCCCGCGCTCAACTTCGATCTCCCGTGGCTGACCTTCGGTCGCCTGCGGCCGCTGCACACGAACGCCGTGATCTTCGCCTTTGGCGGCAGCGCGCTGTTCGCGGGCTCTTACTACATCGTGCAGCGCACCTGCCACGTACGCCTGGTCAGCGACGGCCTTGCCGCGTTCACGTTCTGGGGCTGGCAGCTCGTCATCGTGCTCGCCGCCATCTCGCTCCCGCTGGGTATCACCTCGTCGAAGGAATACGCCGAGCTCGAATGGCCCATCGACATCCTCATCACGGTGGTGTGGGTGGCCTACGCGCTGGTCTTCTTCGGCACCATCGCCAAGCGACGCGTAAAGCACATCTACGTCGCCAACTGGTTCTTTGCCGCCTACATCATCACCATCGCGCTGCTGCACATCATCAACAACCTCGAGCTGCCGGTATCGATGACCAAGTCCTACTCGCTGTTCGCGGGCGTGCAGGACGCGATGGTGCAGTGGTGGTACGGGCACAACGCGGTCGGCTTCTTCCTCACCGCCGCCTTCCTCGGGCTCATGTACTACTTCGTGCCGAAGATCGCGGACCGCCCGGTGTACTCCTACCGGCTGTCCATCGTGCACTTCTGGGCACTCATCTTCACCTACATCTGGGCCGGTCCGCATCACCTGCACTACACCGCACTGCCCGACTGGGCGCAGTCGCTCGGCATGGTGATGTCGGTGATCCTGCTGGCGCCATCCTGGGGCGGCATGATCAACGGCGTGATGACGCTCTCCGGCGCCTGGCACAAGCTGCGTACCGACCCGGTGCTGCGCTTCATCATCGTCTCGGTCAGCTTCTACGGCATGTCGACGTTCGAAGGCCCGATGATGTCGATCAAGACCGTCAACGCGCTGTCCCACTACACCGACTGGACCATCGGCCACGTGCATTCCGGTGCGCTTGGCTGGGTCGGCTTCATCTCGCTCGGCGTCATGTACTACCTGATTCCGCGACTCTACGGGCGCGAGCTCTACAGCATGAAGCTCGTCGAAGTGCACTTCTGGGTCGCCACCATCGGCATCGTGCTCTACATCACCGCGATGTGGGTGTCGGGCGTCATGCAGGGGCTCATGTGGCGCGCGGTCAACGACGACGGCACGCTGACCTACAGCTTCATCGAGTCGGTCAATGCCATGCACCCGTTCTACATCATCCGTTTCCTCGGCGGCCTGCTGTACCTCATCGGCGCCCTGGTCATGGTCTACAACCTGGTGCGCACCTGCGCCGGGAGCCAGCCGGTGACGGCCGAGGTTCCCGCGCCGGCCACGGCTCACTGACAGGAGGGCTCAAGCCGTGCTCAAACACGAAAGCATCGAGATCAACATCGGCTTCATGATGGTGCTTATCCTGCTCGCCGTCAGTGTCGGTGGCCTGGTCCAGATCGTGCCGCTGTTCTTCCAGCAGACGACTACCGAGCCGGTCCAGGGGCTGGAGCCCTACGGCCCGCTCGAGCTGACCGGGCGTGACATCTACGTCCGTGAAGGCTGCTACGTCTGCCATTCACAGATGGTGCGCCCGTTCCGTGCCGAGACCGAGCGCTATGGTCACTACTCGCTGGCCGGCGAGTACGTCTACGACCGTCCGTTCCAGTGGGGCTCCAAGCGGACCGGCCCGGACCTGCATCGCGTCGGCGGCCGCTACAGCGACGAGTGGCACCGCGTGCACCTGATCAATCCGCGCGACGTCGTGCCGGAGTCGATCATGCCGGGTTACCCGTGGCTCGAAACCAGCGCACTCGACCCGGACGACGTCCAGCCCAAGATGCGCGCGCTGCGCAAGCTCGGCTCGCCCTACACGGACGAGCAGATCGAGCAGGCACCGGCCGCGCTCGAGGGCAAGACCGAGCTCGACGCGGTAGTCGCCTACCTGCAGGGCCTCGGCACCCACGTCAAGACCCGCCGGTAGACATGGGCTGGCTGTTCTCGACATGGACGGTACTGGTGGGGGTGGTGTTTCTCGGCGTCGTCGTCTGGGCCCTGTCGCGCAAGCGCACGGCCGAGTTCGACGAAGCCGCCCGCATCCCGCTGGAAGATGACGACGACGTCAAGGACGTCAACGGAGATAATCGCAATGGCTGATTTCACGAGCGTGTACTGGAGCATATTCATCGGCGGTGTCACGCTGGTCAGCATCGTGGTCCTGGTGTGGTTCGTGTGGGCGCAATCGCGAGCGCGCCCCCCGCTCGATGCCAACAACCCCGAGACCATGGGTCACAAGTGGGACGGCAACCTGGAGGAGTTCAACAACCCGCTGCCGCGCTGGTGGATGAACCTCTTCTACCTCACGCTGTTCTGGGGCCTCGGCTACCTCATCGCCTACCCCGGCCTCGGCGCCTTCAAGGGACTGCTCGGCTGGAGCCAGGTGTCGCAGTACGAGGGTGAGGTAGCGCAGGCGGAAGCCGAGTACGGCCCGCTCTACGCGCAGTACCTCGAGACCGACATCCCGACGCTCGCGAAGAACGCGGAAGTGCTGGAGATGGGCCAGAACCTCTATGCCAGCTACTGCACGCAGTGCCACGGCTCGGATGCCGGCGGTGCGCGCGGCTTCCCGAACCTCACTGACGATGCCTGGCTCTACGGCGGCACCCCCGAAGCCATCGAGCACTCGATCCTCAAGGGGCGTGCCGGCGTGATGCCGGCGTGGGTGGCGGTGATCGGCGACGACGGCGTGCAGAAGGCCGCCGACTACGTCGAGCACCTCGCCGGACGCGAGGTCGCAGCCGACAAGGTCGAAGCCGGCAAACAGACCTACAACCAGGTCTGCGTGGCCTGCCACGGCGCCGAGGGCAAGGGCAACCCGATGCTCGGCGCGCCCAACCTGACCGACGACGCCTGGCTCTACGGCAGCACCCGTACGGCCATCGTCGAATCAATCGAGAAGGGTCGTAACGGCCAGATGCCGGCGCACGAGGAATTCCTCGGTGCGGCCAAGGTCCACGTACTGGCGGCCTATGTCTACAGCTTCACCCAGGGCAACAAGCCGACGCGCTGAGCGCGTCGGCCACGCCCCGGCAACGAGCACTCACGACGACTACGCGGCGGGGAGAACGCAACGTCATGGAACTGCTGGCCAAGACTCGCTGGATGCCAGTACCGCAGCGCTTCGGCGCGGTGCTGTGGCTGTCTTTCCTGATGGCCACCGCCGCGACCGGCGTCTTCTTCAGCATTCTCGATCCGGACGACCTGCGTTACTGCGTGCCGTTCCCCGAGGTCAGCCGCATGGCGGCCTACACCATCGGGTTCTTCCTGTTCTGGCTCCTGACGGCGGCTTCGGGCCTGTTCGCCGTCATGTTCACCTACCCTCCCAACCCGGACGAGACGCCACGCCACGATGGATGACGCCACGCTGAAGCCGGCGCGGCCCGCGGCCGCCTCCGATGTAGAACAATCACTCTACGAAAAGCGCCAGAAGGTCTATCCGCGCGAAGTCCATGGCACGTTTGCGGCGCTGCGCGTGAGCGCCGTCGCCATCCTGCTCGGCCTCTTCTACAGCGTCTGCTGGCTGCGCTGGGACGGCCACCAGGCGGTGCTGTTCGACCTGCCCGCGCGCAAGTTCTACGTCTTCGGACTGACGTTCTGGCCGCAGGACTTCCTGCTCCTCACGCTGCTGCTGATGCTGGCAGCGCTCTCGCTGTTCTTCTTCACTGCGCTGGCGGGTCGCCTGTGGTGCGGCTACGCCTGCCCGCAGACGGTGTGGACCGAAGTGTTCCTGTGGATGGAACGCAAGATCGAGGGCAACCGCCAGCAGCAGATGAAGCTCGACAAGGCACCGTGGTCGGCGCGCAAGCTGCGCATCAAGGCAACCAAGCAACTGGCCTGGATCACGTTCTCCTTGTGGACCGGCTTCACCTTCGTCGCCTACTTCACCCCGGCCACCGAACTGCTCGGCAAGACTGCGAGCCTCTCGCTCGGCCCGTGGGAGACTTTCTGGATGCTCTTCTACGGCTTTGCCACGTATGGCAACGCCGGCTTCATGCGCGAACAGGTGTGCAAGTACATGTGCCCCTATGCGCGCTTCCAGAGCGCGATGTTCGACAAGGACACGCTCATCGTCAGTTACGACCAGGCGCGCGGCGAGCCGCGCGGCTCGCGCCGCCAGAGCGCCGACCCGAAGGAACTCGGCCTCGGCGACTGCATCAACTGCACGATGTGCGTGCAGGTGTGCCCGACCGGCATCGACATCCGCGACGGCCTGCAGTACGAGTGCATCGGCTGCTCGGCCTGCATCGACGCCTGCGACGACGTCATGGAGCGCATGAATTACCCCAAGGGCCTCATTCGCTATACCACCGAGCATGCGCTCGAAGGCAAACCGACCCGCATCGTGCGCGCCCGCACCATCATCTACAGCGGCCTGCTGCTCGCCGTAGCGTGCCTGTTCCTGTACCTGCTCGCCGCGCGCGCCCCGCTCGGCCTCGACATCATTCGTGACCGCAACCAGCTCTACCGCGAGCGCGGCGGGCTGATCGAGAACGTCTACATGCTCAAGGTGCTCAACCTGCGTGACTTCGAACGCGCCTTCGAGATCAGCGCCGCCGGTATCGACGGCATGCTGGTGGACGGCCCCGGCGAGCCGGTGACCGTTGCCGGCGGCGATGTCGCGGAAGTGCCGGTCGTCCTGCGCGCGAGCGAAGCCAGCCTGCCCGAGCGCAGCACACCGATTACCTTTACCCTGCGTGCCGCGGACGACCCGCAAGTGTCGGTCACCGAGGACGCCAAATTCCTGGGGCCGGGACGATGACGCCGACGACGATTACCATGGACAAGATGAAGCACGCCGGCAAAGAGCCCGTCACGCGCTGGTACGAGGAGCCCTGGGCCTGGTTCGTCATCGCCATTCCGCTCGGCACCATCGTCATCTGCTCGGTCCTCATCACCATCGCGACGACCACCAGCGACGGCCTCGTCGCCGACGACTATTACAAGCGCGGACTCGAGATCAACAAGGTCCTCGATCGCGAGGCGCGCGCCGCCGAACTCGGCCTCGCGCTCAGCGTGGGCCGCCTCGTCGAAGGCCGCTGCGAATTCGAGCTGCACTGGAACCAGGGCGACGACGCCCTCCCCGCCACCGTGCCCGTGCACCTCTCCCACGCCACCCGCGACGCCGACCAGCAGCTCCTCGCCGAGCACCTCGGCAACGGCCACTACCGCGCCCGCCCGGCCGCCCTCGCAGCCGGCCCCTGGTACGTCGACGTCGGCACGCCGGATTGGCGCGTGGTGACGCGGGTGGTGGTGGACTGAGCTGAGCCGCGCACGCCGCGCGTCTCGCCGGCAGCGCGCCGGCGATGACGCCACCCGCTGAGGCCAAGCGCCAATAGACCGGCGAGCGTCGCCCACGGCGGCACCGGAACCTGCTCATGGGCAGCCGCTTCGCCGCCGCCCGACCCCTCGCTCGCGAAAGACAGGTTATCGATGGCAAAAGCGGGTAGGGTCGCACCGACGGGGCCGCGGATCTCGATCCGCCGGATGCGATCGAGGCCCGCGAAGCCGAAGGAGAAATCGACCGTCGCCATCACGCCGGCGGGACCGCCCGGCATGTCCGTGCGCACGGCCCGGATGGTCTCGAGCAAGGCGCCACCGCTCGTGGCATCGTAGGCGCGCAGGGTGACCCAGGGCTCCGGCCAGCCAGTGAAGAGATTCGCGATATCGAGCGTCACGTCGCGCACCGGCGCATCGAAAATGATGCTCAACGTCGCACCGTCCGCGTCCGCTGCAGTCAGCATGGCGCCGGTGCCGGCGTCGTCACCGGGGAAAGCGGTGTCCGGCGCCGCCGGCTGCACCAGGCGTGCACCGTCGAGAGTGAGCCCGGCCACGCCGGGCACACTCGTCACCGGCGCGCCTTCGACGAGCCCCAGATCCTCGAACCCGAGCGTTGTGCGCGGCGCGGGGGCGGGCGCCGGCGCGAAAACCGGCCGGGCGGCATAGATGCCCGTCGAGGCCTCGAAGTACACGCGGCCGTTCGTGCTGTGAACGCCACTAACCCCCCCTCCCGGTTGAAGAAACCCGCTGTATATGCCGTCGAGCGGCGCGTCCGAGTCGATGACCTTGTAATGCGCGTTGTCGCGGGCGAGGTAGATGCCAGAGGTGACCCAATCGGTTCCCTGGAAGTAATACACGCCCGGCGCGCTGCGGTGGACGATCCCGAAGCAGCAGTCGAACGGACCGAGGGCTCCGGGCATCGCTCGCCGCGTGTCGGCGAGGATAATGGCGGCCTGCGCGCCACCGTAGACGCCGGCCACGACACCGCCAAAACCCCTGAAAAAGACAATGCCGTCGTGGATCCCTGCCACCTCGAGGTGGTCAAAAGTCACCGCCGTTCCGGGCACGGTGGTCGTGGTGTCGGCCACCCGCGTCAGCGGGCCGCCGCCGTCACTGCGGAAAATGCCGTCCGCGCCGGTGGCGTCCCGGCCGCGGAACGCGACGATGTCGTCCCGTGCCGCCGCAAACCCGAGGAAACTGAAGGTGCCGGCGCCGCCGGGGACCGCCGTGGCGTAGTCGGCCAGCCGTGTGAGCGCGCCATCCCAGCGGTAAATGCCGCGGCCACCATCGTCGGCGACCCCCACGAACATGACGCGATCCCCGTCTGCGGCGAGGCTGAAAAAATGGCTGAAGGTCCCGCTGCCGCCCGGGACCGCCGCGCCGCTCGCCGCCACCAGCGTGTGGTTTCCGCTGCCGCGATCGTAGCGGTATACCGCGCTGCCGCCATCAGCGAAGGTAGCCCGGAAGACCACTGACGTAGCACTGATCATCCCGCTTACCGAAGTATCCACCAGGGGCCCAGGCGCGCCCGGCAGCATTTGCCCGGAGACCGCGACCGCGGTATAGCTGCCGCCTTCGTAGAGAAAGCAGCCCCTTTGTTGATTGGGGCCGGACACGTACAACAGCAAGGTGTCGTCCTGATTGTTGAGGAGCGTAAGGATAGCTTCCCCCCCGAGAGCCTCGACCGGCGCGCTAAGTGGCAGGACCTGGACCAGCTCGAGTTCGGCCAGGACATCGTCGGCCAGGCTGGCGACGCTCGGAGGGCCGAGCAGGCACAAGGCCAGCACGCGGAGCGCCGCGAGAGGCTGGTGTCCGCCGGCGTTGCGCTGATGCGCCTCACGAGTCCTACCCCGCCGCGGCCCGCGGAGGCGGCGTGCCCTCAACATTCCGTGTATTCCATGTACTCGCCTCCCCGCCACGGCGCCGCCTGGCACCGCTGGCGCGCGGCAGTCATCGTGTGCGATCGCACGCCCGCGTGCCGGCGGCTCGTGGCCCTCGCTGGGAGCGGCTGCCACGCATGGTCCCCGTTGAACGCACAACGATCAAGGTTCCGCCGGGCCCGGGCTTCGCTGGCAGCGCGGGTGACCGTCGACCGGCCGCATGCGGCGCGAGGTCGCGCGGGTATCCGGGCGTCAGACGTGCCCTGCCGCCCGCGCTCCCGCAGTGGCCGGGTGCTCTCACAGCCGGCGCCCGGGTCGTCGACGTCGGCACTATGGATGATGACGCTGGCACGCGTCGAACGGCGCCTCCCGGGAGCACCGCGCTCTGCCCGCGATTGTCCCGCGCGACCACGCCGTCAGCACGCGTTGAGGGTGCTTATACTGGTCGCCACATCACGGCACGGATCACCACATGGCCGACGACGAGCACGTAGCGCGGTTCAACGAGGGCGCCGCAGCGTGGAATGCGTGGCGGGCCGCCCATCCGCATCTCGCGCCCGATCTGAGCGGCGCGGTTCTCGATGGACGCAGCGCCGTCCTGCGTGGCCCGCAGCCTTTCGACCTCGATGGCGCCACCCTCGCCAATGCCCACCTCGCGCATCTCGAGTTCGCGCGCGATCTGAGCGACGTAGACCTTTTCAAGGCGCGACTCGAGCACGTGGTTTTCCATGGCACGCTGCGCAACGTGGAGCTGCGCCGCAGCGCGCTGACAGATGTCTCGTTCGAAGACGTCACCCTCGCCGGCAGCTCACTGCGCGGCGCGACGATCAGCCGGTCGCGGTTCAGTCGCGCCACGTTCGAACCCGGTGATGCGCCAGCCGAAGCGGGTGACGACCCGGCGCGCGACGGCCGTCGCAGCTGGTCGCTCGAGTACGCCGAGTGTGAATACTGCGACTTCCAGGACGCCAGGCTGAACGGCGTACCTGTGCGCGCCGCACAGTTCCGTCATTGCGACCTGCGCGGCGTCGACGGCCTCGTGGTGGACGACAACGTGATGCGCGGCAGCCTGGAATCACCGCAGGCCGGCCACGCCTGGGCGGAGATGCGACGCACCTATACCGGCGCCAACATGGTCTTCATCCTGCTGGCATCGATCGTGTTCTTCCTGCCCTGGATTGGCCAGAGCGTACTGTGGGTAGGCATGAACCGTGTCGAGGCTCGCGCGCTGGAACTCGTCGCGGCACTGCCTATCGACCCGGCGTCGCGCGCGGCACTCGCCGCGTCGCCCACGGGCATCGCCGGGCACAGCGCACTGGCCTGCATCGAACCGGCGCATCCGCTGGTGACAGCGTCTCCGTCACCAGCGCCCGCGCAGCCGACCGGCGACCCGGCGCGTGGGAACTGCCTGCCCACGTGGCAGTTGCTGCTCGGCTGGCACGAGGGCTGGCCGGCGATGCTGGTCAGCGCGTTGCTGCTCTTCTACAACCTACTGCGCCTCGGCCTGACGTTCCAGGTCGCGCCGCTGGCCGACATCGAGCGGCAGACCCTGCACACGCCGAGTCTTGCGCGAGAAGGCGTGGCGGCCGACGGCCGTACAGCCGGCCTGCGTGGCAGCTACGGCTGGCTGGTGCCCTTGCACGAGCTCTGTAAGCCATTGATGTACCTGGTCGTTGGAGTCGGATTGCTGAACCTCTTCGCGCGCCTCGGCACGCCGGTCTGGCTGCCTGACATGTAACATTTCAATTGACATATCGTAACGCGGGATGCTACATACATGGCATTGGAACATGCCCAGTTCGCCAACCCGGAGTTGTATGTGCTGTACCTGCAAGGGGCGCTGGTCGGGCAACTGGCCATACCGGTGTCGGAGCAGCGCCGGTGCGTGCGACTGCTGGACATGCTCGAAGCGGCCACGCGGCCGAATGATCTCGATCTGCCCGGCAACGATTACCGCGTCCGCCAGGGCCACTACCGGGTTACCGTGGTCAACGGCAGCAGCCTGACCTGGCGCTGGCGGACGGGACGACCGATGGACATCGATTACCAGCGAGGTTGAGTGAGGACATGCGCAAACCCACCCACCCTGGCGAGATCCTGCGCCTCGACATCCTGCCCAAGATCCCCGTTCCGTTGACGATGATCGCGCGCCTGCTGCGCATCAGCCGCCAGCAACTGCATCGCATCCTGATGGGTACCAGCCCGATCACCCCGACCACGGCGGTCAAGCTCGGGGCATTGCTCAAGAACGACCCGCAGTTCTGGCTCAACCTCCAGGCCCGTTACGACATCTGGCAAGCCGAACAGGAACTCGGGCCGGACCTGCGCATCCTGCAGCATTTCAGCCCTGACCAGGGACGCGCCGCCGCGGCCGCCGCGCTCGAACAACTCGCCGAGCACGAGCTGAAGTCCTGAGCGCGGCGCAGCCGGACTTCGCGTACCGCGCCGCCCCTACGTATGCCGCCCCCACCCGGTAATCGCTCACGGTTTTTTGCGCGACGCCGTGCTCTGCTGCGTGGGGCAAGCTGAGCGCGGAACACCGGCGCGAGACGCCCGGCCGGACATGCCGCCGGCCGCTATCGCCCACGGGCTCATCGCGAACCGAACCAGGAACAAGCGCCAACAGCGCGCAGGGAGGCAGTATGTACGCAGGGATTTCCCGCACCCTCCGGTGCTTCGCGGCGGGCACGTGCGCGCTGCTGCTGGCAGCCAACGCCGCCGCGGCCTCCCTCGAGGCGAACACCTTCGCGCGCGTAGTCGGGCTCGACGAGGGCAGCGAGTCGACGACGCTGCTGCCCGGTCTGTCGACCGGTACGCTCATCGCGCAGACGGCCAACCTCCTCGCACGCAGCGAGGCGGCCAGCTCGGCCGCCGGCAACGGCATCACCGCCGAGTCCTTCTGGGCCGGATCGAGCGTGCTGGTGAGTCCGAACCAGGGCACCAGCAACACCCTGACGGCCGGCGCCAACCTCGTGTTCGAAGACCTCATCACGGTGAGTTCGGCGAGCCTCGCCGTCGGCACGCCGGTGCAGGTGCAGTTCGCGCTCTTCGGCGCCGCCGACCTCGCCGTCTCGCACGACATCGCCAGCAGCCAGGCCAATAACCGTGCCGATGCATCCGTGACGTTGACCGGCCGCTTCGGCGAGACCATCGCGTCGGGTCAGCGCGTCGACTTCGGCGGCAACAACGTCGCCGCCACGAGCACGGCGATTGGCGCCGTGCCAACCGCCATGGGCCTCTTCGCGCCCGCGTCAGCCGGCCTGCTGTACACGCTCGACACGCAGGTCGGCCGGACGCTCGAACTGGTCTTCCGCCCGCGCAGTGCGGTCACCGGCGGCGTCTCCGTGGGCGGTACGCCGTTCGGTGTCAAGAGCGGCCAGGCGAGTTCGAAGCTCGCCCTTGTATTCGGTGCCAGCGCGAACCTCGGCGATGTCGAACTGCTCTCCGATTTCTACAATGGCGCCTTCCCCGCTCTCGACCTGGCCAGCGCCGGCGCCGCCCAGGCGCTGCTGGGCGCGGCCCCGGTACCCGTACCCGCCGGCCTCGCACTGCTGGCGGGTGCGCTGCCTGCGCTCGTCGTGCGCCGGCGACGGGCAGCCTGAGAGCCCCTGCTCCCCGCACCTTCCTGATGTGCACCGGGAGCCAGCGCCCGGCCGCGGCATTCTCCCTCCCTCACGGGGTCTGACACCCGTGCGCCCACCGCATCGAAGCCATGTACGGCGCCAGCGCGCACGGGTGTCAGACCCCCCCGGCACCCCGCGCTGCGGCGTTCAACCGGTCTTTCTCACCAACGGCCAGGCAGCGCCGCGCGCACGCCGCATCCGCCTGACCCGGACGACGCGGCGCGCGTGATCGCCATCCGCCCCGCTCGCCAACCTCCCGCCCCGCAGGGCGACTTGTGCGCTGCCGCAGACGCCTGCCCTGCAAGCGCTGCTTGACACGCGTATTGATAAAAATATCATCGGTTTTGACGAATGCGGCTGTCGGCACAACCGGGGAGGTGCCCTTGCTGACAGCGCGGATGAATCACGGCGGCATTGCTGCCACTTATCGGGTCACGCCGCGGCGACATCGCCGAGCGAGCCCGCCGGACGTGCGCGTCGCATGCCGTCTCTCGAACGACGACGTGGCGCCCAGCAACAAGGGGGAGACCATGAAAGGCGAGGACTTCATCAAGGCGCACGATCGCGTCAAGGACTTCGACTGGCAGCCGTCGTACGTGGACGCGCCGTCGCGCTACCCGATGCCTTACCGCATCCCGGCAAAGACCAGCGATCCGTTCCGCCACCTCGTGCGCGACTACTGCGCGATGGAGCGTGACAAGGACGATCGCCAGTACGGCGCGATGAGCGACGTCATGGCGCGCGCGAAGATGCCGGCCAAGGCGTCGGAGCGCTGGACCGAAGTGCTCAAGATGGTGCTGCCCGTCACCACCTACGCCGAGTACGCGGCGATGAAGTGCACCGGCCAACTGGTCGACGCCGTGGCCAACGCCGAACTCCGCCAGGGTTACCTCGCACAGATGATCGACGAGGTGCGCCACACCAACCAGGAAGCGCACCTGGTGCGCTATCTCGCCAAGCATGCGCCCGATCCGGAAGGCTTCACGCAGGGCTTCCGCCTGCGCAACACGAACTTCATCACGCGCGCGAGCCGCGCCGCCTTCGATGCCTTCTTCGCAGGCAACCCGATTGAAGGCGCGCTCAACCTGCAGGTGGTCGCCGAGACCGCCTACACGAATCCGATCTTCGTCACCCTCACCGAGGTCGCCGCCGCCAACGGCGACCAGGCCACCCCGACCACCTTCCTCAGCGTGCAGTCCGACGAAGCCCGCCACATGGCGAACGGCTACGCCACCCTTGCCGCCATCGCCTCGGTCGAAGACAACCTGCCGCAGTTGCAGCGCGATTTCGATACCGCCTTCTGGCGCCAGCACACCTTCCTCGACGTCTTCGTCGGCGCCGTCTACGACTACTTCCAGGAGACCCGCGGCGGTTCCTACCTCGAAGCGTGGAAGGAATGGATCGGCGACGACTGGGCCGGCTCCTACATCCGCAAGCTCGAGCCCTTCGGCATCAGCCTGCCGCAGCACTGGGAAGAAGCCGCCGAGCGCGTGCAGTGGCTCGGCCACACCGCGATGATGCTGTTCGCGGCGAGCTGGCCGATGCAGTTCCTGCGCGTCGACCCGCTCACCTCGAAGGACTTCGAGTGGTTCGAGAAGAAGTACCCCGGCTGGTACGGCATCTACGGCGCGTTCTGGGAGAACTACGCGAAGATGACCGACCCGGCCGACAAGCAGCTGCCGCTGAATCTCTTCGAGCAGCGCCCCGTGTTCTGCCGCGTGTGCCAGATGCCCTGCGTGTTCCCGCGCCCCGACATCTCCACTGCGCGCATCAAGACCCATGCCGGGCGGAAGCACGCCTTCTGCTCGGACGGCTGCGAGCACGCCTTCAGCATCGAGCCGCACCGCTATGCCAGCAACTACACCTGGGACGAGCACTTCGAAGGTTACGAGCTCGGCGACTGGCTGGAGGCCTGCGGCCTGCTGCGCGCCGACGGCAAGACCCTGATCGCCCAGCCGCATCTCGATCGCGATCGCATGTGGACCATCGACGACATCCGCGCGCTCAAGTTCGAGATCACCAACCCGCTCAAGGACATGCCCACGGCGGGCGAAGTGGCGGTGCTGCAATGAGCGCACGGGCAGCCGGCGCGGCGGCAAAGACCGCGCGTGATTTCACCTACATCAAACCGCAGCGCCGCCGCCTCACCGAGTACGAGGCGCTGACGGTGCACATGCAGCCGGACCAGCTTGCCTTCGACCACGCGCGCGGACGCATCGAGGAACCCGAGTGGTACCTGCTGCGCACCGACGGCACGCCGCTGTGGGACCCGGCGTCCACCGCCCTCCAGGTACCGGACTGGTATGCCTGGCGCGACCCTGCCCAGCAATGGCAGCGCACCTACGTGCGCCACCAGGAGCAGCAGGAAGGCGCGATCGAGCGCATGACCGAGGACGCCGCGCTCGACGGCAGCCTGGCCGAGATCGATCCGCGCTGGGTGAGCGGTGTGCTGTGTGCCCACTACCGCGCGTGGTCCTTCTTCGAGTACGCCATCTTCCGCGCGCTTGCCCCGGCACAACGCGAAGCGCTGTCCGACACGCTCGGCAACGCGCTCTGCTTCCAGAGCTTCGACCACCTGCGCCACGCGCAGGACGTCATCTGCTACCTGGTCGAGCTCGAGCATCATTCGGACGCCGTCGACGACGGCGCCGGCAAGCGCAACTGGCTCGAGCACCCGGCCTACCAGCCGGCGCGGCGTCTCGCCGAGTCCATCCTCGCTTGCCGCGACTGGGCCGAGCTCATGCTCGGCCTCAACCTCGCCGTGGCGCCACTGCTGCAGCAGCTCGCGGTGAGCGAGCTGGTGCGCCGCTCGGCATTGCCCAACCGCGACGCCGTCGCCGCTCACATCGTGCTCACCGCCGAGCGCGACCGGCGTCGTAACGTCGCCGCGGCGCAGGCCCTCGCCACGCTCGCCGTGGACGAGGACAACCCGCACGCGCAGGCCAACCGCGCCACCATCCAGCACTGGCTCGACGACTGGACGCGCCAGGCCGATGCGGCCGCGGTCGCCCTCGCGCCTGCCTTCGATGCCGTGCCGCTGCCGGTCACGACGCATGACGAGGCGCTCGAGCGTTCGCGCGCGGCAGCCGTCGCGCTGGTCGGCGAGCTCGGTTACACGAGTCCGCTCGGGGGTGCCGCGTGAGCGAGCACGGTCGCGACGACGTCTCCCTCATCCTCATGCAGGGTTCGCCCGAGGCGCAGGCCACGCTCGACGTACTCGAAGAGGACGACCCCAACCTCGTCATCACCGATCACGACACCTTCTGGAAGATCACCTCGCCCCAAGGGCGCATCGTGGTCGACATGCGCAAGGTGTCGGAGGAACTCGGCAACGAGATTTCCTTGTCGCAGTGGCTGGTGATCATGTCGAGCTACATCGGGCGCGTGAAGACCGATCCCTACACCTTCACCCTGACCAGCGACGTCACCGAGATACACCGGGGTTGACGGGCTGGCGCCGCCGCGAGCATCCGGCCCAGGGCAGGTCGGGCGGCGCGACGTTCGCAGACGCCGATGGCGAGCGCCTCCCCGGCGCGGCGGGCCGGCCTCACGTTGCGGTACGGATGAACAGGAACCGAGCATGAGCTACGAAGTCGAGCTCGCCCCGGGTGGCGAGATTTTCGAGGTCGCCGAAGGCGAGACCATCCTGGACGGCGCGCTGCGCGCCGGCATCGAGCTGCAATACGGCTGTCGCCAGGGCCGCTGCTCGACCTGCAAATACCTCGTCGAGGACGGGGAAGTCGACTTCGGCTCGGCCTCGGTCTATTCGCTGCCCGACAACGAGCGCGATGACGGCTGGGCGCTGCTCTGCTGCGCGACACCCGAGACCGATCTGCTCATCCGCGACAATCGCCGCCACGACGAGCGCGCACGGCCGCTGCTCACGCCGGCCGAGACCAGCGCGAGCGTGGTCGCCTGCAGCGCGCTGACCAGCGAGTTGTGGGAATTGCGTGTCGCCCTGGCCAACCCGCTCGACTTCTACGCCGGCCAGTATGCCGAACTCACGCTCGACGCCGGCGGCACACCCGTGCGACGCAGCTACTCGATGGCCTGCGCACCGGCTGAGGGTGCGGAACTCGCTTTCGTGCTCAAGCGCATCGAAGGCGGCGCGTTCTCGAGCCGTGTGACCGCCCTTCCGGCCGGGGCCACGCTCGCCCTGCGCGGCCCGTTCGGCTCGAGCTACCTGCGCGAAGGCGAGCGCCCGGTGCTGCTCGTCGCCATCGGCTCCGGCATCGCGCCCATCCTCGCCATGCTGCGCGACGCGGCGGCGCGCGGGGATCGTCGCCACTTCAGCTTCTTCTACGGCGCACGCCGCCCGGCCGACCTGCCCTACGTCGACGAACTCACCGCGCTCGGCAACCAGCTCGGCAGCCTGCGCTACGTACCGACGCTCGACGGCCTCGCCGAGGACGACGACTGGTCCGGCAGCACCGGCACCGTCACCCAGGCCATACAGCGCGAGATCGACAGCGCCGAGGACTTCGACGCCTATCTCTGCGGCGCCCCCGAGATGTGCGAGACCGTCGGCCGGCTTCTCCTGGCGAAAGGCCTGCCCGAACACCAGCTCTTCTTCGACCGCTTCTTCGCCGCCACCTGAGCCACCGGCATCAAGCCCACCCGTCCCAGGCGCCGCCACCAAGCCCCGCCGGGCGGGTCTGACACCGCCGCTCCCACCGCGCCAGGCTCATGCTACGGCGCCCACGAACGACGGTGTCGGACCCGTCCGCCACCGCGCCTCGTCTGTACCCGGCCCACCACCGCCCGCAGCGGCGCGCGGCCGCTTACCGTCGCCGTGCGATCCGCGCCAACATCACCGCGATGCTGCTGCCGAGCAGCAACACCGCCGGCGGCACCGGCACCACCGCGATGCGCTCGATGTCCAGCGCTGCCGCGATGTCCGGCCGGCTGGCCGCGAACGTCGGATTGAGGGAGAACACCGGGTCTGCGTACGCAAAGAGTTCGATATCGAGCCCCGCGTAATCCCGCACGACGAATCCCGGTGACGGGACCAGCGATAACGCAACCTGGCTTTCGAGCGCCACCCAGTATTCCGCGTTCGGACGGACGCTGATGGTCTCGGTAACGCTCGTCAACATGGCGGTGTCGGGACCGCCACCGTTGGTGACGAAAGCGTTCGCGACGAACGGCGCCTGCATCGAGCCGCTCCCGAACGGCGGCACGACAAGCGTGGCAGCCTCGAGCACGCGCACGCTCGCCTCGGCCTGCGCGAGGTAGGTCGCGCCCGTCACGCTGGAAGCGTCATTGATGGCGGCCTGCACCGTGAAAGTGATATCGACATCAATGAATTCCGGCAGCGCATCGGCGGCCACGTTGAAGCGCAGACGCTGACGGTCGATGCCGACCAGGTTGTAGAGCAAGGCGTCGGTGCCGCCCAGTTCGGCGCCGTCGCTATGCGCCGTGAGTGACATCTCAACGGCGTCATTACCGGCCTTCGCAACACCACCGGCCACGACCCCGCTGCCGGGCGCGTTGCCGGCCGTGAGGTCATAGGCCTGCCGCACGGCGGCCCCGGTACCCGTGCAGCTGAAGCTGGGTTCCGGCACCACGACACAGTTGGTCGCCGAGGGCGTGCTGCCCGGCAGCAGCGTGGCGAACGTATTGCCGAGGCTCGTGACCTGGCTCACCGCCTGCCCCGGCACCTGTGCAAACGTCGCGTCATTGAACCAGGTCACGGTGGTGTTCAACTCGACCACCGCGGCGGCCTGGGCGCCGCCAACCAGCAGCATGGTGACCCCGCCAAGCAACCCCGAATACATCGCGCGCATGACCCAACCCTCCCGTTCGGTAGCACGCCCGGGGCGCCACTCGGCGCCCTGGTCGCCTGCCGGAACCTAGCAACCACGTCCGCGACGCACAAGCATCAAGAGCGCCAGAAACGATGCGCGATCCCGGCCAAGTGCCACGCCGTGAGAATAGCTCGGCGTGGCGCGCCCGCCGATGCGCGGGCTGCGGCGCGGCTCGGCCGAAGATTCCCTCGCCGAATCAACGATGAATCCCGTCCGCGTGACGGTTCACCTCACCAGCCACACCCCTGCTTCGAAACGAGCGCCGACAATGTCAACAATGGTGTCAGACCACGAGTCCGCGCGCCGGGCGGGTCTGACACCGCCGCTCCCACCGCAATAGCCTCACGGCACGGCGTCCACGAGCGACGGTGTCGGACCCATCCGCCACCACGCCTCGCGAGCCACTACGCCCCGTCCATCGTGGCCACCGGCACCGCGCCCCGCCGGGCGGGTCTGATACCGCCGCTCCCACCGCAACAGCCTCACGGCGCAGCGCCCACGAGCGACGGTGTCGGACCCGTCCGCCACCGCGCCTCCAGCGCCACGACACCCCGTCCATTCCACCCACCGGCACCGCACCTCGCCGGGGGGGGCAGACAACCCCCCACCCACCCCAACAGCCACCAAGCACAGCCCCCCCGCGCCACGGTGGGGGACCCC
>JAVJVZ010000028.1:0-8690 GCA_040220855.1 Gammaproteobacteria bacterium | reverse complement strand
CCGGCGCGCGGCCTCGGCGGCTGCGCGCGCGGCGCGGCTGCGCGCGAGGTTGGCCGCGGCGACGGCAAGCGCCGGGTTCGCGCTCGCCGCTGTGTCCTCGAGGGTGTTCAGCACGGGGTCGTCGAACAGTGTCCACCACGCCGCGCGCGGCAGTGCATCCGCCGGCGCGGCGGGTTGCCATTCTGCGTTGCCGGCAGGTGCCGGCGTGTTGCGCCAGCCTTGCGGCAGCTCGATGGCCGGGCGCTCGTAGGAGGGCGCCAGCGAGCAGCCGCCGAGCAGGGCCAGCGTGAGTGTGCACGATGCAAGCAATGTGGCCCGCCTCATGCCTGTTCCTCCCCGCTCGCGAGCGTCGCCGGGCGCCGCCGGCGGCGGTGCAGCAGCACGTAGAACACCGGCGTGAGGAAGAGCCCGAACAGCGTTACGCCGATCATGCCCGAGAACACCGCGACGCCCATGGCGCTGCGCATCTCGGCGCCCGCGCCGCTGGAGAGGACCAGTGGCACCACGCCCATGATGAAGGCGAACGAGGTCATGAGGATGGGGCGCAGGCGCATGCGGCAGGCCGCCAGCGCGTGGGTCACCGCGCTCTCGTGCGGATGCGTACGCGCGAGATCACGCGCGAACTCGACGATGAGAATGGCATTCTTGCAGGCCAGGCCCATCAGCACGAACAGCGCCACCTCGGTGAAGATGTTGCGATCGCCATCGGTCAGCCACACGCCGCCGATGGCAAACAGCAGGCACAGCGGCACGATGAGGATGATCGCGAGTGGCAGGCGCAGGCTCTCGTACTGCGCGGCGAGCACCAGGAAAACGAGCAGCGTGACCAGCGGGAAGATCAGCACCGCCGTATTGCCGGCGAGGAATTCCTGGTAGACGAGTTCGGTCCATTCGAAGTCGATGCCGCGCGGTGCGGTCTCGGCGATGATGCGGGCGATCGCTGCCTGTGCCTCGCCGGAGCTGACGCCGGGGGCCGCGGCGCCGTTGATGTCGGCGGCGGGAAACGCGTTGTAGCGCATCGCGCGGTCGGGTCCGAAGCTGTCGCGGACCTCGACCAGCGCGCCGAGCGGCACCATGTCGCCGTCGAGATTGCGCGTGCGCAGGCGCGCGATGTCCGCCGCCTGCGAACGGAACGGTGCATCGGCCTGCACGACCACCCGGTAGGTCTTGCCGAAGCGATTGAAGTCGTTGACGTAGTACGAGCCGAGATTGATCTGCAGCGTCTCGAAGATGGCATCGAGCGGTACGCGCATGCGCTTGGCCTTGGCGCGGTCGATGTCGACGTAGAGCTGTGGGACGTTGATCTGGTAGCTCGAGAAGACACCGGCGAGCTGCGGCGTCTGCCATGCTTTCATCAGGACCGACTGCACGGCCTCGTAGAGCGCCTCCTCGCCGAGCCCGGCACGGTCCTCGAGCTGCAGCTTGAAGCCGCCGATGGCGCCGAGCCCATCGACCGGTGGCGCCGGGAACACCGCGATGAAGGCGTCCTGGATGCCCGCCAGCGCGCCGTTCAGCTGGCCGGCGAGCGCCGGCGCGGACAGCGCAGGATCGGTGCGGGCTTCGAACGGGTCGAGTCCGACGAACATCACGCCGGCGTTCGGCGCATTGGTGAAGCCGTTGATGGAAAGGCCGGGAAAGGCCACGACGTTCTCGACCCCCTCGGTGGCGAGCGCGACGTCGGTGATACGGCGGATGACGTCTTCGGTACGGTCGAGCGAGGCGCCGTCCGGCAGCTGGGTGAAACCGATCAGGTACTGCTTGTCCTGGGTCGGGATGAACCCTCCCGGCACAGACTGGAAGGCGAACCAGGTGCACCCGATGAGGGCGAGATAGAACAGCACCACCACGGCCTTGTGGCGCAGCACGCGCGCCACCGCGGCGGTATAGAGTTCGCCGGCGCGATGAAACACGGCGTCGAAGCCGCGGAAGAACCAGCCGAGCAGGCGGTCGATGATGCGCGTGAGGCGATCGCGCGGGGCGTCGTGCGAGCGCAGCAGCAGCGCCGCGAGCGCGGGCGAGAGCGTGAGCGAGCTGAACGCCGAGATCACCGTCGAGATGGCGATGGTCAGCGCGAACTGGCGATAGAACTGTCCGGTTAGGCCGCTGATGAAGGCAATCGGCACGAAGATCGCGCACAACGTCAGCGCGATCGCGATGATCGGTCCGCTGACTTCCTCCATCGCGCGGTAAGCCGCCTCGCGTGCACTCTGGCCGAGCTCGATGTTGCGTTCGACGTTCTCGACCACCACGATGGCATCGTCGACCACGATGCCGATCGAGAGGACCATGCCGAACAGTGTGAGCGTGTTGATGGAGAATCCCGCCGCGAGCATCACGGCAAAGGTGCCGACGATGGATACGGGCACGGCGACCAGCGGGATGATGGATGCCCGCCAGGTCTTCAGGAACACGATGACCACGAGCACCACGAGCGCGACCGCCTCGAGCAGCGTCTTGACCACCGCCGCGATCGATTTCTGCACGAAGCGCGTGGGGTCGTAGACGATCTGGTAGTCGACACCGGCCGGGAAGGCGGCCTTGGCTTCTTCCATCGCGGCGCGTACCGCGTTCGACAACGCGATGGCATTGGAGCCGGGCGCCTGGAAGGCGACCACGGCGACGGCCGGCTTGTTGTCGAGAAGCGAGCGCAGCGCGTACTCACCGGCGCCGAGCTCGATGCGCGCGACGTCGCGCAGACGGAGCACGCCGCCTTCGGGCTGCGCGGCGAGGACGATGTCACCGAACTCCTCGGTGGTCGCGAGACGTCCCTGCGTGTTCACCGAGAGCTGGAAGGCGGTGCCGGCACTCGCCGGCGGTGCACCGATCACGCCTGCGGCGACCTGCTGGTTCTGTTCGCGCAACGCCGCCACCACGTCGCTCGCGGTGAGCTGGCGCGCGGCCAGCTTGTCCGGATCGAGCCAGATGCGCATGGCGTAGTCGCCGGCGCCGAACACCACCACCTCGCCCATGCCGGGGATGCGGCGCAGGTTGTCACGGATGTTGAGGACCGCGTAGTTGCGCAGGTAGAGCTCGTCGTAGCGACTGTCCGGTGACAGGAGGTGCACCACCATGGTGAGGTTGGGCGACTGCTTCTGGGTGACGACGCCGATCTGGCGTACTTCCTCGGGCAGACGCGGCAGCGCGCGCTGTACGCGGTTCTGTACCTGGGTCTCGGCGAGCTCGGCGTCGGTGCCGATGCGAAAGGTGACGGTGAGCTGCATGACACCGTCGGTTGTCGCCATCGATGACATGTAGAGCATGCCGTCGACGCCGTTGATCTGCTCCTCGAGCGGTGCTGCGACGGTTTCGGCGATCACCGCCGGGTTCGCCCCCGGGTAGGTTGCGGTGACGACGATCGAAGGCGGCACCACTTCGGGGTACTCGGACACCGGCAGCAACGGCAGCGCGATGAGGCCGGCGAGGAACACCGCCATCGAGAGCACCCCGGCGAACACCGGCCGGTCGACGAAATAGCGTGAGACGTTCATCGCGTCAGCCGCCGCGCGGCGCGGTGAGGGCCTGCATGTCGACCACTTCCGGCGCCACCGGGCTGCCCGCCCGCACGCGTTGCAGCCCGTTGACGATAATCTGCTCGCCGGGCTCGAGTCCCTGCTCGATGACGCGCAGGCCGTCGGCGAGACGGCCAGGTACGACCTCGCGGTAACGCGCGATGTTCTCGGCATCTACCACCAGCACGAAGCGCCGGCTCTGATCGGTGCCGATTGCACGGTCCGCGATCACGACCGCCTGGCGCGCCGTGCTGCCGGCGCGCAGGCGCACACGCGCGGCCAGCCCTGGCAGGAAGCGGCCGTCGGGATTGTCGAGCAGTGCGCGCAGGCGCAGCGTCCCGGTCAACGGGTCGACCGCGTTACCGACGTAGGCGAGGCGCGCACGATGCGGGAAGTCGTCCTCACCGGCGAGCGCGACCTCGACCGTGACGTCGGCGCCACGCTCGCCCGCGAGGTAGCGCAGCCAGGCGCTCTCGTCGGCTTCGAACACGACGTAGACCGGGTCGACCGAGACCAGCGTGGTCAGGACCGGGGAATCGGGGGCGTCGCCACGCACCAGGTTGCCGACGGTGACCTCTTCCTTGCCGACACGACCGGCGATCGGCGCCGTGACGCGCGTGTAGGCAAGATCGAGCTCGGCGCTCGCGATAGAGGCGTCGTGAGCCGCGAGCATCGCTTCGAGTCGCGCGACCCGCGCACGTGCGGCATCCGCTTCGCGCACCGAAGTGGCGCGGTCGGCGAGCATGGTCTGCTGGCGTGCGAGTTCGCTGCGCGCAAGCTCGAGGTCGGCCGCGGTATCGGCGCGTTCGGCGCGCGCCGCCGCCAGGCGGGCGGCGAACGGGCGCGGATCGATGGTGAACAGCAGGTCGCCCGCGGCGACGATGCTACCCGGCGTGAAATGAATGGCATCGAGGTAGCCCGCCACGCGCGCGCGCACCTCGACGTGCTCGACGGCGGCGAGGCGTGCCGGGAATTCGTCGCTGTCGACGACCTCGCGCGCGAGTGCCGCGGCCACGGTGACCGCGGACGGTGGAGGCGTCGCAGCCGCGGCGTCGGAAGGCTTTCCACGCTCACAGGCGGTGGCCAGGCACAACAACGGCACGAGCAGGAATCTGAGTGGTACCAGGCACAGCCGGGGGCGCCGGCGCAGAGACGTCGGGAAGGATGTACGGGGCATGCGAACGGGATCGAACGGACAACGGTGATGCGCTGCATCATATGCGCTTCACCGCGCCGCGCCCACTGCCGCCGCGCCTGCTGACCGGATCGCAGGTGCGAAAACTCACCACGCCGCGGTAGGCGTGAAGTCGCCCGTGGGCTACGGCCCCACCGGGCGACCCGTTTCAACTGGCTGCCGCGCGCGCAATGCCGCCGCCGAGCCAGCGCTCCATCGTCGCCTTGGCGCGGAACAACCGGTGGAGGAACCGATGATGTCGCATCACCCCAGCGCGGAATGCGGGGCGCGCGCGTACGCGTTCGAACCAGGCCGACAGTGCCGGGTAGCGTGACGCGAAGGGGTAGCCACACTCCATGATGCGCATCACCTTCATGCACCAGAGGATGTCGGCCATGGTGAAGGTCTCGCCGGTGAGGTACGTTCGGGCGTCACCGGCGAGACGGGCTTCCTGTGCGGCGTAGCCGGCTTCGAGCGCACGCAGGTGGCGAAGATACTCCGCGGCATCGATGGCATCGTGATTGAAGCCGCTGTAGAAGGCGACGAGCTGTTCCGGTGAACCGTCGCGTTCGAGCGTCCGCAGGCGCCCCTCGGTGGCGGCGTCGAGCTTGCCCAGGCGGCCGAGGCCCCAATGGAAGGAGACGTAACGCACCGAGACATGCAGCGCCTTGCCTTGCTCGATCAGTTCGTGGACGAGTGCGGCGCGCGCCGCGTCGTCCGGCACCAGCATCGGCTCCGGCCGGGTCTGGTCGAGGTAGCCGATGATGTCCATCGATTCGATGTAGAGCCGACCGTCTTCGACCAGGGCCGGCACCACCATGTTCGGTTGAATGGCGGCGTACTCGGCGCTCAGGTGCTCCTGGCGGACCAGCGAGACCTCGCGGAAGAGGTAAGTGCCGGGCGGTGCCACCAGCTGGCGTGGGCGGGTGTCGTTCCAGCGCACCGTGCGCAGCCGCCGCAGGCCTTTCTCGGCCAGCGCGCAGGCGACGCGCTGCGAGCAGGGCGCGGCATCGAAGCCAAACAGGTGCACGCCGGTAAGACGCGTGACGAGGGCACTCGCTGGGTTCTCGATGAGCGGCATGATCGTGTCCTCACGGGAGGGCATATTTTTGTACTGATTCGCAGAATTTATACTGAAAGCGGATTTTTATGCAACAACGTACAAAATGACCGGGAAAGCGCGCGGACGCCCGCGACAATTCGATGCGGACACGGTGCTCGAGCAGGCCGTCGGTGTCTTCTCGGCGCGCGGCTTCAGCGCCACCTCACTCGACGACCTCGCGCATGCGACAGGACTCAATCGTCCCAGCCTCTACAACGCCTTCGGCGACAAGGAGGCGCTCTACCTGCAGGCGCTGGGACATTTCGTCGCGCGCCTGCGCCGGACGCTCGAGGAGGCGGTGATGGCCGAGCCCGATCTGGCCACGGCGCTCGGCAACCTCTATCGCGGCGCGCTCGACGCCTACTTCGCGGTGGACCCTGCACCCGGTTGCTTCGTCTTCTGCACCGCGCCGGTCGAGGCGCTCGCGCACCCGGCGGTACGCGAGCTGACGCTGGCCCTGGTCAACGAACTCGATCGCCTCCTCGGCGAGCGCTTCGCCAGCGCCAAGGAGGCCGGACAATTGCCGCCCGGACTCGACCCGGTGCAGACAGCGAAGCTCGCGCAGGCGGCACTGCACACGCTTGCCATCCGCGCCCGCGCCGGCGAGTCACGCGCGAGCCTGCAGCGCTTCGCGACGCATACCGTGGCCTTGCTGGCGCCATCACCAGTGCCACGGCGGGCGCGTGCTCCGCGCAGGCGGACGCGCTGATGGTAGTTGCGGCAGACGGTCCGTTCAGATGCGCAGGCCGGCGGCGCGCATGAGCGGCATCACGCGCTCGGCGAAGTAGGGGATTTCGACCGCCGGGTCGTGCCACATCAGTGCCATTCCCTCGACACCAGCGCGTTCGAGCGCGATGAAACCATCGACCACCTGCTCCGGGTTGCCGCACAGCAGGAAGCCGCCCCAGCCGACGACGAAACGCCTGGCGAACTGATCGATCTGGGCGTTGAAGGATGCGCTCTCGATACCCAGCACGCGCATGATGTTGCGAGCTGCGTCCCAGTCGCCTGCTGCCACGATGGCCGCGAGCGCTTCGCGCGCTTCCTGTTCGGTGTCGCGCACGATGACGTAGCCGTTGCCGAGCACGCCGATGTCGCGCCCGTGAACGCGCGCTCGCGCGCGTACATCGGCCGCGAGCCGGCGGGCGGCTTCGTTCGAGTCCATCGTGATGAAGTTGAAATCGACATGGCGCGCGGAGAATTCCCGCCCGGCTTCCGATGCTCCTGCGTTGACGATCACGGGGTAGGGTTGCTGGACAGGTTTCGGCTCGAGGTAACCGCCATCCACGCGGTAGTATTCGCCGTGATGATCGAAGTGGTTCTCGCACCACAGGCGTTTGATCACTTCGACCCATTCGCCGGCGCGGCGATAGCGTTCGTCGTGTCCGAGCTGCGCCGCGCCGAACATCTCCATCTCGGGGGTATACCAGCCGCATACCACGTTCAGTCCCCAGCGGCCGTTGGAGATGTGGTCGATGGTGGCGCCCTGCTTGGCGGCCAGCACCGGGTGGACGGTGCCGACATGGGAGGTCGCGAACAGCATGATCCTGTCGGTGCGAGCAGCGAGCGCGGCGGCCCAGGTGTAGACCTCCATGCAGTTGCCGTTGTATTCGGTGTCGCCACCGAAGCTCTTCCAGCGTCCGAACGGCACAAGGAACTCGAAGCCGGCGGCCTCGGCGGCCTGCGCGACCTTCAGATTGTGCGCAAACGTCGGCTCGAGGCTGGTCGGCGCGCGCGATATGCTGCCACCCCCGCTGACGTTGATGCCGAACACCCCGAGCTTCATGCGGTTGTCGTTGTAGAGCGGCACGTGTGTGCGGCGATACTCCTCGAGGGCGGTGAACGTGCTCATGGCCCGGTCTCCTCCGCCCAGCGCCGTTCGAATGCCCAGACCTCCTCGAATCCCATCAGGCGATGCATGGTGGCGAGGTCCATGGCCGGCGTCGCGAGGCCCGCGGTCGCGCCGTTCTCGAGCAGTTGGCGATAGGTCACCTCGAGCGCACCGGCAGCGGCCAGGAAGCCGCTCGCCGGGTAGATGGCGATGGCATAGCCGAGCTCGCGCAGCCGTGCCGCCGACAATAGCGGAGAGCGGCCGCCCTCGACCATGTTGGCGAGCAGGGGGGCATCGACAGCGGCGGCGATCGCGGCGAATTCCTCCTCGCTCTCGGGCGCTTCGACGAAGATGACGTCAGCACCGGCAGCTCGGTAGGCAAGCGCGCGGCGAATCGCTTCGTCCAGGCCGAGCGCGGTGCGTGCATCGGTCCGCGCCACGACGAGGAAATCGGGGTCGCGTCGCGTCGCGCAGGCAACCTCGATCTTGCGCTGCATCTCCGCGCACGCGACGACACGGCGCCCGGGCGTGTGGCCGCACTTCTTCGGAAAGACCTGGTCCTCGATCTGGATGGCGGCAACGCCCGCCTGCTCGTAGCCGCGCACGGCGTGGGCGACATTGAGCAGGCCGCCGAAGCCGGTGTCGGCATCGGCGATGAGGGGTGTGCTCGTTGCGCCGGCCATGGTGCGCGCGCGCTCCACCATCTCCGCACAGCCGACGAGGCCGGCGTCCGGCAGGCCGAGCAGCGAGGCGACCGTGCCGTAGCCGGTCATGTAGAGCGCTGCATGACCCTGGGTGGCAGCGATGCGCAGCGAGATCATGTCGAACACGCCGGGCGCGATGCTGAGCTCGCGGCGCCGCACGCGGGCAGCGAAGGCCGCACGGCTCACGCGTTGTGAGTTGACTTCGTGCATCGACTGCCTCCTCTCGCGATGATGCGACAAGACCGCGGTGCAGCCGGCCGCGGCCACGGTCCCGGCTACGATACCCGTTGTGCCGGGCCACCGCACCATCACCAGGCTTGGCGCAAGCCGCGCGCGGCGCCCGGCGGCGCCACGCACCTCGCGAAACCGC
>JAVJVZ010000027.1:0-67647 GCA_040220855.1 Gammaproteobacteria bacterium | reverse complement strand
GCTTGGGATCGTTGTTCTTCACTTCCATCGCGCCGCAGCAGTACAATTTATTCACTTCGTCGAGCGCGTGGCCGAGCGCCTTGCCGAGCGCCTTGGTCGACCGGTTGTAGGCGTGGCCCGAGCCTTCCAGCGCGCAGCCCGGGTAGTAGGCGACTTTCTCGTACTTTCTCATGGATGACTCTCTGGATTGCGCTAGGTCGCGTGCCGCTGCCGGTCTGCCAAGTGCTTCAGGCGGCCGGGCGATCGAGTTCGCTCGCCGCCTGGCGCACCAGGCCGTCGAGGGCGAGCGCCTGGCGATGATGGGCATCCTGCTCGGCAACGTACGCCTCGATCGCCGCGCGCGCCGGGGCCCAGCCGCGCGTGCGCGGCTTGAGCACGTTGGCGAGGCCCATGCGGATGAGCAGCCCCGCCGGCAGGTGGCGCAGCATGCCCTTGACCATTTCGATGAGCCAGGTCTGCGTGAGCGCCTGGCCGGTGCGGCGGAAGAAACCGCGGATGATGCGCCCTTCCTCGATCTTGCCGGTGGCGAAGACCTGCTCGCTGAACTCCTCGTCGAAATGCATCGAAGGGCTCTTCGGCGTGTGGCCCTTGAGTTCGAGCCAATGTGCCGTTGCCTTCATCACGCCTTCGGGGAAGACGTCGCGCGGGCAGGCATAGGTGCACTTGTTGCACGAGACGCACTGCCAGATGATGTCCTTGTCGCGCAGCAGCTCCGACTCCATGCCCATGCGGATGAGATAGATCCAGTAGCGCGGGTTGAAGTCCGGGTTGACGGCATTGACGGTGCAGGAATTGGTGCACGAACCGCACTGCCAGCAGCGGTGGATGTGCTCGCCGCCCGGCAGCGCGGCGATCTCTTCTTCCATCGCCTCGTTGTAATCGGTGACCACGCGCGACTCGATGAACGTGCTCCAGTGGCCGGAGACGTCCACGCCGTCGATGACGAGGTTGTCGTGCGTCTTCAGATCCTCGGGGCGGATCAGGTGTTCTTCGTGGATAGGCATCGCTCAGCCCGTGGTCTCGCGTGTGGCGGTGAGCGCGGCGGCCTCGTCGTCGAGCAGCCGCCAGGCCTCGCCCTCGATGGCCTTCAGACGCAGGCGCGCGGAACCCGCCTTAACGCCGTCGAGCCCGAGCATGCGGCGGGTGTGCTGCATGGGATCTTCGGGCGAGGAGAAATCGGCGCGCAGGTAGGTGCCACCCTGGGCGCAGATGTACTCGGCATAGACCTGGGCGAGCAGCAGGTCCACGTAATGGCCGATGTCGCGGAAGAAGCCGTTGTCGGAGAGGAAGACCGAGAGCTCCTCGCGCAGGACGATGAAGGTCGGGTAGTCGTCGGGCACGTGCAGGCTTCGGTGATCGATGTCCTCGCCGAACCACATCTCGCGCAGCGCGCCGGTGTTCGACTGGCGGTCCCACACCCAGCGCGTCATCAGCGGGTAGCGCTCGGGGTCGACGTTGTGCAGCACCTCGGCGGCGAAGTCACGTACCCAGCGGTGCGCGCGGTCGGCCGGGAACTGCGCACAGCAGGCAGCGATGCGCGCATCGGTGGTGGCGGTGTCCTCGCGGCCGTCGAGCAGCAGCGCGAGCGCGGTGCGCAGGCGTGCGAGGCCGTCGCCATCGAGCTCGGGCGCGATGCGCCGGCGCACCGTCGCCATGAAAGCGGTGAGGCCGGCCAGCGTCTCGCGCGGGACTTCGCGCGGATCGGTGTCGAGCAGCGCATCCTGGAACAGCCGGCTCTTCAACGCGAGCGCGGCGATGTAGCGCTCCACGCCGCCGTGCGCCTCGCAGCCGGCGATGGCCGCTTCGAGCGCCGCGCGCAGCGTCGAGCCGGACAGGTGCAGCTCGGGGCGCACCGGCTCCGGCACCGCCGCGACCGCCGGCGCCCTGCTTCGCTTGAATGCGCGCAGCATGCGACCGCTCTCAGACCGCCTGCTGCAGGGCGCCGAGGCTCGCGATGGCGGCGGCGTTGGCCTGGGCAATGGAGTCGTCGATGGTCTCGGGGCCGGTGGCGGAGCCCGCCACGAAAACGCCCGCGCGCGAGGTCTGCCCGATGGCGCTGTAGGTGTCCTTGCGATCGATGTAGCCGTTCGTCTCGAGATCGACGCCGAAGACCTCGGCGAGCGTCCGGTTGTCCACGTTCGGATCCATGCCGATCGCGTGCACGACCATGTCGAAGGGAATCGTGATGGGGCGTTTGACCAGCGTATCCTCGCCCTTGACGATGACGCGCTCGCCGTCGGAGGTGACTTCCGCGATGCGCGCCTTGATGTACTTGACCTTGAACTCCTCCTGGCTGCGCCAGTAGTACTTGGTCTCGTAGAGGCCGAAGGTGCGGATGTCCATGTAGTAGATGTAGACATGGCAGTCCGGCAGCTCCTCGCGAATCTCCATCGCGATGTTGGCGGAGACCGTGCAGCAGATCTTGGAACACCACTCGCGCCCGATCTGGCGGTCACGCGAGCCGACGCAGAGCAGGATCGCGACGCGCTCCGGCTTGCGCCCGTCGGACGGGCAGCGTACGCCCTGGCCGGAGGAGATCATCTGCTCCACCTGCGTGGTGGTGACGACATCCGGGAACAGGCCGAAGCCCCACTCGGGCTTGTTAACCGAGTCGAAATGGGTGAAGCCCGTGCAGAGAATGGCGGCGCCGGCGTCGAGCGTGTCGCCGTTGGCGAGGCCGACGGTGAAGTTGCCGGGCGCGCCCTCGAAGCGCGTGACGCTGGTGTTCAGGCGTACGTCGATGCGGGGGTTGGCAACGACGCGCTCGACCATGCCACCGATGGCGTCCTTGGCCCATTCACCGGACGGCACGAGCTTCGCATAGCCGGAGAGGATCGGTGCGCCGCCGAGGCGCTCGGCCTTCTCGACCAGCACGCAATCGCGGCCGACGCTCGCCAGCGCGTGCGCGGCAGCCAGTCCGGCCGGCCCGCCGCCGACCACCAGGGTGGGTTTGCTCATGTGTGCCGTTCCAGCTTCTTGTAGCCCGGGCCGGAAGTGATCATGCGGCGCGGGTCGTAGAGATTCTCGGGCTTGCCCTGCTTGATCTGCTCGAGGTAGGCCTCGAACTCGGCCTTGGCGGCGCGCCAGTCGATGCCGAGCTTCTCCATCAGGCCTTCCACGGCGGAGGCGTGCCAGTGTGACTGCACCACCTTGAAGGGGTGCGCGCCGCAGACGAGCGCGGCGAACTGCACGTCGGCGAGAATCGGCAGGGAGTAGTCCTTGCCGACCGCCTTGCCGATCCACTGGTTCTTGTCGAGCGTGGTGATGCAGCCGGTGTCGTGGCCGATCATGACGTCGGCCCGTGCCTCCTCCACCGCCACGCGCACCTTGCGGTCGATGGCGAAGGAGCGCGTGAACTCGCGCTCGGAGATGATGTGGCGGAAGCCGAAGCCGCAGCAGTCGTACCAGGTCTTGTAGTCGATGACCTGCGTGCCAAGGGCTTCCATGATGCCGGTGGAGACGGCGACGCGGTTGCCCTCGAGGATGCTGTCGTCGTAGATGGCATCCTGCGGCACCATCTTGTAGACGTGGCAGGCCGGGTGGATGGTCGCGCGCACGCTCGAGGCATCGACCACCTGGCGCTCGGCGATGCGGTGGCGCATCACGTGCACCCACTCGGAGTAGTGCACGACCTCCTCGGGAATGAGCAGCTTGCCGTCGACCAGGCGGCCGAGCTTGGCGAGGATCTTCTTCACCCGCTCGCGCAGCTCCGCCGAGTGGATCAGGTACTCACGCACTTCCTTGTAGTTGCCGAAGGAGGTGCCGCAGTGGACCAGCGGGTAGTAGTAGCCTTCCGGCAGGCCTTCGGCTTTCGCGGAGACGTAGGCCTGGTGGAAGTTGCGCAGGAAGACAGCGGCGAGGCTCTCGAGATTGCCGATGCCGGAGCCGTGGTAGTTCCACGCGGTGCAGGAGGTCTGGTCGGTCTCGTCGAGGTAGCGGATGTCGAGCTCGTTCATCAGCCACAGCAGCGAGGCCGGGTAGCCCGGGATGTTGCCGCACTGGCCGCACGACTTGTGATGCCAGAGCTGCTGCGTCGGGATGCGCTTGTCCCAGCCGTAGAGCGTCTTCACCGTCACCGGCTCGTGCTGCTCGCCGACGCGGTGGACGACGATCTCGCCGTCGCGCTCGAGCTCCCACATGGCGTCGCGGACGTCCGCCACGCGGTCCTTGCTGGTCAGCATGGAGCGGCGGTCGACCTTCTGCTCGACCCAGGCGGTGGCGACGCGCGCGTCGTCCGCGCTCAGGTTGGCGTCGCGCCACTCGGCACCGTGGCCGGTGAAGCGCTCCTGCAGCAATGTCTTGGGGGTGTCGTCCGTCATCGCGGCCTCCTCAGCGCGTCGCTGGCGCAGCGCGGCGGGCCCACCCCGCCGCGACGTTACCCACAGGGGTCTGACCCCGTTGGGGTTAACGCCGATGGGCTTGCCCACAGGGGTACACCTGTGGATAACACTCAGTCATCGTCGTCGTCCTCGTCTTCCTGCTCTTCGAGCCACTCTTCGTAGTCTTCGCGCTTCTCGTCCATGATGTCGGTGATGACGTCGAAGAGGTTCTCGTCGATGCCTTCGAGCTGGTCGAGCACGCCGGTCATCTCCCAGATGGTGTAGAGCTCGATCGAGGTCTTGAGATTGACTTCCCACGCCGTCTCGGTGGTGTTCAGCGTCGGCATGGGGATGGCCTTGCGCAGCAGCTTGAGCGGCGCATCGACCTTGGAGATGTTGGGGCCCCAGTCGGCGAAGTGATCGGGCGTGATCATGTTCGGCGCGAGCTGGTTGCCGGTCGAGATGAGCTTGAGCATCACGCGCGAGAACGGCCGCAGCACGTTCTTCGCCGATTCCATGCCGTGCTTGATCGCGACCTCGCGCATGAGCATCACGAGGCCGCCGGGCGAGTTGCCGAACGGGCAGCGCGCGGCGCAGGTGTAGCACTGGGCGCAGGCCCAGATCTTCTCCTGCATGGCGTCGTAGATGCCTTCGAGGTTCTCCGTCCACAGGAGCTGGACGATCTCGCGCGGGCTGAAGTCGTAGTAGTGCGCGGCAGGACAGGTGGCGGTGCAGATGCCGCAGTTCAGGCAGCCGTTCAGCTCGTAGTCGTAGCGGAGATCGGCCTGGATATCGTTGAAGATGGTCTCGAGCTCGTCGCGCGGCAGGGCCGGCGCGTCCGACAGCGGATCGCCGATGACACTCTGCACGCGGGTCGCGGTGGCGTGGGCCATGCTCCTCCTCTCCTCTCGGGCGGCTCCCGGCCTGTCCTCAGTACGTGAGCACCTTGCAGTCGTCCTCCATGACGGCCTCGATCAGGTAGGCGCCGCCGACCACGCCCTCGCATTCCTCGATGAGGTCTTCCTGCTTCATGTCGAACAGGTCGAGATTGGGCGAGCAGCAGAAGAACTTGACGCCGGCCTCGTGGGCTTCCTTGATGAAATCGTAGACCGACTTCGGCGAGCCTTCCTTGACCGTCAGCGTCTCGGCGACACCTTTCTTCATCAGGCGCCCGGCGGTCGCGGTGCAGATCACCTCGACCTCGTAGTCCATGGCGGCGGCGACGCTGGCCTGGAAGATCGGCGCGCCGAGCTCCTCGCCGTTGCGCGGATCGGTGTTGGCCATGACGATCACGAGCTTGTCGGCCATCGCTTGCTGCTCTCCCCTGTGGACGCGCACCGCCGGGGCGGCGGCGCAGTCGAGGGGTCAGCCTATATGGTTTTCAGTTATATGCATATATCGATTATGCATAAACTGAAAGACCAATGACTTAGACCGGCCTTCCCCGCGGTCGCTCAGGCTGCGACGACATGCAGGGCACTGTCGGCCGGTACTTCGAGCAGCTCGACGACGTTGCCGTCGGGGTCGCGCCCGTAGGTCGCGCGGATGTCGCCGAGCGCCTGCGGTGGGCAGTGGAAGCGCATGCCGGCGGCTTCGAGACGGGCATGCTCGGCCTCGATGTCGGTCACCTGCAGGCACAGGTGGGTGATGCCGTGATCGCACACCGGCCGCGCCGGGTCACCCGGCCGGGGTGGCGGCGTGTGGTACTCGAACAGCTCGATGCACGCATTGCCACAGCGCAGCATGACGATGCGCGCGGAGGAATCGGTCAGCCCGGTGATGTTGTCGAGCTCGCGATGCCCGACCTCCCAGTTGAGCCGGAACACCTCCTCGAAACCGAGCTGGTCGACATAGAAGGCGCGCAGACGCTCGATGTCGCCGGTCGAGATGGCGACGTGGTTGATGCCGTGGATCATGTGCAGCTCTCCCCTTGCCCCTCGCGCAGCCACGTGGCCGCAGCGTCGATAGTAGCGATTTTTAGAGGCGGGGTGGCGATCGCCTGCTGGTGGCGGACTACGCCGGCACGCCGGCCCGCGTGGCGGGTCAGCGGCGAACCTCCTCGCGGACGCCTGGGCCATGCAGGCGGCACCCGCGCGAACGCGCCGGCGAAGTCTTACTCCCGGCGCGCAGCGTGTGCGCTGCCCATCCAGCCGGTCAGCTGCACGAGCCCGGTCATGATCGGAATCAGCGCCTCCTCCACCGCTCGCGCCTGCGCGCGCGCGGCGATCAACGCCGCGGCGGGATCGTCCGGCGCCTCCTCGAATTCCATCACGAGGTCCTCGGCGATGGCCGGCTTGAAGCCCGGGTGGCCACGGAAGCCGAAGGCGTTGTCGCCGACCTGGAACAGCGCCGGTGCGTCGTCCTCGCCCAACGCCAGCACGCGCGCCTGCGCTGGCAGTTCGAAGCGATCGCGACCACAGGCGATGGAGACGAAGTGCTCCGGCAGGTAGCCGTTCAGGGCAGCGTCGTCGACGCGGCGCGCCTGTTCGACGGTCAGGGCGAGCGGCGCGGCATGGGTGCGGCCGCCGGCGGCCAGCGCAAGAATCTGTGCACCGAGCTCAAAGCCGATCACCGGCAGGCCGCGTGCGAGGCAGGCGTGGGCGAGCTCGACCTCGCGCACGAGTGTTGGCAGGTTGCGCGGCCCGGCCGAGCCCCACGGACCGCCGCCGAGCAGCACGAGGCCGTCGGCGATCGAGGCGAGGGTCGGAATACCGCCACGCTCGGTGAATGGGCGGTGGTAGGTGAAGCGGATCTTGCGCCCTTCGAGGTGATCCTCGACCAGGCCGAGGTAGTCGGCCGAGGTATGCTGGATGACGGTGAGGTGCGCGAGGTAATCCATCAGCCGTCGCGCTCGGCCGCGGCACGGATGGCGCCGATCAGATCGTCGGCGGCGAGCGACAGCGTCTGCACCCCGGCGCTGGCAAGGAAGGCGGCGACGTTGGCCTCGAGCGCGGCGAGCGGCGTATCGCGCAGCGCGCTCTCGAGATCGAACACCACGCGCGGCGGGGTGACGAAGAAGTCCCCGCTGATGACGATGCTCGCGATGCGTGGCGGCTTGCCGGCGAGCTTGAGATGCACCTCGACCAATCCGCCGGCGGTGTCCCGCGTGGCGCTCAGGATGCCGTCGCCGGCCCCGGGCTGGTCGATGTCGTGGACGAACGCGGCACTGCCGATGTCGTCGCGGTAGCTCGCCGCCACCGCGCGCGCCTCGCGCTCGTCGAGCATGCCCTCGGCGACTTCGATCCCGAACGCATCGCAGAAGCCCGCCGTCAACGCCGCCATCACCGCGAGCGCTGCCGGGGCGCGGCCACCGCAGGCCTCGGCGAGCGAGGTGACGCGCGCGGCGGGCGCGGCGCCCGCGTGGCGCGCGCGCTTGGCACCGGGCACGCGCAAGGCGCGGAACATCACCTCGGTGTCGACCTCGCCGAGCACGGTGCCCTGGTAGAACAGCGTGTCGCCATCGAAGAAACCGCCGGTGCCGCCGATCTTGCGGCCATCGACCTCGATGTCGTTGCGCGGGCGGAAGCGGGCGTCAATCCCGAGGCGCGACAGGCCGGCGGCGGCCGCGCTGCAGATGCGCTCGGCGAGCTTGCCGAGCGAGCCGCCGCCGAGCGCCGCGCGCGTGCACACGAGTTCCCAGCCGAGCTGTTGCGGATCGAGATAGAGGGCGCCGCCGCCGGTCACGCGCCGCCCGACGTCGATGCCGTGGCGGGCGCAGTAGTCGACATCGATCTCGCGCGAGAGGTCCTGGTGACGGCCGACCAGCACGCTCGGCGTGAAGCGCAGGAAGCGCAGTGTGTCCGGCGCCTGGCCGGCACGGTGGGCGTCGATCAGCACCTGGTCGAGCGCGACGTTCCAGCGGCCATCATTGATGCCGGTATCGAGCAGGCGGAAGGTCGGCGGCGCCATGCGTGGCCTTCAGCACCGCGTGAACATGGTGGTGTCAACGCTTCGCACGCGCTGGCACGCGCACGCTGTCCGACTCGTTGACACGCCTCGCATCGCCGTCAGCCGGCGAACTGCTCGATGTCCTCGCCCTCTTCGTAGACTTCACCCGGCCGGCTGCGGCCGAGCTGGGCGCGGATCTTCTTCAGGTCCACGGCGACCGGCTGGAACGGGTAACTCGCGATGTCGGACGGCGGCGAATCGCCGTAGGGCCGATCGCAGGCGGAGACATCCTCGGCGAACTTGCCGGGACAGCCCGAGGTGCGGAAGGCGACGCCGGCCTCGATGACGTCGTCGAGCTCGCCGGTCGGCAGGCCGAAATCGCTCACGCGGCCGTCGCCGTCGAAGCGCATGTGCTCGACGCGCACACCGCGGTAATCGATGAGATAGCGCGCGAGTTGCACGCGGCGCCACTGGTCGCGCGGCGTCGCCGGCAGGTGGTCCATCAGCGAGCCGCGTTCGGGGAAGAAGCAGAACATGTGGCTGTGCCCGCCGAGATCGACGATGCGCTGGATGAGTTCGAGCACTTCGCGCTCGCTCTCGCCCATGCCGACGATGATGTGGGCACCGAACTTCTGCGGCCCGAACACCTCGCGCGCATCCATCAGCACCTGCCAGTACTTGTCCCAGCGGTGCGGCGACTGCACGCCCTTGCCGCGCGTGCGTTCGAAGATGGCAGGCGTCGCGGCATCGAGCGCGACGGTGAAGATGTCCGCGCCGAGTTCGTGCAGACGCACCACGTCGGTACGTGTCATGGTCGTCGGGTTGGAGAGTATGGAGACCGGGATGGCCTCCGGATCGATGCGCGCGGTCCAGCGCTCGAGCACGGTCACGGTGTCGGCATCCGATCGCGGGTGCGTGATCATCGAGATGCACATGCGGTGGAACGGGCTCGCCTGCGGGTCGCGCGCGACGATGTCGACGATGTCGTCGATCGGCACGGCCGGCCAGTCGACGCGGATGAAGTTGCGATCGGCGTAATCGCGCTCGGCTTCGCGGTGGCGTGCGAGCCCGCAGTAGGCGCAGTTGGCGCGGCAGCCCTCGGGGTAGGTGAGCAGCAGGTTGAGGCAGCGCGTGCAGGCACAGCGATACATGTTGCCGGGCATGATGCCGAGCGTGATGGCAGCGGCGGTCGAGAGCTGCACATACTCGGGCGAACGCATCGCCGGCGTGAGAATGTTGTTGTTCGGTAGGTAGACCCCTGCCGGCAGCGCGCCCGCGCCTTTCACGCGCGCGCCGTTGCGCAGCTCGCGCGGCGTCGGTGCCGGTGTGCGCGGTGCCATCTGTGCGAAGGTGTTGAAGGTCGTGGGCGTAGTAGCGTCCGGCGTGGCGCGTTCGCGATCGAAACAGCTCATGCGTGTGCTTCCCCCGTGAGCGTGGGTGTCGCGGCCCAGTAGGCCGGGTAGGCAATCCAGGCGGCGCGCTGCTCGTCCGCGCTCGGCGCACGTGTACGCGCTACCGCGCGCAGCGCGGCGCGACGTGCCAGCGCGCGCGCGAGGGCGGCGCCAAAGCAGTCGTCGAGTTCCGCCTCGTAGTCGGCACCGGCCGCGTCGTCGCCACCGAGCCAGGCGGCGGCGGCTTCGCCGGCGAGTCGGCCGGAGACCAGCGCGGCATGAATGCCGGCACCGGTGACCGGGTTGGCGAGACCGGCGGCATCGCCCGCGAGCAGGCCGAGTGTCGCGCCACGCCGGTGCGCCGCCGGTACCCGCCCGCCGACCGGGATGAGCCCGCCGGTGAGACTGGCGCGTGCAGTGGCATCCGGCGGCGCGATGCGTCCATTGGCGACGAGCTCCGCGAGCAGGCCGTCGAGCAAAGCCGGCAGGCGCGACCGCGCGATCGCCTCGACGCCGATGCCGACGTGCGCGCGCATGCCCTTGGGAAACAGCCAGCCGTAGCCGCCGGGATAATCGGCGGCGAGGAAGATGTCGGTGCTGTCGCTCGCTGCGCGCAGCGCAACGCTCAGCTGGCGCGCATGGACGAGCGCAGTATTGACCGCACCGAGCGCGCGGCCGAGTGCCGAGCGCGGACCGTCGGCGCCGATGAGGACGCGCGCGGCATGCCAGGCGCCGTCCGCGGTGGCCACTTCGCCCGCGTGCGTGTCGACGGCGACGACGCGCGTACCGAGGCGGCAGTCGGCGCCGGCCTCGCGCGCGGCGGCGACGAGATCGGCATCGAAGCGCGCACGGTCGATCATGTGGCCGGGGAACGGTGCGGTCTCGTCCGGCGCCTCGTGCTCGACGGTGGTTGTCATGCGCCGCACCGACTGGGTACGCGCGGCCGCGAAAGCGGCGACGTCCTGCCCGATGAGGCCCGGCACGAGCTCCGCGCACTGCACCGGCTGGCCGGCCACGGCGCGACGCTCGAAAGCGCGCACCGAGAGACCGGCCGCCGCTGCCGCGGCCGCCGCGCTGGCGCCGGCCGGGCCGAGGCCGAGAACGATGACGTCGAGCCGCTCGCGCATCGGCCCGGGCTCAGGCCACCGCGACGCGCCGGCGTGCCTGCGCGAGCTTGAGTGAGCAGCAGGCGTGTTCCTGGTGGCAGGGGCGTCCGATGGCGCTTGCCACCGCCACCGTACCGTCGGCGGGAAAGGCGATGCCGTCGAGGCCGGCGAGCACGGCGTAGGTGTCGGTGAGGCGCTTGTGCATGCCGGGCGGGCGCGCGCAGCCGAGCAGCACCTCGCGCTCAGGCAGGCGCTCGCGCGCGGTGAGGAAAACCTCGCCGACCGCCGCCGGACTCGGCGTCGCGAAGGTGCCGGGCGTCGCGTAGAACGGCATGATCACGACCAGCACCAGCGCGTGGATGACATGGCGCGCACAGATGTCGAGCGCGTTGGCTTCGCCGCGGATCTCGCCATAGTGCAGGCCGATGACGATGTGCGGTACCACCTCCATGCCGGTCGCGCAGAGCGCCGCGAGGGAGGCTTCGAAGTCGTCGACGGGGCGCTCGAGATGGTAGACCTCGCGCACCGTCTCGGGCGCGCCGATGATGTCGAGCATGGCGGTGTCGACGCCGGCATCGGCCATGCGTCGCGCGCGCGGAGCGTCGACCAGGGCCGAGTGCACGGCGACGCGCAGGTGTGGGAAGTCACGCTTGAGCGCCTCCACCACCGGCCAGTAGCGCTCGTACTTGATCTCGTTGCGGCGATTCGAGCCGCCCGAGAGCAGGAAGCCTTGCAGGTCCTGTTCGGCGACGAGGCGGCGCACCTCGGCATCGAGGATGTCGGGGCGGGTCGCCGGGATCATCGGCTCGAGGATCCTGGCGTGGCAATGATCGCAGTCGAGTGCGCAGGCGCCGCCGGTGATGGAGAAGGCCGGGAAGCTCATCTTCGAGCAGCCCTTCAGCTCGCTCGAACCGTAGGTCTTGAAGGTGGGCGTGGAGAACCGCAGCGGCCGCTGCGCGACGCTCGCCGCGCGGCGTTCGAGACGGGCGAGCAGCTCGGCATCGAGCGGGGCATCTTCGAGTTCTTCGATCAGCGCGAGGCGCGCTGCCCAGTCCGGCGCCGCGTTGGCCATGTGCATGTGCCGCTCTCCTCTCCCCTTTGTCGCATCCGGCGGTATGCCGACGATTCACAGCATATATGCTAATTCGTTATATCGTTATATCTGTTCTTCATAAGGCTTCGGCTTCGGCTATCATGCGCCCGTCACCAACCATCCGCACCCGCCGTGCGGGGCGCCCGGGAGACCCACGATGGCCGACCTGCTGCTCGATACCAAGGGCCTCAACTGCCCGCTGCCCATCCTGAAGACCAAGAAATCGATGAAGGACGTGCCGGTCGGCGGCACCATCGAGATCCTGGCCACCGACCCGGCCGCCGACGCCGACTTCCAGGCATTCTGCCGCACCACCGGCCACGAGTTGGTCGAGTCGGGCCAGGACGGCGACGTCTTCCGCTTCGTCATTCGCCGCGCCAAGTAGGCCGCGGCGGCGCACCCGGCCGCCTGCCGCGGCTGGTGTGGGTGCGCGTTTGCGCCGAGCCGCATTGCCGGCATCCGGCTGGCACGCGAGTGCCGGGCCTGCGCGATGACGCGTCGGCCACGCTGCGCGCCGCCCTACTGGCGACCCGGCGTGTAGCGCTCGCGCGGCCAGCGCGGGGTCGGCGCCGGCAGGAAGTCCTGGCGCCGCTTCTGGCCGACATAGGCGTCGCGGTCGATTGGAAACGGCCGGCGCTCGTGGCGACCGCGGCCACCGTAATCGCCGCGATGGCCAGGCCGGCCATGACCGTATCCGCCAGGGTTCCAGCCGCTGCCACCCCAGCCGCCGAACGCCGGCGCCCCCACGCCCCACGGCACGATGGCAGTGGGCCCGTCGTAGGCCGGTGCCGCCTGCTGCTCGATGGCCTGCTCAGCGAGTGCACTCTCACGGCGCATGCGCTCGCGCTCGAGCTCGCGCGCCGCCTGTGCCTCGCGCTCGGCGCGCAAGCGCTCCCATTGGTTGGCAATGGAATAGTAGTCCGCCGCCGCGTCGGCCGCCGGCGCGGTCTCGATCTCGAACTGCTCGGCCGGCACCGCAGTCCCCTCCGCTGCCGGCGGCGCGTCGGCGTAATGCCGCACGCCGTCGTCGTCGACCCAGGTATGCACGGTCACCGCATCCACCGCGAGCGACCAGCACCCGGCGAAGGCCCATGCAGCAAGTCTGGAGGCGGTCGAAGTCCGGCTCATCGTGTGCACTCCGTGACAGTGGCCCAGTCTACCAGCGCGCCCCGCCGACTTATCCACCAGAGGGTCAGACACCTGTGGATAAGCCTTGGGTGACGTGGTCAGGCGGCGGCGGCGTCGGGCGCGCTCGCCGCCAGCGGGCGGATGTCGTACTCGCCCAGCGTCGGGGTGGCCATGTCGGCACGGAAGCGCTCGAAAGTCCACGGCCACATGGCCGGATTGCCGTGCTCGTCGAGGTACCAGCTCTGGCAGCCGGTCACCCACACCGTGCCGGGCATGGCGTCGCGGATGGCCTGGTTGAAGCGCCGCGTGGCTTCCTCACGTGGCGCGATGGCGCAGCCGCGACGCTCGCGCCAGGTTTCGATGAGCTGCAGGATGTAGTCCATCTGCAGCTCGGCGATGCTGATCAGCGAATAGTTGCCGATCGGGCTGTTGGGTCCGATCAGCATGAAGAAGTTGGGAAAGCCCGGGATGGCGACCGAGCGATGCGCGTGGACGCCGCTGGCCCAGGCGTCGTCGAGGCTCTGGCCATGTGCGCCGACCATTGCCATCGGCCGCATGAAGTTGTGCGCCTTGAAGCCGGTGGCGAGGATGAGCACGTCGAGCTCGTGCAAGGTGCCGTCAACGCTCCGCACGCCCGCGGGCTCGATGCGTTCGATGGCGTCGGTGACGAGTTCCACGTTGGGCGCCTGTACCGCCTCGTAGAAGCCGTTGGCGAAGATGAGCCGCTTGCACGCCGCCTGGTAGTCCGGGCGCAGCTTCTCGCGCAGCACCGGGTCGGCGACCTTGCGCTCGAGGTTGCGCCGGCAGGTCCAGCTGATCAGCTTGAGCAGCGGCTTGTTGCCGATCACCGCGCGCGCGAAGGTCCATTCGAAGAGCTTGCTGTAGACGCCGCGCAGCAGGTTCGCGAGCCACGGGTGGGTGCGCAGGCGGCGCTTGGTGGCTTCGCCGTAGGTGCGATCGGGCAGCGGGTGTATCCATTGCGGTGTGCGCTGGAAGAGGGTGAGCTTGGCGGCGACCTGCTGCACCTGCGGGGTGATCTGCACCGCGGTCGAACCCGTGCCGATCATACCGACGCGCTTGCCGGCGAGGTCGATGGTGTCGTCCCAGCGCGCGGTATGGAACATGGCGCCGGCAAAGCTGTCGAGGCCTGCTATCGAGGGGTACTGCGGGTGATGCAGGACACCGCTCGCGCCGATGAGTATGTCGGCGACGTCCGTCCCGCCGTCGGCGCTGGTCAACTGCCAGCGCCCGTCGCGGTACTCGGCGCGCGTCAGCTCGGTGCCGAAGCGGATGTTCTCGTAGAGGTTGTACTTGCGCGCGACACGCTCGAAGTAGGCCTGGATCTCCGCCCCCCTCGCGTAACGGTGGCTGTAGTCGGGGTTAGGCTCGAAGGAGTAGGTGTACATGTGCGCCGGCACGTCGCAGGCGAGCCCCGGGTAACGGTTGTCGCGCCAGGTGCCGCCGACGCGGTCCGATTTCTCGTAGAGGGTGACGTCGTCGATACCGGCTTCGTGCAGGCGAATCGCGGCGAGCAGGCCGGACATGCCGGCGCCGATGATGACGACGCGCGGGTTGGCGCGATCGCGGCGGGGCTGGGCAGAACGGGCGTCGAGCGGTGCATTCATGGTGGCGGCGAATCCTCCTGTGGGCAGGCCGTACACGCCGCACGCGGGCAATGCTGCGTGGCGGCGATCGTGCGGGTCGGGGGCGCGGCGCGACAGCGGGTCGCGCTGGCGCCGGCGTCCATGACCACCGGGTATGCGGCACGCGGCAGCCATGGAGCACGGGTTCGCACCCGCACCAACCGCGCATAAGCGCTCCCGCCGCCGTCGCGGCCTGACGCTGTTCGATGCCGGCGCCGGCGGCACCCGCTAAGTTTCTCAGAAACCTGGGCTTTTTGACCGTCTCCGCGACAATGGTTCACAGCCGGCAGGTTGCCTTCGAACGGCTGCGCTAGGATAGGCGGATGCCTGCATCATCCGACACCGGCCAACCCGACCCGTCCGCGTCCACCCATTCCCGTGGCGCCGATGCCCCGACGCCGCCGCGCCCGGTGCGCCCGCGCGACGCCGCGAGCCTCGTCATCCACCGCAAGCGGCGCACGCATTACGAAGTGCTGATGGGCCGGCGCGGCAGCCGCGCCCGCTTCAAGCCGGGCGTATGGGTGTTTCCGGGCGGTGGTCTCGAGCGCGCCGATTACCACGCGCGGCCGCTGCGACCGCTCGATGATGTCGTTGCCGGGCAGCTCGCCGTCGGCCGCACACGCCGCAAGGCCGACGCCCTTGCCATGGCCGCCGTGCGCGAGGCCTACGAGGAAGCCGGCCTCGCCTATGGTCACCCGGGCGACGTCGGCAACGTCGGCCACGCCACCTGGCGCGAGTTCCGCCGCCGCGCGCTCGCGCCTGACCTCGGCGCGCTCGACTTCCTCGGCCGTGCCATCACGCCGACGCATCGCCCGCTGCGCTACCACGCGCGCTTCTTCGGCATCGAGTACGAGCGTCTCGAAGGCGAGATTGGCGGCGACGGCGAACTCGAGGACCTGCGTTTCGTGCGTATCGACGCCACTGGCGGGCTCGAGATGATGATCGTGCAGGAGACCATCCTGGCGACACTCGCAAGACGCCTGCGCGGCGAGCAAGCGCCACCGCAGCGGCTGTTCTACGCGCGCGGCCGGCGCCACGCGCAGGACGTCTGAACGCGGCGCCGTTGGCTGCGCTTCAGCGCTGCAGCGTACGCAGCCAGGCGACGACGTCGACCACGCGTGAACGCACGCGCTCCTCGCATTCGCCGGCGGCACTCAGCACGCGGCCCCACAACGGCATGTCGCCGCCGCCGTGGGCGAGCGGCAGGTTGCGGCCGTCGACCGCGCGCAGTACGCGGTCGAGCGGGAACTCACCGCCATTGTCGCGCGCAAGCACGGTGAGGTCCGGCGGCGCGGTGCGCAGCAGCGGCACGAACGGCCCGTCGCCGCTGCCATCGCGCCCATGGCACACGGTGCAGTGTTCGTACCACGCGGCCTGGCCGACGCCGAGCGCGTCGCCCTCCTCCGCCGCCGCGACCGGCAGGGCGACTACGGCGGCGAGCAGGACCGGGATGAGCGATTCGAGCTTCGACATCGGCGGACTCCGACAGGGGGATGCCCGAGCATAGTCAGCACGTGTGCGCCGTGGCTTGACCACGGTCAGCCGGGCACACCGCGGCGCGGCTCACCCGGCGCTGCTCGCCTCGCGTCAGGCCGGTCGGAACACCGGCACCGGCTGCTCCTCGCGCGTTTCGAAGCCGAGCGTAACCGCCTGGCCGATGGCAACGTCGTCGGGATCGCAGTCGACGAGGTTCGTGAGCAGCGTCGGCCCCTCGGCGAGGGTGACGAAGGCGATCACGTAGGGTGGCTGGGCGCGCCGCTCGACGCTCCACGAATAGACCGTGCCGGCACCGCTGGCCTCGCGCCACGCGGTGTCGTCGCTCATGCAGAACGGGCACAGCGGCCGCGGGTAGTAGTGCGTGCGATCGCAGGCGCGGCAGTGCTTGAGCAGCAGGCGCCCTTCGCGCGCCGCCTGCCAGTAGGGTTCGAGGGCCATGTCGGCCACTGCTGCGTTGTCCTTGTCCGCCATGTTCAGGCCCTCTCCAGGATGAGCGTCGCGCTGCCGTGGCGCGTGCCGAGATAACCGCCGGTGCCGTGCGCGAGCGCGAGATCGCAGTTCGGTACCTGCACAGCAGGATGCGCCTCGCCGCGCAGCTGGCGCACGGCCTCGAGAATCTTGGTCATACCGCCGCGGTTACCGGGATGGTTGTTGCACAGGCCGCCACCGTCGGTGTTGAACGGCAGTCGGCCGACGCCGCTGATGAGCCCGCCGTCGGCGACGAAGCGCCCGCCCTCGCCCTTGGCGCAAAAGCCGATGTCCTCGATCTGCATGACGACGGTGATGGTGAAGCTGTCGTAGAGCGAGGCGTACTTGATGTCGCTGCGCGCGATGCCGGCCTCGTCGAAGGCGCGCGCGGCCGACCACACGCCCGCCGAGTAGGTGATGTCGATGTCGCCGCCGTTGGTGTGCTTGATGGCTTCGCCGGCCCCCATCACGCGGACCTTCGGGCGCGCGAGCGAGGCCGCGATCTCCGGCGCCACCACCACCACCGCGCCGCCGCCGTCGGACACCACGCAGCAGTCGAGACGGTGCAGCGGATCGGCGACGATGGGCGAGTTGACCACGTCCTCCACGGTGACGACATCGCGCAGCATCGCGTGCGGGTTGTGCTGCGCGTGCTCGGAAGCGGCCACCTTGACCCACGCGAGCTGCTCGGGCGTGGTGCCGAACTCGTGCATGTGGCGCCGCGCGCACATCGCGTAGTTGTTGAGCACGGTCGGCTTGAACGGCATCTCGAACGGCAGGTCGGGCGGTTGCACGGCCATCGGCGGGCGCCCTGGCGGCGCCCCGCCGCTGCGCGGCTTGCCGGCCAGTGTGACCAGCGCGACCTTGCACTTGCCGGCAGCGATGGCCTGCGCGGCATGGCTGACGTGGATGAGGTAGGACGAGCCGCCGGTCTCGGTGGTGTCGGTGTGGCGCACCGAGAGACCGAGGTACTCGGCCATCGAGAGTCCACCGAGCCCGGGGGCGTCGCCCGCGCAGAAGTAGCCATCGACGTCCGCAAGCGAGAGGCCGGCGTCGTCGAGGGCGCCCTTGGCGACTTCCGCGTGGAGCTGCTGCAGTGGTATGCCGACTGCCTTGCGCGTCGGGTGTTCGTAGATGCCGGCGATGTACGCCTTGCCCTTGATGCTCATGAAGATGCCCCGCAATCGGACCGGCCGCGCTCCCCCGCGGCGCGCGTGCGGCGCGCACCATAACCCAGCGCACGGCCCGCGATCAGCCCCCGCGGGCGTGGGGCGCTGCGAAACGATACAGTCCACGCCCCCGCCGGCACCGCGAAGCACGCCGCCGCGCGGCGACGCCGCTCAGCCGTCGAGGCTGCGCACCGCCGGCCCTTTCAGCTCCATCACGTTGCCTTCCGGATCGGTGACGTAGATCGACGGGCCGAAGCCCTCGGCACCGTAGACCTCCTGCGTCTCCGACGCACGCGCGTCGCAGGCGGCGAGGTGGGCGCGGATGGCGGGCTCGTCGAACGGGTCGACACGCAGGCAGAAATGATCGAGGTTGCGGCCCGCACCCGGCGGCGGTCCGCCACGCCGGCCGAGTTCGGAATCGGCCGGCACGATGTCGATGATGATGTCACCGGCGCGCAACTGCACGAGGCCGATGTCGAGCTCGCGCTCGACCTGCGCACCGAGCACGCGCGAGTAATGCGCGACGAGCGTTGCGGCATCGTGTGCGCGCAGCACGACATGATCGAGATGGACGTGTTGGAACATGACGGACCTCAGCGCACCAGCGTTTCCTTCACGTAACGATACACGACGAAGCTGCCGGCCGCGCCGAGACCGGCGGTGGCAAGCGCGGCGAGCGGCAACGGCGCCAGCGCGACCACGCTGCTCACCACCATCGGCCCGGCGGCGGTACCGAGGTCGGTCAGCAGGCGCCACACCCCGAGATACTCGCCACGCTTCTCGGGCGGGGCGAGATCGGTACCGAGCGTCATCACGATGCCGGTCGAGAGTCCGTTGGCGATACCGAGCAGCACGGCCACCGCGAGCAGCGCGGCATGGCTGCCGGCGAAGGCGATGGCGCCGAGCGCGAGGGCGAACAGCCACGCACTCGGCACGGCGGTGGCGCGCCGTCCGTAGCGGTCCATGGCGATGCCGGCAGGGTAGAACAGCGCGACGTCGACGGCGGCCGAGAGTGATACCACGAAACCGACCGCCGGCGCGTCGAGACCGAGCGCGGCGCCGGACAACGGCAGCAGCACGGTGCGCGCGGCGCGCATCAACATGAAACTGATGGCGGCGACGCCGTAGGTGGCGAAGTCGTGGCGATGCTCGACGACCAGCCCGCCGATGCCGCGCCAGGCGAGTGCGCGGCCCTGGCCACGACCGGGCTCGGCGACCAGCGCAATCAAGGCGAGCCCGGCGAGGATGCTGGCGCCAGCCACGGCGAAGGTGGCGCCGTAGCCGATGGCATGCGCGAGCGCGCCGCCGGCGAGCGGGCCGAGCAGCGCGGCGAGACGCAGGCTGCCCGCGATCATCGCGATCACGCGTCCGCGCTCGGCGCCCGACAGGTTGGCCGAGACGTAGGCCATGCGCCCGAGCAGGAAAGTGCTCGAACCGGCGCCGTTGAGGAACGCAATGACGTAGAACCAGCCGATGGTATCGTTCACGGCGTAGGCGAGAAAGGCGAGCCCGACGAGGAGCCCGGCCAACACCATGGTGGTCTTCTCGCCCCAGCGCGCGGCAATCATGCCGGCCGGGATGTCCATCACCATCATGCCGACCCCGCGCCAGCCGATCACCGCGGCAGCGGCGGCGGCGCTGCCGCCGAGATCGAGCACGTAGAGCGGCAGCAGCACGAACGAGGCCTGCGCCGGCACGCCGAGCAGCAGTGCCGGCACGTAGACCGGCCACCACATGCGGGCGTGGACGGCGCGCACCCCGCGCCTCAGGCGACCGCGTGGACGCGGCCGCGCGCGAGTGAGAGCGTGATGCCGCCGAAGGCGAGCAACGCGCCGACAGCGAAACAGACGTGAATCGCGCGCGTCAACACGGGATAGACGTCGGGCGTGATCTGCACCGGGCCGAGCAGCATGGCGAACACCAGCGCGACGAGGCCCATGCTGCTCATCTGTCCGATCACGCGCATCACTGCCATCGCGCTCGCCGCGCGACCATAGTCGGAACGCGGCACCGCGCCCATGATGGCGTTGGCGTTGGGCGAGGAGAACAGGCTGAAGCCGACGCCCGTCAAGGCCAGACAGGCGACCACCGCGCCGAGCGGCGAGGCGGCATCGAGTAGCACGAAGCCCGCGAGGCCGAGCCCGGTGACGCCCATGCCGAGGGAAGCGATGACACGCGGCTCGGCGCGGTCGGAGAGCTTGCCGGCCCACGGCGAGAGCACCGTCATCACCGCCGGCTGCGCCATCATCACGAGCCCGGCCGTGCTCGGCGGCACGTTCTTGAGGTACTGCAGGTAGAGACTCACCAGCACCACGTTGGCGAAGGTCGTGGTGTACATCACGAGCGATGCGAGGCACGACATCAGGAACACGCGGTTGGTGTAAAACAGCCCCACGTCGAACACCGGGTGGGGATGGCGGTGCTCGTGGCGCATGAACAGCCACAGCCCCGCCGCGCCGGCTGCCACCATCGCCAGTGCGCTCGGCTGCGGCAGGCGCGAGACGCCGCCCATCAGCACCACGATGGCGACGCCATAGAGCGCGGCGCCGAAGGCATCGAAGCTGCCGCGCTCGTCGGCACGCCATTCGTAGGGCAGCCGCGTCAGGCCAATCCACAGCACGACCAGCGCGAGCGGCACGTGGATGAGAAAGGTGGCACGCCAGCTCGCCACTTCGATCAGCCAGCCCGCCACCAGCGGCCCGGCGGACAGACCGAGGTAGATGGCCGAGACGGTGTAGCCGATGGCGGTGCCGCGCTGCGACGGCGGGTAGACCGAGGAGATGATGGCGACGTTGGTCGCGTAGAGCATCGCCGCGCAGATGCCCTGCAGCAGGCGGCCGCCGATGAGTGCTGCCTCGTTTGGCGCAGCCGCGGCGAGAATCGAAGTGACGACGACGCCGGCGGTACCGATCAGGTACAGCCGCTTGCGCCCGTACATGTCGGCGAGGCGCCCGAAGGCGAGCGTGAAGGCAGCGCTCGCGAGCAGGTAGCTCATCGGGATCCACGACAACGCCACGGCATCGACGCGCAGGTCGCGCGCGACGTCGGGCAGCGCCACGTTGACGCCGGTCAGCATCATCGCCGTGCTGACCGAGTTCAGCATCACCATGACGATGGTCGCACGCCGCGTGCGCGCGTCGATGTCCGTCCCCGCAGGCGCGTCGGAGCTGCTCAAACCGGCCGCGCCACCCCGTCAGCCGCGGCCCGCATGGGCTTCACCACGCAAGTTGTCCCCAAAGGGGTCAGACCCCTGTGGACAAGCCGCGCGGGAGCCGGCGACGGCGGCACGCATCCTGACCTGACCGGGCGAGTTATCCCCAAAGGGGTCAGACACCTGTGGGTAAGGCGCGGGCACGGTGGCGTGGTGGGGCTCGCGCCCGCGCGCGGCATCAGGCCTGGCCCTTCTCGCGTGCGCGCAGTTCGACGCGGCGGATCTTGCCGCTGACGGTCTTCGGCAGGCCGTCGACGAACTCGATCTTGCGCGGGTACTTGTAGGGCGCGGTGACGTTCTTGACGTGCTCCTGCAGCTCCTTGACCAGCGCGTCGGAGCCCTCGTAACCGCGGGCCAGCACGACGAACGCCTTGACCACCGCGCCGCGCGTCTCGTCCGGACTCTCGACGACCGCCGACTCGGCCACCGCCGGGTGCTCGATGAGCGCGCTCTCGACCTCGAACGGGCCGATGCGGTACCCGGCCGAGAGGATGACGTCGTCGGCGCGGCTGACGAACCAGAAGTAGCCGTCCTCGTCGACGTAGCCGCGATCGCCCGTGATGTACCAGTCGCCGACGAAGCACGCCGCGTAGCGCTCCGGATCACCGCGGTAGTCCATGAAGAGGCCGGGCGCGCGGGTCGGCTTGACCTTGATCGCGATATCACCCTCCTCGTTCGGCCCGAGCGGCGTGCCGGCATGATCGATGATCGCCATCTCGATGCCCGGCATCGGCTTGCCCATGGAGCCGAAGCGCGGCTCGAGGAAGGGAAAGTTGCCGCACACCAGCACCGTTTCGGTCTGGCCGTAGCCGTCGCGGATGGTGATTCCGGTGGCGCGCTTCCAGGTCTCGATGACCTCCGGGTTGAGCGGCTCGCCGGCACCGACGCAGTGGCGCAGCGCGGGGAAGCTGCAGGCGGCGAGATCCTCGAGCACCAGCATGCGGTAGACGGTAGGTGCGCCGCACAGCGTGGTGACCGGGTAACGCGCAAGCAGGTCGAGCGACTTCTTCGCGTCGAACACCGCGCTGTGATGCACGAACAGTGTCGCGCCCTGGTTGAACGGGCCGAAGAAGCTCGAATAGGCCGCCTTCGCCCAGCCGGTGTCGGAGATGTTCCAGTGCAGATCGCCCGGACGCAGGTCGAGCCAGTACTTGCCGGTGATGCGGTGCGCGAGCCCGTAGCCGTGGCAGTGGATGGTCATCTTGGGATAACCGGTGGTGCCCGAGGTGAAGTAGCACAGGGCATCGTCTTCGAAGGCGGTATCGGCAGTGGCGAAGTCCTCGCTGGCATTCGCGGTAATGGCGTCGTAGGCCAGCCAGCCATCACGCTCGCCACCGACCAGGATGCGCGCCTTCAACGTCGGGCACTCGCTCGCCACCTGGTCGAGCTTCGCGGCATTGGCCGGGTCGGTGATGAAACAGGTCGCCTTGGCCGCGTTCATGCGATAGGCAATGTCCTTGGGCGAGAGCTGGGTGGTGCCGGGCGAGGCCACCGCGCCCATGCGCAGGCAGGCGGTCAGGATCTCCCACCATTCTAGGTTGCGCCCGAGCATCACCACCACGGTGTCGCCGCGCTGGACGCCGGCCGCGGTGAGCGCGTTGGCGAAGCGGCGCGAGCGTGCGGCGAGCCCAGCGTAGGTCAGCGAGGCCTCGTTGCCGTCGTCGTCGACCCAGCGGATGGCGGTCAGCGCGGCATCCTCCCCCCAGCGGTCGATGACGTCGCGGGCGAAGTTGAAGCGCGCCGGCGGATCCCAGGTGAAATCAGCGCGGGCCTCGGCGTAGTTCGTGATGGCGGCGTCGCTCATGGTGGTCTGTGCTCCCCTCGGGTTGGATCGGGTCTCAACATTGGTCATCGGCGCGGCGGCGTGCGATCGGCGCGGCCGTCATGGCATGCGCGCTCGACCTGCGGCCTGTAGGGCGTCGCGCATCGGCGCGCAGGCACGGCAACACGGTGGCCGACCTCAGAACCAGCCCTCCGCGGTTTCCAGGCAGGTATCGTCGGCGGCGGCGAGCAGCGCGAAGCGCTCGACCGCGCGCGGCAGCTCGTAACGGAGGAAGTAACGGCAGGCCTGCACCTTGCCGTGATAGAAATCGGCGTCCGCGCCGGCCGCCCCCGGTAGCGCCTGCAGCGCGGTGTGCGCCTGGCGCAGCCACATCCAGGCCATCACCACGTGGCCGAAGGCATCGAGATAGATTGTCGCATTGGCGAGTGCGCGGTTGACTTCGCCGGCGTCGCGCAGGGCGAGCAGGGTCGCGGTGGTGCGCTCGAGCGTGGCGATGGCGGCGTCGAGCGCGGCGCAGGCTTCGGCCAGCTCGGCAACGTCGCTGGCCGCCGCGAGCGTCGCGCGGTATTCGGCGATGAGCGCCTGCAGGGCCGCACCCCCCTGCATCGAGACCTTGCGGTTGAGCAGGTCGATGCCCTGGATACCGTGGGTACCCTCGTGGATGGCATTGAGACGGTTGTCGCGATAGAAGCGCTCGAGCGGGAACTCGCGCGTGTAACCGTAACCACCGAGTATCTGGATGCCGTGCTTGTTGCCTTCGAGGCAGAACTCGGACGGCCACGACTTCGCGATCGGGGTGAGGATGTCGAGCAGCAGGCCGACACGGCGGCGCTCGGCGTCGTCCTCGACGGTACGTTGGCGATCGAGCAACCAGGCGCAGTAGAGCACCAGCGCGAAGGCGCCTTCGGCAGCGGCCTTCTGCGCCAGCAGCAGGCGCTTGATGTCGGCGTGCTGGATGATCGGCACCTGCGGCGTGGTCGGGTCCTTCTGTTGCGGCAGGCGGCCCTGCGGGCGCTCGCGCGCGTACTGCAGGGAATGCAGGTAGCCGGTGTAGCCGCTCATGGTCGCGGTCATGCCGACCCCGACACGCGCCTCGTTCATCATGTGGAACATGTAGGTGAGGCCCTGGTGCGCCTCGCCGATCAGCCAGCCGTGGCACGCGCCGTTCTCGCCGAAGTTGAGCACCGTGTTGGTGGTGCCGCGGAAGCCCATCTTGTGATTGAGCCCGGCGAGCGCGATGTTGTTGTGCGCGCCGAGCGAGCCGTCGTCGTTGACGCGGTATTTCGGCACCACGAACAGCGAGATGCCCTTCACCCCGGGTGGACCGCCCGGAATCTTGGCCAGCACCAGGTGCACGATGTTCTCGGAGAGCTCGTGCTCGCCGGCGGAGATCCACATCTTCGTGCCCTTGATGAGATAGTGGCCGGCGTCGCTCGGCTCGGCACGCAGCTGGATGTCCGACAACGACGAGCCGGCCTGCGGCTCGGACAGGCACATGGTGCCGAAGAAGCGCCCCTCGATCATGGGCACGAGGTAGCGCTGCTTCTGCTCCTCCGAAGCGAACTGCGTCATCAGGTTGATGGCCGCGTGGGTCAGGAAGGCGTAGGCGTTGGCGGACACGTCGGCCGCCATGAACCAGGCGCAGGCGGCCTGGCTGACCACCCAGGGCAGCTGCATGCCGCCGTACTCCGCGCTCGCGGCGATACCCATGTAGCCACTCTCGACGAAGGCGTCGATGGCAGCACGGGTTTCATCGATGATGTGTACCCGTTCGCCGTCGAAGGTCGGCTCGTTGGCGTCGAGCTTCGCCGCGTGCGGCGCGAACTGCTCTTCGGCGAGACGGCGCGCGCTGTCGATGACGGCATTGAAGGTCTCGCGGTCGTGCTGGGCGTAGAGTTCGGTGGCGAGCAGGCCCTCGGTATCGAGCAGCTCGTAGAGGACGAAGTCGATGTCGCGGGGATTCAGCAGCAGGCTCATGGCGTGGTCGGATCGGTTGCTAGCGTGTCGGGCCGGGGCGGCGCGCGGTATTGAACCACAGCGCCCGGGCGCTGCCCACGTCGCCTCCGGGAGACACGGCTCACACGCCCCGTTCCGCGACAGCGTTCGCCACCCGGCCGCGGTGGCGCCGGGCGCGCGGCACTCAGACCGGCTCGTCGAGGGCCAGACCCGACAGATCGAACTCTGGCGCCGCCGGCCGCTCGGCCTCCACCAGCGTCACGCCGGGCGGATCGAGCGATAGCGCGCTGAGGTCGTAGTCGGGGGCTGCGACCGGCGCCGGCTCGACCAGCGTCGCGCCGGCCTCGGCCATGCTGAGGTGCTCGGTGGCAATCGCGGGAGGCGCCACCGGCGCGGTCTCGACCAGCGTCGCGCCGGGCTCGGCGACGTCGGCGGCCAGCGCTGGCGGTGGCGCTGCGGCGCCCGCGAAGGCGGCTGGCACGGTCTGTGGCGCCGCCGCCGGCGCACGCGACACGGCGGCGGGCGCTGCAGGGGCCGCCGGTGCGGCATCCGCGCCGGCCGCCACCGCTGATGCGCCGGCCGTCGGCGTCGGCGCGGGCGTCGCGGCCGGCCGGGCGCCGACGATGTCGACCACCGCGCCGGCCTTGGCGAGCAGCGCGCGGTACTTCTCCGCCGCGGCGGCGTCGAGCCCCTTCTTGATGATGACGGCCTGGCCGCCGAACATCTTCTCGATGCGTGCCGCGTCGGCGTTGAACAAGCGCGCGAGGTTCGCGCGCACGGCAGCCGGATCGGCACCTTCGACCAGGCGCCCCCTGAAGACGACGGCAAATCCGCTCTCTGCCATGCTGATACCTCCGTGCGCGCTCACCCGTGCGCTGAGGATAGCGGATCGTACGGGTGCCGGCTTGACGTCTGCGGATTCTCAGGCGAGGTAGCCGCCGTCGACCACGATCGAGCTGCCGGTCGTATAGCTCGAGGCATCGGAGGCCAGGTAGAGCACCGCCGCCGCCATCTCGCTCGGCTCGGCGCCGCGGCCGAGCGGCGTATGCGGCAGTTGCTTGGCCATGAAATCGTCATCGTCGTGCAGCGCCTGGGCAAAGCGCGTCCGCGTCAGCCCGGGCACCAGCGAGTTGACGCGGATGCCGAACTCGCCGCACTCGCGGGCAAAGCACTTGGTCATGTTGATGATGCCGGCCTTGGTGATCGAATAGACGCCCTGCTTGTCGCCCGGCGAGAGGCCGTTGGCCGAGGCGACGTTGACGATCGAGCCCTTGCCTTGCGCCTTCATGCGCCGCCCGGCATGCGTGCTCATGAAGAAGAAGCCGCGCAGGTTGACGTCACAGGTCTTTTCGAACGCCGCCACGTCGGTATCGAGGATGTGCCCGTAGTAGGGATTGGCGGCGGCGTTGTTGACCAACACGTCGATGCGGCCATGGGTCTCGTCGAGCCAGGCGTAGAAGGCCTCGATGGACTCGATGCGGCCGATGTGGCAGCTCTGCGCCTCGGCGCTGCCGCCGAGGCCGCGAATGATGTCGACCGTCTCCGCACCACCCTCGGCGCTGCGGCTCAGTGCGACGACATGCGCGCCGTACTCGCCGAGGATGGTCGCAATGGCCTGACCAATGCCGCGGCTGGCGCCGGCGACGACGGCGATGCGGCCGTCGAGGTTGAACTGCTCTCGTGCCATGGTGGCTTACTCCGGTGCGGTGGCGAAGGATGCGCGCGGCGCCATGCGGGCGCGACCGCGACGGCCGGAAACTATATCAGCCTGCCGGCGTGCATGCCCTCGCCCCCCGCGCCGGCCGCGGCTTATGATGTGGCGCATCGTTCGTCGCCGCTGCGTGCCCTGCCGATGTCCCGATTCCGACTCCACTGTTCCGTGGTGCGCCACTGCGCGCCGCTCGTCCTCACGATGTACGCACTCGGCGCCGTGGCCGCGACGCCGACATTACCGACGCTGAGCGAGCCCGACGCACGCATCAGCGCGATGAAGCATCATCCGCGCGGCCCCTTCGCGCGCATCCGCTGGTTCTGCAAGGACGGCACGGTGCTGCCGCCGGAACCCTCGGCCTGCGCCGAGCGCGGCGGCGGCCACCAGCACGGCGAGTGGTCCGAGACCACACTCGCGCTGCGCGCGGCGGGCTATCGCATCGCCAACGTCTATGCCGATCTCGACGTCGCCGCCCTGCTCGGCGGCGACGACCCCGCGGCCGCGCTCGCCCAGATGGCGGTCGAACGCTTCCTGCTGCAGGTCGACGACGGCTGGATCCTGCGCCGGGCGCGCTACTACCGCGGGGCGTTCCAGGAGGAAGGCGAACGGGCCGGTGCGCGCCGCCTGCTGCTCGCGCTCGCTGCGCAGCCGCGCTGGCACGACGCCCACTACCTGCTGTGGCGCAGCCTCGCCGCGCTGCTGCCGCACGGCGCGGACGGTGCTTCCGCACGCGCGGTACGCCAGGCGGCGAGCAATCTCGCCGAGCTCGACAGCAGCTTTCTCGACCTCAAGAACAAGATTCACGTGCAGCCTGCACCCGGCGACGCCGCCGCGGTGCGCGCCCACGCCGCGCGCCTCGACGACCCTGCGCTGGCCGCCGACTTCGCCCGCCTCGCCGACGGCATCGACGCGCTCTACGCGCTCGACACCGGCCGCGTGCTGAGCGACCTCGCCGCCCGCGTGGAGGCCGCCGCCCCGACCCTCGCGGCGACACTGCGCGCACACGGCGGCACCCTCGGCCCGCAGGCGGCACCGCGCGAACGCTACGCCGCCAGCGCCACGCTGCTCGCCGCGTTCCGCGCCGCACTGCCGGGGCTCGGTGACGCCGCCCTGCGCCTCGCCGTGCTCGACGCCGGGCGCCAGGTCGAGGCCGAACATTACGTCGCCGGCAGCGCGCTGACCGAGACGCTCGCGGACATGAGTCGCGCCGCGCGGCTCGGGCTGCTCGCCGACGCCACGGCCGCCCTGTATGGCACGGGCCTCCTCTCGGCGCGCCAGCGCGACGCGCTCGCCGACACCTTCGCCGGGCTCGCGGTGGCGGAAGCGGGGCTGCCCGACTACCGTGCCGCGATCGACTACCTCGGACTGGTCCCCGGCTGGGGCGACCGCCACATGCAGTTCAACTTCGCACCCGGCGTCGCGCGCCTCGCCGAACTCGAGCCGCTCGCGCGCCTGTTCACCCAGGACCAGCTGCGCGGCAGCCCGCTGTTCCACTTCGCCGCCATCGTCGACACCCTGCAACGCGATGCCAACCGCCTCGCCGGTGTCGCCCACCGCCTGTTCGAGCGCGACGCCGGCGGCGGCCTGCGTGCGCTCAACCCGGGCCTCGCGCGCGGCATCCTGCGCGACGGACGCGATCTGGCGGTGGAGGAATTCAGTGCCGATGGCATCTACCTGTTGCCGGAGACGGTCGCCGACCTGCCGCCGGTGGCCGGCATCCTGACCGCGGGTGAAGGCAACCCGCTCTCCCACGTGCAACTGCTCGCGCGCAACCTCGGTATTCCCAACGTGGCCGTCGCGACCGCGCTGCTCGACACCCTCGCCGCGCACGAAGGCGAGGCGGTGGTGCTCGCCGTGAGCAGCGGCGGCTCGGTGCATCTACGTACCGAGACGCCGGAACTCGCCGCCGCGCTGGCGGGCGATCAGCAGCAGGCCGCGCCCGTCATCGAACCCGATCTCGCCAAGCTCGATCTCACGCAGCGAGCGCCGCTCGCGCTCGGTGCACTGCGCGCCGAGGACTCCGGACGCAGCGTGGGCCCGAAGGCGGCCAAGCTCGGTGAACTCAAGGCACACTACCCGGATGCCGTGGCCGACGGCGTGGCGATCCCCTTCGGCGTCTTCCGCGCGGTGCTGGAGCGACCGGCAGCGCAGGGGTCGGGCAGCCTGTTCGACTGGATCGTGGCCGGCTACCGTCACCTCGAGACGCTGCCGGCCGGCAGCGACGAGCGGGCCGCCGCGACCGACGCCCTGCGCCAGGCCATCTACGACGCTGTCGCCGCGAGCACCCTGCCGCCGGCGCTCGCCGCCGAGCTGCGCGTGCTGCTCGAGGCCCGCCTCGGCGCCGACGGCAGCTTCGGCGTTTTCGTGCGCTCGGACACCAACGTCGAGGATCTGCCCGGCTTCACCGGGGCGGGACTCAATCTCACCCTGCCCAACGTGGTCGGCTTCGACAACATCCTCGCCGCCATCCCGCGCGTGTGGGCTTCACCGTTCACCGCGCGCGCCTTCGCCTGGCGCCAGGCGCTGATGCCGCAGCCCGAGCATGTCTACCCGGCGGTGCTGCTACTCGCGAGCGTCGATGCCGACAAGTCCGGCGTGCTGGTCACGCAGGACATCGACAGCGGCGACCGCGGCTGGCTCTCGGTCGCCGTCAACGAGGGCGTCGGCGGCGCCGTCGACGGCCAGTCGGCGGAATCGTTGCGCATCCACCTCGACAGCGGTCGCGTACGCCTGATGGCCCAGGCCAGCGCGCCCTACCGGCGCCAGGTCGACCCGGCCGGCGGCATCATGTCACTGCCGGCGAGCGGTGCCGACGCGGTGCTGCAACCCGACGAGATCGCACGCCTGGTCGTCTTCGCGCGCGAGCTGCCCGAGCGCTTCCCGCCGATCGTCGACGCCGACGGCAGGCCGGCCCCGGCCGATATCGAGTTCGGCTTCGAGGATGGTGCATTGCGCCTGTTCCAGATTCGCCCCTTCCTCGACAACGCTGCCGCCCGCGCCAACCGCTACCTGGTCGAGATGGATCCCGACCCGGCAACGCTTGCCGACATCCGCGTCGCGCTCGACGGCGTGCCGGACTGAGAGCCTGGACAGGAACCGACACGCCGCCATCCCCGCTTCGGAGAGACCCCATGCCCGCATCCCGTTCCGCGCCATTGCCTCGCCACCTTGCCGGCGCCGCCGTGGCTGCCCTCGTCCTCTTCGCCGCCGCAGCGCCGCTCGGCGCCTGGCCGCTCGACGACGCCGACGACACTGCCATCGGCCGTCTCGAATACATGCGCCGCGTGGAGTCCGGCGCACTGCCGGGCACACGCCAGCCGCCCGGCGCGCTGCTGGAGAGCACGGCGGTCGACCTGCGCCTGCTCGGCGACGAGGATTTCACCATGCCGGCGGTCGACGCGCGCTTCACCGCCGAGCTGCGCGGGCTGCTCGGTACTGCCGCCGATCGCTATTCGCTGGCGGTGCTGGACCTGTCCGACCCGGCCCAGCCGGCCTACGCCGAGCACCGCGCCGACGAGCGCTACAACCCGGGCAGCGTCGGCAAGCTGCTGGTCGCGGTGGCCTGGATGCAGGCGCTCGCCGATCGCTTCCCCGACGACACCGCGGCGCGCTGGCAGCTGCTGCGTGACACGCACATCAAGGCCGACGACGTCATCATCAGCGACAGCCACACCGTGCGGCGCTGGGATCGAGAACGCGAAGAGCTCGTGCGCCGGCCGCTCGCAGTGGGCGACCCCGGCACCCTGTTCGAGTTCCTCGACTGGATGGTCTCGCCGAGTTCCAACGCGGCGGCGTCGGTGCTCATTCGCCAGGCCATGCTGCTCAATCACTTCGGCGCCGACTACCCCGTGACGTTCGAGCGCGCGACGGCCTTCTTCGAGGACACGCCGCGTGGCGAACTCACCGACCTGCTCGCCCACACGCTACAGGACCCGATCGTGGAGAACGGCTTCGAACTCGACAACCTGCGCCAGGGCAGCTTTTTCACACGGCGCGGCAAGCAGCTCGTCGCCGGCACCACCAGCCGCGCCTCGGCACACGAGCTGATGCGCCTGCTGGTCGCCATCGAGCGCGGCAAGGTGGTCGACGTGTTCTCCTCGCGCATTCTCAAGAAGCTCATGTACGTCACCGAGCGGCGCATCCGCTACGCTTCCTCGCCCGCACTCAAGGATGCCGCGGTCTACTTCAAGAGCGGTTCGCTGTTCCGCTGCGAACCCGAGCCCGGTTTCGAGTGCCGGGCCTATGCCGGCAACAAGTTGAACCTGATGCATTCGGTGGCAATCGTCGAATATCCGGCGGCCGAGCGGCGCCTGCACTATCTCGTGGTGCTGATGTCGAACGTGCTGCGCAAGAACGGCGCGAGCGACCACCAGGCCATCGGTACCGCGATTCAGCACCTGATCGCCAAGCGTCATCCGGCACCGGTCGCGCCGGCCGAGTGAGGCGCGCCGGGCGGCGCGCAGGAGGGGAAGGCTTACTTGCGCGCGAACTGCGGCGGGTACATCGCGTCGTGCAGCGTACGCGCGATGTTCGGCAGCCAGTCGCCGCCGCGTGGATCTTCGGCGAGCGCGACGAGCACGTAGTTGCCGCGCGGCGACTCGACGATGGCGCTGTCGGCATGCCACTGCCGCCAGGTGCCGGACTTGCGGAAGATCTCGACGTTACGACCGCGCAGGCCCTTGACGAATTTGTGCTGCAGCCCGGGACGCGACAGGATGCGCTTCATCTGGCCGTTGAGATCGGCACGCAGCAGGCGCCCGGCTTCCAGCAGGTAATAGAAGCGCGCCACCTGCATCACCGTCGCGCCGTGCGAGATGTTGTGCAGCGGGTCGCGCTCGAAGGCCGGCCGCGGGCCGTATTCCTTACCGACCCACAGGCCGCCGTTGGCATTTCGATCGTAGAAACGGAAACGCTGCGAGGCGAGGATCTGGTTGACGCGTCGCTTGCCGACGAGGTTCATCACGCGCGTCGCTTCTTCATTCGACGACACGCGAATCATGTCGGTCAGCGAGCGTTCGAGGTCGCGCGTGTAACGCATGTGCCCGCGTTCGACCTCGTACATCGCGGCAAGAAGGATACCGATCTTGGGCAGGCTCGCGGCGTACATCATGTGATCGCCGTTGACGCTCGCGAGCCGCGGGCGATCGATGTCGCTGACGTCGACCAGGGCCACGGCGAGCTTCTCGCCGCGCACTGCGCCGAGCAGGCCGAGCCGCTCGAGGCCGCGCTCGAGCAGGCGCTGCAGGTGAACGTCGCGTGCGCCGCTCAGCGAGCCATCGTCGGCTGCGTGGACACCGCCGAAAAAACAGGCGGTGAAAACCATCACGCTTGCCGCTACGATGTGTCGGAACGTCATGGGTTCGGGATTCTGCCCGCAAATCCATCACACGACAATCAAAATTTGCAGGGCATCCGGGGCGGGATCAATTCGTGAGCAGCGAGGCGGCTTCCAGCGCGGCACCGTCGGCGGTGACGCGCGCGGCGATGTTGTTCACGAGCTTTCTGCTCGTCATCCTCGCCTACTACCAGGTCAAGGCCGCGAGCCGCTCGCTGCTGCTCGAGTTCGGTGGTGCCGATGCATTCCCCAACGTATGGATCGGCTCGGCACTCGTACTGCTCGGCTTCATCGGTATCTACAACCGGCTCGTCGAACGCTTCAGCCGTCTGCAGGTGGTGGTCGGATCGCTGCTGGTGTTCGCGCTGTTGCTCGGCGTCTTTCGTCTCCTCCTTGCCGACGGCGGCCTCACCACGGTGGTCGTGTTCTACATCTTCGTCGACATCTTCAGCGTCGTACTGGTGGAGCAGTTCTGGAGCCTCGCCAACAGCGTCACGCGACTCGACGAAGGTCACCGCAGCTACTGGTTCATTGCCAGTGGCGGCCTCTTCGGCGGCATCGCGGGCGGGCTCGTGGCGAGCGCGCTGCTGCGCCTGACGCCCATGCACACGAGCGACCTGCTGCTGTCCTGCGCGGTGCTGCTCGTGATCACCGCGCTGTTCAACCTGGCGCTCGGGCGCCGCGGCGTATTCAGCGAAGTACGCGCCGAGCCGCGCATTCCCCTGCGCGGCGACGGCCTCAAGGCCGTGCTCGGCAATCGCTACCTCGTGTTGATCGCACTGGTCGTGTGCCTCTCGCAGCTCGCCGAACCGGTGGTCGAGTTCCAGTTTCTGCGCGCCATCGCCATCGCCTATCCCGACATCGATCAGCGGACCCGCTTCATCGCGGATTTCTTCACCGTGATGGGTTTCGTCGCCATCGGCGTCAACTTTCTCGTCACGCCGCTGGTGCATCGCCTGTTCGGCACCATCGCGGGACTCGCCGCGCAACCACTCGCGCTGATTGGCGCCACCTTGAGCTTCGCCGCGCAGCCCGGCCTGTTCACTGCCGCGGCGATGAAGATTGCCGATCGCGGTCTCTCCTATTCCATCAACCGTGCCTCCAAGGAACTGTTGTTCATTCCCGTCGACCCGGCACTGACCTTCCAGGCCAAGGCCTGGATCGACATGCTCGGCTACCGCCTGTTCAAGGTGCTCGGCTCGGGCATGATCAAGGCTGTCACGGCGGCGGTGCCGGCGGCCGCGGTGAGCGCGGATCTCGCGTGGCTCACGTTCGCCATCTGCGCCGCGTGGCTGCTCGCGGTCGCCATGCTTGCAGCGGAACAACGCCGCGTGATGGTGCACGCGGCGAGCTGAGCGTCGCCATCCCCTATGACATGGAGATCGCTGCGATGATCACGGTGCATGGCGACGCCTGGTCCGGCAACTGCTACAAGGTCAAGCTGCTGCTGACGCAGCTCGGCCTGCCCTTCACCTGGCAAGCGGTCGATATCCTCGCCGGCACGACGCGCACGCCCGTCTTCCTCGCGCTCAACCCCAACGGCCGCGTGCCGGTCGTCGAATTCGACGACGGCAGGACCCTCGCCGAATCCAATGCCATTCTCAACTACTTCGCGCAGGGCACGCCGCTGCTGCCCGACGACGCCTGGGCGCGCGCCGAGGTGCTCCAATGGCAGTTCTTCGAGCAGTACAGCCACGAACCCTATATCGCGACCTCGCGCTACATCGTGCGCTACCTCGGCAACCCGCCGGCGCGCCAGGACGATCTCGAGGCGCGGCGTGGCGGCGGCTACGCGGCGCTCAACGTGATGGAGGAACACCTGAAGACGCACGACTTCTTCGCCGCCGGGCGTTACACCATCGCCGACATCAGCCTCTACGCGTACACGCATGTCGCGGCCGACGGCGGATTCGCGCTCGATGACTTCGCGCGCGTGCGCACCTGGCTCGCGCGCGTCGCGGCGCAGCCCGGCCACGTTACCATGGGATGAGTACCCGCGCAGGAGAGACTGGATGAGCTACGACACCATCAGCATCGCGCACGAAGGCGCCATCGACTGGTTGACACTGAACCGACCCGATCGTCTCAACACGATCAATCCGCGCATGTGCGACGAACTCACTGACTACTTCGAGCGGCTGCGCACCGACCACCGCGTACGCGTGGTCGTCCTGCGCGGCGCCGGGCGTGCGTTCTGCGCCGGCTACGATCTGCGCGATGCCGATGGCGTCAACCAGAGCCCGATGACCGGCATGCGCGTGCAGCAGCAGGTCAGCCAGGTGTTCATCCGCATGCGCCGCTGCCCGCAGCCGATCGTGTGTCTCGCCCACGGCGCCACCACCGGCGGTGGCTTCGCCTTCGCGCTGGCCTCGGACGTGCGCATCGTCACCCCCGACACGCGCATGAACGTCGCCATGATCAAGGTCGGCATGAGCGGTTGCGACGTCGGCATCAGTTATTTCCTGCCGCGCGCGGTCGGCCAGTCGGTGGCCGCCGAGCTGATGATGACCGGCCGGTTTCTCGACGCCGCGCGCGCCGAGCGTCTCGGTCTCGTCTCCGCGGTGGTCGACGCCGACGTGCTCGAGGAGAGCGGCCGCGCGATGGCGCGCGACATGCTCGCCACCTCGCCGCTCGGGTTGCGCCTGACCAAGGAAGGACTGAACATGGCGATCGATGCGCCGAGCCTCGAGGCGGCCGCCATGCTCGAGGATCGCGGCCAGATCCTGTGCGCCTCGGCGGGTCTCTTCCGCGAAGGCATCGATGCCTTCCTCGAGAAGCGCGATCCGAGCTACCCGGACGAATGAAGCGCCGCGCAGCATGAGCATCCCGCTCGACCAGGCCCGCTACCTCAACCTGGCCACGCGTCGCCGCAACGGTGACGAGGTGCTCACGCCCGTGTGGTTCGCGGTGAGCGGCGACGGCTACGTGTGCTTCACGGCAAGCGACGCCGGCAAGGTCAAGCGCATCCGCGCCAACCCGCGCGTACGCATCGCGCCTTGCGACATGCGCGGCGGCCTGCTCGGCCCGTGGCAGGACGCCCACGCGTCATTGGTGAACGACGCCGCGGAAGCGGCGCAGGCCTACCGCGCACTGCGCGCACGCTACGGTTGGCAGATGTGGCTGCTCGACCTGTTCTCGCGCCTGTCCGGCCGCTACACCCGGCGCGCCGTCATCCGGCTGCATCCCGACGCGCGCTGAAACGCGCCGATCACGCCCCGCGCCACAGCGCTTCGAGCGGTTGCCCCACGGGCGCCGCCGGGGATTTCGACGGCGCCGTTGCATTAGCTCACAATCGAAGCTAAGTTTCCTGCCTAACTATAAGAATTCCCAAGAAGGAATTCGGACTTTCGCGACTCGCTACCGGGTGCCTCACGGGACCTGCTGGCGGGTGGACATGCTCCAGGAGCCAGAAGGATCCGGCCTATGCAAACGGGTATCGACCCGCTCGCGTGCAGTACGGTCATCGCACCGCTGGCACGCTTTCCCGAATCGCTACGCATGCAGGCACTCGCACTCGCTACGGAACGACGCTACGCCGCCGGAGACGTGATCTATCGGCAGGGCGACGACGACACCTACGTCCACTACCTGCTCGACGGCAGCGTCGAACTGCTGGTACGCGGTCGCGTGACACGGACCGTGCGCGCGGCGCGGCACGGCACGCGCGATCCCATCGATCCGGGTGGCCGCAAGCGCTACACCGCGCGTGCCTGCAAAGCCGCGCGCGTGCTGGCATTTCCGCGCGCCGCGCTCGAGCGACTGCTCGACCAGCACGAGCGCGACGGCGGCGAGGATGCGTTGGTGGTGCACGACATCGCCGGCGCCGGTTCGTCGGACTGGCGCGTCAGGCTGCTGCAGTCGCCCCTGTTCGCGCGCCTGCCCGCAGCGAGCATCCAGGAAATCTTCGCGCGCATGCAGGCACACCCGGTGCACGCCGACGAGGTCGTCATCCGGCAAGGCAGTCACGGCGATCGCTACTACGTCGTCGCGCAGGGTTACTGCGAAGTCGCGCGCAGCATCGCCGGCGGCCGCGGCAACGTGCACCTGGCCGATCTCGGCCCGGGTGCGAGTTTCGGCGAGGAAGCGCTGATTGCCGGGCGGCCGCGCAATGCCACCGTCACCATGTTGTCCGACGGCCTGCTGATGAGTCTCGAGCGCACCGACTTCGAGCGCCTGGTGCTCGCGCCGGCGGTGAAGCCGATCGATCTCGACAGCGCGTGCTCACAGGTAGCAACGGGCGCGATGTGGCTCGACGTGCGCTACCCGGAGGAACACGACGCACGCTGCATCCGCGGCAGCCGCAACCTGCCTTTGCACCTGCTGCGCCTGCAGAGCAATCGCCTGCGTCGCGATGGGCGGTACGTGGTCTGCAGCGACGACCGTGAGCATGCCGCCGTCGGTGCCTTCCTGCTCGTCGAGCGCGGCTTCGACGCCGTCTATCTCGATACCGGGATACGTGCGGCGATTGCGCAGGACCCCGGGCTGGACAGCCTGGTCGACGACGAACCGACGCGGGCGAGCATCGTGTACCTGGCGCCGACGCCGCCGGCCGCGACGGCGCGCAGCGTCACCGACCGGCCAGCGGCACCTGGCGATCCCCTCGACAACACCCTCGGCCACATTGCCGATCTGTATACCTTCGAAGAGGCCAAGCGCGAGATGAACCGTCCCATCGTCACCGAGCCCCCTGCCGCCACCGGCGGCGTTCTCGCCGAGCTGGCCGAGGAGATCGGGGCCGCACACGACGCCCTGAACCCGGCCGCCCGCAAGGCGGCCGCCGGCGATGCCATGGGCACCGAAGCGCTCGGCGACGAGCTTGACGACGGCCTGCAGGAGGACCTCTGCCAGACGCGCGACCTCGGTGCCGCAATCAGCATCGACGAATCGATCACCGCGCTCATGGCGGAGACCGAGCGGCGCGTGCGCGCCGAACTCGAACGCGCCATTGCGGTGCGTGGCCACAAGCTGCAGCGCGAATACGAACTCAAGCTCGCACGCATGCGCACGATGGCGCGGCGCGAACTCGCCGCGCGCGAAGCGCGCACCCGAAACAGGCTCGAGCAGGAATACCGGCACAAGGAGCAGCTGCTACGCGCCAATTACAAGAAGCTGCTGGCCTTCGCCAATGCCCTGGCCCGCCGCCAGCAGGCGCTGCGCACCGCTTACCAGGACCTCGAAGACAAGCTCGGCGCGGCGGCGCGCCTCTACGGCGAACTCGCCGAGCTGTCCCCGCTGCTCGACGAGCGCTGAACGCAGCCGCGGCGGGACGTGCGCTGCCATGGCAGGGTAGCGCGGATGACTGCCTTTGGGAGACCCGTAGTCCCCGCTGCTGATCTGCAGCATCAACGGCGCCGGCCGCTAACGCTAGAATCGCTAACGGGCGGTGGATTCCACGACGCCCATGCAGGGAGCGCGACGATGACAGGGGGCGCCACGCGTGGCGCCGCGTCGGCTATCAACCATCCGTGATGCCCGCCCATGCCGCGAACTGCCATGCCTGCCAACGAAGCCTGCCCGCGCGCGTACCCGGGCGCCACCGCCGTGATTACCCGCGGCGCTCCGCGCCGCTGCCAGCGCCCTGTACTCCTGATTGCACTCACCCTCGCACTCGGCGGCTGCGGGGACGGCACCACGCCAGCGACCACTGCGCCGATTTCTTCCAGTACGCCCGTTGCCCCAAGTAGCGACAGTACAGGCTTCCTGGAAGACGCCCTTGCCCGCATCGAGGCTGGCGATCTCCCCGGTGCCGTCATCCAGCTCCGCAACGTGCTACAGGCGGCCCCGGACAACGTCGCTGCGCGCATCGCACTGGCGCGCAGCCTGCGCGAGCTTGGTGATGCCGCCGGTGCCGAGCACGAGATCCGTGCCGCGCTTGAACGGGGCGCCCACGCGGCAACCGCGGCATCGATCCTCGCCAGCGCCCTGCTCGACCAGGGCAAGCACACCGAGCTGGTTGCGCTGGTGCAGAGCTCGCGCATGCTCCGCCCGCGCGAGCGGGCCGCATTACACGGAATCCTCGCCAGGAGTTACCTCGCGCAACAGGCGCATGGCGAGGCACTGGAGTCTCTGAAACGGGCACTTGAACTCGATCCTGGCAACGCATCCTACCTGGTCGGCCAAGCTGAGATTGCCCTACGTGATAGCAACCTGGAGCAGGCAACTGCGCTAGTCGACCAGGCTCTGGAGATCGATCCCGAGCATGCGGCCGCCTGGACCGTGCGCGGCAAACTCGCCCTGGACGCGCAGCGCTTCGAGGAAGCCTTGACACATTTCGACCGTGCACGGCGTCTTGCCCCGGACGACCTCGCGATTCGCGCCGAGCACGCACGCACGCTACTCCTGCTGGGACGCGCCGAGCAGGCGGTGGAAGAGCTCGAGGTGGTCTACCGCCCCAAGGAGGCCGGGCCGACCCTGCCCTACGTTTACGGCATGGCGCTGTTACAGGCGGGCCGTCCGGCCGAAGCGCGCACCGTTCTCGACGATCTCAAGGCCGCACTGGAGCTGATGGACACGGTGGCGAAATCGCGTCACCCCGAGTTTCTCATGTATGCCGCGCTGGTCGCCTATCTGCGCGGTGAGCTCGAAACGGCCCATGAGAACGCCGCGATGCTGGTCGGGCTGCTGCCCCGCCACCGCGAGGCACGGTACCTGCTGGCCAAGGTACAGGCGGACCTCGATCAGCCGCAGGCCGTGGTCGAGACGCTATCGATGATCGAATCCGAGTTCCAGAACAACGGGCCGATGCTGCTCGTCTATGGCGAGGCATTGCGCGCGATCGGGCGCGCGCGCGACGCGCAACGAGTGCTGCACAAGGCCATGGATCTGATGCCCCGCTCGGTGGCGACGCGTGTCGCGCTGGCCCGCACCGAACTCGACAGGGAGGACCCCGCGGCGGCCATCGCAACGCTCGACGGCACCTCGCAGGATGAACGCACCAGCAGCGTCGCGACCGGTGGCACGCTGGTAACCGCGCTGGTCGAATCGGGGGACCTCGAGCGCGCCCGCGCGCTCGCCGAAGAACTCGTCCGCGAGCACCCGAACGACCCTGCCGCGCTGACCCTGCTCGGCGCCCTCGAGTTCGAGCAGGGCGAGCCCGATGGCGCGCGTGCCCGCTTCGAAGCGGCGCTCGCCGCCGATCCCTCTTTCACTGCCGCGGCTTTGCGACTGGCCCAGCTCGATCTCCAGAGCGGCCGCCTGGCCGAGGCGGCCACGCGCTACCTGGGTGTGCTCGATCGTGAGAGCGTGAATCTTGCCGCGCTCAGTGGCCTCGCCCGTGTAGCCATGGCGCAGGGCGATACGTCCGGCGCCATCCGCTGGCTGGAGAAAGCGCGAGTCAGCGATGTCGGTGCGCTGTCCGAAGTGCTCAGCCTCTTGCAGCTTTACGTTGCGACGGGACGCCTCGACGAAGCGATGACGGTTGCATCGGATCTCGCTGCGCAGCACCCCGAGACCTTCGCTGCGCAGATGGCCTACGCGCGCCTGCTCGCACTGAAGGGGCAACCGGACCGCGCGCGCGTGGTCTACAGGCGATGTACGCGCTTCGCCGGTTACGATATCGCCATGCTCCGCCAACTCGCCAATGCGCAGCTCGACCTGCGCGACACGGATGGTGCGCGCGTCACCTTGAGCAAGGCGCGCGATGCCGCGCCCGACGATGCGGGCGTCGTCGTCGACCTGATCCGCTTGTACGTTGCCGAGGGCAGGTACGAGGAGGCTCTCGAGGTCGCGGAGACCGTGGCAGGCACGACCGAAGCGCCGGGGCTGCGCGAGTTCCTGCGCGGAGAGATCCTCACGCGGCTCGGCCGGCACGGCGCGGCGGCTGACGCGTATGCCGCGGCCGCGCGGCGCAAGCCCGACGCCGCGTTGGTCGAGCGCATCCAGCGCAGCCGTCTCGCGGCGGGGGACAGCGAGGGTGCCGTCGCCATTCTGACCGACTGGCTGGAAACGCATCCCGACGACACACGAATCCGTCACGCTCTCGCCGCTACCTATCTCTACACGGGGGACCTCGAGCGCGCCGAGCCGCTCCTGCGGGAACTCGCTGCGGCCCATCCCGACAGCGCCGAGGTCCGCAACAATCTCGCCTGGTTGCTCATCGAACGGGGCAACGAGGAGGGACTCGAGGAGGCCCGCGCAGCACACGAACTCGCACCCCAGTCCGCTGACATTCTCGATACCTACGGCTGGGCGCGCGTGCGCTTCGAAGACCCCGAGGCCGGCCTCGCGCTCATCCGCGAAGCGGTGGCGCGCGCTGGCGCCACGCCGTCCAATCAGTACCACCTGGCAGTTGCGCTGGCCAAGCTGGGTCGCGACGACGAGGCACGCGAAGTTCTCGAAGCGCTGCTGGTCGATTTCGAGGCGTTCCCGGAACGCAACGCTGCGGTCACGCTAGGCGAGGAACTGGCGCTGGAGAGCGGCGCGGCCCGCTGAATGGAGGCCTCGTCGCGAAGCGCACAGCGCCCGCCGTGGGCGGTTCAGCGTAACGCGGGTAGCCAGCTGCGCAAGGGCAACGGCTCGACGCCAGCGCGTCTCCGCGTTGGACGCGGAACGAGCGCGCCGGATGCCTGACTGGGCCGGACAACGGGGCACAGCGCGTAGCACCCTAGCGAGGCCGCCCACGGCCCCCGCGCCGCCCGGCTGCCCAAGCGACGGCTTATTACGATTTTTACAGCCCGACCGGACTCGTCCCAGCCCACTACGCGACCCGACTCGCTGTCGAGCAGCTAGCCCGCCCGCCGCGCGCAGCGCGCCTCACCGCGCGTACAGGGCGCTGGGTCGTACCAGATACGGCGACAGCGAGAGCCTGTCGGTCGTACCCACTCGGGCGTGAATTGCGCGGCAAATAGCGACATCCGGTGCGTTTTCCTATTCCTTCTCGGATCCTTTCGAGCGTTTCGCTGCCGACCACTCATCGTTCACTGCTGCACTCCAGTAGCCATCATGTGAAACCGTCGGCTAGCGCGTATCGCGTACAATTTGAAAAAGTCGCGCGTCATAGCGCGGGAGAATCGAGGAGTTCAGTGTCAACGGAATTGACACTTGGCGACGGCTGAGCCGCGCCGCCTTGCGAAGGCCCAAAAAAAAAAGAGTCTTAAATTCAATGAATTGACGTATCTCGGCCCGTGAATTGGGAACGTGGTACACATTTTGCGATACGACTCATTAATCGAAACGACCTCGTCGAGGAGCCGCCCGTGATACGCACATCCGGTTTACATCGCCCCGCCAAGAGCCTCGGGCTCGCCCTGCTACTCACCGTGGCCAGCGCCGGTACGCAGGCAGCCATCAATTTCAATTTTTACGGAGAAGCTTCCGGCGGCGCGGGTGCCGCGGCGATGGCTTTCGACCTGTCCGGCGGCACGCCGACCGGCAATGAAGTAAAGATCAGCCTGCACAACACGTCCCCGACCGCGCTGCTCAACGGCAGCGGGGTCAACTCGCCGGGAATCGTCGGCTTCGGGTTCGACTTCGTTCCGGATCTGAATCTGGCGAGTCTCGAGAACTGGTCGCTCCAGGCCAAAGACACCAGCAACAACACCGTCGTCATCGGCGCCTCATCGGGCTGTGCCGGCTGCGACTGGGTCATGAACACGACCCAGGCGGGTGTCACCTTCGATTTCCTGCCACAGGTCCAGAACGGGGTGGATGGCGCGCTTTACAATCCCGCCGCAACGGCGGGTCTGCCGGGCGGAAACAACGACACCTACTTCACCGAAGCCATCCTCCTCCTTGACTTCGCGGATAGCATCCAGGTCAACAACGTCACGGCGGCCTACGTGCGGATGCAAAACGTCGGCAGGAACGGGGCCGGCAGCCTCAAGCTCGACGGCGAGGGCGGCGGTAACGGGGACAACGACGTCCCCGAGCCGATGAGTCTGGCCCTAGTGGCGTTCGGACTCGCAGGACTGCGTATCCGTCAGCGTCGCGCGAGCTGACAGCGGTCGGACGGCGACGCCCCTGGCCGGTGGCGAGGAACGTCCGCGCCACGCGCGGCGTTCCTCTTCCCTGAGGAACAGTGATCAGTCCGCGTGGATCGCGGCGATCAGCTCGTCCCAACGGTCGAACGTGCCGTCACCGCCCATCGTCGCGTAGAGCGACACGCGGTCGAGCAGGCCCGCGTAGCGCTCGCGCAGGCGTGCGCCGATGGCGCCCGGCTTGTCGATGATGGCGATGTGCTCGAGCAGGTCCTCGGGCACGGCGGCGGCCATCTCGTCCATACGGCCCTCGCGCATGAGCCCGTTCAGCGTGCGCGAGAGTGCGCCGTGGCCGTGGTACTCGAGGACCGCGGCATAGCTCGGCGTCGAACCGTAGAAGGCAGCCTGGCGGCGCACCGCCTGCTCCATCGCGTCCATCTCGGCCTGGGTCTCGCCGGTGATCACGAAGACCGGCGAGTAGAGTTCGAGGTCGGCAACCGTGCGGCCGCTGGTGCGCGCGCCTTCGTCGAGCGCCGGGCGCACCACGTCGCGCAGGTAACCGGCCGAGTGCATGGGGTGGACGTGGAAGCCATCGGCGACCTCGCCCGCGGCGCGGCACATGCGCGGATTGACGCCGGCCAGGTAGATGGGGATGCGTGGATGCTCGATAGGGCCCGCGTTGAAGAACGGGTTGATGACCTTGAAGCGGTAGAACGGCCCCTCGTAATCGGGCCGCGAATCATTCTGGAAGGTGTCCCACACGGCGCGCACGCAGCGGATGTAGTCGGTCACGCGGGCGGCGGGATGATCGAAGGGCATCGAGAAGCGGCGCTCGACGTGGGCGCGCACCTGGGTGCCGAGCCCGAGGCGGAAGCGGCCCTGAGAGTCGCGTTGCAGGTCCCACGCAATCTGCGCCATCGAGAACGGTGAGCGCGCGAAGGCGACCGCGATGTTGGTGCCGATTTCCAGCCGCGAGGTGGCAGCGGCGGCATGGGCGAGTGGCAGGAAGGCATCGTGCTGCGCCTCGAAGGTCCACACGCAGTCGAAACCGCGGGATTCGAGTTCGCGCGCCTGCGCGGCAACGGCGGCCGGCGCGGCGGCCGACATCAGGGTATCGATCTTCATCGGGTGATTGGTGTCCGGGGCATGGTTGGATGACGGCGCGCTGCCGGCCGGTCGGCCGCAGGCGCCCGTGCGGGCATGATGATAACGCGACCGCTCAGGCGGCGGAGCCGCCTTCGACGGGGTAGCCCTCGGCGCGCCAGCGCAGCATGCCACCGGCAAGGTTCGCGACCTGCTCGAAGCCGGCGCGCTTGAGCAGTACGGTAGCCTGCGCGGAACGTCCGCCGGCACGGCACACGGTCACCACCGGACGGTCGCGTTGGATGTCGGCGAGACGCTCGGAGACCTCGCCGAGCGGCACCAGGCGCGCGCCGGCGACGTGGCCGAGCGGCCCGTCGAATTCGTCGCGCTCGCGCACGTCGATGATCTGCACCGCGTCACCGCTCTCCTCCAGCCACTGCGGCTCGACTTCCCAGATGCCGGCGAAGGTGTAACGCAGCGGCGCCCAGGTCGGCGCCTCCGGTGGCAGTTCCCCATCGACCGGGCGCCCGCAGCGCAGGTTGGCCGGCACCGCGACATCGATCTTCTTCGGGTGGGCCAGCCCGAGGTGATTCATGTAGCCGACGAAATCGGCTTCGGCAATGTCGCCGCCGAGACGCGGGTTGTAACGCTTCTCCTCGGCGACGCTGGTCACGGTCAGACCACGGTAATCGTGCGCCGGGTAGAGCAAGGTGCTCTCCGGCAGCGACAGGATGCGGCCGCGCACCGAGTCGAACAGGCGCGCCGGGTCGCCCTGCTGGAAATCGGTGCGGCCGCAGGAACGGATCAGCAACGCATCGCCGGTGAAGGCCATGGTCTCGTCGTCGAGTACGAAGGTGGTGCAGCCATCGGTATGACCCGGCGTCTCGCGCACGCTCAACCAGCGCGCGCCGAAATGCACGCGATCGCCGTCCTTCAGGTAGTCGTCGGCGCCCTCGACGCCGGCGCGGGCCGAGATCCCGATGCGTGCGCCGGCCCGTTCGTGCAGCAGCCAGGCGCTGGTCACGTGGTCGGCGTGGCAGTGGGTATCGAGGACGTGGCGGAGCGTGAGGCCGAGCTCGCGCAGGAGCGCGAGATCGCGCTGGACCTGCTCGAAAACGGCGTCGATCAGTACCGCTTCACCACTGGTGGAGTCACCCAGCAGGTAGGTATAGGTGGATGACTCGGCGTCGAAGAGTTGTCGGAAGATGAGCATGGCGACTCCGCGAGTTGGATCTGCGCGCGTCCGCACGGACCACGCCCGACGATTTTAGGCCCGTTCGCGTCACCAATCACCACGCGCGGCCGCGTGCGTCAGCTGCGCGTGCGACGTGGCGTCGTATCGAGCTTGCTGAGGTAGCGATTGAGCATCACCAGCAGGTTGAGTCCGCCGCCGCCGGCGACCAGGCGCTCGGCCGTGATCTCGATGCGTTCCTGGTGGCTGCGGGCCACGTAGCGCAGCACCTCGAAGGCTTCGCTGTCGGACAGGCCGAAGCGTTCCATGATGATGCCGACCGCGATACTGATCGACTTGCGGTCCTCGAACTCCGAGGACAGCCGCTCGACTGATTTCAGCAGTTTGCCCATCTCGCTCGAGCGCGACACGGCTGTCTCGACGGCGGCAATCAGCTGCTCCATGCCGACCGGCTTGATCAGGTAGGTCAACGCGCCGCTGCGTGCCGCGCGCTGGTAGGTGTCCTGCTCGGTCTGGCCGGTGAGGTGGATGTAGGGCACGCCATGCTCGGTCATCAGCATCTGCCCGAACTCCATGCCATCGGCATCCGGCAGGCCGATGTCGATGATGGCGAGGTCGAATCCCTGCCGTTCGAGATGCTCGCGAGCCTCCGCCGCGCTGCGCGCAGTGGCGACATCGTAGCCCGCGACACGCAGGGCCTGGCCGACGAAGCGCAGCAGAGCGGCATCGTCCTCGACGACGAGGATCGCGTGTTCGGTCTTCTTAGCTCCGGCCATGGTGCGCAAAAAAATCCCTGCTGGGCGGCAGGCAGGCGCCTGCCCGGGTGGCGTGTTCGAGGCGCGCGCAGCGAGGCGGCTGCGCAATCAACGGCGGGGACGAGGCCGGTGCGCGGTATCATGCCGAACGCCCCGCAGGCGTTCAAGCAAGCGGCGCCGCGCTCAGGCCAGCGGCAGGTCCAGCCAGAAGGTGGCGCCGCGTCCCGGCTCGCTGACGGCGCCGATCTCGCCACCCATGGCCTCGGCAAGCTGCTTGCTGAGGGCCAGACCGAGGCCGGTGCCCTCGGTGCCGATACGCTCGGCCTCGAAGCGCTGGAACGGCACGAACAGCCGATCGATCTGGTCGCCGGTCAGGCCGCGGCCGGTGTCGGTGACTCGCACACGCAGCATGTTGCCGGTAGCGTGAGACAAGCTCACCGTCACGCTGCCACCGCGCACGTTGAACTTGATCGCGTTACTGAGCAGGTTGAGCAGGATCTGGCGCACGCGCGTGCGATCGGCGAACACGCGATCGTCACCATCGAGCATCTGGCGTCGATCGATGGTGATCTCGCGCACCTGCGCCTGCGATTGCACCATCGAGACACACTCGGCGACGATGCGCCCGAGTGCCATCGGCGCCGGCTCGATGCGCAGCTTGCCGAGCTCGATGCGGGTAAGGTCGAGCATCTCGTCGACGATGGCGAGCAGGTGACGGCCGGCATTGAGGATCTCGGTGACGTTCTCGCGTTGTTCGCCGCCCAGCGGCGCCTGGTGGGCATGCAGCAGCAGTTGCGCGAAGCCCAGCACGGCGTTCAGTGGCGTGCGCAATTCGTGGCTCATGCGCGAGAGGAACTCGGTCTTGGTGCGGCTGGCATCGTCCGCCTCTTCCTTCAGCCGCTTGAGTTCGGCCACGCGCCGCGCGTCCGTGACGTCCTCGGCGAAACCCGCAATGCGTTCGAGGCGCCCGTCTGCGTCGCGGATCGGGAAGGCCCGCGTGTGGATCCAGCGCAACTCGCCGTCGCGCCGCATGATGCGATAGCTGGCGTCGAAGTTACCGCTGGCGAGCATGCGCGCGCGGAGCGGACGGATGCGCTCGCGGTCCTCCTCCACCAGGCCGCGCAACCATGGCGCGCCGTCGTTGCCGGCGTCGGCCGGCTCGCCCCACACGCGCGCGAAGCCCGGACCGATATAGAGCACCTCGGCATTGGTCGCGTCCATCAGCCAGAACACGTCGCGCGTGTTCTCGGTGATCTGGCGTAGCGTCTGTTCGCTCGCTGCCAGCGCGAGCTCCGCCTGCTTGCGCTCGGTAATGTCCTGCACGATGCCGAGCAGGCGCACCGCGCTGCCATCGGCATCGCGCTCGATGCGGCCGCGCTCGTGGAGATAACGGACTTCCCCGCTCGGCAGCATCACGCGGTGCTCGAGGCGCAGGGGATGATCGTCTTCGATCGCCGCCCGCACCGCGCTGCTCACCATCGCGCGGTCGTCCGGGTGGATGGTCTCGAGGACACGCTCGAGTGGCACGCTGAAGTCGCGCTCGTCGCCCAGCCCGAGCATGCGGATGACGTCCCCGGACCAGGTTACCCGCCGGCTGTCGAGTTCGAACTGCCAGAACGCGGCGCCACCGACGTCCTGCGCCTCGGCGAGGCGGCGCGCATACTCGCCGAGCGCCGCTTCCTGCAGTTTGCGCTCGGTGATGTCGGTGGTCAGCCCGGCGATGAGGATGACGTCGTCTTCGCCGGTAGCGACGCGGCGGGCGCGCTCCATGACCCAGCGCTCAGTGCCGTCCGGGCGCAGGATACGGTACTCGGCCGCGTAGCCCTCACCGCGCGCGAGGCGCCCGAACAGCCGCGCCATGCGTTCGCGATCGTCCGCGTGTACCGACACCAGCCAACCGGCGGCATCGGCTGCGCGCGACGCGCAGGGGCGTCCATACAGCTTCGCGAAGCCAGGGCTGACGTACATCGATTCCGGGTGCCCGATCTCGATCAACCAGAACACGTCGTCGATGGTCTCGGTGATGTTGCGCAGCGTCGCCTCGCTCTGGCGCAGGCGTGCCTCGGCATGCTTCTGCGCGGTGATGTCCCGCACCAGCCCGACCATGCGCAGCGGCTGGCCCGCCGCGTCGCGCTCGACCGAGGCCTGCGACTGTACGTGGCACTCGCGACCACTCGGCAGTACCACGCGGTGCTCGACGTCGTAGTCGGCCTCGCCGCTGAGCGCCTGCTCGACGCGCTGCTCCACGTAATCCCGGTCATCGGCATGCACCAGCGCGAGGTAGCTGTCGCTGGTCGGCGTGTTCAGATGCGGCGGGATCTCCAGCATCGCACGCATGTGTTCCGACCAGTACAGCGCACCCGACTGCAGATCGAGTTCCCACAGGCCGAGTTGACCGGCGGCCTGGGCGCGCTCGAGACGACGGCGGTTGATCTCCAATCGCTCGTCCTGGCGCACGCGCTCGGTGACGTCGCTGAACACGCTGGTCAGTCGCGCCGGCGAGCCGTCGGTCATGACCACGACGTCGGCCTTGTCATTGAGCCAGCGGATGCTGCCATCGTCGCCCACCACGCGATACTCGATGGCGAAACCACCGCTGCTCGCGACGCCGGCGAGCGCTGCCCGCACCGCGACCCGATCGTCTGGATGGACCGCCTCCAGCCAGCTGCGCGCGTCGACGTCGCGCGGCCACAGCCGGCGGATCCCGGCGCTCGCATAGTAGATTTCGCTGCGCTCGAGATTGCTCAGCACGAAGCCCTGGCTACTGCCCTCGGTGACCTGGCGCAGCAGCGCCTGCTGCTCGCGCACCGCGCGCATCGCCAGCACCGATTCGGTGACGTCGTTGATCATCACCATGAAGCCGCGCTGGCTGTCGCCGTCGAGCAGCGGCAGGTAGGTGCCGACGTAGTAGCCGACGGCGCCCGTCGCCGGTCGCCTCACCCGGCGCGGTTCGCTCACCACCACGGTCTCACCACGCAGCACGCGCTCAATCTCGCCGCTCACCTGTGCGTGGAGTTCTTCTGGAACCAGCTCCAGCGCAGGGCGCCCGGCGAGCGCCGCGGCCGGCATGTCGAGCCATTCGGCCAGGGCCCCGTTGCCATAGACCAGCCGCAGTTGCGCGTCGCACGCGGCAACCAGGGCCGGCATGTTGTCGATGAGTGCCCGGATGTCCTGCTCGGCCCGCCGCAGCGCACGCGCCGCGGCGATTTCTTCGGTGACGTCCTGCATCAGCGCGATGAAGCCGCGCGGTTCGGCGTCGCTGTTATCCGGCACGAGCTGAACGCGCAGGGTGCGCTCGGGCTCGGCGAACAGCAGGTTGCGTCGCGGGTAGTCGAAGGCGAGTTCCTCGCCGGCGAGTGCACGGCGCATCAGCTTGCCGGTGATGGCGAAGGTCTCGGCACCGACCACGTCCTCGACGCGGCGGCCGACGAACCAGCTCGTCGGCAGGCCGTACCAGTCGCGGAAGCGCTGGTTGACATAACGGTAGCGCAGGTCACTGTCGACATACGCGACGAGCGCCGGGAGGTGATCGGCGATGGCCTCCTTCTCCCAGCGGGCCTGGTTCGCGGCCCGTTCGGCCGAGCGCTGCTCGGTGACGTCCTCGAGCAGGGCGAAGGCGCCGGGCACCTCGCCGTCGCCACGGCGATCGGGCACCAGGCTCGCGCGCAGCACGCGGCGGCGCCCCGTGTACGGCTCGTCGCGCTCGAACTCGAAGTCGACCGCCTTGCCTGCCAGTGCGCAATCGACGCGATGGCGAACCACGGCATAAGCCTCGGCGCCGATTACCGAGGCGATCGATCGGCCGATGAACCAGGCGCGCGGACGGCGAAACCACTGCTCGTAGCGCGCATTGACGAAGTGATAGCAGTGATCGCGCCCGTAATAACCGATGAATACCGGCAGGCGGTCGACCAGCGCCAGCAGGTCGCTGGCCAGCGCCGGTGGCGCGACACGCGTCGCGGGAAGCTCGCCCTCGAGTGCGAGCACGGCGAGCACGGCGCCCTGCTCGTCGCGCCACGGTCGGCAGCGCAGGTGCAACGCCTGGCTGTTGCCGCCGTCGTCGGCATGCAGCGCCTCGTCGGGCGTTCCTTCGAGTGCCGCGGCGAGGACCGGCTCGAGGGTCGCGCAGACCGCCGCAGGCAGCAGGTCACCGACGAAGCGGTCGCGACAGGCAGCGGGCTCCAGGCCGACCCCATCGGCGAAGGCACGGTTGACGTAACGGCAGCGTCGCGTCGCGTCGATCACGGCCAGCGCGGTCGGTATCGCATCGAACAGCGACTGCATGCGCACGAACTCGTCGTGCAGCCGTTCCGCGATGCGTGCTTCGCTCATAGCTCAACGTCCGGCGCGCCCAGGGGCCGGCATCGCGCGCTTTGGTCGCTCCATCCCCGGGCGTTATCATCGCGCGCAGGGGCGGCGTCGACAACCATGGCCGCCACGCGAGCCGCGCGGCCCCCGTCGTGGCGCGCCGCGATCGCGCCGAGCGAGATGCGCATGGACGTACTGTACATCGAGGACAATGCCGCCAACGGGCGCCTGCTCAGCAAGTACTTCGCATTGCGGGGGAGCTGGCAGCTGACGCTCGCCGCAAGCGCCGAGGAAGGCATAGCCCAGGCCGTGCGCGAGCCGCCCGCGTTGATCCTGATGGACCTCAACCTGCCCGGAAAATCGGGCGACGAGGCGTTGCGCGAGCTGCGTGCCGACCCCGCCACCGCGGGCATCCCGGTGGTCGCCATCTCGGCGGACGCGCGCCCGGAGCACGTCGCCGCGATGCTCGCCGCGGGCTTCGAGGCCTATGTCACCAAGCCGGTCGACTTCGACGAACTGGAGCGACTGCTCGTGCGCTACGCCCCCTGAGCTTCGGTCAGGCGGGCAGCGCTAGGCCCAGCACCGCGCCGAGGTCGGCGATCGCCTGCTCTTCCGATACGACTTTGATGGTGGTCATGCCAATGGCCCGCGCCGGCTTGAGGTTGACCCCGAGATCGTCGAGATAAACGACCTCCCCGGGCGCCGTTCCCATGCGCTCGCAGGCGAGCGCGTAGATGCGCGGATCGGGCTTGCGCAGGCCTTCCTTGCTCGATTCGATGACGAAATCGAATTTCTCCATCACCGCCGCCATGGCGGCTGCCTGCGCAGGGTTGCGCGCCATGCCGGGTCCACGCGCCGAGGCCACGTTGTTGGTCAGGCAGACACAGGCGTAATCCTGCTTGCACCGCTCGAGGACCGCGACCATGCGCGGGCGCACTTCGCCACCGAGCAGCGCGATGACGTCCTGCCCCGGCACCTCGTGCCCGGCGGCACGCGTCTCGGCGCGGAACTGGCGATCGAATTCGGCCTCGTCGATACGGCTCGATTCGAAGCGCGCCCAGGCATTGTCCTCGTGATTGACCGCGTTGACGCCACGGATGAAGTCGCGCGGCAGGCCATGTTCGTCTTCGTAGCGGTTGAAGGCCTCGAACGGCGAGCTGGTGAACACGCCGCCGAAATCCCACAGAATGGCTCGGTAGCTCATCGGGTACCCTGTTGTTGCACACAGCGGCGCATTCTCGCAGATTCGCGCGTACGGCGGACGCCGGCCCACGGGAGTTGACGATGACGGTGATCGTTTCGGGCCTCTATCGCGGGCGGCGCGGCACCGCGCTGCCGGACGGCACCGCGAGCGGCATGATCAAGTCAGCCGTCGACGAGCCGGTGCATATCGGGGTCGCCGGTGTCGCCGCCGACTACCAGGCCGACCGCCTGGTCCACGGCGGCCCCGACAAGGCCGTTCACCACTACCCGGCGGAGCACTATGGTCGCCTCGCCGCGGCCTTTCCCGCCGTCGCCGCCTTGCTGGTACCGGGCGCGCTCGGCGAGAACATGACGAGCCACGGTCTCGACGAGCATGGCGTGCACCTCGGCGACGTCTATGCCCTCGGCGGGGTGCGCCTGCAGCTCACCCAGCCGCGCCGGCCGTGCTGGAAGATCGACCGGCGTTTCGAGCAGCGCGGGCTTGCCGCCTGCGTCGCCGGCGCCGGCCTGACCGGTTGGTATTACCGTGTGCTGACGCCCGGCGCCTGCGCCGCCGGCGAGGCGCTGGAGCTGCTCGAGCGGGCGGACGGCGCGCCCAGCGTGGCGGAGTTCCACGCGGCGCTCGCAACGCCACGCCCGTCGCTCGACCGGCTCGCCCGCTACGCTGCCCTGCCGACCTTGCCCGCGGCGCTGCGCGCGCGTCTCGCCAGTCGGCTCGACTGGCTGCGCCGCCACCCGCCGCGCTGAGGCGCGGCCACGACGGGCCGGCGCTGCGGTTATCATGCCTCGCCGACGCCACCCGAGGCGTCGCGGCAGCCCACCCGAGGAGGACATCGACCCCGTGAGCGCAGCACCCGATTCGCCATCCACCGGCGCGGCAACTTCGCCGGCCCGCACTGCCATCGACGAACTCCGCCGGGGTTTCGCGACGTCTGGCTACATCGCGAGCGAAGCCATTGCGACCGTCGTCCACCTCGCACGCGCGCTGTCCAAGCCGGTACTGGTGGAAGGCCCTCCCGGGGTCGGCAAGACCGAGCTCGCCAAGGCCGCCGCCATCCAGTTCGACAAGCCGCTCATCCGCCTGCAGTGCTACGAAGGCCTCGACGAGGCACGTGCGCTGTACGAATGGAAGTACGGCAAGCAGCTTCTCTACACGCAGGTGCTCAAGGAGAAGCTCGGCGACCTCATGGCCGGCGCCGAGGGTCTGAAGGAATCGATCGCGCGCCTGCACGAGTTCGACGACACCTTCTTCAACGAAGAATTCCTCGAACCGCGGCCGTTGTTGAAGGCGCTGTGGGCCGAGCACGGCGCAGTGTTGCTGATCGACGAGATCGACAAGTCCGACCAGGAGTTCGAGGCGTTCCTGCTCGAACTCCTCGCCGACTACCAGATCTCCATTCCCGAAATCGGCACCGTGCGCGCGAAACACCCGCCGCTGGTATTCCTCACCTCGAACAACACGCGCGAGATCGGCGACGCCCTCAAGCGGCGCTGCCTGCACCTCTACATCCCGTTTCCCGACAGCGCCCTCGAACAACGCATCATCGAGAGTCGCGTGCCGGAACTCGAGGCGCGCGTACGCAGCCAGCTGGTCGCCTTCGTGCAGGCTTTGCGCGGACTCGATCTCAAGAAGGTGCCGGCGGTCAGTGAGACCATCGACTGGGCACGTACGCTCGTGCTGCTGCACGCCAACGAACTCGACAACCAGCTCGTGCGCCAGACGCTCAACGTGCTGCTCAAGTTCCAGGACGACATCGAGGCGGTCGATGCCGAGGTTCCGGCGCTGACCCGCGCCGCGGTGCGCGGCTGAGGCACCGGTGACGCAGGTTCTCAGCGACTTCATCAAGGCCCTGCGCGCGGCCGACGTGCGCGTGTCGACCGCCGAGAGCATCGACGCCGCGGCAACCGTCGAGCAGGTCGGCTTTGCCGAGCGCGCGCTGCTGAAGACCGCGCTGGCCCAGGTACTGGCCAAGAGCATCGACGACAAGGCGCGCTTCGACGACTGCTTCGACCGCTACTTCACCAGCGCCGAGCTCGCCACCGTCGGTGGCGGCGCGACCGACGCGGACGCCTCCGCCGCCGCGGACGACGCCGCGGCGGAATCGATGGCGAGCGCGGGTGGCAGCGGCGAGAGCGGCGCCGAGGGCGAGCTCGTCGCGCTGCTCGAGCGCGGCGACACCGCCGCCCTGCAACGCCTGCTCGGCGCCGCCGCGCGCAACGTGCAGCTGCAGAACATCCGCCTGTTCACCCAACGCGGCATGTACATGCGACGCATCCTCGAAGACATGGGTATCGAGGCGGTCGACGACCTGCTGCATGCGCTGGTACGCGCCGACGACGACGATCCGCGCGCCGCCCGTCTGCGCGAGCTGAAGGCGCAGCTGGTCGAGAATGTCGCCGAACGGGTCGATCGCGAGATGCTGCTCTACACGGCCAATGCCGGCACCCGCCTGCGCGAGGAGGTGCTGCAGAAGACCCCGTTGGCGCGCATCGAGATGCGCGACTTCAAGGTCATGCAGGAGCTCGTGCGCAAGCTCGCCAAGCGCCTCGTATCGCTGCATGCGCGGCGCCGGCGGGTAGCGCGCCGCGGGCGTCTCGATGTCCGCCACACCATCCGCCGCAACATCGAGTACGACGGCCTGCTGTTCGACACCGTATGGAAGCGCGTGCGCGTCGACCGCCCGAAGGTCATCGCCGTATGCGACGTCTCCGGCTCGGTCGCGCAGGTCGCGCGCTTCCTGCTGCTGTTCCTCTACAGCGTCAGCGAGGTGATTCCCAAGGTCCGCTCGTTCGCGTTCTCGAACCACCTCGGCGAAGTCACGGCGCTGTTCGAGACGCGCCCTGTCGAAGACGCCATCAGTGCCACGCTGAACGACTGGGGCATGGGCGCGACCGATTACGGCGGCGCGCTGGCCGAACTCGAGCGCCTCACGCTCGACGACATCGATCACCGCACCACCGTGCTCATCCTCGGTGACGCACGCTCAAACTACAGCGATCCCGGCGACCGCGCCCTGCGCCGCATCCACGAGCGCGCGCGCCGCGTGCTGTGGCTGAATCCCGAGCCGCGCGCACTATGGAACAGCGGCGACTCGGAGATGCGCAAGCTCGGCGCGTGCTGCGACCGCGTGGAACCCTGCCGCACGCTCAGGCACCTCGAGCGTGTCATCAGTGAGATCGCTCGCACCGCGATTTGAACACGCGCGAGGACAAGTCTCGCGCCGGCCGACGCGGCCGCGATGGCCGCCGGCCCGCCGGGGAGACATCGTGCCTGCTGCGCCGCTACTTGGCGGTCCAGCCGCCGTCCATGGAAAGCGTGGTGCCCGTGATCTGCGCCGCCTCCGGCCGGCACAGGTAGAGCGCGAGACTCGCCACCTGCGCGATGGTGACGAACTCGCGCGTCGGCTGCGCGGCCAGCAGGACGTCGCGCTTGACCTCCTCCTCGGTGATGCCGCGCGCCCTGGCGGTATCCGGGATCTGGCGCTCGACCAGTGGCGTGTACACGTAGCCTGGGCAGATGGCGTTACAGGTCACACCATGCTCGGCGACTTCGAGCGCGATGGTCTTGGTCAGCCCGGCGATACCATGCTTGGCAGCGACGTAGGCCGCCTTGAACGGCGATGCGGCCAACGCGTGCGCGGACGCCATCATGATGATGCGGCCGAAGCGTGCGCGTTTCATGTGCGGGACCGCCGCCGCGCTCGCATGAAAGGCCGAGGACAGGTTGATGGCGAGGATGTCGTTCCACTTGTCGACCGGGAACTCCTCGATCGGTGCAACGTGCTGGATGCCGGCGTTGTTGACGAGTATGTCGATACCGCCGTGGTCGGCGGCGACCTGTTCGACCAGCGTACGCACGGCGTCGCCGTCACGCATGTCGGCAGCACCGAAGCTGACACGCCCGGCACCGAGACCGTCGAGTCGCTCGACGATGGCATCGATCTCGGCGGGGTCACCGAAGCCGTTGAGAACGACGTTGGCGCCGGCGGTGGCGAGTTCCTCGGCGATCCCGAGGCCGATGCCGCTGGTCGAGCCGGTGACCAGGGCAGTGCGATTGTTCAACATCTGAAGAGGCCTCCTTGCAGCCTGCCATCGAAAAGTGTGCAACCCCCGTGGCCGCGAGTGTAGCAGCGCGGCACGTTACAATGCCGCTTCGCCGCCGGCCGTGCGGCACGCCAGCAGGGGGAGACTGGCCCATGAATCCGGATTCGCGCGCCGATGACATCGCGCGCTACGCGTTTCTCGTCGTGTTCGCCAACGACGATCTCATCGATGCCGGCGAACTCGCCTTCATGGAGCGCATCGCGCTCGCGGACGGCGTAGTCGACGCGGCCGAACGCGCAACGCTGCGCGCCATCTTCGACCGCGTGGACGCTGCGCGCCTGGCGCCCGAGGTGCGTGCCGAGGTGGCCGCTTTCCGCGCCCGCCACGGCATCTGATCGATGTACCGCGGGAACGGCCACTCAGCCGCTGCTTCGACATTCCACGCCAGCCATCGACTCACCGCGCGCTCGCGGCCCGGAGTGGCCTGATGCCTGCTGCACGTACGCTGCTGCTGACGACGCTGGCCATGGTCGCCTTCGCCGGCAACTCGCTCTTGTGTCGCGTAGCACTGCGTGACACCGCCATCGACTGGGCGAGCTTTACGGCAATCCGCCTCGGCGCCGGCGCCTTCACCCTGTGGCTGCTGGTCCTGCTGACGCGCCGCGACGCCGCGCAGGCACGCGGTCCGAGCGCCGGTGACTGGGCCTCGGCGCTCGCCCTGTTCGTCTACGCGGCGGCATTCTCCTGGGCGTACCTCGCGCTGTCCGCTGGCCTCGGCGCACTGCTCTTGTTCGGTGCCGTGCAGGCAACCATGCTCGGCTATGCGTTCGTGCGCGGGGAGCGCCTCCGTGGCATCCAGATGGCCGGTCTTGCCCTCGCGCTCGCGGGACTGGTCGGCCTGCTGCTGCCGGGCGCCGCGGCACCACCGGCCGCGCCGGCCGTGTTGATGCTCACCGCGGGCGTGGCCTGGGGCGTGTACTCGCTGCGTGGCCGCGCGGCGCGTGACCCGCTGCGCGTGACGAGCGGCAACTTCGTGCGCGCGGTGCCGTTCGCGCTCGCACTCGCCGCGCTCGGGCATGCCGGTATCAGCGTCGATGCCGCCGGCCTCGCCTGCGCGCTGGCCTCGGGTGCGCTGGCCTCCGGCGTCGGCTACGCCATCTGGTACAGCGCCCTGCCCGCGCTCGCCGCGAGCACCGCAGCGACCGTGCAACTCAGCGTACCGGTGCTGGCCGCGCTCGGCGGCGTTGTCCTGCTTGGCGAGCCGCTGACGCTGCGCCTGGCGGTGGCCGGCGGCGCGGTGCTCGGCGGCATCGCGCTGGTCATCCGGGCGCGGGTGCCGGCGCGCTGAGCGGGCGCGGCGGACGGGCCTCGCCGAGCCAGCGACGCCACGCCTCGTGGCGTCGCGCCAGCACGTGGGCGCAGGGCGGTCGCGGCCGTCGCTCCGCCTTGGCGTTGGAGTCTCGCATCGGTTCTCTCCCGCGCAGCAGGCGCGTCCGCGCGAGCTGCATGCGAGATCTGCGCCAATCGCCCAAGTACCTGATTGCGGTGGGCGGGATCGGGACGCCATGGCCAGTGTGCAGGCCGGTCGTCGTCACTTGACGACAATCGGCGCGCTTGTGCGAGGCGGGCGCTGTGCTAGCGTATGCGTCACCATGAGCACACACCGCCGAACCGAGTTCTCCGCCACCCGCCGGCGCTTCCTCGCCCAGGGCGCGCAGGCGGCCGGCTCGGTGAGCCTGGTCGGCCTGCTGCTCGGCGCCTACGGCGAGCAGGCCGAGTCGACCCCGGTTGCGGCGCTGCGGCCGCCCGGCGCGTTGCCCGAGGACGACTTCCTCGGCGCCTGCGTGCGCTGTGGCCTGTGCGTGCGCGACTGCCCCTACGACACCCTGCGCCTGGCGCGCTTCGGCGAGCCCCTCGCCACCGGTACACCCTATTTCGTGGCGCGCGAGATCCCGTGCGAGATGTGTGAGGACATCCCCTGTGTCGCTGCCTGCCCGACGCCCGCGCTCGACAAATCGCTCACCGACATCCGCGCCGCGGACATGGGCGTGGCCGTCGTCACCGGCACCGACACCTGCTACTCGATCACCGGCGTCGGACGCTGCATGGCGTGCTACAACGCCTGCCCGGTGAAGGACGATGCCATCACCATGGAAATGAAGCAGGAGCACGGGCGGGTGTATTTCGTGCCCACCGTGCACCGCGAGCACTGCACCGGCTGCGGCAAGTGCGAGGCCGACTGCCTCTATCCCGAGGCCGCGATCAAGGTGCTCCCGCGCGCGCTCGTGCGTCATGACATCGGGCACGACATCGCCTGATCCGATGACTGCCGCCGCTCCCGCCGAGACGGCGCGCCCGTGGTGGCGACGCCACCGCTTCCTGCTCGCGCGCCGCACCACCCAGTTCGGCCTGCTCGGCCTGTTCCTGCTCGGCCCGTGGGCCGGGGTGTGGTGGGCCAAGGGCAACCTCGCGGCAAGCACCTGGTTCGGTCTCGTGCCCCTCGCCGACCCCTTCATCGTGCTGCAGTCGCTGCTCGCCGTCGGCCATGTCACGCTGACCGCCACGCTCGGCGCGCTGCTGGTCACAGCGTTCTACTGGCTGGTCGGCGGGCGCGTGTTCTGCAGCTGGGTCTGCCCGGTCAACGTCATCACCGACCTCGCGCACTGGTGCCGCGAGCAGCTGCAGGTGCCGCCGGGCTGGCGCCCGCAACGCAACCTGCGGCTATGGCTGGTGGCGATGTGTCTGGTCGCCGCACTCCTCACCGGCGGCATCGTGTGGGAGCTGGTCAACCCGGTGACGCTGGTCCAACGCGCGCTGGTGTTCGGCATCGGGCTCGGCTGGACGGTGATGCTGGCGGTATTCCTGTTTGATCTGCTGGTCAGCCGGCGCGGCTGGTGCGGACACCTGTGCCCGGTCGGCGCGTTCTACGGTCTGCTCGGGCAGAGCTCGCCGCTGCGCATCGCGGCCGAGCACCGCGAGGCCTGCACCGACTGCGGTGACTGCTTCGCGGTGTGCCCCGAACCGCACGTGATCACGCCGGCCCTGCGCGGTGACGGCTCACGCCTCGTGTTGAGCGGCGACTGCACCAACTGCGGACGCTGCATCGACGTCTGTGCCGACGACGTGTTCCGCTTTCGCGAGCGTTACGGCTACGCGGCGCGCGAGCAAGACCCCGCCTGACCACGGCGCAACCGCGCCTCGAGGCCCACCCTGCCCATGTCCGCTGCCACGCGACCTGCGCCCCGGCGCATTCTCCGAGGAACACCGCCCCCGGCGACTTCGCATTCGCGCGGCGCGCGTCCGTGGTCGTCGCTCGCCGTGCTCGCGCTGCTCGCCCTGCCAGTACTCGCGGCGCCGGCTGAGCCGGGTGTCACGCCGGCAAACGAAAGGCGCGCCGACGCCGGCGACGAACCCGGTGCCGTGCTGCCGGTCGCGTTGCCGATCACGCTCGATTACGCGGTCATCGAGCGCGCGCTCACCGAGCACGTATTCGTCGAAGACGGTACCAGTGCACGCATCCTGGCCAGCAGCGATGGCTGCAACGAGCTGGTAGCCGCGCGGCCACGCGTCGACGCGGCCGACGACGGTCGCATGCGTGTGCGCCTCGACATCGAAGCGCGCGGTGGCACGGCGCTCGGCGCGCGTTGCCTGCTGCCGTTCACGTGGCGCGGCCAGGTCGAACTCCTCGAGACGGCGGCCTTCGGTAGTGTGCCGACCCGGCTCGAATTCCGTGTCACCGATTCGCGCCTGCTCGATGCCGGAGGCACGGCGGAGGGCGTGCCGACGGTGCTGTGGGATTGGGTCAAGCAATTGGTGCATCCGCGTATCGAGGCCGTCGCGGTCGACCTCGCACCGCTCGAGCGCGATGCCCTGCGCCTGCTCGACACCACCCTCGCGGCGGCGCCCGCGGCACGCCTGGCGGCGCTCGACAGCTTCGCACTGCATACCCCGACGGGGCGGCCCGACGGCCTCGAGATCATCCTAGGATTCGACCTCCCGGCAGCAACGCACGAACGCGCTCCGACGCCGGCGCCGCCGGCGACGCCGGCCGAGCTGGCCGCCTGGGAGGCGCGCTGGCAGGCCTGGGACGCCTTCGCCACCTGGGCCATCAAGACGCTTGCCGCCGACGAGCCCGCGACGCTGCGCGACGCGCTGCGCGAGACCCTCGAACAGGCGCGCTACGACCTGCGCGACGCGCTCGCCAGCGACACGCTCGCCGCCGACCCCGTGCGTACCCTGTTCGTCGATACCTGGCAGCGCCTGGCGCCGTTACTGGCATCCGCTGCCGACGACGGCGACACCGGCACCGCCCTGCGCTACCTCGCCTTCACCAGCGCCGGCGACCTGCTCGTCGCACTCGACCGTGTGGGTGGTCACCTCGGTGTACGCATCGACCGCCATGGACTGCGCGCGCTCGCGCGCGCGCTGGTCGCCGAGGTCGATGAGGCTGACCTCGCCTGGGACACCCGCCTCGACCCCGGGCTGCGCGCGCTCTACGGTCTGCCCGCCACACCGCCCGCGGTGATCGAACCCGCGCCGGGCGCGGCCGCGGTGCCATCATGGTTCGAGTGGCTGATGCCATCGGCACACGCAGCGATCGCCGCGCGCGATGCCTGGTTGCCCCGCACGGACACGCTCGACGCCTACCTCGCGCGCGTCGACGCCCTGCTCGGCGAGGTGATCGCGGCGGAGGAAGCGCGCGACAACGTGGCGGCGCGCTTCCGCCCGATCTACCGCCGCCTGGTGCGTGCCACCGCCTGGCAGGAGAGCTGCTGGCGCCAGTACGTCGAGCGCGGCGGTGAAATCCGGCCACTGCAGTCGCAGGCCGGCTCGGTCGGCCTGATGCAGGTCAACAAGCACGTATGGCGCGGCATCTACGACCTCGAACGCCTCGCCGCGGACGTCGCCTACAACGCCAGCGCCGGCAACGAGATTCTCGTGCACTACCTGGTCGATTACGCCATCGCGAAGAAGGAGCACGAGACCACCGGCGACCTCGAGGCCCTCGCCCGTGCGACCTACGCGGTCTACAACGGCGGTCCGCGCCATCTGGCCCGCTATCGCAACGCCGACACCCGTGCCAGCCTGCGCGCGATCGATGCGGCGTTCTGGCGCAAGTACCAGGCGATTGGCCAATCCGGCGCCGATGCCGTACGCGCGTGCTACGCCGGCTGAGGCACGGCGCGCCGCGTTACGGCGGCGCTCGGGCGCTCGTCAGGGGTATAGACGCGTCTCGCGCCAGGCATCGCCGTCGCGCTCGAACAGGATACGTTCGTGGAGGCGGAAGGGGCGCTTCTCCCAGAATTCCACGCGCTCGGGAACGACGCGGAACCCCGACCAGAATTCCGGTCGCGGCACCGGGCCGATGGCGAAGGTCGCGGCGTAGCGCGCCACGCGCTGCTCGAGGCGAAAACGGCCCTCCAGCGGGCTCGATTGCTTGGATGCCCAGGCGCCGATGCGCGAATCGCGCGGGCGCGAGGCGAAATAGGCGTCGGCCTCGATATCATCGACCTGGATGGCCGGCCCTTCGATGCGAATCTGGCGACCGGTCGACTTCCAGTGGAAACACAGCGCGACGTGCTGGTTGTGCGCGATGTCGCGCGCCTTACGGCTGGTCAGATTCGTGTAGAACACGAGGCCACGCGCGTCGAGTCCGCGGACCAGCAACATGCGCAGCGATGGGCGACCGTCGGCGCCGACGGTCGCGAGCGACATCGTCTCGGCGTCCTCTGCCGATTCGTGCTCGCGCGCGTGCGCGAGCCACTCGGCGACGCGAGCCAGAGGATCGGGCGCACTCATGGGCGTCGTGTCATTCGAACGGGTGCCGCATCACGATGGTGTCGGCGCGATCGGGCCCGGTGGAAATGATGTCGACCGGCGTCTCGGCGATTGCGGCGATGCGCTCGAGATAGCTGCGCGCGTTCGCCGGCAACGCATCCCAGCTGCGGATGCCGACGGTCGATTCCTTCCAGCCCGGCAGCTCCTCGTAGATCGGCGTGACCTGTTCGAGCAGTTCGGCACCGGTCGGCACCGATTGCAGGCGTCCGCTCGGCGTGTCGTAGCCGATGCAGATACGTATCTCGTCAAGGCCATCGAGGACGTCGAGCTTGGTCACGCACAGGCCGGATACACTGTTGAGCTGCTGGGCTCGGCGCAGCGCCACCGCGTCGAACCAGCCACAGCGGCGCGGCCGCCCGGTGGTCGCGCCGAACTCGTGACCACGGCGCGCGAGGTGCTCACCCATCTCGTCGAAGAGCTCGGTCGGAAACGGTCCCGAGCCGACGCGGGTGGTGTAAGCCTTGGTGATGCCGAGCACGTAGTCGATGACGCGCGGCCCGCTGCCGCTGCCGGTGGCGGCGAACCCGGCGGTGGTATTCGACGAGGTGACGAAGGGATAGGTGCCGTGGTCGATATCGAGCAGGGTGCCCTGGGCGCCTTCGTAGAGGACGTTGGCGCCGCGTTGATGATGCTGGTAGAGCATCTCGGTGATATCACCGACCATCGGCCCCAGCACCTCGGCGAAAGCCATCTGTTCGTCGAGGATCTGCTGGAAATCGAGGGTATCGACCTTGTAGTAGTTGGCGAGCACGAAGTTGTGATAATCGAGTACCTCGCCGAGCTTGGCGGCGAAGCGTTCGCGGAACAGCAGGTCACCGACGCGCAGGCCGCGCCGGGCAGCCTTGTCCTCGTAGGCCGGCCCGATACCGCGCCCGGTGGTGCCGATGGCCTGCGCCCCGCGCGCCTTCTCGCGCGCCTGGTCCAGCGCCACGTGGTACGGCAGGATGAGCGGACAGGCTGCACTCAGCACGAGACGCTCGCGCGCTGGCACGCCGCGCGCCTCGAGCATCGTGATCTCCTCCATCAACGCCGCCGGCGACACCACCACGCCGTTGCCGATCAGGCACTCGACGTCGTCGTGCAGGATGCCCGACGGGATCAGGTGGAGGACGGTCTTTTCGCCGTCGATGACGACGGTGTGACCGGCGTTGTGGCCGCCCTGGAAGCGCACCACCGCGTCGACGCGGTCGGTGAGCATGTCCACGACCTTGCCCTTGCCCTCATCGCCCCACTGCGTGCCGATGATGATGACTGACTTACCCAAGCTGGCCCCCGGTGAGGATTACGGTAGAAGGTGTCACGCGTCGTCGACCTGCCACGCGCCGTTGCGCTCGACGAGCACCTGCTGGCAGCCCATGTCGGCGGCGCTCGCGCGCTGCCCCGGCAGCGCCTGCACCACGGTGTAGCCGAGCGTGCGGTACTCGCGAATCGCCGCGAGCAGGTTCTCCGCGGCGCCGGCTGGCGCGAGGATGCGGCCGAGTTCGACGCGCTGCGCCTGGCTCAGCGCGGCGAGCGTTTTGAGGTCGGTGCTGAACCCGGTCGCTGACCGCGCGCGGCCGAACGAACTGCCGATGTTGTCATAGCGCCCGCCCCAGGCCACTGCGCGCCCCGCTTCCGGCGTATAAGCGGCAAACATGATGCCGGTGTGGTAGCGGTAACCGCGCAGCTCGGCGAAGTCGAGATGCAGCGCCGCTCGCGGCGCGTAGGCGGCGAGCGCCTCGGCGAGCCGCGCGACCTCGTCGAGCGCGGTCATCACGGCGGGCGCGGCGCCGGCGAGCCGTTCGCGCGCACGCGCGAGCACGTCGATGTCACCGTTCAGCTCGATCAGCGCGTGCAGGTGCTCGGCCACCGCGCCGCGCACGCCGGCGGCATCGAGCTCCGCGGCGAGCCCGCTGGCATCCTTCATCAGCAGGCACTCGAGTACGCGGGACTCGCGCTCGGCATCGAGCGCGGCTTCGCCACAGACGGCGTGAAACAGCCCCATGTGACCGAGTTCGATGGTGACATCCGGCACTTCGGCGGCAGCGAGCAGCTCGAGCAGCAGCGCGATTACCTCGGCATCGGCCTCGATGCCGGCATGACCGTAGAGTTCGGCGCCGATCTGCAGCGGGTTGCGCGAGCCGGCGAACTTGTCCGGCAGGGTATGCACCACGGGGCCGATGTAGCACAGGCGCTGCGGATGGTCGGTCGGCATGCGGTGGGCATCGATGCGCGCGACCTGCGGCGTGATGTCTGCGCGCACGCCCATGAGGCGGCCGGTGACCTGGTCGATGAGCTTGAACGTCTGCAGGTCGAGATCCTCGCCGATACCCGACAGCAGTGAATCGAGGTACTCGACGATGGGTGGGATGACGAGGTCGTAGCCCCAGCGCTCGCACACGTCGAGCAGGCGCCGGCGCAGCGCCTCGAGCGCGCGCGCGCGCGGCGGCAACACCTCGTCGACGCCATCGGGCAGTAACCAGCGGTTCACACCGTGCATCTTCAGCGCACCATGTAGAGTATCGCCACACCCGCCACCATGCTGGCCAGGCCCAGCAGGCGCAGGACGCGATCGTCGAGGCGCGCAGCGCTCTGCAGCGCCTCGCGGAAGCGCGCAGGACTCAAGAACGGCGAGATGCCTTCCAACACGAGCATGAGAGCTATCGCAGCAAACAGGTCCGTCAACACGGTGAGGAAACGGGCCGGCGGAGATGGCGGCGCGCGCCGACGGCGTACGCGTCGCGGCTAGCGCCCACCCGGGTTGCCGAAATACTTGAAGAAATCGGAGTCCGGTTCGAGCAAGAGGACGTCGTCCTTGCCCTGGAAACTCGACTTGTAGGCATTGAGGCTGCGATAGAAGTCGAAGAACTCCGGGTTGCGCGTGTACGCATCGGCGTAGATGTCCGCCGCACGTGCGTCACCCGCACCGCGCAGTTCCTCGGCGTCACGATAGGCCTCGGCCGCGATTATCGTGCGCTGGCGATCGGCATCGGCGCGGATGGTGATCGCTTCTTTCTCGCCGCGCGCGCGGAACTCGCGCGCCACGCGCGCACGCTCCGAGCGCATGCGCTCGTACACGTTGCTCGACACCTCGGCCGGCAGGTCGATGCGCTTGAGGCGTACATCGACGATTTCCATGCCGAGATCCTGGCCGCGCTCGTTGGCCAGCCGGGTGACGATCTCCATGATCTTGCCGCGCTCGCCGGAGACCACTTCCTGCACGGTGCGCTTGCCGAACTCACTGCGCAGGCCGTCGTTGATCTTCTGGTAGAGCAGCAGGCCGGCGCGGCGCGGGTCACCATCGGTGGACTTGTAGAAACGCTCGACGTCGTCGATGCGCCAGCGCGCGAAGGAATCGACGATGACGTCCTTCTTCTCGCCGGTGAGGAAGCGCTGCGGCTCGGCATCGAGGGTCTGCAGGCGCTTGTCGAAGGTGCGCACGTTGTGCCAGATCGGGATCAGGAAGTGCAGGCCCGGGTCGTAATCGGAGCGCTGGATCTTGCCGAGTTGGAACAGGATGGCGTGCTGGTACTCGTAGACCCGGAAGGTGCACAGGTAGACCAGTCCGAGCAGGACTGCGAGCAGGACGAGGAGACGGGCAGCCATGCTCAACGCACCTCCCGCGTACGTCCGCTGCGTCGCTCACGCATGCTGTCTTCGACCGTCGGACTATAGGGGGCCGGCTCCGGCGCCGCGTCGCGCGAGGAATCACGCAGCGAGCGTGCGCGCCCACCTTCGATGAGCTTGTCGATCGGCAGGTACATCAGGCTCGAACCGCCGGCGTTGTCCATGATGACCTTGGTGCTCTCGGACATCACGCCCTCGATGGTTTCCAGGTAGATGCGGCGGCGCGTGACCTCGGGCGCCTCCTCGTACTCGGTCAACAGCTGGGTGAAGCGCTTGGCCTCACCTTCGGCCTGGGCCACGACCCGCTGCTCGTAGCCTTCGGCGTCGAGCCGGATGCGCGCAGCCTCGCCGGCCGCGCGCTCGACCACTTCGTTGCGGTAGGCCTCGGCCTCGTTGATCTTGCGCTGCTCGTCCTCGCGCGCCTTGATGGCATCATCGAAGGCGGCCTTGACTTCTTCCGGCGGCTTGGCTGGCTGCATGTTGACGCTCGAGATCTCGATGCCGGAGTTGTAGTTGTCGAGGATTTCCTGGATCAGCGCCTGCGCGCTGACCGCGATCTCGGCGCGCCCCTCGGTGATCACGAAATCGAGCGTGCTCTGGCCGATGATGTCGCGGATCGCCGACTCGGTGACGCGCTGCACGGAGACGTCCGGATCGGCGATCGCGAAGAGGTATTTCTGCGGGTCGCGCACGCGGTACTGCACCGCGAGCTCGACCTCGACGATGTTCTCGTCGCCGGTGAGCATGGCCGCGTCGGCGGTGAGGGTCTGGATGCGCTCGACGTTGACCTTCACGACCTCTTCGATGGGCTGCGGCAGTCGGATGTGCGGGCCGGGCTGCAGCGTGGTCACGTACTTGCCGAAACGCATCACGACGCCGGCCTCGGCGGGATCGATGCGGTAGACCATGTTCCACGCCAGGACACCGAACAACACGATCCCGGCAATGACCCACAGCGCGGCGGTGTCGCCGCCCCGGCCGCCGCCACCACCGCCGCCGCCACGGCGCCCGAACAGGCCGCCCAGCTTCTCCTGCATGCGGCGTACCACTTCGTCCAGATCCGGTGGACCCTGGTCGCCGCGCCGATTCCCCCAGGGGTCACGATCGTTACCGTCTGGATCATTCCAGGCCATTGAATTCTCTTGTCTTGTTGAGGTCGGGGGCGTGAGGGCGGGATTGTACGGGGCAGGTCCCGCTTGTTCAATCGCGCGCTCGGGTCACAGCGGCGCGTGGACAGCTTCGCGTGCCGCCGCCTCGGCGAGCGTGCCGTCGGCCTCGACGACACTGGCGAAACGGGCGAAATCGTCGTCGGCGGTGAGCGCGTTCCAGCGCGCGTCGCCGAGCGTCAGCTCGATCAGCCAGCCACCATCGGGCAGATCCTGCTCGTCGACCACCGCACCCCACTCGAAGAGCATCGCGCGCAGTCGCCCTGCCGCCGGCTGCAGGCGCAGCCAGCGGCGCGTCTTGGCGCGATCGAGGTGCTCGCCGATGGCGGCCAGCAGCAGGTGTACCCCGCGGCCGTCGACCGCGGACAGCCAGACCCGCGTGACGCGACCGCTCGCATCGCGTTCGACGCTCGGTTCGCGCCCGGGGATGCGGTCGATCTTGTTACAGACTTCGATCGTCGGCACGCTGCCGGCGCCGATGCGCCCGAGCACTTCGTGGACGTCGGCGATACGTTGCTCGCGCTCGTCCTCGGCAGCATCGATGACGTGCAGCAGGAGGTCGGCGTCGCGCGTCTCGTCGAGCGTGGTTTCGAACGCGGCGACCAGTTCCGGCGGCAAGCGGCGGATGAAACCGACCGTGTCGCTCAGGACGACCGGGTGCTCTCCCGGCACGTCGAGTGTGCGCAGCGTGGTGTCGAGGGTCGCGAAGAGCTGGTCGGCGGCGTAGACGCTGGTGTCGGTGAGACGGTTGAACAGGGTCGACTTGCCGGCGTTGGTGTAGCCAACCAGCGCCACTGTCGAGAGCTGTGCGCGGCGCCTGGCGCGGGTGCCCTGCTGGCGCTGGCGCTTGACCTTGGCGAGACGCTCGTTGATCTGCTTGATGCGCTGGCCGAGCAGGCGACGATCGGTCTCGAGCTGGGTCTCGCCGGGACCACGCAGGCCGATGCCGCCTTTCTGCCGTTCGAGGTGGGTCCAGCCCCGCACCAGCCGCGTCGAGAGGTGTTGCAGCTGCGCGAGCTCGACCTGCAGCTTGCCTTCGAACGAGCGCGCGCGCTGCGCGAAGATATCGAGGATGAGCCCGGTACGGTCCAGCACGCGGCATTCGAGGGCACGCTCGAGGTTGCGTTCCTGCGCGGGCGACAGCTCGTGGTTGCACAACACCACCTCGGCGCCGTGGGCACGGCAGGCGGCCGCGATCTCCTCGACCTTGCCGGTGCCGACGAAGAACTTGGGGTCGGGCACGTCGCGCCGCGCGACGATGTCTGCCACCGGCTCGACCGCCGCGGCGCGCGCCAGCTCGGTGAACTCGGCGCGCTCGTCGTCGTCGCCAGGGAACTGCACGTGGACGAGCAGTGCGCGCTCGCCGCCAGAGGGCCGCTCAAACAAGTGTGCCGCGGCCTCCCGCGCGCATCAGGACGCGTCGTCCCCGCCCTTGCCGTCACCACCGTCCTCGCCCTGATCGGCGCGTGGCAGGCGCACGTTGCGCGCCGGAACCACGGTCGAGATAGCGTGCTTGTAGACCATCTGGCTGACGGAATTCTTGAGCAGTATGACGAATTGGTCGAAGGACTCGATCTGACCCTGGAGCTTGATGCCGTTCACCAGGTAAATCGAAACCGGGATACGTTCCCGGCGCAAGGCATTGAGATACGGTTCCTGCAAAGATTGACCCTTGCTCATGGCAATCTCCTTGTTGTTGTTCTGGGCGGTCGCGTCGGGCGCGCGCCGGGTCTATCGCTGTCCCTGCGAGGCTGATCAGCGCTTGTCCCCCTCCGCTACTCTAGATCAGTTCGACCGGCTTTGAAAACGCGCCGCCACCTCGACCAGGCGCAGCAGGCGGTCCAGCAGCGCCGGGGCATCCGGCTCGAACCACTGCGCGCCATGCTCACGGCGCAGCCAGGTGAGCTGGCGCTTGGCCAGCTGCCGCGTGGCGACGATGGCTCGCTCGCGCATCTGCGCGCCATCGAGTTCGCCGTGCACGTGACGCCAGACCTCGCGGTAGCCGACGGTACGCAGGGCCGCGCACGCCGGGTCGAGGTCGCCGCGCACGGCAAGTGCACGTACCTCGTTGACGAAACCGCGTGCGAGCATCAGGTCGAAGCGGCGCACGATGGCCGCGTGCAGGTTGGCACGCACCGCCGGCGCCACGACCAGCTTGTGCGGCGGCTGCGCCAACCCCGCCAGGCGACGTTCGTCCCACAGCGTGGTCAGCGCACGGCCGGTCACCGCGTGGACCTCGAGGGCGCGCAGGATGCGCTGGGGATCGCGCGGATGGATGCGCGCCGCCGCCGCCGGGTCGAGCGCGGCGAGACGCGCGTGCAGGGCCGCGCTGCCGTGTCGCGCGAGGTCATCGGCGAGGTCGGCACGCACGGCCGGGTCGGCGTCGGGCAGGTCGGCCAGGCCGTGCTCGAGCGCGCGAAAGTACAGGCCGGTACCGCCGACCAGCAGCGGCACCCGACCACGGGCGCGGATCGCCGCCACTGCAGTCCGTGCGTCGCTGCGAAACTGCGCTGCCGAGTAACGACCGGCGGCGTCGACGACATCGAGCAGGTGGTGGCGGACCGCGGCGCGCTCGGGCGGTGTCGGCTTGGCAGTGCCGATGTCGAGACCACGGTAGACGAGCGCGGAATCGACGCTGACGATCTCGACCGGCAGGCGCGCCGCGACGGCGAGTGCGAGGCGTGACTTGCCCGCGCCGGTCGGCCCCATCACGAAAACCAGCGGCTGCTCCTGCTCAGGGTTGGTCATCGGTGAGTGCGCCGAGCGTCACGGCAGTGAGCGGCGCTGCGCGAGCGGCCAGGTCGACGCCGGCCGACGCCGCGGCGGCGACCAGCGCGGCG
>JAVJVZ010000026.1:0-121495 GCA_040220855.1 Gammaproteobacteria bacterium | reverse complement strand
TACGAGAGCGACACGCGTCACTACGCGCACGTTGACTGCCCCGGGCACGCGGACTACGTGAAGAACATGATCACGGGTGCGGCGCAGATGGATGGTGCGATCCTGGTGTGCAGCGCGGCGGACGGCCCGATGCCGCAGACTCGGGAGCACATTCTGCTGGCGCGCCAGGTGGGTGTTCCGAAGATCGTGGTCTACCTGAACAAGGCGGACATGGTTGACGATCCGGAGCTTCTGGAACTGGTGGAGATGGAGGTGCGGGAGCTGCTGGATTCGTACCAGTTCCCGGGCGACGACACGCCGGTGATCATCGGCAGCGCGCTGAAGGCTGTGGAAGGTGACGAGAGCGAGATAGGCACGCAGTCGATTGAGAAGCTGGTAGCGGCAATGGACGACTTCATTCCGATTCCGGAGCGACCTGTGGATCAGCCGTTCCTGATGCCGATTGAGGACGTTTTCTCGATTTCGGGTCGCGGCACGGTGGTGACGGGACGAATCGAGCGCGGGAAGATCAACGTCGGCGAGGAAGTCGAGATTGTCGGCATCAAGGCCACGCAGAAGACGACGTGCACGGGCGTCGAGATGTTCCGCAAGTTGCTTGACGAAGGTCAGGCGGGTGACAACGTTGGCGTCCTGCTGCGCGGCACGAAGCGCGAGGAAGTGGAGCGCGGGCAGGTGCTGTGCAAGCCGGGCTCGGTGAACCCGCACACGCACTTCGAGGCGGAGGTTTACGTGCTGTCGAAGGAAGAGGGTGGCCGCCACACGCCGTTTTTCAGCAACTACCGCCCGCAGTTCTACTTCCGCACGACGGACGTGACGGGTGCGGTGTCGTTGCCGGAAGGCGTCGAGATGGTGATGCCTGGCGACAACGTGAAAGTGACGGTGAAGCTGATCAACCCGATCGCGATGGAGGAAGGCCTGCGCTTCGCCATCCGTGAGGGTGGCCGTACCGTCGGCGCCGGCGTCGTCTCCAAGATCATCGAGTGACGGGCACTGCTCGCTGACGGGTAGCCGCGCCGCCCGGGCAAGCGCCGCACGGTGCCCACCCCAGCGGACCCAGACTCAATTGCATACGTACGAAACAAGATGAACCAGCAAGTAATCAGAATCCGGCTAAAGGCGTTCGACCATCGGCTGATCGACCAGTCGACCAAGGAGATCGTCGAGACGGCCAAGCGCACCGGCGCGCAGGTGAAAGGTCCGATCCCGTTGCCGACCAAGAAGGAGCGGTTCACCGTGCTGATTTCCCCGCACGTCAACAAGGACGCGCGGGACCAGTACGAGATTCGTACCCACAAGAGACTGCTTGACATCGTCAATCCGACCGACAAGACCGTCGACGCGCTGATGAAGCTCGACCTTGCCGCCGGTGTCGACGTTCAGATCAAGCTGAACTAGGCGAGTTGGAGAGCAAGACGATGAGCCTCGGTCTGGTTGGCATCAAGCGCGGCATGACCCGCGTGTTCGGCGAAGACGGCGCTTCGACCCCGGTAACGGTCGTGGAGGTCGAGCCGAACCGCGTGACGCGTGTGAAAAGCGTCGAAAGCGACGGGTATCGGGCAATTCAGGTGACGCGCGGCCGGAAGCATCCCAATCGCGTCACGCGCCCGGTCGCCGGCGAGTACAAGAAGGCCGGCATGGAGGCAGGACTCGGCTTGTACGAGTTTCGCCTTGCCGATGGCGAGGAAGTGGAACTCGACACCGGAAGTGAACTGAAAGTCGACCTGTTCGAAGCGGGGCAGCGTGTCGACGTGACGGGCATCACGATCGGCAAGGGCTTCGCGGGCACCATCAAGCGCCATAACTTCAAATCGCAGGATGCCACGCACGGCAACTCGATCTCGCACCGCGTGCCTGGTTCGATCGGTCAGTGCCAGACACCCGGCCGCGTATTCAAAGGCAAGAAGATGGCCGGACACATGGGTGACAAGCAGCGCACCATTCAGGGCCTCGAGGTAGTGCGCGTCGACGTTGAGCGCAACCTCGTACTCGTTAAGGGCGCGGTCCCCGGGGCAAAGGGCGGCCAGGTCGTCATTCGACCAGCCGCCAAGACCCGCAAAGGTCAGTGACTACGATGGAATTACAACTCAAGACGATCAACCAGGGCGCCGGCGGCCAGGTCGCGGTATCGGATGCTGTTTTCGGGCGCGATTTCAATGAGCCGCTCGTGCACCAAGTCGTGACGGCCTATCTCGCGGCGGCACGTGCCGGCACCAAGGCTCAGAAGACCCGTTCGGAGGTTGCCGGTGGCGGCCAGAAGCCGTGGCGCCAGAAAGGCACCGGCCGCGCGCGCGCCGGTACCACGCGCGGTCCAATCTGGCGTGGCGGTGGTCGTGCCTTCGCGGCTCGCCCGCGTAACTACGAGCAGAAGGTCAACCGCAAGATGTATCGCAGCGCGCTGCGCTCGATCCTCTCCGAGCTGGTGCGACAGGAGCGGTTGGTCGTCGTCGATGATTTCGCGCTCGAGCAGCCCAAGACCAAGCTGGCCATCGATGCGCTCGCGAAGCTCGGCGTGAATAACGTGCTGATCGTGTGCAAGGAACTCGGTGACAACCTGTTTCTGGCAGCACGCAATGTGCCCAACGTCGGCCTCGTCGAAGTTGGCGCAATCGATCCGGTGTTGCTCGTGTCCTTCGACCACGTGGTCATCACCCAGCCGGCGCTGGCCGACCTGGAGGCAATGCTGCAATGAATCAGGAACGACTGCTGCAAGTGCTCGTCGAGCCCAAGGTGACCGAGAAGGGCGCGCGGGCGCAGGAGCTGGACCGCCAGTACATGTTCAAGGTGCTGACCGACGCGACCAAGCCCGAGATCAAGGCCGCCGTCGAGCACCTGTTCAAGGTCGAAGTAGAAGCGGTGACGACATCCGTCGTGCGTCCCAAGATGCGCCGCTTCCGCAACCGCCCGGGATTTCACAACGCCTGGAAGAAGGCCTTCGTGAAGCTCAAGGAAGGCCACGAGATTGATTTCACCGGTGGCGAGTAAGGGCAGGGTCCAGACATGGCATTAATCAAAGCAAAACCGACTTCGCCCGGCCGCCGTGGCGTCGTCACGGTCAAGACTCCCGACCTCCACAAGGGGGCTCCCTACGAGCCCTTGTTGGAGAAGAAGGCGCGGAAGTCGGGTCGAAACAACCAGGGTCGCATCACGGTGCGTCACCGCGGCGGCGGTCACAAGCAGCGCTACCGCGTCATCGACTTCAAGCGCAACAAGGACGGTATCGACGCGCGCGTCGAGCGCATCGAGTACGATCCGAACCGGTCGGCTCACATCGCGCTCCTGCTCTACGCTGACGGCGAGCGTCGCTATATCATCGCGCCGCGCGGCGTGCAGGCGGGCAGCGTATTGCGCTCTGGCGCCGATGCCCCAATCCAGGCCGGTAACTGCCTGCCGCTGCGCAATGTTCCAGTCGGCTCGTTGATTCATTGCGTCGAGCTCAAGCCTGGTCGTGGGGCGCAGATCGGGCGCAGCGCCGGTGCGAGCATCCAGTACGTCGCACGCGAAGGATCACACGCAACGCTGCGCCTGCGCTCGGGTGAGATGCGCAAGGTTCCGATCGAGTGCCGCGCGACGTTGGGCGAAGTCGGCAACCAGGAACACTCGCTGCGGTCACTCGGCAAGGCGGGCGCGAAGCGCTGGCGCGGGGTCCGTCCGACAGTGCGCGGTGTCGCCATGAACCCGGTCGATCATCCGCACGGCGGTGGTGAGGGACGTACATCCGGCGGCCGCCATCCGGTCAGCCCGTGGGGTGTCCCGACCAAGGGTCACAAGACACGCCATAACAAACGTACCGACGACATGATCGTGCGTCGGCGCAACAAGCGATAAGGTGCGGAGGAAGCCATGCCGCGTTCGGTAAAGAAGGGTCCGTTCGTCGATCACCATCTGGTGAAGAAAATTGACGAGGCGCGCGCCAAGAACGACAAGCGTCCGGTCAAGACCTGGTCCCGCCGCTCGATGATCATGCCGGACATGGTCGGCCTCACGATTGCCGTGCATAACGGGCGGCAGCATATGCCGGTCTACGTCAGCGAGAACATGGTGGGACACAAGCTCGGCGAGTTCGCGCCGACGCGTACCTTCCGCGGTCACGTAGCGGACAAGAAATCCCGATAACCGCCTCAGGCGCAGGTAGAACAGACAAATGGCGACCGTAGCAAAACTCAGGAACGCGAGAATCGCAGCGCAGAAGATGCGTCTCGTGGCCGACCAGGTCCGCGGGCTACCCGTGGAGCAGGCGATCAACGTGCTCACGTTCAGCAATAAGAAAGCCGCGCACCTCATTCGCAAGGTGCTCGAGTCGGCGATTGCCAACGCCGAGCACAACGATGGCGCGGACGTCGATGAACTGAAGGTCAGCCATATTTCAGTAGACGAAGGCCCGACCATGAAGCGCTGGCGTGCCCGCGCGCGCGGGCGTGCCGCCAAGATTCTCAAGCGCACCAGTCACGTCACCGTGATGGTCGAGGAAACGGGACAGTAAGCCATGGGACAGAAAGTACATCCGTACGGAATTCGCCTCGGGATCGTCAAGGACTGGACGTCCACCTGGTACGTCGACAGCAAGCAGTATGCCGACTACCTCAATCTCGATTTGGCCGTGCGCAAGTTCCTGCGCAAGAAGCTGTCGCACGCATCGGTCAGTCGGATCCAGATTGAGCGGCCGGCGAACAACGCGCGCATTGTGATCCACACCGCCCGCCCCGGCATCGTCATTGGAAAGAAGGGCGAAGACATCGAGGCGCTGCGTAAGGAAGTATCGAAGCTGATGGGCGTACCCGCTCATATCAGCGTTGAGGAGATTCGCAAACCTGAGCTGGACGCCTATCTGGTTGCCGAATCCGTCGCGCAACAGCTCGAGCGTCGCATCATGTTCCGCCGCGCGATGAAGCGGGCGGTATCCAATTCCATGCGCCTCGGCGCAGAGGGCATCAAGATCAACGTGGCCGGACGGTTGAATGGCGCTGAGATCGCGCGCTCCGAGTGGTACCGCGAAGGTCGCGTGCCTTTGCACACGCTGCGCGCGGATATCGATTACGGTTTCGCCGAGGCCAACACGACCTACGGGGTCATCGGTGTGAAGGTATGGATCTTCAAGGGCGAGATCGTCAGCCGGCACGACGAGCCCGAGCAGGAAGAATCCGAGCCGAGCGCGGCCTGAGGCCACGCCCCATCGAGGAATGCTGAATCATGTTGCAACCGAAAAACACGAAGTTCCGCAAGCAGCAGAAAGGCCGCAACCGCGGTCTCGCGCAGCGCGGCAATCGCGTCAGCTTCGGCGAGTACGCGCTCAAGGCGACCTCGGGCGGCCGCGTAACCGCGCGACAGATCGAGGCGGCTCGCCGAGCGATTACTCGCCACGTAAAGCGCGGCGCGAAGATCTGGATTCGGGTCTTTCCCGACAAGCCGATTTCCAAGAAGCCACTGGAAGTACGCCAGGGCAAGGGCAAGGGTAACGTGGAGTACTGGGTAGCACAGGTCAAGCCGGGCACCGTGCTCTACGAGATGGAAGGTGTGACCGAAGAGGTTGCCCGCGAGGCGATGCGACTTGCCAGCGCCAAACTCCCGGTACTTACCACTTTCGCCACGCGGACGGTGCTGTGATGAAACCGAACGATCTACGCGCTAAGAGCGACGACGAATTGAAGACGCTGCTCCTGGAACTCCGGCGGAAGCAGTTCAACATGCGCATGCAGGCAGGTTTCGGCCAGCCCGCCCGGTCGAGCGACGTTCGCGAAGCTCGTAAGGACATCGCCCGCATCAAGACCATTCTCGAGGAGCGCCGTCAAGGCAAGGCCGCATGAACGAGCAAGCGAAACAGCCCCGAACGCTGATCGGCCAGGTCGTCAGCAACCGCATGGAGAAGACCATCACCGTGCTCATCGAGCGCCGTGTCGAACACCCGCTGTACCGCAAGTACGTGCGCAAGTCGACCAAGCTGATGGCGCACGACGAGAACAACGAATGCAAAGAGGGCGATACCGTGGCGATTGAGGAATGTCGCCCGCTCTCGAAGAACAAAAGCTGGCGGTTGCAGCGTGTGATCGAGCGCGCGACTCAGCTCTAAACGATCGAACAGCGAGAGTTTCGGAGTTAACTATGATTCAGATGCAAAGCATGCTCGACGCCGCGGACAACAGTGGTGCACGACGCCTGATGTGCATCAAGGTGCTGGGCGGTTCGAAGCGTCGCTACGCCAACATCGGCGATGTCATCAAAGTTACGGTCAAGGAAGCGATTCCGCGTGGCAAGGTGAAGAAAGGCGACGTGTTCAACGCGGTCGTGGTTCGCACGCGCAAGGGGGTGCGGCGTCCTGACGGTTCGCTGATCCGCTTCGACGGCAACGCCGCCGTCCTGCTCGACAAGCAGCTCAATCCGGTTGGCACCCGTATCTTCGGGCCGGTGACCAGGGAACTGCGCGGCGAGAAGTTCATGCGCATCGTCTCCCTGGCACCCGAAGTATTGTGAGCCCCTGCAGGCCGAGAGCACTGAAATGAGCAAGGTACGAAAAGGCGACCAGGTGTACGTCCTCACTGGCCGCGACAAGGGCAAGCGGGGAACCGTGATGCGCGTCTATCCCGACCAGCGCGTGGTGGTCGAGGGCGTCAACATGGTCAAGCGGCACACCAAGCCGAATCCGCAAATGGGAACTCCCGGTGGAATCATCGAGAAGGAAGCACCTATTCAGGTGTCCAACGTGGCGCTGTTCAACCCGGTCACGCAGAAGCCGGACCGCGTGGGCTACCGCGTGCTGGATGACGGCCGCAAGGTCCGCTACTTCAAGTCCAACGGCGAAGTCGTAGACGCGTAGCCCCGAGGTTTCGACAGATGACCAGACTAGAACAGTACTACCGGGAGACCGTCACCAAGGAACTGATGGACAAGTTCCAGTACGGTAGCGCGATGCAGATCCCGAAGATTACGAAGATCACCTTGAACATGGGGCTGGGTGAGGCCGTCGGTGACAAGAAAGTGATCGAACATGCGACCAGCGACATGCGTCTGATTTCCGGCCAGCAGCCGATAGTCACGCTCGCACGCAAGTCGATCGCCGGCTTCAAGATCCGCGACGGTTGGCCCATCGGGGTCAAGGTGACGCTGCGCCGCGAGCGCATGTACGAGTTTCTCGACCGCCTCATCAATATCGCGATCCCGCGCATTCGCGATTTCCGTGGTCTCAATTCGCGCTCGTTCGATGGCCAGGGAAATTACAGCATGGGTGTGCGCGAGCAGATCATCTTCCCGGAAATCGATTACGACAAGATTGACGCGCTGCGGGGACTCGATATCTGTATTACCACCACCGCGAAGACCGACGAGGAAGGGCGCGCCCTGCTCGAGGCCTTCAAGTTCCCGCTCAGAAGCTAGAGGCCGAGGCATGGCAAAGAAATCCATGATCAATCGCGAGATCAAGCGCGCGAAGCTGGCGAAGAAGTATGCCGCCAAGCGGGCGGAGCTAAAGGCGATCATCAAGAACGATGAGCGCTCCTACGACGAGCGCGAAGACGCACGCCGTCGCCTGCAGAAGCTGCCGCGCGACTCCAGCCCGGTGCGCATGCGCAATCGCTGCCGTCTTACCGGTCGGCCGCACGGGTACTACCGGAAATTCGGTCTCGGCCGTAACGAATTGCGTCGGCTTGCTATGCAAGGCCACGTGCCCGGCCTGGTCAAGGCAAGCTGGTAAGAGGATAGGGTAGCCAAACCATGAGCATGCAGGATCCCATCAGCGACATGCTGACGCGAGTGCGCAACGCGCAGGAACGCTCCAAGCGCGAAGTTGTCATGCCCGCATCGGGCAAGAAAGCGGCGATCGCCGAGGTTCTCAAGAAGGAGGGTTACATCATCGACTATCGAGTCGATGGTGATGGCGCCGCACGCGAACTTCGTATCCAGCTGAAGTATTACCAGGGTAGGCCGGTCATCGAGCGCATTCAGCGTGTCAGTCGCCCGGGGCTGCGCGTCTATCGGACCAAGGACGAATTGCCCTCGGTAGTCGGCGGGCTCGGCGTGGCAATCATCTCTACCTCCAAGGGGCTGATGAGCGACCGCGAAGCCCGTGCTCAGGGTATCGGCGGCGAAGTCGTCTGCTCCGTCTACTAAGGCCAGCGAACATGTCACGTATCGGTAAAGCACCCGTCGTTCTGCCGCAAGGCGTCGACGTTTCCGTGGCGGACCGGGAGGTCACCGTCAAAGGCTCCAAGGGGACACTGACGCACGTGGTTCACGCGCTCGTGTCCGTCAATGTCGAAGCGGGTGAACTGAAGGTGAGCCCGAATGACGAATCGCAGCCTGCCGTGGCTCTTTCCGGGACCACTCGGGCCCTGCTGCAGAACATGGTTACCGGCGTTTCCGATGGCTTCGAACGCCGGCTGGACATCGTAGGCGTCGGATACCGTGCGCAGATCCAGGGGCAGAACCTCAACCTCTCGCTGGGATACTCGCACCCGGTCGCATTTGCCATCCCTGATGGCATCAGCATCGAGTGCCCGACGCAAACCGAGATCGTCGTGCGCGGTATCGACAAGCAGCAGGTCGGTCAGGTGGCCGCCAATATCCGCGCCTATCGGCGACCGGAGCCCTACAAGGGCAAGGGTGTTCGCTATCGCGGCGAACAGATCATGAAGAAAGAAGCCAAGAAAAATTGAGTACTGCGATGGACAAGAAAGGTTCGCGTATTCGGCGTGGTCGCAAGACCCGGGCCCACATCCGGGGTTTGTGTTCGACGCGCCTGTGCATTCACCGCACGCCGCGCCACATCTACGCCCAGGTCATCGCGCAGGACGGCGCCTCCGTGCTCGCTGCGGCTTCCACCACCGAGAAGAGCTTTCGCGAATCCGGCGCGCACGGTGGCAACGTCGCTGCTGCTCAGCTGGTAGGCCGCCTGGTCGCCGAGCGAGCCGTGGCAGCCGGGGTGACAGAGGTCGCATTCGATCGCTCCGGATTCAAATACCACGGGCGGGTCAAGGCGCTCGCTGATGCCGCGCGCGACGGCGGCCTGAAATTCTAGGAGTAGCGCAGACCATGAGTGCGAATCTGAACAGTCAGGACAACCAGGAAGGCTTCCTGGAGAAACTGATCACCGTCAACCGCGTCGCCAAAGTGGTGAAGGGCGGCCGTATTTTCGGCTTCTCAGCGCTGACCGTGGTGGGCGATGGGGCCGGCCGGGTGGGCTTTGGTCGTGGCAAGGCGCGCGAAGTGCCCGTGGCAATCCAGAAGGCGATGGAAAACGCACGCAAGAACATGAAGCCGATTGCGCTGAATGGGGCGACGCTGCAGTACCCCGTGATAGGCGAGCATGGCGCGGCCAAGGTCTTCATGCAGCCCGCCTCGGAAGGTACCGGGATCATCGCTGGCGGCCCGATGCGTGCGGTGTTCGAGGTGCTCGGCGTTCACAACGTGCTGGCCAAGTGCATCGGTACCACCAACCCGATCAATGTCGTGCGCGCCACCATCAATGGCTTGCAGGCGATGTCGGCACCCGAGGAAATGGCTGCCAAGCGCGGCAAGACCGTCGAAGAGATTCGAGGATAAGCATCGTGACCGCCAAGAAGCTGCGCGTGCAACTCAACAAGAGCCTCAACGGCAGGCTCGAAAACCACCAGGCGTGTGCCCGGGGGCTCGGACTGCGCAAGATCGGGCAGTCCGTTGAAGTGCTCGATACCCCTGAGAATCGCGGGATGATCACCAAGATCAACTATATGGTCGACGTCCAGGAGCTCTGAACCATGCGACTGAATACTCTCAAGCCGGGCGCCGGCGCGAAGAAGGCAGCCAAACGTGTCGGTCGCGGCAGTGGTTCTGGACTCGGCAAGACAGCCGGTCGGGGCCACAAGGGCCAGAAATCGCGCGCCGGCGGCTACCACAAGGTCGGTTTCGAAGGCGGCCAGATGCCGCTACAGCGTCGCTTGCCGAAATATGGCTTCCGCTCGCGCGGTGCGCGGCTGGTCGACGAGATTCGCCTGCACGAGTTGAACGGCGTCGACGCGGAGGTGATCGATATGCTCGCCCTGCGTTCGGCCGGTCTCATCACGGGCAACACACTGCGCGTGAAGGTGATCGCTTCGGGCAAGATTGAGAAGGCGGTAATCATCAAGGGCCTCGGGGTCACGCGCGGTGCGCGCGAGCTCATCGAAGCGGCCGGAGGCCGCGTGGAAGACTGAACGTGGCTACCGCGGCGAAAGGCATACCGGGCGGGATCGGCGGTCTCGCGAAGCTTACCGAGCTCAGGCAACGCATCCTGTTCCTGCTCGGCGCGCTGCTCGTGTTCCGCATTTGCACGCACATCCCCGTGCCGGGCATCAACCCGATTGCGTTGAACGCCCTGTTTGACCAGCAGCGCGGCTCGATCCTCGACATGTTCAACATGTTTTCGGGTGGTGCACTCGAGCGCTTCTCCGTCGTCGCCCTCGGCATCATGCCGTACATCTCTGCGTCCATCATCATTCAGCTGCTCACCGTCGTGCACCCCAAGCTGGAGCAGCTGAAGAAGGAAGGCGAGGCGGGCCGCCGCAAGATCAACCAGTACACGCGTTATTTCACCGTGGTGCTCTGCCTGTTTCAGGCAACTGGTGTGGCTGTCATGCTGGAACAGCAGACGACTGCCGGCATGCAACTCGTGATCGACCCCGGCCTATCTTTCAAAATCACCTGTGTCGCCACTCTGGTGACGGGAACACTGTTCCTCATGTGGCTTGGCGAGCAGGTCACCGAGCGGGGCATCGGCAATGGAATTTCGATGATCATCTTCGCCGGTATCGTCGCCGGTCTGCCACAAGCGATCGCCGGAACATTCGAACTCTCGCGGACGGGAGAGCTCTCGATCATCCTGGTGCTGCTGCTATTGGTCCTCTCGGTGGCCGTTACCGGCTTCGTGGTCTTCGTGGAACGTGCTCAACGCCGCATTACCGTCAATTATGCGAAGCAGCAGCGTGGGCGACAGATGTACGGCGGCCAGTCGACCAATCTGCCGCTCAAGCTCAACATGGCCGGCGTCATTCCGCCGATCTTCGCCTCGAGCATCATCCTGTTTCCGGCCACGATCGCCGGTTGGTTCGGCAACGCCGAGGGACTGGGCTGGCTGCGGGATCTCAGCACCACCCTGTCGCCAGGTCAGCCGCTTTACGTCATGCTGTATGCGGCAGCGATTATCTTCTTCTGCTTCTTCTACACGGCGCTCGTGTTCAATCCGAAGGAGATGGCAGACAACCTGAAGAAGTCCGGTGCGTTCATCCCGGGAATCAGGCCGGGCGAACAGACCGCACGCTATATCGATGGTGTGATGACGCGCCTTACGGTCGCCGGCGCCATCTACATTACCGCCGTCTGCCTGCTGCCGGAATTCCTCATTCTGCAGCTCAACGTTCCATTTTATTTCGGTGGAACCTCGCTACTGATCATCGTTGTTGTGGTGATGGACTTCATGTCGCAAGTTCAGGCCCACCTGATGTCGCATCAATACGAGGGTCTGATGCGAAAGCGTAATCTGAAGGGGTACGGACGTCGCTGAACGGCGATCTGAGAGGACCAAAATGAAAGTTCAGGCATCGGTCAAGAGAATCTGTCGCAACTGCAGGATCATCCGCCGCAAGGGAAACGTGCGCGTGATCTGCAAGGACCCACGCCACAAGCAGCGTCAGGGCTGATGGTCGACAGTCGGCATTACCAAGAGGAATCAGCATGGCTCGCGTAGCTGGAGTAAACATCCCGGACCGCAAACACACGGTGATTGCGCTGACTGCCATTTATGGCATCGGCCCGACCCGCGCGCGCGATATCTGCGCGTCGGTGGGAATCAACCCGACCGACCAGGTCAAGGACCTTACCGAAGGTCAGCTCGACGACCTCCGTAACGAGGTCGGCAAGTACCAGGTGGAAGGCGACCTGCGGCGCGAGGTCAGCATGAACATCAAACGCCTGATGGACCTCGGATGCTACCGTGGCATCCGCCACCGTCGCGGCCTGCCGGTCCGCGGTCAGCAGACCCGCACCAACGCGCGCACCCGCAAGGGTCCTCGTCGCCTGGTCAAACGATAAGCTCGGGACGTTACTATGGCTACTTCCTCCACGCGGACGAAGAAGCGCGCCAAGCGCTCTGTCGTCGATGGCGTTGCACACATCCACGCGTCGTTCAACAACACGATCATCACGATCACCGATCGCCAGGGCAATACGCTGGCGTGGGCAACCGCTGGCGGCAGCGGCTTCCGCGGCTCACGAAAGAGCACGCCATTTGCGGCACAGGTTGCGGCTGAGAAGCTTTCATCCGTGCGCGATGAGTACGGTATGCAGAACCTGGATGTCTTCGTGAAGGGCCCCGGGCCCGGCCGCGAGTCGGCCGTGCGTTCGCTTAACAACGCAGGCTTCCGCATTACCAACATCACTGACGTAACGCCCATTCCGCACAACGGATGCCGGCCTCCCAAGAAGCGTAGGGTTTAAGAGATGGCTCGATACATTGGCCCCAAATGCAAGCTGAGCCGCCGCCAGGGCATGGACCTCGGCCTGAAGAGTCGCGCACGTCCGATCGAATCGAAATGCCAGATGGAGAAGCCGCCCGGTCAGCACGGCGACGCGCGCGGGCGCCGGCTGTCGGACTACGCACTCCAGCTGCGCGAGAAGCAGAAGCTTCGTTTCATCTATGGTGTGCTCGAGCGCCAGTTCCGTAACTATTACAAGGAAGCGGCGCGCTTGAAGGGTGCCACGGGCGAGAACCTCCTGCAGCTGCTGGAACGGCGCCTCGACAACGTGGTTTATCGCATGGGCTTCGGTGCAACCCGTGCCGAGGCGCGCCAGCTGGTCGGTCACAAGGCCATCACGGTCAACGGGAAAGTCGTGAACATTCCCTCTTACCAGGTGGCACCGGATGACGTGGTGGCTGTTCGTGAGCGCGCCCGCAAGCAGGTACGCATCCAGGACTCGCTCGCCATCGCCGAACAGCTCGGCTTTCCCGACTGGGTCGAAGTGGATTCGAAGAAGATGGAGGGGCGCTTCAAGACCGTCCCGGAACGCGCCGACCTGCCGGCCGACATCAATGAATCGCTCGTCGTCGAGTTGTATTCGAAGTAATTCTCCAGAGTAAGGAGACTCCGATATGGCGTCAGCCTTGAACGAGTTATTGAAGCCCAAAATCGTTGACGTCTCCGCCGTCAACCCGCGCACGGCGAAGATAACGATCGAACCCCTGAATCGCGGTTTCGGCCACACTCTGGGTAATGCCCTGAGGCGCGTGCTGTTGTCTTCCATGACCGGCAGCGCAATTACCGAGGTCGAGATCGAGAACGTCCTGCACGAGTACACCACGATCGAAGGTGTGCAGGAGGACGTGACCGACATTCTCCTGAACCTGAAAGGCCTGGCCATCAATATGCATTCGCGCGATGAGGCCACGCTCACGCTGAACAAGCGCGGCCCATCTGTGGTGACGGCTCGCGACATCGTGCTCGATCACGATGTGGAAATCGTCGACCCGGACTATCACATCGCGACGCTGAGCGACAACGGCGAACTCAACATGACGCTGCGCGTCGAGCGCGGTCGCGGGTACCAGCCCTCGACTGCGCGCGAGAACCCGGAAGAAGCGGATCACGCGATCGGCCGCCTCAAGCTCGACGCGTCCTTCAGCCCGGTGCGGCGCTGCGCCTATGAGGTTCAGAGCGCGCGTGTCGAACAGCAGACGAACCTGGATAAGCTGATACTCACCATCGAAACCAATGGCACGATCGATCCGGAGTTCGCGGTCAAGGAAGCGGCCGGCATTCTGCGTAGCCAGCTGGCGGTTTTCGTAGACATTACCAGTGAGGATGTACAGGAATCCGCGGCTGGTGATTCCGTCGAGATCGACCCAATCCTGCTTCGCTCCATCGACGACCTCGAACTGACCGTACGATCGGCCAACTGTCTCAAGGCGGAAAGCATTTATTACATCGGCGACCTGATACAGCGCACCGAAGTAGAACTGCTCAAGACGCCGAACCTGGGCAAGAAATCGCTTACGGAAATCAAGGATGTACTTGCCGCACGTGGTCTATCGCTAGGTATGCGACTCGAGAACTGGCCACCAGCCAATCTCTACGAGTCTGACCGTAGCCCGCATTGAATAATTCGAACCTATTGAGCCGCATACGATGAGACACTTAAACAGTGGACGCCAGCTGAACCGTGACAGTGCGCATCGCAAGGCGATGTTCCGCAATATGGCGGTGTCGCTGTTCCGTCATGAGATCATCAAAACCACGCTGCCCAAGGCGAAGGAACTCCGTCGCACGGCTGAGCCCCTGATCACGATGGCGAAGTCGGACTCGGTGGCCAAGCGTCGCCTTGCCTTCTCACGCCTGCGCGACCGCGACGTCGTGACCAAATTGTTCAACGAACTCGGCCCTCGTTACGAGTCGCGTCCGGGTGGTTACGTTCGCATATTGAAGTGCGGCTTTCGTCCAGGTGATAACGCGCCGATGGCCATCGTCGAGCTCGTCGATCGTCCAGTGACAGAGGAAGCAGTTAGCGACGACGAATAGGCCAGACTAACGCGTCGACCAGACGCGAAACGACCGAGAAGAGAACCGGGAGCATCGCTCCCGGTTTTTTTTTACGCGGACCGGACGGTAGCTGCGGTCGTGTCCCGAGACGTGGTGTAGAAATGGCGTGCGTCCGTGATGCCGTTGGCGCAGCGTGCGACCAATCTGTATGCGGCTCTCGCCGAGGTGACGCGATGAGTACGAAGCACAAGCTCAACATCGACCGCAGCCGCGAGCAGCTCAAGGCGCTGAGGATGGTCCATGCCGCGGCAGTGCTGGAGCAGACGCTGAGCGCGGCGGTCAAGCAGGCGACCAGCGCCGCACAGCTTCCTCGACCAGTGGCTGCATTCAGAGCTCGACAGGCGTGACCAGCGGCGGGTGCGGACGAGCCTGCGGCTCTCCAACCTGCCGTCCGGCATTGCGCTGGTCGACGTCGACTTTGCGTTCCAGGCTTCGGTACAGCGCTCTCGCATCGAGACGTTGGCGACCGGCCCCAGGATACGCGCGTAGGAGACGCTGCTCATCCAGGGTCCGTCCGGCGTCGGCATGTAGAGCGACACTGTAATTTCGCGCTAAGGCGACATCGAGATTTGCGCACCGGCGGTTGGTTCACGATATCGGCTTCCAGGGTTGATGGGAGCCGGCTGACGGATGAGCAATCTGGAGGTACGGATGACAATCAAGACGTTAGCAGCCAAGGGCGTGTCCAGGCGCGCCATCGGCTGGCAACTGGGACTGAGCGAGGGCACGGTGCGCTATCACCTCAGGCGGCAGGCCGCGGGCGCCGAGGACGGCCGGGCGCGGCAGCCGCGCTCGGCGATCCTCGACCGCCTGCTGCACAACGCCCACATCATGAACATCAAGGGGAGGACCTATCGGCTGAGAGATCTGGAGAACGCCCTCGCCAGCCGCAAGGGATGACCTGACAACCACCCGGAACTGCGCAAATCTGGGTGTCGCCAAAGTGTGTGAGACTGGGTGTTGCTTGACACGCCAGATCAATGATATCCAAATTGCCACGGTCGTCCTTTGATACACGACTCTCCCGGATACGCGGCATGTCTTAGGTGAAGCAAATGGAATTTGCGAAGGAAGCGAAAGCGGAGCGCTCAATCCAAACGGATGAGTTTCAAAACCAAGCACTTGTCCGAATGGCCGTAGCGGCTTTCATGGGAACCTACTTTCTCTTCTCTGGCTTCTACGACCACCCCGTCTATTTGGCCTTTGCAATATACGCGTCAATAATCTGGTTCGTCGCACGACGCATCACGGAAGTGCCGCTGCCGCAATGGCTCATTGTTTCTACATTGATCGGGGACAACGCCTTCTCGGTGTTAGGTCTGCATCTGACCGCGGAAACCGGCTACTTTCTCTACGTCCTCCTTGTGCAGATTTCCTACGGATTCGGGGTGCGATTCGGCAACCCGTACCTATGGTTATCAACCGGGTTAGCCAGCGCGGGAATACTAGCTCTATGGTCATGGGATCCATATTGGAGCGGTCGACCACATACGTGCGTAGCGTTCGCATTAGGAGTCCCGTTTCTGTCTTTGTATTTTTCCTACCTTCAAGTACGTGCAGCGCGAACTCACGATAGCCGCCGTTTCCACTCTTCGAAGTATAGTCAAGTAGTGCGGGCGTTCGCACACGACGTGCGCTCACAACTGCAAGCGATCAGAGCAAGCACGGAAGTGCTTGCAGCGACGATATCCTCGGATCCGACCAAGGCCGCAAGAGAAGTTCAACTGCTTGAGGACACAACAGACTTCTTGGCGCGAATGACAACCGAGGAAATTGCTAGATCCCAAGGTTGGAGCAAGACGGAGCAAAAAGAAGTTCGGCTTCCCATGGAACACATTCAAGTAGGCCCATGGCTAGCTGGTGTCTTTGGCCGGTATTTAATCAGATTCTCTGATATTGAATGTCGAACTCAATTCATTTTCGACGAGATGGCTTCGAGTGCTGTTGTGATTCCGGCTGGGGTACTTAATAGAGCAATCTCGAACACCCTTTCGAACACGCTACGTTACGCGCGGAACGGAGCATTCACCGTTCGTGTCGGAATCGAAGGTTCTACAGAACTAAATCTCAGGTTCCGAGTCCGGATGGAGAATACCATCGACCATTATGTAGAAGGTCGCATCGTCGACGATAACTACGATCCCGCAATTTATCATGGCGCAGGAATGGGTCTTGCTATAACACGCCGGCTTCTGATTGAGGCAGGAGGGTCTGCTAAATTCTTTCGAACAGAGATAAACACGTTTGTATCCGATCTCAGGGTTCCTTGTGAAGGAACGCCGGCCAGGTCGCTAGGGCCGGCGCTTGATGAAATCGTCATCGTGTCCAATAGTGTTGATCAGGTTAAAGGAGCTGAGCTCTCGGAATGCTCAATGGCGCGTGTGACCCACTACTTGTCGCCTGAGGCGTTCCTTGAACTCGACCCTGGATCGTGGGGCAGCAAGATAGCTCTCATCTTCGATGTATCCTGCACCGAGCAGCCTGCGGTTCTGACCCACGCGAAACGCTGCAATATGCATGTGATCTCGCTCGCAAGTACGGGAATGATCAACGACGCGGCTGATACGCAGGTTGGTCTCGTAGCAGTAAGCAACTTGAACTGCGCCGAAGACGTTAGATGCGCAATTGAGTTCTTGCTAGCGACCAATTCACGTGGTTGGCAACCCGCGGGTATTTTACCCACGGAGCCAAGAGCGCTGGCAGGTATCACTGTACTCCTGGTCGATGATAGCGAAGCCTACTTGGAGCGCCAACGTATTTTGTTTCAGCATGCTGGCGCGAATGTTCACGTAGCACGCATCATGGCTGACGCCGAAAGAGTATTGGAGCGTGAACACATAGACTCAGTGATTGTCGACTATTTCCTGGCGCACGAGTGTTCGGAGAGACTGATTCGCCACATTGTCGCGAATAGGGCCGGTCGTCGGGTACCGAGCGTGGCGGTACTGTCAGGGGAAAGTCAGGAGCACGTCGCCGAGCAGCTAAAGGACTGTGGCGTTGATTCGATTTTTACGAAACCCGTACCCTTCGACGAAATAGCGAAGTTTGTTGCGCATTCGAGTGGACGGCAAAATGAGGCGAGCTTGGCAAACGTAGGGCATGCTAGCCGAACGCCAGAGCATTTCGATCCGGCGTTTGTGGAGGAATTACTCGCGTGCGGAGTAGCCCAGGAAGCTGTGGTGGTACTACTCGCGAAACTTGTATGCGAACTCGCGCAGGCCGGGACACGGATGAAGTGCCTCGACGGCGACACGGTGTCCGCGGAAATGCGCCAAGTGCTGCATGAGATCGTAGGCCTTGGCGACGCGGGCGGAGTACCTCGGCTTTCGGACTGCGCGTCTTCGATACTGGAGCGCGGGGAGGAAATGACTGCATCGAACCGCAAAGAAAATTTGGCCAAATTGGCGTCGGTGATGGAAGTGTCATTGCTTCAGATCGTCGCTTATCTGGAAAAAATTCTCCGTAGGCAGGCGAGTGAGGAGTAATCTCCTGGTAGACCTCGTTATCTGATTTCGCTTATTGTGTGGTACCCCAGTGTGGTGGGTGCCGCATTGCGGACTCTAGGACTCACGGTAGGCGTCATTGGTTTGGCTCTTGCGCGGGCCCTGGCCGCTGCAGTTGTAAGGGTACCGAGCGGCTGATTTGCTCATTGTGCGGGCCTGACGAAAACGTCGCGACTACTCAATTTGCAATAGTACTCTCACATCCTCGACCCGGTATACGCGGGTTGTGAGCGTGACCTAGGTCGACTGCTTCTGGAGTCTCTTGCCGGAGGTTCCACCCCTGGCCCCAAGGTCGATGAGTCGTGAGCGTGCCTGGATAGCGTTGTACACGTAATTGGCAGGTGGGGGAGCCGAGAAGAATCTTGGGGAGCTGTTACGGGCAGCAAGGAGATGATCGATTAACGAATCATGACGTCAGCTTGCGAACCTCTCGGCGCACCGCCTCATTCACCATCGCCGGGTTGGCCTTGCCTTTGGTCCTTTTCATGACCTGGCCGACGAGGAAGCCCAGGACCTTTTCTTTTCCGGCCAGGTACTGTTCGACCTGGTCCGGGAATTCTGCGAGGACGCTGGCGACTGCGGCGTCGATGATGCTCGTGTCCGAGACCTGGGTGAGGCCTTTTTGTTCGATGATTTGGTCGGGAGTGCCTTCGCCTTCCCACATGGCCTGGAAGACCTGCTTGGCGATCTTGCCGGAAATCACGCCGTCGGCGATCCGCATCACGAGCTGGTTGAGGGCCGCTGGGCTGATTGGGGCGTGGTCGATCTCGATGCCGTGCTTGTTGAGCGCGCCGAAGAGTTCACCGGTCACCCAGTTGGCCAGGATTTTTGCATCGGCCTTGCCTGCCGCGAGCGCGGCTTCGAACCAGGCGGCTGTGCGCGGTTCGTTGACGAGTGCTGCGGCGTCGGCGGCCGGCAGGCCGAGTCCGGCCGTATAGCGGGCGAGCTTGGCGCGCGGCAGCTCGGGGAGTGACTGGGCGATGTTCGCGACGAGAGCTTCGTCGACTTCCACCGGCAGGAGGTCGGGGTCGGGAAAATAGCGATAATCGTGCGCATCTTCCTTGGTGCGCATGGTGCGCGTCTCGTCCGATTCGGCGTCGTATAGGCGTGTTTCCTGGCGGATGGTGCCGCCCTCTTCGAGCACTTCGATCTGACGTTCGATCTCGTGCTCGATGGCGCGCTCGACGAAGCGAAACGAGTTGAGGTTCTTGATCTCGGTACGCGTACCCAGCTGTTGCGCGCCGCGTGGTCTCACGGAGACGTTGGCGTCACAGCGAAACGAGCCTTCCTGCATGTTGCCGTCGCAGATCTCGAGGTAGCGCACCAGCCTGTGCAGTTCCCGCATGTACGCCACCGCTTCGCGCGCCGAGTGCATCACCGGCTCGGAGACGATCTCGAGCAGTGGCGTACCGGCGCGGTTGAGATCGATGCCTGAAGCACCCGGCATTCCACCATGAACTGATTTGCCGGCATCTTCCTCCAGGTGCGCGCGCGTGATCTTGATTTCGCGCTGGTCTCCATCGACGTCTATGGTGAGTTTCCCACGGCTGACGATCGGCTGGTCATACTGGCTTATCTGGTAGCCCTTCGGGAGGTCAGGATAGAAGTAGTTCTTGCGGGCGAACACCGAGCGCTCGGCTATGCTTGCGTCGATTGCGAGGCCGAAGCGCACAGCCATCTCGATCGCCTTCTCGTTCACGACCGGAAGGACGCCCGGCAGGCCGAGGTCGACCGCGCAGGCCTGGGTGTTGGGCGCAGCACCGTAGGCAGTAGCAGCACCAGAGAACATCTTGCTCGCGGTAGCGAGCTGGGCGTGAATCTCGAGACCGATTACGGCTTCCCAATCCATCGCGATCAACCTCAGTCGGTCCCGGGTGGCTTACGCAGGTGCCAGTCGCTGTCCTGCTGGTAGGCGTGCGCAACACCGAGCAGGCGTGCTTCGTCGAAGTAGTTGCCAATGAGCTGCAGTCCGACGGGCAGGTTGTCGACGAAACCTGCGGGCACCGAAATTGCCGGCAGGCCGGCAAGGTTCACCGCGGTTGTGTAGACGTCGCTCAGGTACATGGTGACGGGGTCCTCGACATTGGTGCCGGCCGGGAACGCGACCCCGGGTGTGGTCGGTCCGGCAATGACGTCTATGGTCTGAAAGGCATCGACGAAATCCTGCTTGATCAGCCGGCGCAGCTGCTGCGCCTTGCGGTAGTAAGCGTCGTAGTAGCCTGATGAAAGCGCATATGTCCCGACCAGGATACGTCGCTTCACTTCTTCGCCGAAAGCTTCGCCCCGCGAGCGGGAGTAGAGGTCTTCGAGATCTCTTGGCTCTTCACACCGATAGCCGAAGCGCACGCCGTCATAGCGCGAAAGGTTGGCCGAGCATTCGGCCGATGCAATCACGTAGTAGGCGGGTATCGCGAGCGCCGCATTGGGCAACGAGATCTCGTGCACGCTGGCGCCGCGCGCTTCCAGTGCGGCGACGGCGGTATGGATGGTGTCGCCGATGCGCGGGTCGAGATCGGCGCCGAAGTATTCGCGCGGCAAGCCGACTCGCAGGCCGTCGAGCGACGTGCCGATTGCGCGCGTGTAGTCTTCGTCGGCGCGCGCCACGGAGGTCGAGTCGCGCGGGTCGAATCCCGCCATGGCATTCAGCAGGAGGGCGAGATCCTGCGCGTCGCGTGCCATCGGGCCGCCCTGGTCGAGGCTCGAGGCAAAGGCGATCATCCCATAGCGCGAGACGCGCCCGTAAGTCGGCTTGAGCCCGCTGATACCGCACAGTGCGGCCGGCTGGCGAATCGATCCGCCGGTGTCGGTGCCGGTGGCGAGCGGCGCAAGGCCAGCGGCCACAGCCGTCGCCGAGCCGCCAGATGAACCACCTGGCACGCGAGCCCGGTCCCAGGGGTTCTGGACCGGACCGTAGTAGCTGGTTTCATTCGAGGACCCCATGGCGAACTCATCCATGTTGGTCTTGCCAAGCATGACGAGCCCGGCAGCGTGCAGGCGTTCGACCACATGGGCGTCGTACGGCGCGATGAAATTGTCCAGCATGTGCGAGCCGCAGCTCGTGCGTACGCCGTTGGTGCAGAAGATGTCCTTATTGGCGTACGGCACGCCGTCAAGAGCGCCAGCGGTGCCGGCAGCGCGACGGGTATCTGCTGCAGCTGCCTGTGCCAGGGCGCGGTCCGCGCATACGGTGATGAAGCTGTTCAAGGTCGCGTCGAGTCGCTCGATGCGCGCGAGATAGTGACGGGTCAGTTCGACGCTCGAAAAACGACCCGCGGCGAGGCCCGCTGCGAGCTCGGCGGCGGTGTCGGGAAATTCGCTCGCCATGAGACTATTCAATGACCTGCGGAACGAGGTAGAGCCCGTCAGCGATGTGCGGCCAACCGGCCTGCAACTGTTCGCGCTGGTCGCTCTCGGTGACCACATCCGCGCGCAGGCGCGCGCTGATGTCGAGGGGGTGCGCGAGGGGCTCCACATTGTGCGTATCGACCGCGTTCATCTGGGCGACGAGATCGAGGATGCGGGAGAGTTGGGCGGCGTAGGTGGGGATGTCGGGCTCGGCGATGGCTAGCCGGGCCAGGCGTGCCATGGCGCGCACGTCGTCAGCATTGATGGACATGCGGTGAAAACTCAAATAGCTGATTGATTCAAAAGAAATTTCCGGTGCGGCGACCTTGCCACCCGAAAACCGTGCTGCTACATTACGCGGCCATTCTACTGCGAATAGCGGGAGCACCGGACAGTCTTGGAGGGTGCGGCAGCAATCCGACTTTCCGGCCGCCCGGCTCCCGGCGCCATTCGCCCCCGGCGCACGCGTCGCCCCGTCCGCTCGGGCGGCCCGAAGTGCCGGCCACCATTCGATTACAAGGATCTCGATTAATGCTTCGCATGTTGCGGGGAATCTTCTCCAACGATCTCTCGATCGACCTGGGGACGGCCAACACGCTCATCTACGTTCGTGGCAAGGGCATCGTGCTCAACGAGCCCTCGGTGGTTGCCATCCGCCGCGGTCGTGATTCCAACAATCCCAAGGCAATCGCCGCAGTTGGCGCCGAGGCGAAGCGGATGCTCGGGCGTACGCCGGGCCACATCGAGGCCATCCGTCCGCTCAAGGACGGCGTCATCGCCGATTTCACCGTTACCGAGAAAATGCTCCAACACTTCATTCGGAAGGTGCACGGTAACCAGTTGTTCAAACCGAGCCCGCGCGTGCTGGTATGCGTGCCCTGTGGTTCGACGCAGGTCGAGCGCCGCGCCATCAAGGAGTCGGCGCAGGGAGCCGGCGCGCGCGAGGTCTTCCTGATCGAGGAGCCGATGGCGGCGGCAGTCGGCGCTGGCATGCCCGTCAGTGATGCAAGCGGCTCGATGGTGCTCGATATCGGCGGCGGTACGACCGAGGTCGCGATCATCTCGCTCAATGGTATCGTGTATTCCGATTCGGTCCGTATCGGTGGCGATCGATTTGACGACGCGATCATCAACTACGTGCGCCGCAACTACGGCAGCCTGATCGGCGATGCCACCGCAGAGCGCATCAAGCACGAAATTGGCTGTGCCTATCCCGGCAACGAAGTACGTGAGATCGAGATCAAGGGCCGCAATCTTGCAGAAGGTCTGCCGCGCAGCTTCACGCTGAACAGCAACGAGATCCTGGAGGCCTTGCAGGAACCGCTCGCCGGCATCGTCGAGGCGGTCAAGATGGCTCTTGAGAAGACACCTCCCGAGCTCGGCTCGGATGTCGCCGAACGTGGCATGGTGATGACTGGCGGCGGTGCACTGCTCAAGGACCTTGATCGTCTGCTGATGGAGGAAACCGGGTTGCCGGTCATCGTGGCGGAGGATCCGCTGACCTGTGTCGCCCGCGGCGGTGGGCGTATACTTGAGATGATTGAGGATCACGGGCCCGAGGTGCTCGGTCTCGAGTGATGACTCGCGCGACTGCGCAGGCTGTCATGCACGGCGCGTTTGGCTGGCGCGGGGCGCGCGTAACACGCGCTCCGCTCACGGTATGGCGACGTCCATGCCATGGCAAGCGCCCACAGGGTTGATTGGAGAGCACGCGATCAAACCGCTGTTCATCAATACTCCTTCCATCACGGCGCGCTTCGTGACGTGCGCTATCCTGTCCTTTCTCCTCATTTCCATCGACCACGCCAATGATCATCTCGCCGCCGTACGCTCGGCGCTGTCGGTAGTGGTCTACCCGGTCCAGGTCTTGGTCAATGCCCCGGTCGAGGCGGCAGCGAACGTTGCCGACAGTATGAAGTCGCGCCGGGCGCTGCTGGAGGAGAATGCGCAGTTGCGCGAGAGGAATCTCCTGCTCAGCACCCGTTCGCAGCGCTACATGGCGCTCGAGCGCGAGAATGAGCGGCTGCGCGAGCTGCTCGATTCGTCCGTAGTCTTCGATCAGCAGGTCATCGTGGCAGACGTCCTCGCCATCGAGACGACGCCCGCTGCACGCCAGATCGTGATCGACAAGGGCAGTAACCAGGGAGTGTTCCTCGGACAGCCACTACTCGATGCCGCCGGTGTCGTCGGCCAGGTCTCAGCGGTCGGCCCGTTCTCCAGTACCGGTCTGCTCGTCACCGATCCGCGTCATGCGTTGCCGGTGCTGATCAATCGAAACGGACTGCGCGCCATCGCGGTCGGTGGTGACCAGTCGAACCAGCTCAGCCTTTCGTTCGTCTCGACCAATGCCGACGTCAAGCCCGGCGACCTCGTCGTAACCTCGGGCCTCGGTCGGCGTTTCCCGGCGGGTTACCCGGTGGGCCGGGTAACCGAGGTCAGCCTGGTTCCGGGCGATCCGTTCGCCACTGTCATCGTCGAGCCGAGTGCGCAGGTCGGCCACACGCGCGAAGTGCTGCTGGTCGGGCCGCGCCCGCCGCAGCTCGACGACGAGCGCGTTTCGAGTCTCGACCCGTAAGCAGCATGATGGACAAGCCGCATCGCCTGTGGGTCATCGTGCTGAGCTTCGTGGTCGCGTTTACACTTACTGCGATGCCGTTACCGGCATGGGCATTGGCGTGGCGGCCAGCGTGGATCGCGATGGTGCTGGTGTACTGGTGTCTTGCATTGCCCGAGCGCGTCGGCGTGTTGTCGGGGTGGGGCATCGGTCTTGTGCTCGATGTACTGCACGGGTCGATTCTCGGGCAGCACGCATTCGGACTCGCCTTCGTCGCCTACGTTGCCCTGCAGTACCACCAGCGCGCGCGCGTCTACCCACTCCTCCAGCAGGCCGTCTTCGTCGGCAGTATCACGCTTGCTTACCTGTTGATGATGCTCTGGATATACAACCTGCTCGGCTCGGTACGCTACGGACTATCGTATCTGTTCGGAGCGCTGACCACGGCGGTCCTGTGGCCCTGGGTCTACGTCATTCTGCGTGACATCCGGCGACGTGCCCGGGTTGCCTGAGGCATCTCGCGCGTGGCGCGGGGTGGTTCGTCGCGCCCGGGGGGCGCAATGAAGTCGCTGCCGACCCTCAAGGACGTCGATCGCGAGCGCCGGCTGTTTCGTGTGCGGATCATCGTTGCATGCGTGGCGATGGTGCTGGCGGTTGGCGTGATCGTCGGGCGGCTCGTGTGGCTGCAGGTCATCAACCATGACCACTTCACCACGTTGTCACATGAGAACCGCCTCAAGGTCGTGCCGCTGGCACCGCCGCGGGGCCTCATCTTCAGCCGGGACGGCGTTGTGCTGGCAGACAACCGGCCATCGTTCTCACTCGTCGTGGTGCCTGAGAACGCGGGTGACGTCAGTGCGGCGCTGCGCGAACTCGCGACCATCGTGGAACTCGATGATGAGACCCTCGAACAGTTCTCACGCGAGCTCGATTACGCGCGGCGCTTCGAAAGTGTCGTGCTCAAGAGCGACCTGTCCCCGGAGGAGGTCGCACGGTTCTCTGTTGATCGCTTCCGCTTTCCTGGTTTCGCCGTGGAGGCGGGACTGTCGCGGCATTATCCGCTCGGTGAAGCCATGGCGCACGTCGTGGGTTACGTCGGACGCATCAGCGAATCCGACCTCGCGACAATCGAGCCAGCCGAGTACCGCGCCACCAGCCACATCGGCAAGATCGGCGTTGAGAAGGCGCGCGAGAACGTGCTGCACGGCAGCGCAGGCTACCAGCGGGTCGAGGTCAACGCGCAAGGGCGGGTGTTGCGCGTCGTCGAGCGAACACCGCCCGTGCCGGGTGCGGATCTCCACCTGACCATAGACGCGCGCCTGCAACTGGCCGCAATCAAGGCGCTCGATGGACGCAAAGGCGCGGTGGTCGCGCTCGACCCGGCGACTGGCGCGGTGCTCGTGTTCGCCAGCGAACCCTCGTTCGATCCCAACGCCTTCGTCAATGGCATCAGCCGCGCGCTCTACCGGCAGTGGAGCACTTCAACCGATCGCCCCCTGTTCAACCGGGCTTTGCAGGGGCAGTACCCGCCAGGTTCGACAATCAAGCCGCTGGTGGCGCTGGTCGGACTCGAGAATGGTATCCGCGAACCCACCCAGAAAACCTGGTGTCCGGGTTGGTATTCGCTGCCGGGCGACAGCCATCGCTACCGCGACTGGTTGCGGCGCGGGCATGGGCATGTCGACATGAAATTCTCGATCGCGCATTCCTGCGACGTCTATTACTACGATCTCGCGCACGATCTCGGGATCAGTCGGCTCCACGATGGCCTCGTGCGCTTTGGCCTGGGTGAGATTACCGGCATCGATGTTCCCGGCGAAGCGTCGGGCCTGGTGCCCTCAGCGGATTGGAAGCGTCGTGCGCGCAAGCTCCCCTGGTACCCCGGCGAAACCTTGATCGCCGGGATCGGACAGGGCTTCATGCTGGCCACGCCGCTGCAACTCGCCCATGCCACGGGGATCGTCGCCATGCGCGGCGAAGTGCTGATCCCGCATTTTCTCGACCAGTTCGACGGCGGCAGCAGCGACACCGTGGTGACGCCGGAGATCTATCGCCGCCCGGCGGTCCAACTACGCGACCCGGCGTTCTGGGACCAGGCGATCGCCGGCATGGTCGAAGTGGTTCATGGCCCGACCGGCACGGCGCGGCGCAGTGGCGAAGGTGCCGTAGTGCGTTTCGCCGGCAAAACCGGTACCGCGCAGGTTTTCGGCATCGCACAGGATGTCGATGCCAAGGACCAGGAGCTTCCAGAGCATCTGCAGGATCATGCGTTGTTCGTCGCGTTCGCACCAATCGAGCAGCCGCAAATCGCGATCGCCGTCATCGTCGAGCACGGCGGCGGTGGTAGCAGCACTGCAGCGCCGATTGCGCGCCAGCTCCTGGACGTCTATTTCGAGGACACGGTGCCGGCGCCGAGCAAGGGTGCCGATGGTTAGACCGCAGAGCCTGCTGTTCCGCCTGCACATCGACGTGCCGCTGCTCGGTGCCGTACTGCTGACCTGCACCATGGGCATGGTTGTGCTCTACAGCGCTTCCGACCAATCGATGGACGTGGTGTTCAAGCAGGCCGTGCGCATTCTCATCGGCCTGACCGCGATGATCGGAATCGCGCAGGTCTCGCCGCGGCGCCTTGCGCGGTGGGCGCCGGCTATCTACGTGATTGGGCTCGGTCTGCTTGCCCTGGTCCTGGTCATGGGCATCGGCCGTGGCGCGCAACGCTGGCTCGATCTCGGTTTCATGCGCTTCCAGCCATCGGAACTGATGAAGCTCGCCGTGCCGTTGACAGTGGCTTCGTTCATGGCCGACAAGGTGCTGCCACCGCGCCCGCGTACCACGGCGCTGGCATTGCTCCTGGTGCTGTTGCCAGCCGCTCTGATCGTCAAACAGCCCGATCTCGGTACCGCGATCCTGGTTGCCACCTCGGGGTTGTTCGTACTGTTCTTCGGCGGAATCGGCTGGCGTTTCATGCGCAACTGCGCGGTGCTCGGGCTCGCTGCCGCGCCGCTCGCCTGGTATGCCATGCACGACTACCAGCGTCGCCGCGTGCTGACGTTGTTCGACCCCGAGCAGGATCCGCTCGGTGCGGGCTACCACATCATCCAGTCGACCATCGCGGTGGGTTCGGGGGGCTTGCACGGCAAGGGCTGGCTCAACGGTACACAGTCTCACCTCGAGTTCCTGCCAGAGCGCGCTACGGATTTCATTTTTGCCGTCTACTGTGAGGAGTTCGGGCTGGTCGGCGTGCTGGTGCTGTTGCTCGCCTACGCGATGATCATCGTACGCGGCGTGCAGATTGCGCTGGACGCGCAGGACATGTTCGGCAAGCTGGTTTCGGCCAGTCTCACGCTGACCCTGTTCATCTACATTTTCGTCAACATGGGTATGGTGACGGGGCAGTTGCCCGTCGTCGGCGTGCCGCTACCGATGATCAGTTACGGGGGAACCTCGCTCGTGACTATCCTGATCGGTTTCGGTATTCTCATGGCCGTCCAGACCCACCGTAAGTTCATCGCGGATACCTGAATGTCCGACGCCCCCTTCCCGGGATTGTTCCGTCGAAAGTGCCGGCACCCCGCTGTCGTATGCGGGGTGGCGCGGGGTGAGCGAGATGGCGTGGCGCGAGGGCTCATGCACATGACGTGGTGCCGGGCATTGCTCGCAGGCCTGCTGTGGCTACCGCTGTCATGCGCATTCGCTGCACCGCTCTCGGCTCCGGCCGTCGCATCGTTCGTCGACGACATGGTCGCCCAGCACGGGTTCGAGCGCGCCGTGCTCGTCGATCTGTTCGCCGGTATCGAACGGAACGATCGCATCATAGGCTTGATGACGCGCCCAGCCGAGAAGGTCAAGCCGTGGTGGGAGTACCGTCAACTGTTCATCTCCGACAAGCGCATCCGGGACGGGGTCGCGTTCTGGCGCGAGCATGAAGCGAGTCTCTCCCGCGCGCACGAGAACTACGGCGTGCCACCGGAGGTCATCGTCGCCATCATCGGCGTGGAGACGTCCTACGGCCGCATCACCGGCGGGCATCGCGTCATCGATGCGCTCGCCACGCTCGCGTTCCATTACCCGGGAGGGAATGCGGCGCGCGCGAAATTCTTTCGCGCCCAGCTCGAGCATGCCCTGCTGCTGGCCCGCGAGGAGGGGCTCGATCCGCTCGCGCTGGAAGGTTCCTACGCCGGCGCGCTCGGCATGCCCCAGTTCATGCCCGAGAACTATCGAAAGCTCGCCGTGGACTTCGACGGTGACGGACATCGTGATATCTGGAGCGATGCCGACGACGCCATTGGCAGCGTCGCCAACTACCTTCACCATCACGGCTGGCGCCGCCCCGGGCAGATCATGTCCCAGGCACGAGTCGGCGCGAGCGAGACGGAGCGTTTCGTACAAACCTCGCTCAAGCCGACTCATCAGCTAGCGCAGCTGGTGGAGTCCGGCATTACGCCGGTCATTCCGAATTCCCGCCTCGGTGACGAAGCCGCGCTGTTCGAGCTGGAGGCGCGCGGCGGCAGCGAGTACTGGATCGGGTATACCAATTTCTATGTCATCAGCCGCTACAACCCCCGCCTCAAGTACGCCATGGCGGTCGCCCAGCTGGCGGAGGCGATCCGCAGTCGATACGATCGCGCGACGGAGTGAACGCTGGCGCCCGCGACACGCGCGGCGCTTAGTCCTGCTGTTGCTAGGGACGCTGCTCATCGGTGGATGTGGCCGCGCGGTCGTGCGTGACGGTCCGGGTGACCGCACCGCCCCACTGCCGCCGGCAGACGCGGTGCCGCGCGCCGAACCGCCCAGCAAGTACGGTAATCCCGAATCGTACGAAGTCTTCGGCAAGCGCTACTACACGCTCAAGAGCTCGGCCGGCTTCGTCGAGCAGGGTATCGCTTCGTGGTACGGCTCGAAGTTCCACGGCAGGCGGACTTCGAGCGGTGAGATCTACGACATGTACCGCATGACGGCGGCGCACAAGCAGCTGCCGTTGCCGACCTGGGTCGAGGTGCGCAACCTCGCCAACAACCGTTCCATCACCGTGCGTGTCAACGACCGCGGGCCATTCCACGAGAATCGTATCATCGACCTCTCCTATGCCGCCGCGCTCAAGCTCGGCATCGCCGATGCAGGCACCGCGTTCGTCGAGGTACGCGCTATCGATGCAGCCGGGCGCCCCGCTCCGTCGGCCCCTGCTACTGCGCCGGTCGCCTCGGCCCCAACCCCGGAACCGCTTCCCCCGACCCCAGCTCCCGTGCCAGCCTCCGCCGCGAGCCTCTATCTCCAGGTCGGTGCGTTCGGCGAGCGCGCCAATGCCGATCGCCTTGCCGCCCGCCTGGCCCGGGTCGCGCCGGGCAACGTGCACGTGCATGCGACCAGTGTCGCCGGGCGTGCGCTCTACCGGGTGCGCATCGGGCCGATCTCGAGCGTCGAGATGGCCGACACGATGGTCGCCGCGCTCGAGGGCATGGGCGTGACCGAGCACCATTTCGCGACACATTGAACGAGCGGCGGCTGCGCGCCCTTCGAACGCGCCGCACGCACGGCATACGCCACTTGTGTCGTCGTCCGGCGCGGCCCAGACTCGGCACACCGTTGATACAGTCGAACAGGAGGAAATCCACGCAGTGACTCTCTACTTCCGTTCCCTCTCTCGTCGCGGCCTGCCGCCGAACGGCTTTGCGGGGTCCGGCACGGCCGCGCTCCTGCTCGTCGTGCTGGCCCTGTGCAGCAGCGGCGTCACCGCGGCGGTCGACATTCCTGCCCCGCGTATCGATGCGCGCTCATATGTCCTCTATGACCACGGCTCCGGCCGCGTGCTCGCGGAAGCCAATGCCGATGAACGTGTCGAGCCCGCCAGCATCACCAAGGTCATGACCGTCTACGTCGCCGGGCAGGCGCTCCGCGAGGGACTCATTGCGCTCGACGACGAGGTGGTGGTGAGCGAGAGGGCCTGGAAGATGGAAGGCTCACGCATGTTCATCGAGGTCGGTACACGGGTCAGCGTCGACCAGCTGCTGGAGGGGATCATCGTGCAGTCGGGCAACGATGCCAGCGTCGCGCTCGCCGAGCACATCTCCGGTACGGAGGACGTGTTTGCCAGCCTGATGAACGAGCAGGCGCGACGCCTGGGTATGCAGAACTCCAGCTTTGCGAATGCCACAGGACTGCCGGATCCCAACACCTATACCACCGCACGCGACCTCGCGTTGCTCGCCTCGGCGCTGGTTCGGGATTTCCCGGATCTCTATGCCAGGTTCGCGCACACCGAGTTCACGTACAACGAAATTCGCCAACCGAACCGCAATCGCCTGCTGTATCGCGACGATTCCGTCGATGGCATCAAGACCGGGCATACCGAGGCGGCCGGGTATTGCCTGCTGTCCGCTGCGGAGCGCGACGGCATGCGCATGATCGCCGCGGTCATGGGGGCCGATTCCGACACTGCGCGAACCGAGGCCAGCCAGGCACTGCTGAACTACGGCTTTCGATTCTTCGAGACGCGTGAGCTCTACGCTACCGGCGCGGTACTCGCCGAGCCGCGCGTATGGGGTGGCGAGGTGGAGACGGTCCCGGTCGGGCCGGCGGAGCGGGTCACACTGACCATTCCGCGCGGACGTTACGACGACCTGAGCGCGAAAGCGACCCTCGCCGAACCGTTGCGCGCGCCGCTCCGTGAGGGGCAGACGGTCGGCACGCTGGCCATCACGCTGGAGGACGAGACGCTCGCCGAGATCGAGCTGACAGCACGACGCGCAGTGGCTGAAGGTTCGGTGTTCTCGCGTCTCTACGACGAATTCATGCTGCTCTTCGAGTGACCACGTATGAGCATCTGCTACCTCAATGGCACCTGGCTCGAACTCGCGGAGGCACGCGTGTCGGTGCTCGACCGTGGGTTCATTTTCGGCGACGGCGTCTACGAAGTGATCCCGGCGCCTGCGGGGCGACCGTTCGGGCTCGCTGAACACCTCGAGCGGCTCGCGCGCAGCTTGCACGCAACGTCGATCGCGGCGCCGATGTCGGCCGCCGCGTGGGCCGAACTCATCCTCGAACTGATCCGGCGCAATGGTGGTGGTGACGTCGCCATCTACCTGCAGGTTACGCGCGGCGTTGCCGAGCGCGACCACGCCTTCCCGCCGGGTGTCGCTCCCACCGTCTTTGCGATGTGCAAACCGCTGCCGGTCGCGCAGGGACTGGTATGTGTCAGCGCCATCACCCTGCCAGACAACCGCTGGGCACGCTGCGACATCAAGTCGACCTCGCTGCTCGCCAACGTACTGTTGCGCAACGTGGCGGTGCGCCGCGGCTGCTACGAGGCGCTGCTGGTGCGCGACGGCTGCCTCACCGAGGGCGCTGCGAGCAATGTCTTCGTCGTACACGGCGGCCGTGTACGCACCCCGCCGCTCGGCCCTACACTTCTCGCCGGCGTGACGCGGGGGCTGCTGATCGATGCGCTGCACGCGGCGGGCGGCGCCGTCGAGGAGTGTGCCGTCGGGGCCGATGAGCTGGTGGAAGCAGACGAGATCTGGGTAACCAGCTCGAGTCGCGACCTGCTCTGTGTGAGCGTCCTCGACGGCAAGAAGGTCGGAGATGGCGAACACTATCCGCGCGCGGCGGCGGCGCTCGACGCACTGGCCGCGCGGCGCGCACGGGCGCTCTCAGCTCCGTAGACCGATTCCGCGGTCGAGCAGGTGCAGGCTGAAGGCGGTCAGGGCGGCGATGAAGCCGAGGATGACGGTGAAGGCCACGGCGAGGTCAATGTCGCTGACGCCGAGAATGCCGAAGCGAAAGGCGTTGACCATGTACAGGATGGGGTTGAGCTGGGACAGTTGCCGCCATGGCTCACCGAGCAGGTCGATCGAGTAGAAGACGCCGCCCAGGTAAGTGAGCGGGGTGAGGACGAAAGTCGGCACGATGGAGATGTCGTCGAACTTGCGCGCGTACATGGCGTTGATGAATCCGCCCAGTGAAAACAGGGCCGAAGTCAGCACGACGACCGCGAGGGTCACCGCGAAGGAGCGGATGTGCAGGTCGGCGAAGAAGGTCGCCACCAGCGTCACGAGGGCGCCGACGATGACACCGCGGCAGATGCCGCCGCACACGTAGCCAGCCAGGATCAGGGCATGCGGTACCGGTGCGACCAGGATTTCCTCGATGTGGTGCTGGAACTTGGCGCCAAAGAAAGATGACACCACGTTGGAGTACGCGTTGGTGATGATCGCCATCATGATGATGCCGGGAGCGATGTACTCCATGTAGGAGTATCCGCCCATCGTACCGATGCGCGGTCCGATCAGATTGCCGAAGATCACGAAATAGAGCCCCATCGTGATTGCTGGCGGCAGGATGGTCTGCAGCCAGATGCGCAGGAAGCGATTGAGCTCCTTGGTGACGATGGTCGAGAACGCGGTGAGGTGGCGGCGGCGCACGCTGCGTTCGAGCCTGTCGGCGGTCGTGTCAGTCATTGGCCTGCACCAGGCGCATGAAGAGTTCCTCCAGGCGGTTGGAACGGTTGCGCATGCTGCGCACGTGGATGCCAGCCGCGCTGAGTTCGGCGAAGACTTCGTTCAGGCTTCGATTCCGGTCGACGATCACCTCGAGGGAGTGGGCATCGATCAGCCGCACCTCGGCGTCTGCGATCACGGGGACCGTGCTGATGACACCGTTGCAGTCGAACACGAATGCCTCGGTGTGCAGCTTGCCGAGGAGCGCGCGCATGCTGGTGTTCTCGATGATCCGGCCGTCATCGATGATGGCGATGTTGCGACACAGGAGTTCGGCTTCCTCGAGGTAGTGCGTCGTGAGAATGATGGTCGTGCCGGTGCGGTTGAGACGGGTCAGGAACTGCCACATCGAGCGCCGAATCTCGATGTCGACGCCGGCGGTAGGTTCGTCGAGAATCAGCAGGCGCGGTTCGTGCACGAGCGCACGCGCAATCATCAGGCGACGCTTCATACCGCCCGAGAGATTGCGCGAGACCTCGTTGCGTCGTTCCCACAAGCCAAGCTGGCCTAGGTAGCGCTCTGCGCGCCGCGCCGCGATGCGCCGTGGAATGCCGTAATAGCCGGCCTGGTTGAGCACGATCTCAATGACCGTCTCGAACTGCGAGAAATTGATCTCCTGCGGGACCAGGCCAATAAACGACTTGGCGCGGGGAAAGTCCTCGTCGATGTCCACCCCGAACACGCGTACCTCGCCCGCGGTCTTGCGTACCAGTGAGCTGATGATGCCGATGGTGGTCGACTTGCCGGCGCCATTCGGCCCGAGCAGGGCGAAGAAGTCGCCGGCGGCAACGTCGAGATCGATGCCCGCGAGCGCCTCGCGACCGCCGCGATAGGTCTTGCGCAAGCCACGGATGCGGAGGGCCGGCAGTTCGGCGGTCGTGGGGTGGTCGTCGGCGGTGGTCATCGGGGACGGGATACTGGAACGCGGCGCGTCGGTTGGGCGCACGCAGCGGGCGTGCGCGCGTCATGTCTCGCTCGCGGCGCGCCACTCTACCATGACGCGGCCGCGCGCGGCCCGTCGCGAAGATCAGGAGGCGGGCCGAAACAGCCAGCGCGCGAGGCGCCGGAGCAGTCCGGGCGGCGCTGGGGGCGGTGCCGGTGGGGTGGGCGGCAACAACCGCTCGACCTCGGCGATGGCGCGGTTGGTGGCCTCGTTCTGGATGGCTTCGACCGAGATCTCGAACTCGCGCTCGGCGCTGTCCATCACGCGCGTGAGGATGAGCTTGTTGTCGGCCTTGCACAGGCTGAACAGCAGCCGGATCTCCTGGCGGATGTAGTCCGCAACCTTGCCGCGTCCGGCCCGGCCTTGTTGCGCGGTGAATACCCGGTAGATCTGCTCACGCCCGTAATAGGCGTAGAAGGACATGACCTGGATCAGGAGGTTGCGTGCGGCCAGGAGCAACGTTCCGTCGATGTTCTCGACCACGAAGGGGTTGCCGATGGCCCTGAAGATGTCCTCGATGATGCGTGCGAGATCGTTGGCCGGCACGAACATGATCTCGCTATCGATGAGGAAAATGCCGGACAGGGTGCGCTGCACCTGACCGATCTTCTCGCGCAGCTCGCAGAGGCGTTCCAACGCTTGTTCGACATCGTGGATCAGGCGCATGCCGAGCACCGTTTCGAGACTGTGGAAGCGCTCGCGTGCCTCGCCCAGAATCTCGTTGAGCTCACGCAGCTCTTCCAGCGAGAAGTTGACCGTAACGGACTGCTGAAGCTGCCGGCTCGCGTTCTCGAGAGCGGCCTGGATTTGGTCGCGGTACTCCTGGAGCATCGCGATCTCATCAGTGGACAGCTTCTGCACGCTGTTGCTGCCGACCATGGTGCGGGTCAAGGCATAGGCGGGCGCATAGCGGTCGAGCAGCGTGTTCAAAGTCGCATAGGAGCCGATGACTTCGGCGAACTTGAAGCGAGCGCGCAGATCGTCGTTCTGCGGCAGAAAGCGCACCGATGGGTGTTCGGCCGCGTGCACGCGTGCCTCGCGCGCATTCTCGCTGACGAGGTCGAGCGTCTGTGCGAAGAGGTCGAGCGTTGCATTGGCAAGTTGCTGGACCCGCACTTCCTCACCGGCGGCGATGCCGGCGAGCGCGGAGAGGTCCACGGTGCGTGCGTGCTCGCGCGGCGCGGACGCGTCAGCGGTGTGATGTGGGCGTGCCGCTGCACTCATGCTGGTGCCCGTATCTGGTACCGGTGCGCCGCCATCGGTGGCGCGCACGGGTAGAATGGAGAGAACGCGCGGCGCCAGCCGGCCGCGCTGTTGCGAAGCTTGCGCGCTGTCACGATGGAAAAGACGATGACTCGACTCCTGCTCATGCGTCACGCGAAATCCGATTGGGATAGCGGCGAGACGGAGGATTTCTTGCGTCCGCTCAGCGAACGTGGGGTGCGCGATGCGCGCAACATGGGGCGCTGGCTGGCCGCCCAGGGTTACCTGCCACGCACCGTGCTGAGTTCACCCTCGCGCCGCACCCGCGACACCCTGCGGCTGCTCGGCGAGGGGGCCGGCACGGCCCTCGAAAGCCGCGCGACCTGGGACGACACCCTTTACCTGGCCGCGGTGCCGGCGCTGCTGGCCGCGTTGCGACGGCATGGACAGGACAGCGGGGTGATGGTGCTCGCGCACAATCCGGGGCTGGAGGAGCTACTCGAGTGGCTGGTGGCCGATACGGCCACGGTAACCGGCCACGCCAAGGCCTTCCCGACCGGCGCGGCATATGTGCTCGAGCAGCCGGAGCCGGTCAGCGCACTGGTGCGGCGAGGGTCACGCGTGGTCGACCATCAGCGTCCGCGTCAGTTGGCGAGTTGAGTGACGACCCGGAGGCCGGCCGCCAGCGCCGCTTCAGGGAATGTAGGCAAAGTACAACATGGGGAACAGCAGCACCGCGATGACATAGACGACCCATTCGAGGCCGCGGTCTTCCAGCCAGCCCGTGTAATGCAGCACGATGACGGCAATGGCGACAACGTAGTAAAGCGCTATCAGGATGTCTTCCACCCGTCGGTCTCCCAGCAGTCAGCGCGCTCGTTCAATTGCTTATACGTTATTCGTAAAGCAATACTGGCATATCGGGTCGGTGAACTGAAGAGCGTTCGGAGCTCCCGCGCCGGTCGCTCCGCGCGCTCCCCGCGTAGCGGCCGCAACAGCGAGGACTTGTGCCACCGTAACCACCACGCCGGGTGTGATACGGGGCTTTCCGAGCTGAACAGGCCTGTCGACAGGTTCTAGAATCAGCGACATGAACGAATCGAGCTTACCCGGGCAAGGTGATGCCCTGATGGAGTTTCCTTGCTCCTTCCCACTGAAGGTGATGGGGCGCGCGGATGTCGGATTCGCGGATCTCGTGCTCGCTATCGTGCGTCGCCATGTCGAGGCGCTGCCAGACGACGCGCTCAGCGCGCGCGCCAGCCGTGGCGGCGCCTACGTCGCCCTCACCGTCACGTTCGAAGCGCACAGCCGTGAACAGCTCGATGCGCTCTACCGCGAGCTGAGCGCGCACGAACGCGTGCTGTTCGTGTTATGAAGCTGGTCGTGCGCACGCTCGGGTTGGTCGACTACGAGCCGTGCTGGCACGCCATGCAGACCGTCACCGCCGCGCGCACGCCGCAAGCCGACGACGAGCTGTGGACGGTCGAGCACCGCCCCGTATTCACGCTCGGACGTGCCGCCCGACGCGAACACCTGCTGGCACCGGGCGACATCCCGGTGGTTCCCTGCGACCGTGGCGGGCAGGTCACCTACCACGGTCCCGGCCAACTGGTCGTCTATACGCTGCTCGATGTGCGTCGCCTCGGCATCGGGCCGCGCGAACTGGTGCGGCGCATCGAACAGGGCGTGATCGATTTCCTCGCCGTTCTCGGCATCAGCGCCCAACGCCGCGCCGGCGCACCCGGCGTGTACGTCGGCGGCGCCAAGATTGCCGCTCTCGGGCTGCGCATACGCGGCGCCTACAGCTACCATGGCCTGGCCCTCAACGTCGCCATGGATCGCGAACCGTTCGCGCGCATCAACCCGTGTGGCTATGCCGGACTCGCCGTTACGGACATCGCCGCCGAGGGCGGCACCAGCACGAGTCCGGCCAAGCTGGCCGGAGCTTTCGTGCCCTATTTGTGTCACAGTCTCTACGCCGGGCAGCCTCCGCCGCTGCACTATGTCAAAGAGCTGCCCCTGATGACGGCTGCACCTGGCGCTGTGGCCACCCCGATTTGAGCATGAGCGAGACGATGAGCAAACGCCCCGAGCGCGCCCAGCGCGGCGCCGACAAGGTCGCCCGCATTCCGGTCAAGATCGAGCCCACCACCGGGCCACTGCCGCGCAAGCCTGCCTGGTTGCGCGCCCGCGCACCGACCCACCCGCGCGTCGCCGAGCTGAAGGCCCTGCTGCGCGAGGAAAACCTGCACACGGTATGCGAGGAGGCATCCTGCCCCAACCTCGGCGAGTGCTTTGCCCACGGCACCGCGACGTTCATGATCATGGGCGATCTGTGCACGCGGCGCTGTCCGTTCTGCGATGTCGCGCATGGTCGCCCACAACCGCTCGACCCGGACGAGCCGGCGCACCTCGCCAACGCGGTCGCCCGCATGGCGCTCAGTTACGTCGTCATCACGTCCGTCGACCGCGATGACCTGCGCGACGGTGGCGCGGCGCATTTCGCCGCCTGCGTGCGCGCGGTGCGCGAGCGCACGCCACAGACCCGTATCGAGATCCTGGTGCCCGACTTCCGCGGTCGCATGGAGCGTGCGCTCGAGGCGCTCCTGGAAGCGCCGCCGGACGTCTTCAATCACAATCTCGAGACGGTTCCGGCACTCTACCTCAAGGCGCGGCCAGGCTCGGACTATGCCTGGTCACTCGACCTGATCAAGCAGTTCAAGGCGGCCGTACCCGATGTGCCGACCAAGTCCGGTATCATGCTGGGTCTCGGTGAGAGCGACGCCGAGGTGCGCGAGGTGATGCGCGACCTGCGCGCCCACGACTGTGACATGCTGACCATCGGACAGTACCTGCAACCGAGCCGGTCGCACCTGCCGGTGGCGCGTTTCGTGCCGCCGGAGGAGTTCGCGGCGCTGGGCGCCTATGCCCGCGAACTCGGTTTCGTCAATGTCGCCAGTGGACCGCTGGTGCGTTCCTCTTACCACGCCGATCTGCAGGCCGCGGGCGCCGCGGTCTCGTGACGACAGGGCATCGGCACGCTTGAGCGGCGACCTGCTGTATGGCATCGGCAAGCTGCTGGTGCTGCCGCCGGCGACGATGGCTGCGGCCGGCCTGCTCGGCCTTGCCGTCCGGCCGTTCGCGCGTCGGCTGGGCAACCTGCTGGTCGTGTTCGCGGTGCTTGCCACCTGGCTGTTGTCGACGCCGTGGGTCGCGGCCATGCTTGCCGCGCCGCTCGAGCGCTACGCAGCGATCGACCTCGAACAGGCTGACTGGACGGGGCTCGAAGCGATAGTCGTGCTCGGCGGCGGCGTCTATCGGGATGCCCCCGAGTACGGCGCGGTCGACCAGGTCTCGCGGTTGACGCTCGAGCGCCTGCGCCATGCCGCGCGCGTACACCGAGCCAGTGGCCTCGACCTTGCCGTCGTCGGCGGCAGTCCCGTTGATCTCGAAGAGGCCGAGGCCGTGTTCATGGCGCGCGCGCTGGAGCAGGACTTTCGTGTGCCGGTGCGCTGGCGGGAGACCCATAGCCGTAACACGGCAGAGAACGCCTCGGGCAGCGCAGCGGTATTCCCCTTCCGGCGCATCGTGCTCGTCACCCACGCGATGCACATGCCGCGAGCCGTGCGAGCCTTCACTGCTGCGGGCTTCATCGTCACACCGGCCCCGATGGGGTTCTTCGACACGGTCAACCAGGATGCCGACGCAGAGCGCTGGGCGGTGAGCGATGTATTACCCGAAATCCACGCACTGGCGGCGTCGCATTACGCCATTTACGAGTATGTCGGTGCCGCGTGGTACGCGTTTATGCGCGAGTAAGGCGGGTCAGGGCTCGTCGTCCGCCCCTGGGGGTAGTTCGACTTCGCGTACGTTCGCGCGCAGGCCGCCACGGGCGAGCCGCACCTGGATTTCGGCGCCCTCGAGGAAATGGCTGGCGTCGCGCGCGATACGCCCGTGCGTGTCGCTGACGATGGCATAACCCCGTTCGAGGGTCGGTCCGGGTCCGAGGGCTCGCAGCAGGTCGGACTGGCGCACGAGACGCTCGCGGCGCAGCCGTACGGCCGCCTGCCCGGCAGCGAGCAGGCGTGCACGCAGGTGCGCGAGCTCGCGCGTGTCGAGCCTCAAACGGTGCTTCGGCGAGCACGCGGCCAGCCGGCTGTTCAGGTGATCGAGGTGACCGCGCCGCAGGCGCAGGCCGATGGTGGCTGCCTGGCCAAGCCGTTGGGCCAGCTCGTCAACGCGCTGGAATGCGAGCTCGAGGCGTCGCCGAGGCGACACCAGGCGGGCGGCGAGCTGACGCAACTCGCGGCGCCGCGCGTGCAGCGCGCGCGCGTGTCCGGCGTGGAGCCGGCGTGCCAGCTCGCGCACGCGGCGCTGCACCGCGCTGACATCGGGCGAAACCAGCTCGGCGGCGGCAGAGGGGGTCGGCGCGCGCACGTCGGCGACCAGGTCGGCGATGGTGAAGTCGACCTCGTGGCCGACCGCACTGACGATCGGAACGCGCGCCGCGTGGATGGCGCGGGCCACGGTTTCCTCGTTGAAGGCCCACAAATCCTCCAGCGAGCCGCCGCCGCGCCCGACGATGAGGACGTCGCTCTCGGCCCGCGCGTCGGCGCGCGCGATGGCGCCGGCGATCGCGGCAGCCGCGCCGTCGCCCTGCACGGCGGTGGGGTAGACGATGACCGGGATGCCGGGGCAGCGTCGCGCCAGCACGTTGATGATGTCGCGAATGGCGGCACCGTTCGGCGAAGTGACCACGCCGATGACGCGCGGCCATGCCGGCAGTGGCCCCTTGTGGGCGACGTCGAACAGCCCTTCGCCATCGAGCCGGCGCTTGAGTGCCTCGAAGCGCGCTGCGAGCAGGCCGTCGCCGGCGACTTCGAGGGTCTCGACGATGAGCTGGTAATCGCCGCGCGCGGGATACAGGCTGACGCGTCCGTAGACCAGTACGTGCAGGCCATTCTCGGGGCGCGCACGCATCCCGATGGCGCGGTTGCGGAACATCGCGCATCGCACCTGCGCGGCGGCATCCTTCAGCGAGAAGTACAGGTGCCCCGAAGCCGGCCGCGCGAGGTTCGAGATCTCACCCTCGACCCACACGAAGCCGAGCCCGTGTTCGAGTACCACCCGGGCCTGCTCGTTCAGGCGCGAGATGCTCCACACGTCGCGCAAGCCATTGCGCGGACTGGAATTTTCGCTGCGTTTCCTGGCCATGTGCGGAGTCGACGGCGTTTACCGCGGAGCCCTGCGCCCCCTATAATTGCGGGTTTCCATTCTAACCGGATGCCCGCCTCATGCGCGTCGCCGACGAAGGTCTCACTTTCGATGATGTGCTGCTCGTGCCCGACTACTCCGAGGTACTGCCGCGGGAAGCCGACCTGCGCACCCGCCTGACCCGGGACATCGAGCTGCGCATCCCGCTCCTGTCGGCGGCGATGGATACCGTCACCGAGGCGCGCCTCGCCATCGCGATGGCGCAGGAGGGCGGCATCGGCATCATCCACAAGAACATGAGCCCGGCCGAGCAGGCCCTGCAGGTGCGCTCGGTCAAGAAGTTCGAGAGCGGTGTCATCCGTGACCCGATCACGACGACACCCGACGCCAGCATCGGCGAAGTCCTTGCGCTGACCCGCGCCCAAGGCATCTCCGGTGTGCCGGTCGTCGACGGCGGCAAGCTGGTCGGTATCGTGACCAGCCGCGACCTGCGCTTCGAGACGCGCTTCGACGCCCCGGTGCGAGAGATCATGACGCCGCAGGACCGTCTCGTCACCGTCGGAGAGGACGCGCCCAAGGAAGAGGTCATCGGCCTGCTGCACAAACACCGCATCGAGAAGGTGCTGGTGGTCGACGATGCGTTCGAACTGCGCGGCATGATTACCGTCAAGGACATACAGAAGTCCGACGAATTCCCCTACGCCTGCAAGGATGCCGACGAGCGCCTGCGCGTCGGCGCCGCGGTCGGCGTCGGCGCCGGCACCCACGAGCGCGTGCAGGCGCTGGTCGAGGCGGGCGTCGATGTCATCGTCGTCGACACCGCGCACGGCCACTCGCGCGGCGTCATCGATACCGTGCGCTGGATCAAGCAGCACTACGCGGATACGCAGGTGATCGGCGGCAACATCGCCACCGGCGACGCCGCCGAAGCGCTCATGGCGGCCGGTGCGGACGCGGTCAAGGTCGGTATCGGGCCGGGATCCATCTGTACCACGCGTATCGTCACCGGTATCGGCGTGCCGCAGATCACGGCAGTGTCGAGCGTCGCCGAGCGCCTGCGCGGAACCGACCTGCCGCTGATCTCGGATGGCGGTATCCGTTACTCCGGCGACATCGCCAAAGTGCTCGTCGCCGGTGCCTGGAGCGTCATGATCGGCTCGCTGTTCGCCGGCACCGAGGAGGCGCCGGGCGAGGTCGAGCTCTACCAGGGACGCTCCTACAAGTCCTACCGCGGCATGGGCTCGCTCGGCGCGATGGCGCAGAAGCACGGCTCCTCCGATCGCTACTTCCAGGAAAGCGGCGAGATAGAGAAGCTCGTTCCGGAAGGCATCGAGGGGCGTGTGCCCTACAAGGGGCCGCTGCGCGCCGTGGTGCACCAGATGGTCGGCGGGCTGCGCGCGGCGATGGGCTACACCGGCTGCCGCGACGTCGCGGAGTTCCGCTCCAAGCCGCAGTTCCTGCGCGTCACCGCCGCCGGTGTACGCGAGAGCCATGCGCATGACGTCCAGATCACGAAGGAAGCGCCGAATTACCGCCTCGACTGATCGGCGCCGCGTCGCCCGCCACGCGGCGGCGATCACCACCAGAATTTCCCTTCAGCCGGTGCCCGCGCCATGACCGCCAGTCGCGACCTCCATGCCGACCGCATCCTCATCCTCGATTTCGGCTCGCAGTACACCCAGCTCATCGCCCGGCGGATCCGCGAGGCGCAGGTGTATTGCGAGATTCGGCCCTACGACGTGGCCGCCGACGATGTCGCAGCGTTCGGCGCGCGCGGCATCGTGCTCTCGGGTGGGCCGGAATCGGTCAATGCCAATGCCGAGTTCCGTGCCCCGGACGCCGTGTTCTACCTCGGCGTGCCGGTACTCGGGATCTGTTACGGCATGCAAACGATGGCGCTGCAGCTCGGCGGCCGCGTCGAGGCCTCCCACGAGCGTGAGTTCGGCTATGCACGCGTCCGCGCGCGTGGGCACTCGCGACTCCTGCGCGACATCCAGGACCTCACCAACGACGAGGGTCATGGCCTGCTCGACGTGTGGATGAGCCACGGCGACCATGTCACCGATCTGCCGCCGGGCTTCAAACGCATCGCGTCGACCGAGAGCGCGCCGATTGCCGGCATGGCCGACGAGGAACGCGGTTTTTACGGCCTGCAGTTCCATCCGGAAGTGACCCACACCCACCAGGGCCAGGCCATCATCGGCCGGTTCGTACACGAGATCTGCGGCTGCGGCGCGTTGTGGACACCGGCCAATATCGTCGCCGACAGCATCGCGCGGGTGCGCGAGCAGGTCGGCGAGGACCGCGTGCTGCTGGGGCTCTCGGGCGGTGTCGACTCCTCGGTGGTCGCGGCGCTGCTGCACGAGGCCATCGGCCCGCAGCTCACCTGCGTGTTCGTCGACAACGGCCTGCTGCGGCACGACGAATCGGCCGACGTCATGCGTACTTTCGCGCGCCATATGGGTGTGGACGTGCGTCTCGCCGAGGCTGGCGAGCAGTTCCTCGGCGCGCTCGCCGGCATCGCCGACCCGGAGGAGAAGCGCAAAGTCATCGGGCGTACCTTCATCGACGTGTTCGAGGCCGAGGCGGCGAAGCTCGACGGCGTGCGCTGGCTCGCCCAGGGCACCATCTACCCCGATGTCATCGAGTCGGCCGCGGCGGCGACCGGCAAGGCGCACGTGATCAAGTCCCATCACAACGTCGGTGGTCTGCCCGAGACCATGCGCTTCGAACTCGTCGAGCCGTTACGCGAACTGTTCAAGGACGAGGTGCGCCGCGTCGGCATCACCCTCGGCCTGCCGGAGGAGATGGTCTATCGCCATCCCTTCCCGGGGCCTGGTCTGGGCGTGCGCATCCTCGGCGAGGTACGGGCTGAGTACGCGGCCATCCTGCGCCGTGCCGATGCCATCTATATCGACGAATTGCGCCGCCACGGCCTCTATGACAAGGTCAGCCAGGCCTTCGCGGTTTTCCTGCCGGTGCGCTCGGTCGGGGTGCAGGGCGATGCACGCAGCTACGAGTACGTCGTCGCGTTGCGCGCCGTGGAAACGGTGGATTTCATGACCGCGCACTGGGCACACCTCCCGTACGACTTCCTCGATCTCGTCTCGCGCCGCATCATCAACGAGATTGCCGGCGTCTCACGCGTCGTCTACGACATCTCCGGCAAGCCGCCGGCGACCATCGAATGGGAATGACCATGCCGTTGTTGCGTTTCGCACGTGGCGCGTGCCGTGTCGCGTGGCCCGCTGTCGTGCTGGCCGGATCGGCCGGCGCCAGCGCCGATTCGGGACCGATCTGCACCGATCGCCCGACGCGCGCCAACGGCGTGTGCACGGTACCGGCGGGACGCCTGCAGATCGAAGCCGACGTGCTCGCCTACCTGCGCGACGAGCGCGCGGGTGTGACGAGCGAGAGCACCACGGTGGCAGCGGCGACCATCAAGTACGGCCTCGATACGCGCGCCGACCTCGAACTCGGCTGGACCGCCTGGACCGAGAACGAGGTCGAGCAGGCCGGACGCCGCGTGCGCACCGACGGCAGCGGCGACCTCGTGGTGCGTTACAAGCGGCGCCTCAGCGCTGAGGAAGCCGCATTGGGCGTATCGGTCATCCCCTACGTGAAGCTGCCATCGGCGCCCGGCGACATCGGCAACGAACGCGTCGAAGGGGGGCTCATCGTGCCGCTCAGTACGGCGCTGCCGGGCGGCGTGGCGCTGACGCTCGGTCCCGAGATCGACGTGCTCGCCGAGGCTGATGGCAGCGGCACGCGTATCAACGTCACCAACCTCGTCAATCTCAGTCGCAGCTTCGGCCCGCTCACCCTCTACGGCGAGCTGTGGAGTGCCAACGACTTCGCCGCCGAGGGCGACGGCGACCAGTACTCGGCCGACGTCGCGGCCTCGTGGTTGGTCACGGCCGATTTACAGCTCGATGCGGGCGCCAATTTCGGGCTCGATGCCGATACGCCCGACTACCAGGTCTACCTCGGTGTCTCCGCACGCTTCTGAGCAACCGGTGGCGGATGAGGATGTGCACTGGATGCGCGAGGCGCTCGTCGTCGCCGCGGCCGCGGAAGCGCGCGGCGAGGTACCGGTGGGTGCCGTGGTCGTGCAGGACGGCGTCATCGTCGGACGCGGCCATAACCTCTGCATCGCCGACCACGATCCCACGGCCCACGCCGAAGTGGTGGCGCTGCGCGAAGCCGCGGGTGCCCTGCACAACTATCGCCTGCCGCGGGCCTCGCTCTATGTCACGCTCGAGCCGTGCCCGATGTGCGCCGGTGCCATCGTGCATGCGCGTATTGCGCGCGTCGTATTCGGCGCGCACGACCCCCGCGCGGGAGCCGCCGGCAGCGTGATGGACGTCCTCGGCAACGCCGCGCTCAACCACCGGCCGGCAGTGACGGCGGGCATCGAGGCGGAGACCTGCGCGCGACTGCTTACCGAGTTCTTCCGCGCCCGGCGCACGCGCGGCATCGTATGAACGGTACAAGCGGTCCCACCCAGGAAGCACTCGAGGCACGGGCACGCGCGCTGGGCGAGGTGCTGCTCGAGCGCGGCTGGCGGGCGGCCACCGCGGAATCGTGCACAGGCGGCTGGATCGCGCAGGCGATGACGGCGATAGCCGGCAGCTCCGACTGGTTCGAGGGTGGGCTCGTAACCTATTCGAACCAGGCCAAGATCGCGTTACTGGGGGTCGATGCGATGCTCATCGAGCGCCACGGTGCGGTCAGTGCCGAGGTCGCCGCGGCAATGGCCGAAGGCGCGCTGCGCACGCTCGGTGCGGATCTCTCCTGCGCGGTGACCGGTGTCGCCGGCCCGGGTGGCGGCAGCCCGGCAAAGCCGGTCGGCACGGTGTGGTTCGGCTTCGCGCGAGGGGGCGCCGTCACGCGGACCTGCATGCACCGGTTCGCTGGTGATCGGCGCGCCGTGCGCGCCGCGACGGTCGCTGTGGCCCTCGAGGAGCTCGCAGCGCTGGCCGGGTGAGGCGATGGCGCGGCTGTTCTTCGCGCTATGGCCGGATGCCGCCACGCGGCGCGCGCTCGCCGCGGCGGCCGCGCAGGTCGACGTGCGCGACGCGCGACGCATGCGCGTCGAGAACCTGCACCTGACGGTGGCCTTTCTCGGCGAGGTCACGCCACTCGCGTTCGAGGCCCTGGCCGCGTTGCCGCCGGCGCCGGACGTGCGCGCCTTCACGCTCGACATCGGCCTCGCCGGTTGGTGGCGAGGCAGCCGGGTGGCGTGGCTGGCGCCACTCGCCGTCCCCGCCGCGCTGGGCGCGCTGCACGACGCGGTCAACGCGACAGCGCAGGGGGCCGGCATCGTTCCGGACCAGCGACCCTACCGTCCCCACGTCACCATCGCGCGTGCCGCGCGGCGCGCACCACGTGCCGCGGCGGCCTTCGAGGTGCATTGGCAAGTGACTGATTTTGCGCTGGTCGAATCGATCGCCGAGGCTGCCGGCCCGTGCTACCGGGTGCGGCGCCACTGGCCACTCGCGGCGCCCGCGCGCGATTAAATGCCCTGGTCATCTATGCGATAATCCGCCCGCGCTGGATCTCCCGACCACCCACTCGAACAGAGGGCACGACAATGGACGAGAACAAGCAGAAAGCGCTGGGAGCGGCGCTGTCTCAAATCGAAAAGCAGTTCGGCACGGGCTCCATCATGCGGATGGGAGACCGCGGCGCGGTGCCGAACATCGACGTCGTCTCGACCGGCTCGCTGAGCCTCGACATCGCACTCGGGGTCGGCGGCCTGCCGCGCGGCCGCGTGGTCGAAATCTACGGCCCGGAGTCGTCCGGCAAGACCACGCTCACCCTGCACGTCGTTGCCGAGGCGCAGAAGCTCGGCGGCACCTGTGCTTTCGTCGATGCCGAGCACGCGCTCGATCCGCAGTATGCCGAGCGTCTCGGGGTCGATGTCTCGGAACTGCTCGTCTCGCAGCCGGACACCGGCGAGCAGGCGCTCGAGATCACCGATATGCTGGTGCGCTCGGGCGCGGTCGACGTGGTCGTCGTCGACTCGGTCGCCGCACTTACGCCGAAAGCCGAGATCGAGGGCGAAATGGGCGACAGTCACGTCGGCCTGCAGGCGCGGCTGATGTCACAGGCGCTGCGCAAGCTGACCGGAAGCATCAAGCGCTCCAATACGTTGGTCATCTTCATCAACCAGATCCGCATGAAGATCGGCGTCATGTTCGGCAATCCCGAAACCACCACCGGCGGTAATGCGCTCAAGTTCTATTCCTCCGTGCGTCTCGACATCCGCCGCATCGGTTCGCTCAAGCGCGGCGACGAGATCATCGGTAACGAGACCCGCGTGAAGGTGGTCAAGAACAAGGTCGCGCCGCCGTTCCGCCAGGCCAATTTCGACATCCTCTACAACGAGGGCATCTCGCGCGAGAGCGAGATCATCGAGCTCGGCGTCGAGCATGGCCTCATCGACAAGACCGGAGCGTGGTACAGCTACAACGGAGATCGCCTCGGCCAGGGCAAGGAGAACGTGCGCCAGTATTTCAAGGAGCACGTCGACACCGCGCAGGAGATCGAAGCGGCCATCCGAGCCCAGTCGCTGACCTTGCCCGGGCGTGCGGACGATGAGGTCGAGGCCGAGGAGGCCGAAGCCTGAGCGATACGCCGGACCGCGACGCCGAAGAGCTGGCGGTGGCTGCGCTCGCGCGCCGCGAGCACAGCCGCCGTGAGCTCGAGCGCAAGCTCGATGCACGCGGCCTCGATCGCGCCGCGGTCGCGGCCGTACTCGACGACCTCGCCGGGCGCGGCCTGCAGGACGATGCGCGCTTTGCCGCCAGCTACCTCAGGTCACGTGCCGAGAAGGGTTTCGGGCCACGCCGTATCAGCGCCGAACTGCGCGAGCGCGGTGTCGACGACGCCACCGTGAACACCGCACTGGCCGCGGCCGACACCGATTTTGCCGCGCTGGCGTGCCGCGTGCGCGAGCGCAAGTTCCGCACGCTGCCGCGCTCGCTGCCCGAGCGCGCGAAGCAGACGCGCTTTCTCGAGTATCGTGGCTTCGAATCCATCCATATTCGCCACGCATTGGAACAGACGAGAGACGATGAAGACTTCTGACATCCGCCAGGCCTTCCTGAGCTATTTCGAGGAGCAGGGTCATACCGTGGTCGACAGCAGCTCGCTGGTGCCGGCGAACGACCCCTCGCTGCTGTTCACCAACGCTGGCATGGTGCAGTTCAAAGACGTCTTCCTCGGTCTCGAGGATCCGGGTTACCGGCGCGCGACATCGTCGCAGCGTTGCGTGCGAGCCGGTGGCAAGCACAACGATCTCGACAATGTCGGCTACACCGCGCGGCACCACACATTCTTCGAGATGCTCGGCAATTTCAGCTTCGGCGAGTACTTCAAGCGCGAAGCGATCGGTTTCGCCTGGGAGCTGCTGACCGGCCGTTTCGGCCTGCCCGCCGAGCGCCTGTGGGTGACGGTCTACGAGGACGACGACGAGGCCGCCGGCATCTGGCTCGATGAGATCGGTGTCGACCCGGCGCGTTTCTCGCGCTGCGGGGAGAAGGACAACTTCTGGATGATGGGCGACACCGGTCCGTGCGGCCCCTGCTCGGAAATCTTCTACGACCACGGGCCGGATATTGCCGGCGGTCCACCCGGCAGCCCGGACGCCGACGGTGACCGTTACATCGAGATCTGGAATCTCGTGTTCATGCAGTACGAGCGCACGCCGGACGGTGAACTGAAGCCGATCCCGCGCCCGTCGGTCGATACCGGGATGGGGCTCGAGCGCATTGCCGCCGTCATGCAGGGTGTGCACGACAATTACGACATCGACCTCTTCCGCAAGCTGATCGCGGCGGTACGTGAGCAGGTGCCGGGCGAGGTCAGCGAGCCGGCCTCGCTGCGCGTGATCGCCGATCACATCCGCTCCTGCGCGTTCCTCGTGCTCGACGGCGTGCTGCCGTCGAACGAGGGACGCGGCTATGTCCTGCGCCGTATCATTCGTCGTGCCCTGCGCCATGGACACAAGCTCGGCATCGAAGGACCGTTCTTCCACCTTCTCGTCGCGCCGCTCGCCGCCGAGATGGGTGACGCCTACCCGCTGCTCGTGGAGCGCGCGGAGGCGGTTGCCGCGACCCTCGCCCAGGAGGAGGGTCGCTTCGCCGAGACGCTCGACCAGGGCATGCGCATTCTCGAGGCAGCTATCGCCGGACTCGCTGGCACGACGATTCCCGGCGAGGTGGTGTTCCAACTCTACGATACCTACGGCTTTCCGTTCGATCTCACCGCCGACATCGCCCGCGAGCGCGGGCTCGCGCTGGATACGGCCGGATTCGAAGCCGCCATGCGGCAGCAGCGCGAACGCGCCCGCGCGGCCAGTCATTTCGCCAACGTCGATACCTCCCACGCGATCAGTGGCGAGGCGCTCGCCGCGCTCGGACACGAGCAGGTCTTCAGCGGCTACGAGACGACCTGCGACCGCGGTCATGTGCTCGCTGTCTTCGTCGATGGCCAGGCGGTCGACGTCATGAGCACCGGGACGAGTGCCGCCATCGTGCTCGACCGAACGCCCTTCTATGCCGAGTCGGGCGGCCAGGTCGGCGATCGTGGCGAGCTCGTTGCCGGGGACGCGCGCTTCGTGGTCGAGGACACGCGCAAGCAGGGTGGCCTGTTCCTGCATTTCGGGCGTCTCGAAAGCGGCTCGCTCAGGCGCGGCGCCGCGGTCGAGGCTCGCGTCGAGGACCCGCGGCGCGAGGCCACGCGGCTCAACCACTCGGCCACGCACCTGCTGCACGCAGCGCTACGGCAGGTACTTGGCGCCCACGTCGAGCAGAAGGGCTCGCTGGTCGATCATGAGCGCCTGCGTTTCGACTTCTCCCATCCGCAGCCGCTCGATGTGGAAGAGATTGCCACGATCGAACGCATCGTGAATCGCGAAATCCGGCGTAACCATGCCGTCGAGGCTCGTCTGATGCCCTACCGCGACGCGCTCGACGCAGGTGCCGTGGCGCTCTTCGGTGAGAAGTACGGTGACGAGGTACGCGTGCTCGCGATGGGCGACTTTTCGGTCGAGCTGTGCGGCGGCACGCATGTCGCGCGGACCGGTGACATCGGATCGTTCAAGGTCGTCTCCGAATCCGGCGTCGCTTCCGGCGTGCGTCGCATCGAAGCGATTACCGGCGAGGCCGCGGTAGCGCATGCGATCGAGCGCGAGCAGCGCCTCGCCCGCCTGGCCCAGCTCGTGCGGGCTGGCGGCGGCGACATCGAGGCCAAGATCACGCAGCTCCTCGAGCGTGGCCGTGCACTCGAGAAGGAGAACCAGGATCTGCGCAATCGTCTTGCCGGCCAGTCCGGCCGAGATGTTGCCGCCGGTGCAAGCGAGATCGGTGGTGTCACCGTGGTCGCCGAGTGCCTCGAGGGCGCCGACATGAACACGCTGCGCGCTGCCTGCGATCGCCTCAAGGATCGCTTCGAGCGTGCCGCCGTCGTGCTCGCGGCCGTAGAGGATGATAAGGTACGGATTGTCGCCGGCGTCACCAAGAACGCGACCGACCGCATCCACGCGGGACAGCTCGCCAATCACGTGGCCCAGCAGGTCGGCGGCAAGGGCGGCGGCCGCCCCGACATGGCGCAAGCCGGTGGCAACGATGCCACACGGCTCGCCGACGCCCTCGCCTCGGTGTCCGCCTGGGTCGCCGAGCACCTCGACTGACAGTCCCCGCATCCAGCATAGCCGCGCGGTCTCCGGGCCCGGCGCGGCGCGATTTCCATACCGGGTAGCAGTATTCGTATGACACTCATCGTTCAGAAATACGGCGGAACCTCGGTCGGTGACGTGGAGCGTATCGCCAACGTCGCCAACCGGGTCGCCCGCGCGCACGCGGCAGGTAACCAGGTCGTGGTGGTGGTGTCCGCCATGTCCGGCGAGACCGACCGCCTGCTCGGTCTCGCGCGCGCGTTCAACGAGCAGCCGCGCGGCCGCGAGCTCGACGTGCTGCTCTCGACGGGCGAGCAGGTGACCATCGCGCTGCTTGCCATGGCACTCGGCGAGCGTCGCGTGCCGGCCGTGTCCTATACCGGTGGCCAGGTGCGCATTCTCACCGACGATGCCCACAACAAGGCACGTATTCTCGAGATTGATCAGCACAACGTGCGCGGCGATCTCGACGCCGGCCGGGTGGTCGTTGTCGCCGGCTTCCAGGGCGTCGACGAGCGCGGCAACATCACCACCCTCGGGCGGGGCGGCTCGGATACCACGGCGGTTGCCCTGGCCGCTGCTCTGAGTGCTGACGAATGTCAGATCTATACCGACGTCGACGGCGTCTACACGACCGATCCGCGCATCGTGCCACAGGCGCGCCGGCTCGACCGCATCACCTACGAGGAGATGCTCGAAATGGCCAGCCTCGGTGCCAAGGTGCTGCAGATCCGCTCGGTCGAGTTCGCGAGCAAGTACCAGGTCAACCTGCGCGTGTTGTCGTCGTTCGGGGAAGGCGAGGGCACACTGATCACGACAGAGGAAAACATCATGGAACAAGCCCTGATCTCGGGCGTCACCCTGAATCGCGACGAGGCCCAGGTAATGGTGACCGGCGTGCCGGATCGGCCCGGTATTGCAAGCGGCATCCTCGGTCCGGTGGCGGGCGCCAACATCGAAGTCGACATGATCGTGCAGAACCTCGGTGCCGATGGTGCGACCGACTTCACCTTCACCGTGCACCGCAACGATTACGAACGCACCCTGGCCATTCTCGAAGGCGTGGCGCCGGAAATGGGTGCGCGCGGCGTCGAGGGTGATTCGCGTATCGTGAAGCTTTCCATCGTCGGCGTCGGCATGCGCTCGCACGCCGGTATCGCCAGCCGCATGTTCCGCGCACTTGCTGACGAAAACATCAATATCCGCATGATTTCGACTTCGGAGATCAAGATCTCCGTGGTTGTGGACGAAAAGTATGCAGAATTGGGTGTGCGTACGCTGCACGCTGAATTCGGACTTGAAAACGGCGTCACGCGCGCTTAAATAGTGGGTCTCGGGTTTCTATGAGGCCCGTTTCCCGTGCTCACCGGGGCAGCCACCGTCTGGAGTTGTCCCGGCACGATAATAGCCTTACCCCCGCTATCATCATCTCAATGGAGCTCGTTATACAGCGACTGCTGCACGCTGCCGTGCAGCATTATGGAGATTGCTATGCTTATTCTGACCAGAAGGGTTGGTGAAGCGTTGATGATTGGGGACGACATCAATGTCACCGTGTTGGGGATCAAAGGTAACCAGGTACGAATCGGTGTGAGCGCGCCGAAAGAAGTCGCAGTTCATCGCGAGGAAATCTACCAGCGCATCCAGCAGGAGACCGATGCCCCGGAGACCTCGACCTCCGATTAGCCCGTCTGCTTTACCCTGGCACCCCGCCTCGGTATCCTACGCGCCGAACCGGAGAGGTGGCCGAGTGGCTGAAGGCGCTCCCCTGCTACGGGAGTATGGGTCACAAGCCCATCGGGGGTTCGAATCCCCCTCTCTCCGCCAATAAGAAGCCCGCGCCAGCGGGCTTTTTATTGGCGGAGAGAGGACGTCGATGAGAACCCCACGGTTCGACGAACTCGCGAAGCGAGTTCGGACGCCGGCCGCAGGCCGGCGCCCCGCAGGGGCGAGGAAACGCACCAGGCGTTTCCGAGTCAATCCCCCGCGCCGTATTCCAGCGCCTTCCCATCGCCAGCGGGCTTTTTTGTTGGCGGAGACAGGGCGTCGATGAGAACCCCACGGTTCGACGAACGCGCGAAGCGAGTTCGGACGCCGGCCGCAGGCCGGCGCCCCGCTTGCGGGAGGCCGCTGTCGCAGTCAGCTCGCCCGTCGCAGGTCGCTCGCGGGGGGCTGCTCGTCGTCGGTCGTGAAGCGCGCAATCACGCTCTGCATGCGCTCGGCGTTGTCGACCAGCGCGGCCGCCGACTGGTGATTGTCCTCGGCGAGCGAGAGGTTGTTCTGGCTGAAGCGATCGAGTTCGCGGACGTGGCCGTCCACGCGCTGCATCGAGGCTTCCTGCTCTCGCGACGAAGCCGCCATCGCGGCGAAGATCTCGTTGACACGCTCGACCACGGCACTGATCGATTCGAATGCCTCGCCCGTCGCGTTGACGTCCTGGGCGCCACGCTGGACTTCCTCCACGCTCCCCTGGATCAGCTTCTTGATGCTCGAGGAGGCCTCGGCCGATTGCTGCGCAAGGGCGCGGACCTCGCCCGCGACGACGGCGAAGCCGCGGCCATGTTCCTGCGCCCGTGCGGCTTCGACCGCGGCGTTCAGGGCAAGCAGATTGGTCTGGAACGCGATCGACTCGATCAGCCCGACGATGTTCTCGATCTTCCGGCTCGACTCGATGATGGAATTCATCGAGCGCTGGGCATTGGTGAGCACGATCTCGCCCTCGCCGGCACGCCGCTTGGCTTCGCCTGCGAGCTCGCCGGCGCTGACCAGTGATTCAGCGGAGTGGGTGATGCCGGCAGAAACCGCGTCGGTGCCTTCGCGCGTGCTCTGCAGCGCGCTGAGCTGGGCGTGCGCGGCTTCGGTGACGCTACGCGCGCTGTGGTTGACCTCGCTGGCGGCTCCGCGGACCGCCAGCGCCACTTCGCGCGCTTCGACCACCATCTCGCACAGCATCTGCGCCGAGCGATTGACGGCTGCGGCGAGCACCCCGAGATCGCCAGGGAACTGCCGCTCGATGCGGCGCGAGAGGTCGCCGTTCGACTGTGCGACGACTACCTGGTTGATGCTCTCGATGGCCGCCTCGAGCGAGGCCATGGACGCGTTGATGGCGTCCTTCAGACGTGCCAGGTCACCTCGCGCCTCGACTTCGACGCGGGCCGAGAACTGACCCTGGGCCATGTTCTCGATGGCGCGCTGGATACCGGTGAACGTGCCGTCGAGGAACGCCATGGCGGCAGCGACCGAGTCACGTACCCGGCCACGGATCGACTCGTTGACCTGCACGTCGAGTCGCCCGTCGCGGATCTCCTGCATGACGCGCTCGATCTCGCCAAGAGTCTGTTCGACGCATTCTGCCGCAACATTGACGCCGCGACACAGCTCGCCGAGATCGCCGTCGAACGCAAGCGTCACGCGCCGGCCGCTCTCGCCATTGGCAACGCCCTGAAGAACCTCGTTGCATGCCGCCACCGCTGCGCGCGTCTCCTCGAGCTGTGCTGCAACGCGCTGCGCCATCGTCTCCGACTCGGCGCGGGCCCGTTCGGCCTCGCGCCGTTCGCCCTCGGCTTCCGAGCGGGCAAGCTCGGAATCGACGCGTGATTGCTCCGACTCCATGCGCGCGCGCTCGGAGTCGGCGCGCGCGCGGCGTGCCTGCGCAACCTGTACCAGCGACAGTATGAGTAAGAGACCCGCAACGCCGTAGCTTGCCAGCATGGAGTACTGGGTCGCCGCAACCGCGGCATAGTATTGCTCGAGATAGGCATCGCGCATCTGCGCAGGTTCCACCGCGGACGCGATGAGTTCCTGCAGGCGTCCGGCGTTCTCCTCGCTCAGCGGTGCCAGGCGACGCACCACGTCGGCATGCAGCTCGAGCTGCGCGCGACGCGGCCATTCGGCGGCCCAATCGAAATCGAGTGCGCCCGGCGCGCCGCCCGCGATGGCGCGTTGCACCGCGACCAGTGCTGCCGGTACGCGGCCGTCGACGTCGAGTTCGCTGGCGGCTTGTCCCAGCAGGAGTTCGAGCGAGTTCCGCGAATTGCGCAACAGCCCGGTCAGGCGCTTGGTCGCATCGACTTCCTCGCGCATCTGCGCGAGCTTGTCTCGGTAGCTGGCGAGTTCGTCTGCGATCAGCACACGATAGCCTTCGTCGACGAAGCCCGGGGTCAGCTCGACCAGCCCGGCCGCTTTCTCGAGCGCCTGCATTGCTGCCTCGAGAAAATCGTAGTGCAGCGTGTAACCGAGCTGGACGTTACGCTGCTCGCGCTGCAGCACCGCCGCCTCGCTTTCCAGGGTCTCCAGGTTGTGTTGGTAGATGGCGTGGAAATCGTTGTCGACGCGTGGCTTGAGTACGAAGATCGCTGCGAGTGCGCCGAGCAGTACCAGGTAGGCAGCGGCCATCAAGCGGTCCTTGGTGAGCATGTTCATTTCCCTTGTTCGCTATCGATGGCGGCAAGCTGCGGGAGATCGCCGGTCAGGCTGCGCAGGAAAGCCGTGATCAGGGCGATGTCGCCCTCTGGAATTGCCGTGCCGAGCTGCGTGGCACCCATGATGCGGACAGCATCCTCGAGGCGCTCGACGGAACCGACGTGGAAGTACGGTGCGGTCAGCGCGACGTTGCGCAGCGACGGTACCTTGAAGACGCCCGCGTCATCTTCCCTGCTGGTCACGTTCTTACGCCCGGCAGCGGCGTCTTTCATGATGTCGGAAGCGGACTGCAGTGCACCGAACTTCTGGTACAGGTTTCCCCCGACGTTGATGCCCTGGTGGCAGGCGACACAGCCGTAGCCCTTGAACAGCTCGTAGCCGCGCCGGGCATCCTCGTCGATCGCCGCGGCGTCACCGAGCAGGTAGCGATCGAAAGGGGCAGGGGTGACGAGTGTCTCTTCGAAACGCGCGATGGCGCGCGCGATACGCTCGGTAGTGATGGCACGGTCGCCGAACGCGTTGGCGAACTGCGCCGGGTAGGACGGATCGCGCTGCAGCTTTTCGATGACGGCGGGCCATGTTGCGCCCATCTCGATCGGGTTCACCACCGGGCCCTGGGCCTGCTCGGCCAGGTCCGCCGCGCGTCCATCCCAGAACTGTCGGAAGTTGTACACGGCATTGAGTACGGTGGGCGCATTGATGGGCCCCTCTGCGCCGTCGATGCCGGTCGAGGTGCGAGCCCCGTCATCGCCACCGTCAGCGACCACGTGGCAGGAAGCGCAGGACACGGTGTCGTCGCCGGACAGGCGCGTATCGTGGTAGAGGCGGTTGCCGAGCGCGATCAGGGCGGCGTCGGCGGGTGTCGCCGGCGGTGCCAGCGGCGTCAATGCCCGCAGCGGTTCGCCCGCCAGGGCGTCGCGCTCGTGGGCCTCGTCGAGCGCGATGGGGCGTGCCGCGGCGGCCGTGAAAGCCGCCTTGTTGTCGGTTGATTCGCAGGCAGTGAGCAGGAGGCAGGAAACGGCGAGCGCCAGGTGCACTGAACGCGCCCGGCGGCGCGTCGTGGGCAGTGATGGCGGGATGATCATGCGGAACACCTCTGATTGGGAGACGGCACACGCGGCCAGCCCGCCCCGGGGACGAGGGCGCGCGGTCCTACGCGATGTCGGGAAATCCTGGAGTTATCGACCATCGCGCACCGGTCCTTGAGCGGGGCGCGGCGAGAGCCGCGCGACGGTGGGGCGGCGTCTGCTGCGTGCATGGCACGGCCATCGACGGATACCAGCATGTACCGGCTGTCGGCGCTGTCGCACTCCGCGGCGGGCGCCGGTGACCGTGCGGCGGGTTGCCTGGTGAACGCGCGGGCCTGGACGGACGTTGCCATGATGCCGGCGGTGGACGATCATCGCGCTCCTGCCGCGAGCCCGGAGACCCGCGCGCCATGCAAACGATTCCAACCGAGCTGATCGCGCCGTTGTACGACCCGGCGACCTTCGCCGTGCGCGGCGCGGTCGATACGCTGCTGACCCGTATAAGGCACGAATATCCGCTCGCGCGCGCCGAAGTCCCGGGCTACGACCCGCACTGGATCGTGAGCCGCCACGCTGACATTCTCGAAGTGAGCCGGCAGAACGAGCTGTTCCATAATGCCGACCGCTCGGCCACGCTGATTCCGCAGCTCGGCGAGCAACTTGTGCAGGCCTTCACCGGCGGTGACTACAACCTGTTCCGCTCGCTCGTGCAGCTCGATGGTGCCGATCACAAGGCCCATCGGCGGGTACTCTTCCAGGCGCTCGGATCGGGCGGCATCGCGCAGCTCGCCACGCGCATCCGTGCGACCGCGCGGCGGCAGGTAGCGCGTCTGCGCGAAGCCGGTGGACAGGCCGATTTTTCCGAACTGGTCGCTTCGCCTTATCCGCTGCACGTGGTGCTCGATGCGATTGGCGTGCCGGAAGCGGATCACCTGCGCATGCTGCGGCTGACGCAGTGGTTGTTCAGCTGGGCCGATCCCGACCTGTGCCGGCCTGGCACCGATCCGGCGCATCCCGAGCAGCAACCGAAGACCTGGAAGATCGTCTTTGACGAGTTCGACGAGTACTTCTCCGCGCTGATCGCCGAACGCCGTCGCGCGCCGCGCGAAGATCTGGCGACGCTCATCGCCAACGCCGACATCGATGGCACACCGATGGAGCACACCCGTGCGATATCGTACTTCGCGATCCTCGCTACTGCCGGGCACGATTCCACCGCGCATACCACGGCGACCGCGATGTGGGAGCTGGCTGAGAATCCTGCGCTGCTCGCGACGCTGAAGGCCGATCCGACTCGCATACCCGCATTCGTCGAAGAGGCGATTCGCTGGACCACGCCGGTCAAGCACTTCGTGCGGCACGCGACGGCGGACTGCGATTTGCGTGGTGTGCGTATCAGCAAGGGAGACCGCCTCTACCTGTCCTATCCTTCCGGCAACCGCGACGAGACGGAATTCGAGGAGCCGTTCCGTTTTCGCCTCGATCGAGCGCGTAACCGGCATGTCGGCTTTGGTCACGGCGGGCACGTATGTCTGGGCCAGCATCTTGCGCGACTCGAGATGCGAACCCTGTGGGAGGAGCTGTTGCCGATTCTGGAACATGTGGAAATGGCCGGCGAGGGGCGCCTGATCGCGTCCGAGTTCGTATCAGGCCCGAAATCGGTACCAATCCGCTATGTACTATCGGACTGATGCCGCGCACGCGGTGACGCGCTTTGCGCGATCCGCTTCCACGGCGCGCAGCGCATGAGCACCCTCGATGCGTCACTCGAGCGCGTCTCTCTAGCGCTCGCCGGCGCCCGGCGCGTGGCGGTGCTGACCGGCGCCGGGATGTCCGCTGCGTCGGGGTTGCCAACCTATCGCGGCATCGGTGGGCTCTACAACGACATGGCGATCGAAGAAGGCCTTCCGATCGAAGAAATCCTGCACGCGGATACCTTTGCGCGCGATCCGGCACTGACCTGGAAGTACATCGCCCAGATCGAGGAAGCCTGCCGTGGGGGCCTTCCGAACGCCGGACATCTTCTGCTTGCCGGTTGGGACGCCCGCTTCGACCTGCACATCGTCACGCAGAACGTCGATGGACTTCATCGCGCCGCCGGCAGCCGCCAGGTGATCGAACTGCATGGAACACTCGCGGAGCTCATGTGCTGCGCGTGCGCGCGCGAATACATGCTTGCCGAGATCGAGCTCGAACGTCTTCCGCCACGGTGCGCGGCATGCGATGGGTTGGTACGTCCCAACGTGGTGTTGTTCGGTGAGATGCTGCCGTCCGCTGCGCTCGAGCGATACGAACGAGAGCTCGCGCGTGGCTTCGACGTCGTGCTCGCGATCGGTACCACGGCAGGTTTTCCGTACATTCACATGCCGGTGGTGGAAGCACGTCGACGTGGTGCATTGACCGTCGAGATCAATCCAGACGAGACGATATTGTCGGATGCGGTGGACGTACGCCTGGCGTTGCCGGCCGTCGAAGCCTTGCAGAAAATCGCGGCGCGAATGCCGCAGTCGCGCGGAGCCTGACCGAACGCATCGGCGCCGCCATGCGCGTTGCGCACCGCCGGCGTGGTCCGTTATCGAGGCCGGAAGTACCAAAAGCGCGAATTGCCCTTAAAAAAAGCCGTGATTCGGCGTGTCAAGGCTTCCAATTTCGCTAGCGGACATTATATTAGCGCCTTCGATCCGGGGTCCTCAGCGCACGGCCGAGCCGCCACCCTGCCGCTCTCTGTTTAAGCACGCGGGCAGGCGGTACACGCCAGGGAAATGCCGGTGGGAATCGAATCGGGCGAAGCACATTGGAGCAGTGATGCCTACCGTGCTCGCTCACCAAGTCGCGTCGAGCGAAGTCGCCGAAGACATTCAAAATTCCAAAGCCATCACCGCTACGGGAGGAAACATGAGCAAATCGAAGACGAGCGCAATCAAAGAGAAGCAGACCAAGTCGCAGATCATCACGGCGCTTGCCGAGGAGACCGGGCTGACCAAGAAGGAAGTCCAGTCCGTGCTGCAGGCCGCCAAGGGGCTTGCCGCTCGTCATCTCGCCAAGAACGGTTCGGGTGAGTTCACGGTGCCCGAGGTCGGCGTCAAGCTGCGCCGCGTGCAGAAGCCCGCACGCAAGGCCGGCATGGCACGCAACCCGTTCACCGGCGAGATGGTCAAGGTCGAGGCCCGGCCGGCGAGCCTGTCCGTGCGTGCCACGGCGATGAAGGCAATCAAGGACGTCGTGGCCTGATCAGGAACACGTTCGAACGAACTGGAGCCGGCGCTCGCGCCGGCTTTTTTTTGCGCGCGGTTCGGACTGGACGCCGGTTGCATTGCATTCCCGTCGGTGCGCGTCGAAGATCGACCACAGTGAATGCCGAGATGCTTGCATGCATTGCATAGTCGTCGGCGCCGGTCTGCTCGGACTGACCAGCGCCTGGTTCCTGCGCCGCCATGGTCTCGAAGTCACGGTCGTCGAACAGGCGGCGGGGCCCGGGCTCGGCACGAGCTTTGCCAACGGTGGCATGCTGCACGCGAGCCAGGCGAGCCCGTGGAACGAGCCCGGCGTGCTGTGGCAGGCGCTGCGTATGCTCGGCCGCGAGGACTCGGCATTGCTGATCCGCCCGCGCGTCCTGCCCCGCATGCTGCCGTGGGCCTGGCAGTTTGTGCGCAATTCCCGTCCGGTGCGATTCCACACCAACATGGCGCGCAATGCGCGCCTTGCGGCGTACTCGCTGCGTGTCCTGCACGAGGAGTTCGCGACGCTGGAACTGCGCTTCGAGCGAGCCGGCGAGGGTACGCTGAAGATCTACCGCACACCCGCAGAGCTCGACCTCGCGCAGACCATCGCCTTGCGTTGTCGCGACTGGGACGTGCGCTACGAGGTCCTCGACCGTCCTGGAGTGACCAAGCTGGAACCGGCGCTGACCGACGTGGCGGACGCCCTCAGCGGCGGCATCCATTTCCCCGACGACGTCTCCGGCGACGCCCACTTGTTCTGCCGTGAGCTCGCCGCCGCCTGCACCGCGGCAGGTGTCAGGTTCAGCTACGAGGCGAGCGCCACGCGCGTGGTGCTGCAGCGCGGGCGTGTACACGGTGTCGAGATTGCCGGGGAGATGGTGCCGGCAACACACTGCCTGATTGCCGCCGGCAGTCACACCGCCGCATTGGCGCGACCGCTCGGGCTGCGCGTACCAGTGCAGCCGGTGAAGGGATACTCGCTTACCTTACCGCTGGATGGCTGGTCGTACAGGCCTCGTGTGCCGGTCATCGACGAGCACTTCCATGCCGCGGTGTGTCCACTGGGATCCCATCTGCGGGTGGCTGGCACGGCCGAGTTCGCCGGGTTCGACGACCGCCTCACGCCGTCACGGTTGGAAAACCTCTACACGCTCGTGAGCCATGTCTACCCGGCCGGCGCGCGAATCATCGATCGCGGTGAGGTCTCTCATTGGACCGGATTCCGTCCGATGAGTCCCGACGGTGTCGGCATCATGGGGCCGACCCGCATTCCCGGTCTGCACCTCAATACCGGGCACGGTCATCTCGGTTGGACCATGGCGACCGGCGCCGGTAAATTGGTTGCCGACGCGCTCGTCGGCGCAGCGACCGACATCGCGCTGGACGATTATGCGCCGGCGCGCTTCGGCGCCTGATTGAAATCGCTTTTCAAGGGGAGCATCAACGTTGGAATTTTCTGCCATCGCCACGTCCCGCCACAGCGTGCGCCAGTTCGAGCCTGGGGTGACCATCGACGACGCCGAGCTCGAAGCGATCTTCGCCGAGGTCGTACTGAGTCCGAGTTCGTTCAACATGCAACACTGGCAATTCGTGGTCGTACGCGATGCCGAGCGCAAGCAGACCCTGCGCGGGCTCGCTTTCGGACAGGCCCAGGTGGAACAGTGCGCGGCGGCGATCCTGGTGTGCGGACGCCTCGACGCTTATCTCGATGCGGCGCGTATCTACGGGGACGAACCGGCCGAGGTTCGCGAGAAGTATGTACCGATGATCGAAGGCGTATACCGTGACCAGGCCGCGCTGCAGCGCGAAGAGGCGATTCGCAGCGGCGCACTTGCCGCCATGTCGTTGATGTACGCGGCGAAGAACCGCGGCTGGGATACCGGCCCGATGATCGGTTTCGATGCCGGTAAGGTGGCTGCGCTCCTCGAGCTGGCAGACAACGTGGTGCCGGTAATGATGGTCGTGCTCGGGCGCGCAGCCGGTGGCGTGCAGCCGCCGCGCGGTTACCGTCGCCCACTCTCGGAGGTGCTCCATTACGAGCGTTACGGTGCCGGGTCGTGACGCCGCATCCTCCCATCCCATGAGTGCGGACGGGTTTGCCTGCTGGCGCTGCGGGGTGCGCGTAGACGCAGCCCTGCTGCCACTGCGTCGCGAGGAGGTGTGCTCCGCTTGCGATGCCGATCTCCATGTGTGTCGCCAGTGCCGTTTGTTCAACCCGCGTATTTCCGACGGTTGCGACGAGCCGCTCGCCGGTGGCGTCGCCAATCGCGAGCGCGCCAATTTCTGTGACTACTTCACGGCCACCTCACCGCTGCCCGCACGCGGTGGCGAAGATGACGCCGCGGCGCGGGCGCGGGGGCAGCTCGAAGCGCTGTTCGGTGGGGCGTCGAGCGCGCCGGGTATCGAGGCCGACGCCAACCGTGCCGAGCTCGATCGCCTGTTCGGGCTGGCTCCACGCGACGACTGAATCCATCATCACGCGGGCGCCGGACAGTCGGCGTCCGTCCATCCGACAGGGGAGAGGAAACATGCCTGAACTCAAGCTCGAGCCGTTCGCCGACGGCTTCGTGTTTCTCGAAGGACCGCGCTGGCACGAGGGCCGCCTGTGGCTCTCCGACATGTGGGGTTTCACCGTCTACGCGCTCGATGCCAACGGCGGGCGCGAGACCATCGCGACAGTTCCCAATCGCCCATCCGGCCTCGCCTTCCTGCCCGATGGCCGCCGCCTGGTGGTGTCGATGGCCGATCGCCGCCTCCTCCAGATCGGTGCCGATGGCGCGCTCAGCGAGTTCGCCGACCTCTCGGCCTATGCCGCGGCTGATGTCAACGACTGCGTCACCGATGCGCTGGGCAACGTCTACGTCGGCAACTTCGGCTATGACCTTTTCAACGAGGCCGAGCCGGCCCTGGCCGACCTGGTCAAGGTCGCACCGGACGGCAGCATGAGCGTCGCCGCCGAGGGGCTCAGCTTTCCCAATGGCGCGGTCATCACGCCCGACGGCGGCACGTTCATCGTCGCCGAGACCTTCGGCCACTGCCTGACTGCCTACGATCGGGCCGCGGACGGCAGTCTGACTCGCCGCCGCGAATGGGCCGCGCTCGGCGAGCGCACGCCGGATGGCATCTGCCTCGATGCCGCCGGCGGTATTTGGGTCGCAAGCTTCATGACCGACGAATTCCTGCGCGTGGAGGAGGGCGGCAAAGTCACCCACGTCGTGCCCTGTGCCGGTCGCCGCGCGGTGGCGTGCAACCTCGGTGGCGACGATGGCCGCACGCTGTTCGCGCTGACCTACGAAGGCGAGATCGCCGACATGGCCTCGGGCGCGAAGAATGCGCGCGTCGAGATCTGTCGCGTCGACGCGGCGAGCGCCGGCTCACCCTGAGCGACGTGCTCAGCCCGCGGGCGTGCCGCCCGCGGGGCCGGCGTTACGCGCCGTAGCATCATGGCCGGTGGCGGTGTCGGCGGCCGGCACCGCGGCGGCGAGCGCGGCGTTGGCCTCCGCGTCCGTGGCCATGTGGTGGCGCGGATGGACCGGACGCATCAGCGCGTTTGCGACGAGCGCGAGCGCGAGCAAACCCGCCATCAGGTACATGGTCTCGTTGTAGAGACCGGGAGTCGGGTTGGGCGTGCCCGGCGGCACCAGTTCCATCAGCTTGGCGATGGTGACGGTGTTCGCCGCGACCAGCTGGTCTAGCTGCGCGAGACCGGCGCCGAAGGCCGCTTCGAAGCGGGCCGGCTCGACGTGGCTGACGAGGTCGTCGATCGCGCGGGCGACCGCATTCTCGCGCAGGGTCGTGATGGCGAGCGGACCGAGTACGCCCGCGGTGCTCCAGGCAGTGAGCAGGCGGCCATGGATGCCGCCGACATAGCGCGTGCCGAAGACATCGGCGAGATAGGCCGGGATGGTCGCGAAGCCGCCGCCGTACATGGTGAAAATGAGCATGGTCGCGGCGTAGAAGCCGACCAGCCAGGTCACCGCCGGGTGCGCGCTGACCTGGGAAGCGAAGAAGGGGATGGAGCAGTACAGCAGGATGCCGAGACCGAAGAACAGGTGGTAGGTGTTGCGCCGGCCGAGATAGTCCGAGGCGCTTGCCCAGAAGAACCGCCCGAGCATGTTGAATACGCTGATCATGAGCACGTAGGTTGCGGCGAACTCGAGGTCGACGATGTTCGGCAGCGTGGTGCCGAAGATCTCGGTCATCATCGTCTTGGCGACCGCCAGCACGCCGATACCGGCGGTGACGTTGAAGCAGAGCACGATCCAGAGCTGGTAGAACTGGGGGGTGCGCAGCGCCTGGTCGATATCGACGTCGTGGCGTGTGATCATCGCGCGCGTGGCGCCGTCGGCGGCCGGCGGCTGCCAGCCCGCCGGTTGCCAGCCGGGCGGCGGCACCCGGTAGGCGAAGGCCGCGACCATCATCACCACGAAGTAAATGGCGCCAAGGGTGAAGAAGGTCTGCGCGACGCCGACCGTGCCGGTTCCTGCGAGGTACACGCCTTCGGGCCCGGGCACGATCATCGCGGCGACGTCGTTGGCGCCGACCACCACCACCTCGCGGAGCTCACCGCCCACCATGGCCATGCGGCGCCCGGCCTCGGTGACGAGCTCGACCGCGTCGCTGACGCCGAGGTATTCGGGGGCCCGGTAATTAAGACGCAGGAAGCCGTCGATCATCGGTTTGCCGAGCATCGCACCACCGCCGAAGCCCATGATGGCGAGGCCGGTCGCCATGCCGCGACGGTCCGGGAACCAGCGGATCAGCGTACTCACCGGTGATACGTAGCCGAGGCCCAGCCCGCAGCCGCCGATCACGCCGTAGCCGAGATAAACCAGCCACAGCTGGCCGCTGACGATGCCGAGACCGCCGACCATGAAGCCGCCGCCCCAGCAGCACGCGGCAACCACGCCGACCATGCGTGGGCCGACCTGCTCGAGCCACTTGCCGGCAATTGCGGCGGACAGGCCGAGAAACACGATGGCGACGGTGAAGATCCAGACCACGCTCTTCAGCGACCAGTCGTCCGCGGCGCTGGTGACAACGCCGATGCGCTTGACCAGTGCCGGGTTGAACAGGCTCCAGGCGTAGACCGAGCCGATACACAGATGGATGCCGAGCGCCGCCGGCGCGATCAACCAGCGATTGAAGCCGGCCTGCGCCACGATTCGTTGCTTCGACAGCATGCCCGTCATCGCTGGTGACCCTCCCCCTGGTCATGATCCGACGGGTGACGATGTCCACCGTCAGCCCGGCCCGCGAGGGTCTACAAAGCGGGCGGGCAAGTCAAGCCACGTGGCGGCTCATCGCGTGCTCAGGCATCGCGCCCATCGCGCCAGCGGTAGCGCGCGGTCACGCTGCGCCCGCCGTCCGAGTAGTGCAGGTTTTCGCACAGCGAGCGCACCAGGCTGATGCCGCAGACCTCGCTCGGGCCGTTGTCATGAGCCAGCTCGATGCGGGCCTCGTAATCGAAGCCTTCACCGTCGTGGCTGACCGTGATGTCGAGAGCGCCGCCGTCAGGTTCGGCGTAGTGCTGGAAGACGATGCGCACGGTGCCGGCTTCGAGCGCGGCCAGACGCCGCTGCCGCTCGAGGAAGAGATCGGCGCCGCCGCGGCCCGCCGCGCGCAGGTCGCCGAGGCCAAGCAGGCCGTAATCGACGGCGTTGCTGTAGAGCTCGGATACCACGAGGTAGATCTCGCCGCCGCGCGGCCCGAAGCCCTGCAGCGTGTCGATCATGCTGACCAGCGCCGACAGTGGTTCGACCGAGCGCACCGTGAGGTAGTCGATATCGATGCCGAGCCGCCACCCGGCAGCGGTATTGCGTACCGGTGAGGGTAGGTCATCGCCGCGGGCCAGGCTGAGCAGTGCCTGCGGTTCGAAGCGCACCTCGAGACAGGAAAGATCGTCGTGGGCCGGCTGGCCGTTGGCGAAAGTCTCGACGGCCGCGAAGAGGTGGCCCAGGGTGTCGTCCACATCGGTCTCGAGCGCCGCCTGCAGGCGTTCCTGGCCGAACATCTCTCCACTCGTGTTGCTGGTCTCGACGATGCCGTCCGAATAGGCGTAGACACGATCGTTGGGAGACAGCACGATGTGGCTGGCGCGCGCCGTGAACTCGTGCGGTGGCAGGATGCCGAGCGGCAGCGCACAGGAGGGAAACTGCGCGGAGATCCGTCGCTCGTCGCCGCGCACGAGCAATGCCGGCAGGCCGGCGTTCCACACCGCCATGATGTTGCTCTGTGGGTCAATCTCGAACAGCGCGGCCGACAGGAAGCGGTTGGTCGGCAACAGGGTGTGCATCTTGCGGTTGATCTCGTGCGCGATGGTCACGATATCGAAGCCTTTGGCGACCATCGAGATGAACACGCCGTGGACGATCATCACGCCGACCGCAGCCGGCAGGCCGTGGCCGGTGAAGTCGCCGACGATGAAGCACTGCGCGCGCGAGGGCTTGCGCGCGGCCATGATGAAATCCCCGTTGAGGGTTTCCACCGGGCGCATCACGTAGCGCACATTGGGGGCATTCAGCGCGTCCGTCGTGCTGCAGTTGTCCAGGATGCTCTTGGTGACGTCGACGTCGCGACTGATCTCGTTCTGGAAGGTGAGCAGCTGGTCGCGCTGCCCGGCCAGGATCTCGTGCAGGCGCCGCGAGCGCAACGCGGCCTCCGTGCGCGCGCTGAGGATGGCCGGATCGACCGGCTTGGTGATGACGTCGTCGCCACCAGCGGCGAAGCAACGCAGGATGACGTCATCATCGCTGAGCGCAGTGACGAACACTATCGGGATATAGCTGTCGGGATAGAGTGCACGGATGCGCTCGGCGAGCGAATAGCCGGTCTGCTCGGGAAGGATTACGTCGAGGAAGACGATGTCAGGGCGCGCGCTGCGCGCGAGCTGCATGGCATCATCGCCGGTGCCGGCGATCTGTGCCTCGATGCCGAGGCGCAGCAGCATGCGCTGCATCAGGTACTGGTCGCCGGGATTGTCCTCGACGACCAGCGCCCGATAGGCGGACGGTTCCGCTCGCCGCGTGTCGGCGGCATCGACGACACGTTCCTGCATCGCGGTGTTCATGGGCTCGGCGGTACGTTGTTGCCACGCGCTGCTGGGCAGCGCGCCGGCGCGGTCTTCAGTCGATGGTGAAGAGCTGGTCGAAATGGGCGACCGCGAGGATGTCGCGAATCATCGGCTGGGCATTGCGCAGGCGCACCGCGGCCTTGCTGTTGCCGGCGTGCTCGCGCAACTGGAGCAGCATGCCGAGCGCGGCGCTGTCCATGTAGGTCGTGTCGCGCAGGTCGAGCACGTAGCTGCTGAAGCGCTTGCCGGCCGACTCGTAGGCCTCGCGCAGTTCGCGGTGCAGGTTGAAGTCGAAGCGATCGTTGATGCGGATGTTGAGAGTCTTGCCGTCTGCCGACGGGGCGGCGTGGATGCTCATCGTTGGAAGTCCTCGTTGGGATGCTTGGGGCGTCGCGTAGTTGCCGCGAAATCAGAAGAGTTCGATGTCACCTTCGTCCATGCTCGCCTGCACGGCGGGCTTGGACGGCGCGAAATCACGCAACGTGCCGGCTGCGGCAGACGCCGCCGCGAGCGCCGCGCGACGCTGCTCGCCGGGCTGCGTGAGCATGGCCTCGACGCTGTGGCTGACGACCTGCTCGAGGTGACCGAGCTTGGCCTCGGCGTGCTCGGCGACCTGCCGCGCGATGTCCTCGAACTGCAGGGCACGCACGGCCGTGCTGGTGCGGGTGGCGATCTGGTTGGTGACACCGGTGGTCTGCTCGATCAGGCCGCCCAGGGAGTTCTCCAGCTCCGAGAGGTGCGCCATCATGCCGTCGATGCTGGACTTGTGGGACAACAACACGTTGAGATCCTGGGAGGCGCTCTTGCCGACGAGATTGCGTGTGCTGTCGATGGTCTTCTGCGCAGCCTCGACCAGCGTGCGGATCTGCTCGTTGAACTGGGTCGAGTTGAGCGAAAGTTTGCGCACTTCGTCGGCAACGACGGCAAAGCCACGGCCCGCCTCGCCGGCCCGGGCCGCTTCGATGGCTGCATTGAGCGCGAGCAGGTTGGTCTGATCGGCAATGCCCTTGACGTCTTCGAGCAGATCGAAGATGCGATTCATCTGCTGTGCCATCTCGTCAATCATGTTGACCGTGTCCATGCCATGCTTGGACGTCAGGATGGCGCTGGAGACGAAGCCTTCGAGAATCTGGGAGGTGTCTTCCACGAACTTGCTGATGGTCACTTCGGCCATCGCTTCGTCACCGCCCTGCGCGGTCCGCGCGGTTGCGCCGTGCGCGAGAGTCTGCACGGCGGCGTTCATGAGCTGTTGCTGCTGCCGGGCATCGGCATGAAAGCCGTCGAACGATTCGGACAGCTCCGCGACGGCGCCGACGATGAGATCGCGGACCTGGCGAAAATCGCGTCCTACCTCCGCGAGGCCGTCGTGCAGCGTGCTGCGCACGAGCGCAATGTCGCGCTCGTCGTCTTGACCGGAAGGGGCCGGGGCATTCGTCGGCATCGCCTCTTCGTCCGGGGTCGTCGCTGTCGCCGCCCGGTCGGGGCGCCGCCAGCGCCACAGGAGCGTTGCAGCGGCGGCGGCGAGTGCGCCCGCCTCGACCGCCATCAGCTCGCTACCGAGAATGGCTGCTGCGGCCATGAGCAGCACGCCGGGTGCGATGAAGTCGGGTAACTTGGCAGCCATGTCACTCTGTTCCTGATAGTCGGATGGCGATTCGAGCCATTTTTACAGCGGTTCGGTAGCGCGTTTCTTTAGCGCGCGAGCGTCGCTTCATGGTGCGACTGCCGGTTTCCTGACCGCGCGGTTTCACGCCGCGACCGCGTGCATCGCGCGCATCGCGTGCTCGGCGACCTTGTCGAGCGCGACGACCTCGTCGACCGCGTCGATTCGCACTGCCTCACCCGGCATGCCCCAGACCACGCTGGTCTTCTCGTCCTGTGCGATGGTGTGAGCGCCGGCCTCGCGCATCGCGCGCAGGCCGCGCGCGCCGTCGGCCCCCATGCCCGTGAGGAGGATGCCGATGGCGTTTGCACCGAGATTGGCCGCCACCGAGTCGAACATGACGTCGACCGAGGGTTTGTGGCGGTTTACGGGCTCGGTGTCATGCAGGCGGCACAGGTAACGCGCACCGCTGCGTACCACCGTCATGTGGAGATGTCCGGGCGCAATGTAGGCGTGTCCGGGCAGGATCTGCTGACCGTCTTCGGCGTGGCAGACACGCATCGCGCAGCTGCGGTCCATGCGCGCGGCGAACGGCGCGCTGAATGCCTGGGGAATGTGCTGGGTGACGACCACTGCGGGACCGTCCGGAGGCATGCGCTCGAGCACTTCGCGGATGGCCTCGGTGCCGCCCGTCGATGCGCCGATGGCGACCAGCTTGTGGGTGAGGTCGAAGCGGGCCAGCGACTGTACCGGGCGCGCCGCGCCCGGTCGCGTGGCGGCGCGCGCCGGGTCGTACGGCCGCACGCGTGCGCGCGCTGCCGCCTTGACCTTGGCGATGATCTCGCCGGCATAGGATTCGAGCTGGTGCGAAACATCGAGTTTCGGCTTGGTGACGAAATCGAAGGCCCCGATCTCGAGCGCCTGCAGGGTGACGTCGGCGCCCTGCTCGGTCAGTGAAGACACCATCACCACCGGCATCGGGCGTAGTCGCATGAGGTTGGCGAGGAAGGTGATGCCATCCATCTTCGGCATCTCGACGTCGAGCGTGATGACGTCGGGATTGAGCTGCTTGATCAGCGCACGGGCATGCAGCGGGTCATGGGCAGCGCCGAGCACCTCGATGCCCGGGTCGGATGCCAGGATGTTCGTCATCAACTTGCGAATGAGGGCCGAGTCGTCGACCACCAGTACGCTGATCGGCTTTGTACGCGTATCCATGTGCGAGCCTCAGAAGAGTTCGACGTCGCCGGCAGCGGGCGTCTGGGTAATGGCGCGGCGGTAGCGCGCTTCCTCGTCCGCAACGCTCTGCGCCCCGGTCGCCGCCAGCGGGCGTACCTGTGCGCGTCCACTCATCGGATGGAAGCGAACCTGGCGGCCGAAATTCCCGCCCACGTTCTCCCCCACGATGGCGATGCCTTCATTGGCCAGGTAGGCGCGCACGAACGCGATGTTGCTCGCGCCAATGTCGGTCGCGATGGGCAGGACATGTCCGCCACCGACGATCTTCGCCACCAGTTCCTCGCGGCGCAGCCCGGTAGCGAGGATAGCGTTGATGAGGTGCTCCATGGCGAAGGACCCGTAGCGGGCGCCTTCGCTGGCGGCGACGATGTCGGTACGGCCCGCCTGGGCCGACCCCCCGTCCGGCAGCATGAAGTGGTTCATCCCGCCAATCCCGCTGTCGGGATGCCACAGGCAGGCCGAGACACAGGAGCCGAGCGTGGTCACGATGGTCTCGTCATCGCTCGTGGCATAGAACTCGCCGGGCAGGATCTTGGCCACCACCGCGCCGACCCGTGCATCCTGCATGCGGCGGACGTGGGCGAACTGTTCACGGCGGATCGGCCGCAGGGCGCGGGCTTCAATCGGTGTGGCGACCATCCTGGTCAGTCCTTGTTGATGCGGTAGGTAGTGCGGCCGATCAGCTCGAAGCCGGTCTGCGCACCGAACATCGACTCCGAGTGGCCGATGAAGAGATAACCGTGGGGCGCGATGATCCGGGCATAGCGGCGGAACAGCGTGTGCTGGGTCGGCTTGTCGAAATAGATCACCACGTTGCGGCAGAAGATGGCGTCGAAGGGGCCCTTGAACGGCCACTCCTGCATGAGGTTGAGCGGTGCGAAGCGAATCAGCTCGCGCACTTCGCCTTTCACACTGGCGTAGCCCGGCTGTCCAGCCGCGGGCTCGAACCAGCGCCGCCGGCGCGCGTCCGAGATGCCGGCCATGCGCGATTCCGCATAGAGGCCGGTTGCGGCGGTGGTGACGACGTTGGAGTCGATATCGGTAGCGAGAATGCGGATGTCCCAGTTCGCCGCGTTCGGGATGCTCTCCAACAGCGTCATCGCGATACTGTACGGCTCTTCGCCGGTCGAGCAGCCGGCCGACCAGATCCGCAGGCGCCGCCGCGAGGCGTTGGCAGCGAGGAACTCCGGGATGGCGGTCTCGGCAAGAAACTCGAAGTGATGATTCTCGCGGAAGAACGCCGTGAGATTGGTCGTGATGGCGTTGATGAATTCCATCATCTCCGCGTCAGGGTCACGTCGCAGCAAGGCGCAGTAGTCGTCGAAGCCGCCGAGGCCGAGCGCGCGGATGCGCCGGGCCAGGCGGCCGTAGACCAGTTCGCGCTTGGAGTCGTTCAGCGCGATGCCGGCATGTTCGGCGACGAGCTTGCGCAGGAGGTTGAAATGGCCGTCGTCGAAGGCGTACTCGTGGGTGGAGGCGGCCAGGATGGCGGCAGTGCTCATGCCGGCCGCGCCGCGGTCGACGCTGCCAGGCCAAGTGCATCGTCGAGGCCGGTCGTTCCGGCGGCCCTGAGAAAGGCCTCCGAGGGCGCCTCGATGAGGAAGCCCCGCGCCATCGCCGCGCAGTGCGCACGTACCGCCGCCAGGCATTGCAACGCCGCGGCATCGATGCTGTCGACGCCGCTGGCATCGATGAGGAGGTCGCAGGCGCTGGCGTCGCAAGCCTCCTTGAGCGCGGCCGCTTCCGCGATGCGGGTGGTGGCGTCGAGAATGATCGCCGTCGTTGACTCGCTCATCGTGATCCGTCCTTGATGGTCGTATCGCGCTGACGGGGACGGCGCGCGTCCCCGTCGGTGCGTCAGAACTCTTCCCACACGTCGCTGCCGCCGGCAGCGGCTTGCGCCATGGGCGCCGTACGCGGCGCGGTCGCCCGCGCGCCCGACGCCGTGTTCGACCACGGACGGTCGGCGCCGCGACGCTCGACCTGCGGTGCTGCCGGGCGTGCGGGTGCGGTGTGCACCGTCGCCGTGGATTGTCCGGTGCGGAAGAACTGGATCAGCTCTATCAGTGCGCGCGACTCCTCGTCCATCGATTCGCTGGCAGCTGCTGCCTGCTCGACCAGTGCGGCGTTCTGCTGGGTCATCTGGTCCATCTGCGTCACGGCCTGGTTGACCTGGCTGATGCCACTCGACTGCTCTTCCGATGCGACCGCGATCTCGCCGATGATGTCGGAGACCTTCTTCACGGAGTTGACGATCTCCTCGAGCGTCGAGCCCGAAGCGTCGACGAGCTTGGAGCCCTCCGTGACCTTCTGCACCGAATCGCTGATGAGCGCCTTGATCTCCTTGGCCGCCGAGGCCGAGCGCTGCGCGAGATTGCGCACCTCGGAGGCGACCACGGCAAAGCCGCGACCCTGTTCACCGGCGCGCGCGGCCTCGACCGCGGCGTTCAGCGCGAGCAGGTTGGTCTGGAAGGCGATTTCGTCGATGACGCCGATGATGTCTGCAATCTTCTTGCTGGACTCGTTGATCTCGGCCATCGCGCTGACCGCGCGGCCGACCACTTCGCCGCCCTCGCTTGCCTGGTCGCGGGCGGAACTCGCGAGCTGATTGGCCTGACGCGAGTTGTCGGCATTCTGCTGCACGGTGGAAGTCATCTCTTCCATGCTGGCTGCTGTTTCTTCGAGCGACGAGGCTTGCTCCTCGGTACGTGCGGAGAGTTCCGTGTTGCCCTTGGCGACCTCGCTCGCGGCGCTGTTGATCGACAGCGCGCTGGTGCGAATCTTCTCCACCATGTCGCGCAGGCGGGTGACGGTGTCGTTCACCGCGGCCTGCAATGCCGCCAGGTCGCCGCTGTACTCGCCCTCCATCAGGCGCGTGAGGTCCCCTTCGGCGATCGCCGCCATGATGCTCTCGCAGCGATTGAACGCGGTCTTGCGCGCGGTGATGTCCGATGCGTACTTGACAACCTTGTAGGGCTTGCCGGAGTCGTCGAGAACGGGGCAGTAGGACGCCTGGATCCACACTTCGTTGCCGCCCTTGGCGATGCGCTTGAACTCGCCCGAGGCATACTCGCCGCGCTGGAGGCGTTCCCACAGCGCCCGATATTCGGGTGACGACGCATGCTCAGGTTCGACGAACATCCGGTGATGACGGCCGACGACCTCGTCGCGCGCGTAACCGAGTGCACCGAGGAAGTTCTCGTTGGCATCGATTATCGTGCCATCGACATCGAACTCGATGTAGGCCTGAGCCCGGCTGATGGCGGCGAACTTGGCGGTGAAATCCTTCATCTCCGACTCGACACGCCGCTGCTCGGTGACGTCGTGCCACTCGAGCGTATTGCCGATGTAGGCGCCGTCGGTGTCGCGCTGGGCGGTGACCTGGATGTTGAACACCAGGTCGGCGACCTTGATGTCGGTCGAGAACGGCAGGTTGGCCGGATCGGCCAGCAGCTTGCGCTGGTGTGACGCGTCGGCATGGAACATGTCGATGCAGCTGCCGATGAGCGTGTCGACACTGAAGCCCGGGTAGGTCGCGCGGAGCGTTTCTTCGCGTGCCCGCATGAGTTCGAGCGTTGCCTTGTTGGCATAGGTGATGACGAGGTCGCGGTCGATCATCATCATCGCGGTCAAGGTGCGGTCGAGGGCGGAGCGCAGGCGCGCCAGCTCCAGGGTCGTATCTTCCTGTTCAAGGCTCATCGGTGTTCTCCATCGGCATCCCTATGCCGACCAGGGGTTTGTAAGGCGTTGGGGTTCGGGTTCGTCGGGCGCGGCGCGCGCCCTGGGCGCGTTCGCTGGCCTCAGTGGCTCGCGTTGGGCGCCTGCAGGATGCCGTCGCTGCCCACCAGGCGGTCGATGTCGAGCAGGATGATCATCTTCTCGTCGACCGTCGCGAGCGCGCGGATGAAATCGGTGTGTACCTGGCTGCCGAAATCCGGTGCGGCCTTGAAATGCTCGGCCGACACGTTGTAGACCTCCGAGACGGCATCGACGACAAAGCCGATGGTGCGCTCGCCGGCCTCGCTCTCGACCTTGAGCACGATGACGACGGTGGTCGCGGTCTGCTCGATGGCCGGCATGTTGAAGCGCAGGCGCAGGTCGATGATCGGCACGATGGCGCCGCGCAGGTTCATCACGCCGCGAATGTATTCAGGGGTGTTCGGTATCTTCGTGGTCGGCATCCAGCCTTTGATTTCCTGGACACGCAGGATGTCGACGCCGTACTCCTCACCGTTCAACAGGAAGGTAAGGTACTGGTCGGCGTTGCCGACGTTGTCGGTCATGCCCAGCTCGATGGATTGTGCGTTCATGCTGGTGTCCATGCGGATCACTCCTAGGCGGCTTTCACGTTGTCTGAGGGATTGGCGGGCTTGTGCGCCTGGCGGTTGAGGGCGATGAGGCCGCCGGCGTCCATGATCATGGCGACGGTGCCGTCACCCAGGATGGTGGCGCCAGAGATGCCGTCGACCTTGCGGTAGTTGGTTTCGAGGCTCTTGATCACGACCTGCTGCTGGCCAAGCAGTTCATCGATGAAGATGCCGGCGCGCTGCCCTTCGCCCTCGATGACCACCAGCAGGCCGTCCTCGAGGCTGCTCGATTCCGGCTCGATACCGAACAACTTGTACAGACGCACGATCGGGATGTACTCACCACGCAGGCGATAGAGCTCGGCGGCACCCACTACCGACTTGATGCGCGACGGGTCGACCTGCAGCGACTCGATGATCGAGACCAGCGGCACGATGTACGTCTGGTCGCCGACGCGCACGAGCTGCCCGTCCAGGATGGCCAGGGTCAATGGCAAGCGGATACGGATGGTCGAGCCGGCGCCGAATTTGGATTGGATGTCGATGACGCCGCCGAGCTCCTTGATGTTGCGCTTGACGACATCCATGCCGACACCGCGGCCGGAGACGTCGCTGATCTCCTTGGCGGTCGAGAAGCCGGGGTGGAAGATCAACTCGTGGTTGCGGTCCTCGGGAAGGTGCTCGTCGGCGCCGACGAGGCCACGCTCGCGTGCCTTGGCGAGCAGCCTGTCGCAATCGAGACCGGCACCGTCATCACTGATTTCGATGACGATGTTGCCGCCTTCGTGACGCGCGGCGAGGGTCAACGTGCCGTGGCGCGGCTTGCCGGCGGCGGCGCGCCGATCCGGCTGTTCGATGCCGTGATCGAGCGCATTGCGCACGAGGTGCACGAGGGGATCGGCGATCTTCTCGAGCACGGTCTTGTCGAGTTCGGTCTGCTCGCCGACGATCTTGAGTTCCACTTCCTTGCCGAGCTTGGAGCTCAGGTCGCGAACGAGGCGCGGGAAGCGATTGAAGGAGAAGCTGATCGGCAGCATGCGGATGCGCATCACCGATTCCTGCAGCTCGCGCGTGTTGCGCTCGAGCTGCGCGAGACCCTCGCGCAACTTGTCGAAGTCGACGTGCTCGGGGTCGTCGAGCTGGCCGAGCATGGACTGGGTGATGACGAGCTCGCCGACGAGGTTGATGAGCGAGTCGACCTTGCCGATATCGACGCGAATCGAGGACGTGCTACCGCCCGCCGCGCCGGCGCGGCGCTCACCGCTGCGACGGTCTTCGCCGCCGCGCCGTTCGACAGGCGGCGGCGCGACGGTCAGAGCGGGAGCCGCGACGGCCTCGTCGACGGCGTCGTTGCACGCGCTGCCCGGGACCTCGGCGCCGGCAGCGCTGGCGCGCTCGAGGTGGATGTCGGCATCGTCCTCGACCCACTCGAAGACTTCGCGAATGGCGCTTTCCTCGACGGTGCCGTCGAGGGTGATGGTCCAGCGCACGTAGCAGGCCTCGGGGTCGAACTCGGCATAGGGCGGCAGCCCGGACAGGTCGGCTTGTACGCGGCTGTCGCCGAGGGCGCGCAGCTCGCGCAGGATGCGCACCGGGTCGTTGCCGGTCGCGAACAGGTTCGGGTGCGGTGCGAAGGCGATGGTCCACTCGCCACCCGCAGCGCCGCTGGCGGACGCGGACGCGGACGCGGACGCGGTCGTCGCTTCGACCGCGGGCGTGACAGGCACTGCGCTGCCGGCGGCGAGCTGCTGCTCGAGCTTCGCATGGACCGCAGCGACTGCCTCGGCATCGAAATCGGCGCCGTCACGTGCGGCGCTCAACATCTCGCGCAAGCTGTCGACGGCGAGCAGGAGCACGTCGACCGCCTCACGAGTGACCTCGCGGGTACCATTGCGCATCTCGTCGAGCAGGGTCTCGAGGAGATGGGTGAACTCGCCGATGGCGGTGAATCCGAACGTGCCGCTGCCGCCCTTGATGGAATGGGCAGCGCGAAAAATGCTGTTGATCGCCTCGGCGTCGGGTTGACCGACCTCGAGATCGAGGAGGCCCGATTCCATGACCTCCAGCCCTTCGAAGGATTCCTCGAAGAACACCTGGTGAAATTGCGCGATATCGATGGACATGCTGCTGCCCCGCTGATGGTGTGACGCGCGCTCCGGCGCGCCGGGTCGGACGGCCGCGCTCAGCCGAGCACTTTGGCGAGAGTGGCGAGCAGCTGGTCGGGGTTGAACGGTTTGACCAGCCAGCCGGTGGCGCCGGCAGCCTTGCCTTCGGCCTTCTTGTCGGTGCCCGATTCCGTTGTCAGCAGCAGCATGGGAGTGAATTTGTACTGGGGCAGACCGCGCAGCTGGCGGATCAGCTCGATACCATCCATGTTGGGCATGTTGACGTCGGTGAGGACGACATCGACCTTGCCTGCGCGCGCCTTGTCGAGCGCGTCCTGGCCATCGACCGCCTCGGTGACGTCGTAGCCGGCGCCCTTGAGCGTGAACGAGACCATTTGTCGCATGGAAGCCGAATCGTCGACTGCAAGGACGTTTGCCATAGAGAGTCTCCTGAGAAAGAAATGCCTTCGTTGCGAACCTGATCGCTGGTAGCGGCAGTAACCGGTGTTCCTTTATGGAAATCGATTGATCCGCTGCGAGCCAGGGGCGGCGCCGTCGGCATCCCGCCGGGCAGGCGCTGTCGCCGCTGGTAGCGGCCATGCGGCATCGCGCTTGAGGCGGTCCGCGGGACGGGTGCGGGGGCGTCCCCGCCGCGTGTACACTGGGCGCCGGTCGCCGGCCCGGGGAGCACGGGGTTGGCGGAACATCAAGGCCTGCCGGAGGGGAGCCATGCAGCGCAGCGAGAACCGTATCCTGACCACCCATGTCGGCAGCCTGCCGCGCAACCGCGAGCTGTCCGACCTGCTCATCGCGCAGGAGGATGGCAAGACAGTCGACCTCGAGCGCCTCGACGAGCTGGCGCGCGCCGGCGTCGCGCGCTGTGTCGACAAGCAGATCGCGTCCGGTCTCGACATCATCAACGATGGTGAGCAGCCGCGCGTCGGCTTTCAGACCTACGTCGCCCAGCGTCTCGCCGGCTTCGACGAGGTCAGCGAGCGGCTGCCGTTCACCGATTTCGCGAGCTACCCGGACTTCGGCCAGATCTGGGCCAACCGTGGCATGGTGATGTCGAAGGTGTTCGACGCCCCGGCGGCGAGCGCCGAGGTGCGTTACACCGATCTCGCGCCGGCACGGCGCGAGTGCGACATGTTCGATGCCGCACTGGCCGGGCGCGACGGCCAGTACGTCGAGCCGTTCATGACTGCCGCCTGCCCCGGCATCGTGTGCACGACCATGGGCAACAAGTACTACGATACCCATGAAGCGTACGTGCGCGCGGTGGCGCGCGAGCTGCGCCAGGAGTACGAGCTGATCCACGAGCGTGGCTACCTGTTGCAGCTCGATTGCCCGGATCTCGCGATGGAGCGCCATGGCATGTTCCAGCACGACTCCCTCAAGGAGTTCCAGGACGCCATTGCAATCCACATCGATGCCATCAACGAGGCCTGCGTCAACATCCCGCGCGAGCGCATACGACTGCACGTGTGCTGGGGCAACTACGACGGCCCGCACGATTGCGATGTCCCACTCGCCGACATACTGCCGGTGATCCGCGAAGCGCGCGTCGGCGCGTTCGCCATCGAGTTCGCCAATCCGCGCCACCAGCACGAGTATGCGAGCCTGAAGAAGCTCGGCCTGCCGGACGACGTGTTGCTCATTCCGGGCATCATCGACTCGACGGTCAACTACATCGAGCATCCGCAGGTCGTGTGCAACCGCATCCTCGAGGCGGTCGACGCGATGGGCGACAAGGAACGCGTGATCGCCGGCTGTGACTGTGGTTTCGGAACGTTCGCCGGCTGGGAGATGGTGGCCGATTCGGTGGTCTGGGCGAAGTTCGCCGCGCTCGCCGAGGGCGCGCGCATGGCGAGCGCCAGGCTCTGGTAGGCGGCGCCACGCGCGCACCGCCACAGCAACCTGCGTCGGTGCGCGCGGACCCCGATGGACGCGCTCTACCAGAAGATTTTTGACGACCCGGAATTCCAGGCCCTGCAGCGCCGGCGCAGCCGGTTGAGCTGGACACTGGCGACGATAATGCTGGTTGTCTACTACGCCTTCATTCTCGTCATCGCCTTCCGACCGGCACTGTTCGCCGCGCCGCTCGGCGCCGGCACGGTGATCACCTGGGGGATTCCGATCGGGGTCGGCATCATCCTGCTCGGCTTCGTGCTGACCGGGGTCTACGTCTACCGCGCCAACGGCGAGTTCGATCGCACCACCGCCGCCATCGTGCGTCGGCTGACGACCCCTGGCTGAGTTGTCTGTGCAGCCATCACCGCGCTCGCCGCGACGCGCTCTTCATGCCCCTGGCGGTGTTGCGGGGGGGGCGCAGACCCGTTCGCGCGGCGGTACCGTGCGCGCTCGTACGTGCACCCCTGTACATTGCCAGCGAGCTTGGCGGAACGCCGCGTGACGGCACTCGCCCCTCGTACAGGATCTGACCCCATGCCTCATCGTCTTGCCGGCGTTTTCGCCGCCAGTCTGCTCGTGTCCGCGGGCGCACACGCCGCGGGTGATGCCGCGGCTGGCGCGGTTGCACGCGGCCCGCTCAATGTCACCGCCATCGGCATGTTCATGGTGTTCGTCGCGGCCACCCTCGGCATCACCTGGTGGGCGGCACGACGCACCCGTACCGCGAGCGACTACTACGCCGCGGGTGGCAGCATCAGCGGCACCCAGAACGGCCTCGCCATTGCCGGCGATTTCATGTCGGCGGCCTCGTTTCTCGGTATCTCGGGACTCGTCTACACGAGTGGCTACGACGGGCTGATTTATTCCGTCGGTGGTCTTGCCGGCTGGCCGCTGGTGCTGTTCCTGCTTGCCGAGCGCTTGCGCAACCTCGGCCGCTACACCTTCGCCGACGCCGTCGGTTATCGCCTGCAGGCGCTGCCGGTGCGGACGCTCGCCGCCTGCGGCACGCTGGTCGTAGTGGTGCTTTACCTGATTGGCCAGATGGTCGGGGCGGGCACGCTGATCCAGGTGCTGTTCGGCCTGCCCTACGATGCCGCGGTGGTGCTGGTCGGCGTGCTGATGGTGCTCTACGTCAGCTTCGGCGGCATGATCGCGACCACCTGGGTGCAGATCATCAAGGCGGCCTTGCTGCTCGCCGGCTCGACCGTGCTCGCGATCGTCGTCATGTACCGCTTCGGCTTTTCCTTCGAGCGCATGTTCAGCGAGGCGATCGCGGTGCATCCCAAGGGTTTCGAGGTGATGGCGCCCGGCGGCCTCGTCTCCGACCCGGTCTCCGCCATCTCGCTCGGCGTCGCGCTGGTCTTCGGTACCGCGGGCCTGCCCCACATCCTGATGCGCTTCTTCACCGTGCCGGACGCGCGCGCGGCGCGCAAGTCGGTGTTCATCGCGACCGGGCTGATCGGCTATTTCTACCTGCTTACCGTGATCATGGGCTTCGGCGCGGTGGTGTTCGTGTCGCAGAACCCTGATTTCCTCGCCGGCGGTGCCCTGCGCGGCGGCAACAACATGGCGGCCATTCACCTTGCCCAGGCGACCGCCGGCGATCTCTTCCTCGGCTTCATCTCGGCGGTGGCCTTCGCCACCATCCTCGCCGTGGTCTCCGGCCTGACGCTGTCCGGCGCCTCGGCCATCTCGCATGACCTCTACGCCAGCGTGATCCGGCGCGGCCAGGCGAGCGAAGCCGGCACCATGCGTCTGTCGCGCATCGCCTCGCTCCTGCTCGGCGTGCTCGCGGTGCTGCTCGGGATGGCTTTCGAGGGCCAGAATGTCGCCTACATGGTGCTGCTCGCGTTCGCCGTCGCGGCGAGCGTCAATTTTCCCGTGTTGTTCCTCTCGATGTACTGGCGGCGGCTGACCACGCGCGGGGCGGTTGCGGGTGGCAGCGTGGGGCTGGTTACCGCCATCGGCTGCGTGATCCTCGGCCCGACCGTGTGGGTCGAGATCCTCGGCAACGCGACGGCCGTGTTCCCCTACAAGTACCCGGCCTTGTTCTCCATGCTGGCCTCGTTCGCAGTCACGATGGTGGTGTCGCTGCTCGATCGCAGCGCGACGGCGGAACGCGAGCGGCGCGCCTTCGATCACCAGTACGTCCGCTCGATCACCGGCATGGGCGCCGCCGAGGCAGCACGCCACTGAGCATAATGCGGGGCTGACCGACAGCGGTTCCATGCGCCGGCTAGAATGCGGGGTGCGCCGCGCGCTCGCGACGGCGGCACCGTGCCGAACGGTGGCACGCGCAACGCGGATGCCCGCCGCCGGTCGCCGTGTCCCCGGCGCGTCGTAATCACCATTGAACCCAGGAGGTATTCGAGTGGCTCTGATCCTGACCAGCGAGAGTTTCAACGAAGGCGAGGTGCTGGCCAGCCAGCACGTGTTGTCCGAGGCGTTCGGCTTCGGTTGCAAGGGCGGCAACCTGTCACCACAGCTCGCCTGGCGCGGGGCGCCTGCGGACACGCAGAGTTTCGCGGTGACCTGTTTCGACCCCGATGCGCCGACCGGCTGTGGCTTCTGGCACTGGGTGGTGGCGAACATTCCCGCCAATGTCAGCGCCCTCGAACTCGGCGCCGGCGATCCCGCAAGCGGCAAGATGCCGTCCGGCGCACTCGAAGTGCGCACCGACTTCGGGCAGCCCGGCTACGGTGGACCGTGCCCGCCGGAGGGCGCCAACATCCATCGCTACATCTTCACCGTCCACGCGGTGGGTCTGAAGGCGTTGCCGGTGACGGCCGACACCTCGGCTGCGATCGTCAGCTATTACCTCAACTTCAATACCCTCGAGAAGGCGAGCCTGATCGGCCTCTACCGGCGCTGAAGCCGCGCCGCGCGCCGCCGTGCCGTGTCGGGCGGCGGCTGCCGCGGTACGGTCATGCAAGTGTGCGACACTGTCGTGGTTGCCATTCCTGTCCCGCACTCGCAACGTGTCCGTCCGCAATCTCGACGCCCTTGCCAGGCCGCACTCGGTCGCCCTCGTCGGCGCCAGCGAGCGCGCCGGTTCGCTCGGCCGCCTGCTGCTCGAAAATCTCACTGCCGGTGGTCTCGCCGGCAGCGTCTACCCGGTCAATCCGCGCCATGCCACGGTGCTCGGCATGCCTTGCTTCGCGAACGCCGCGGCATTGCCCGAAGCACCGGACCTGGTCGTCATCGCCACGCCGCCCGAGGGCATCCCTGACACGATTGCCGCGTTCGGCGCACGCGGTACACGCGCGGCCGTGGTCATCTCCGCCGGATTCAACGGTGCTGCCAACGCGGCCCTGCGCGAACGCCTGCTCGCCGCCGCGCGGCCTCACCTGCTGCGCATCAACGGGCCCAACTGCCTCGGCGTGATCGCGCCGGGTGCCGGGCTCAACGCGAGCTTCGCACACCTGCGGCCGGCCACCGGTGGCATCGCCTTCGTCGCGCAATCGGGGGCCATGATCACCTCGATACTCGACTGGGCGGCGCCGCGCGGCATCGGCTTCTCGCTGCTCGCGTCGCTCGGTGACATGGCCGATGTCGATTTCGGCGACATGCTCGACTACCTCGCCGACGATCGTGATACGCGCGCGATCCTGCTCTACATCGAAGCAGTCACCGACGCGCGCAAGTTCATGTCGGCGGCGCGCGCCGCCGCGCGCAGCAAGCCGGTCATCGTGGTCAAGACCGGCCGCCACGCGGCCGGCGCGCGCGCCGCGGCATCCCATACCGGCGCGCTGGCTGGCAGCGATGCCGTCTACGACGCGGCCTTCCGTCGTGCCGGCATGCTGCGCGTGCAGACGCTGGAAGAGCTCTTCGACGCCGCCGAGACGCTCGCGCTGGCGCGTCGACCGCGCGGCCCGCGGCTGGCGATCCTAACCAACGGCGGCGGCATCGGTGTGCTCGCCACCGATGCCCTGATCGATCACGGTGGTGAACTCGCGGCGCTCTCATCGCCAACTCGGGAACGCCTCGACGGGGTGCTCCCGGCGACCTGGTCGCGGGCCAACCCGGTCGACATCATCGGTGACGCGCCGCCCGAACGCTACGCGGCGGCGGTCGCGGCGCTGGTCGAGGAGCCGCAGGCCGACGCCCTGCTGGTGCTCAACTGCCCCACCGCGATCACCACACCGGACGCCGCGGCGGCGGCCGTCATCGAGTCGCTGCCAGCGGCCTCGCGCGTGCCGCTGCTGACCAGCTGGGTCGGCGATGCCGGGGCCTCGCCGGCGCGCGCGCGCTTCCGTCGTCACGGCATTCCGACCTACGAATCGCCGGAAGACGCGGTCACGGCGTTCATGCACATGGTCGAGTACCAGCGCAACCAGCTTGCCCTGCTCGAGACGCCGCCGGCGCTGCCGACGCGGCGCGAGCCCGATCGTCCGCGCGCGGCGGCGGTCATCGAGGCCGCGCGCGCGGACGGTCGCGAGTGGCTGAGCGAAGTCGAAGCCAAGGCACTCCTGGCCGTCTACGGCATCGAGATCGTGCCGACGCGGCAGGCGTCGGACCCGCACGAGGCAGCCGCTCTCGCCACCGAGCTCGGCGGTCGCGTCGCGTTGAAGATTGTCAGCGCCGACCTCACCCACAAGTCGGACGTCGGTGGCGTGGTGCTCGATCTCGCGCCGACGCAGGTCGCGGCGGCCGCCGAGGCGATGCTGGCACGACTGCAGGAGAGTCATCCACGGGCGCGGCTCGACGGCTTCGCGGTGCAGCCGATGGTGAATCGCAGCGCGGGTTTCGAACTCATTGCGGGCATCGTCGACGATGCCCTGTTCGGCCCGGTCATCCTGTTCGGACACGGCGGCACCGCGGTCGAGCTCATCGACGACACCGTGATCGCCCTGCCTCCGCTCAACCTGCGCCTGGCCCACGACGCCATTGCGCGGACTCGCGTCAGTCGCCTGCTCGGTGGCTTCCGCAACGTGCCGGCGGTCGATGCCGAGGCGCTCGCACTGGTGCTGGTGCGCCTGTCCGAGCTCGTGGTCGACCTGCCGCTGGTCAGCGAGCTCGACATCAACCCGCTGCTCGCCAGCGCCAGCGGCGCCGTAGCGCTCGATGCCCGCGTGCGTCTCGGCGCCGCTGCGCGCGACGAGCGCCTTGCCATCCGGCCGTACCCGCGCGCGCTCGAGGAAAGCCTCGAGCGCGACGGCAAGCGCTACCTGCTGCGCCCCATCCGACCAGAGGACGAGCCGGCGCTGGTGCGCACCTTCAGCCGCCTGACACCGGAGGAGATCCGCTTCCGTTTCTTCGTCCCGCGGCGTTTCCTCGATCACCTGAGCGCGGCCCGTTTCACCCAGATCGACTATGACCGCCAGATGGCATTGGTGCTGTGCGAGCCGCGGAACGACGCGGAGGACGAGATCCATGCCGTGGTGCGCCTGATCGAGGAGCCGGACCGCGCGCGCGCCGAATTCGCCATCGTGGTCGAACGCAGCCTCGCCGGCCACGGGCTCGGCACGACCCTGATGCGACGCATCATCGACTATGCACGAGAACGCGGAGTCGGTGAGATCTACGGCGAAGTGCTGGCGGACAACCACCGCATGCTGCACCTGTGCCGGGAACTCGGCTTCGTCGAAGCGCTGTCACCGGGCGAACCGGGCGTACTGCGGGTGTCGTTGCCGCTCGGGGGCTGAGCGGGGCGGCTCGGCTCAGCTCAGCGCTCAGTCGCCGCTTGCGTGCGCGCTCGGTGCTGCCAGCTCGCGCAGGCGGCCCGGTTCGCGGATGCTGAGTTGCTTGTGGCGCACGCTGATGAAGCCCTCGTCGTCGAAACGCCTGAGCACGCGGCTGACCGTCTCCGGCGCCAGGCCGATGTAGTTCGCGATGTCGTAGCGCGACATGCTGAGCTGCAGCTCGTAGGGGTCGCGGCCGAGTGCGAGCAGGCGGTCGGAGAGTTCGAGCAGGAAGTCGGCCATGCGTTCACCGGCGCTGGAGTGCTCGAGGCGCAGGCGCGCGTGGCGCTCGTTGAGGATGCTGCTGCTGACCTTGGCGAGGAAGGCCCGCTGGGTGGGCGGATCGCGGCGGAACAGGTCACTCAGATCGCCGATGCGGAGTTCGCAGAAGGAGCTGCGCTCGAGCGTGACGACCGAGTCGTGGTAGACGGTCTGGTCCATCGAGGCGCTGCCGACCAGATCGGTCGGGAACAGGAAGCTCATGATCGACTCGCGCCCGTCGCCCTCGGTGACGATCGCCTTGGCCGAGCCCGAGCGCAGGAAGTAGAACGCCGTCACCGGCATACCCTGGCGGAACAGGTAGGTACCGCGCGGCACCGGCGCACGCGGCCGGATCACACTCGCCGCGTGCTCGGCGAACTCGCCCTTGAGGTGATCGGGGAAGCAATTGGGGCGCAGGCGGCATTCGTCACACGCGCGCTGCTGCTGCCCAACCACGTGCAAGCGTGGAGGTTCTGGCATCTGTCCCTGCCTCGGTCGCGGCGCGCCTGGGCGCGCCAATGGGCCGGATTATACATAGCGGTTCCAGCCTTATTGATTAACTTATCGATGACTTGTTGTAACGCCGGCGCGTGCTCATCGTCAGCGGCGCGCTGACGGCACCGTGGGCTATCGGCGCGGCGCGGCCTGGCCGGGCGGCCTTCGGGACGCGCGCCGCCGCACCGCCCCACCGGGCGCGTACACCGGCAGGCCGGCGCCGAGGGTGGCAGCCGCAGGTGGCGGACCAGCCGCAGCCGCCGTCGTTCAGTAGTGGTCGACGGTGAGGGAACCGAGGAAGGCCTGCAGCGGCTCGTCGACGGCGTCGGCGCCGTCCGCGGCCCCGGCCGCGGCGACGAGGAGACTGGTGCGCCCGATGAGCACGGCATAGACGATCAGCGTAGTGCCGCGGTTGACGCTGGCCGCGCTCACGTAGCGCACGCGCGCCGCGGGCAGGCCGGCCAGGGTGGTCGTGGTCAGCGGCTCGCTGACCGACAGCGCGTCGCCGACGCGGGTGGCGGTCTCGGCCATGCCGCGCTCGAGTACCGCGCGCGGCGTCGCCGCCCCGGCATCGCGCTCGTAGGCGACGTTGACACCGATGGCCGGATTGAGTCCGCCCTGCGGGCGGGCGTACTTGGCGAGCGCGAAAAGCGGCGCGTTCTGGCCGGCACGGATGGCATCGGCGAGGTCCTCACGGGTGAAACGGATGCGGCCGTCGCTGGGACCCACGCTGGTCTCGGTCAGGTAGGTCCAACCGGGTGTGCGCACGAACGAGAAGCCGTTCATATCCTCGGCGTCGACCGGGTCGTCGAGCCAGTAATGCAGCGCGAGCGCCAGCGGGACGATGACGAACAACGCATAGCGCGCTAGACGACGTGGGTCGCGGAGGCGGGGATGGCGAATCTCGGTGGGCGGCATGGGCTCGCTGGCTGGGATGGCGGAGGGACGGAATCCGGCGTGGCGCGCAACGGTAGCGCGCGGCCGGCGCCGGCGCAAACCCGCACGCGGACGGCGATGGTTGACCGCAGGCGGGGTGGCAGCCGATCCTGCCGGGGCAGCGCGCGTCGCGCGTCATCGAGGGGAGAGCACAAGATGAAATTCGGGGCCATGATCGCAACCCACATCGGGGACTGGCAGATCCTCAAGCTGGCCGAGGATCTCGGCTACGACCACGGCTGGGTGCCGGACTCGCAGATGATCTGGTCGGATTGCTACGCGGTGCTGGCCCTCGCCGCAGCCAACACCTCGCGCATCAAGCTCGGCACCGGCGTGTCGATCGCACCGACCCGCATCGCGCCGGTTACCGCGCATTCCATCGCGAGTATCGCCGCGCTCGCACCGGGACGCGTGTTCCTCGGCATGGGCACCGGCCACACCGCGATGCGCGTGATGGGCATGAAGCCGATGAAGCCGAAGGCCTTTCGCGAATACCTGCGGGTGGTGCGCGCTCTGCTGCACGGCGAGGAAGTCGAGTACAGCTTCAATGGCGAGACGCGCGACATCCGCTTCCTGCATCGTGAGCGCAGGTTCATCGAACTCGACCACGAGATCCCGATCTGGGTCGCGGCCAACGGACCGGGTGCGCTGCGTGCCGCCGGTGCCTACGGCGATGGGCGCATCTCGGCACTGAACGAACCGCCGGAACTCGCACGCCAGAGCATCGCGCTCATCGCGGAGGGCGCCGCGGGCGTCGGCCGCGAACTCGCGCCGGATTTCCACACCGCCGCCCTGACCACCGCCGTGGTACTCGGTCCCGGCGAGAAGCTCGACAGCGAACGCATCATCGACCAGTGTGGTTCGCAGGTTGCCGCTGCACTGCACTACTGTTACGAGAACTGGCAGCAGAGCGGCGACGATTCCTTCATTCCGCCCGGCGTGCGCAACATCTGGGACGAGTACTGCGATTACGTCGGCAGGATGTCGACGCCCGAGCACAAGCGCTACCTGCAGATTCACGACGGCCATTGCTCCTATCTCGTGCCGGAGGAGCGCCGTTTCGTCACGCCAGAGGCGATCGAGACCTGGATCCTGGCCGGTGAGCCGGATGCGATCATTGCCAAGCTGCGTGCGGCGGAGGCAGCCGGTCTACGCGAAATCACCTTGCTGCCGCCGATGGACCACGCGCGACGCGTGTTCCGCGACTTCGCCACCCACGTTATCGCGCGCTACTGAGGTCGGGAATGACGGCGCGGCGCTCAGGCGTCGCCGCCGACCAGCTCGACCGCTATCAAGGCAAGTGTCAGGGCGAATCCCAGGGCTGGCAGCCACACTGGGAAAGTGGCGTCGCCGCGGGCTCGCGTGCGCCGCTCGAGCACAATCAGTGCGAGGTTGACGGTGGCGAAGATGGCGAGCGTGACCAGGCTCGTGAGCGTGGCGAGTCCGACCAGGTCGAGGGAGACGGCGAAGGCGAGCACCAGGGTGCCGACCAGCAGCGTCGCAACGAGCGGGGTGCGCGTGCGCGCGTCAATAACGGCGAGCTGTCGCGGCAGGCGCTCGTCGCGCGCGAGGCCGTAGAGCACCCGCGCCGATTTCACGATCTGCACCAGTGCGCCGTTGATCACCGCGACGAGGCTGATGGCGGCAATCACGCGTGCGTCGAGTCCATGGGCGGCGACGATCACGGCGAGCGGCGCCTCGGCGCCGGCGAGGTCGGCGAGTGGCACTGCGCTCACCGCGGTCAGCGCGACGAGCACGTAGAGCAGGGTAGCGACGACGAGGGCGATGAGGATCGCACGTGGCATCGCGCGCTCGACGTCGCGCACCTCTTCGGCGATGTTGACCATGTCCTCGAAACCGAGAAACGCATAGAAGGCGAGGAAGGCGCCGGCAGCAATACCGCTCAGCGCGGCGCCCTCGGCCGGTGGCACCAACGAGGCGAGCGTGGTGGGCGCGAGCGTCGCGTCGCCGGCGACGACGAGCACCAGCAGCAGGCCGCCCAGTTCGACCAGCGTCATCGCGGTCGCCGCCCACACCGAGGCCTCGATACCGATCGCTGCAATGGTGGTCAGGGTCAGCACGAGTGCGCTCAGGGCGACCGCGCGGGGCAGCTCGATGAAGACGCCGAGGTAGGCGGCGAAGCCATTGGCGATGGTCGCCGAGGAGACGATCCCGGCCAGCACCACCGCGAACCCCACGACGAGCGTGAAGAACGGGCGACCGAAGGCGGCGTCGACGTAGCTCGCTTCGGCTGCGCACAGCGGCATGCGGCGCACGAGCTCGGCGTAGCTGAGCGCGGTCACCGCCGCGATCACGGCAGCCAGCAGGAAGGACAGCGGCATCCACGGCCCGGCCGCCGCCGCGACGGCACCGATCAGCACGTAGATGCCGGCGCCGAGGATGGTGCCGAGCCCGTAGAAGGTGACGAGACCGAGGCTCAGGCTGCGTTTGAGCGTCGCCGTCATGGCCGGCGCACGCGATGGGTCAGCGCACGATGACGAGCGGCGCCGGGCTCGATTCGGCGAGGTCGTGCATGCTCGCGTCGAGCCGCTCGACGAGTGTCGCCGGCAGCACCGTGAGCTGCGCACCGGGCCGGCGCAGCAGGGCGGGGACCGCGGCCGCGGTGACCACCGGCTCGGCCATGGGCCCGGCGGTGGTCGCGTCGAGCAGGCGCCACTGTGCCAGCGGCAGGTGCTCGGCGGTCGCGAGCGCACCGGCGACGGCACGCGCGCGGGTGCCGGCGGCGTCGTCGCCGGCGATACAGGTGATGCCGCCGGTCGCGGGCGCCGTGCTCTCCTCGCGTGGCGTCACGACCACTGCGTCGGTCAGCGTGAGCGCGTGTGTCACGACTGCCCGCGAGCGCTCGCGGACCACCTCGAAGCGCCAGCGGATGCCGCTCGCGCGCGCCAGCTCGGCGAGACCGCGCTCCGCCTCGGCGGCCTCGCGGCGCAGGTGCGCTTCGATGCGCGCGCGATCGATCGGCCGCCGCGCGCTGGTGGCGGCGCAGAACTCGACCGCGAAGGGTAGCGAGGCGGCTTTCAGCAGATCGCTGTCCTCGATGAACATGGCGTGCAGCTCGGGCGCGCCGTCGCTGCCCAGCGTGCGCAGCAGCGCGCCCAGCGTGCGCGGCAGGCGGTGTCCGCAGAGTGTCAGCACGAGGCGTCGCGGGGTTGGCACGGGTGGCTGGTCAGTATCGCTCACGATGCGCTCCCTTCGCTCAGGCGGGCGAACTTGAGACGCAGTTCGGCGAACGCGCGCAGACGATCGGCGACGCGCCGGTTCACCGTGTCGGCAGGAAAGACGCCGGCGCTGTCGGCCGTGCCGGCCGCCATGCCGGTGAGCAGTTCGAGACCCTGGTCGACGTGGTCGACGGGGTAGATGTGGAAGCGGCCGGCGGCGCAGGCTTCGATCACGCGTGGCCGCAGCATCAGGTGCTTGACGTTGGCGCGCGGGATCAGCACGCCCTGCTCGCCGCTCAGCCCGCGCTCGGCGCAGATGTCGAAGAATCCCTCGATCTTGTGGTTGACCCCCCCGATCGCCTGCACCTCGCCGAACTGGTTGACCGATCCGGTCACCGCCAGGGATTGCCGGATGGGTACTTCGGCGAGCGCGGACAGCAGGCAGTAGAGCTCGGTGGATGAGGCGCTGTCGCCGTCGATGCCGCCATAGGACTGCTCGAAGGCGAGGGTCGCGGCGAAGGCCGCCGGCAACTCGCCGGCGAAGCGCGCGTTGATGTAGCCGGCGAGGATCATCACGCCCTTGGAATGCAGCGAGCCGCCGAGCTCGGATTCGCGCTCGATATCGACGATCTCGCCGCCGCCCAGGCTGACCCGCGCGGTGATGCGCGACGGTCGACCGAATGGCTGGTCGCCGATGGTCATCACCGACAGTCCGTTGATCTGGCCGACCCGCGTGCCGCTGGTAGCGATGACCATGGTGTCGCGCAGGATGGCCTCGTGCACACGCTCACGCAGGCGCGCCTTGCGCCGTGCCTTGAGTTCGATGGCACGCTCGACGTCCTCGCGGCGCACGGTGTCGTCCTTACGTTTGCGCGCCCAATGACAGGCTTCGCGCACGATGTCGATGGCGCGGCGGATCTCGGTCGACAGCCGCTCGCGGTCCTCGACCATGCGCGAGGCTTCTTCGACCACCCGGGCCACCGCCGCGCGGTCGAGCGGCGGCAGCTCGTTCTCGCGGGTGACGCGCGCAAGCACCCCGGCGAACTCCATTGCCGCCGCGGCCGAACGCTCGGTGCGATCGTCGAACTCAGCGACCACCTTGAAGAAGTCGTCGAACTCGGGATCGAGTTCGGAGAGCAGGTAGTACAGTCGCGGCGTGCCGATCAGCACCACCTTGACCTCGAGCGGAATCGGTGCCGGTTCCAGCGACACGGTGCTGACGAGACCGTAGATCTGGTCGAGGGGTACGATGCGCACGCTGCCGGTCTGCAGGCATTCCTTCAGCGCACTCCACGCAAACGGCTCGCTGAGCAGGCGCTCGGCCTTCATCACCAGGTAGCCGCCATTGGCGTGGTGCAAAGCACCTGCGCGAATCAGGCTGAAATCCGTGAGTAGTGCACCGAATCGCGCACGGTGTTCGATCTTGCCGAGCAGGCGCGCGTAGTTTGGTCGTTGCTCGTCGATCACCGGGGCGCCGAGATGGGGATCGTTGCTGACCAGCACGTTGACGCCATAGCGGCGATGCGCGCGCGACTCACCCGGCTCGCCGCCGTCGGCCTCGAGCTGGAACGGCATTTCCTGGTGCTCGCCGTGGGGGTGGCGCAGGATTTCGTAATGGCTGGCGAGATCGGCGTGCAGGTCATCGAGCCAGGCGGCGGCGTCCGATACCAGCCGCCAGCGCTTGGTGAGTTCGCTGACCAGTCGTTCGATGGCGAAGGTGGCGACCTGGCGATCGAGCTCACGCACACGCTCGCGCGACGCCCGCAAACGGTCCGGCACGTCCTTCATCGATTCCTGCAGCAGCTTGCCGACCTGCTCGACTGCCTGCTCGATCGCGCGCTGGCGTTCGGCGGGCAGCTTCTGGAACTCCTCGGGCCCGAGCACCTCGCCATCGACGATGGGCGCGAACACCATGCCGCCGGGTGTCTGCATGATGCGAATACCACGCTCGCGCGCCGCCGCCTGCACGCGCTCGAAGGCCTCGGCCTGTTGCTCCTGGAACTCGTGCTCGATGGCCTGGCGCTGGGCGCGGTACTTCTCCGAGCCGAACGCGGCGCTGACCGCGGCCTGCACGTCGTCGATGAACTGCCTTACGTCGGTGGCGAGGCGGCGCCCGGCGCCGGCCGGCAGGCGCAGCGCGCGCGGCTTCTCGGCGTCGTCGAAATCGTTGACGTAGCACCAGTCGGCCGCGGCGGGTTCGCTCTGTGCGACGCGCGCGAGCACGTCGGCGACGAAGCTGCGGCGGCCGCTGCCGGGCGGTCCCATGACGAACAGGTTGTGGCCCGGCTGCTTGATTTCGACGCCGAACTCGAGTGCCTCGATGGCGCGCGCCTGCCCGAACGGGCCATGACCGTCGCTGAGCTCGGCGGTGGTCTCGAAGCTGAGGTGCTCGAGCGGGCACGCCTGGTAGAGCGTTTCGGGCGCGAGCGCGGCGGGTGTCGTCATCGCGGCAGCCTGGTGAATTCGATACTGGGACGTCGTCGTGCGCAGCTTAAGCCTTTGTCGAGCGACTGCGCGTGATCGGTATCAAGCGTCCCGCGGCACTGTCGCCGCGCCGCCCGTCGGGTGTCAAGCCGCTGGTCGTATACCGCGCGGGTGCTTTTCTCACGAGCGTGCATCTGCGACGCTTGCGCGATGACAGCGACCTTGGCAGTCCGGCGCGGACGCGCGCGGTGAGCGCGGCGGCACCCGAGTATCCTGCGCTCGAGCGTGCCATCGGGCGCCTCGATGCGCTGCTCGCGGCGCGCGGCGAGGGGGGCGCACGCGAGCGCTTCGATACCCACATCTCGGCGATCATCGTCACCGATGATCATGCCTACAAGTTCAAGAAGCCGGTCGATTTCGGCTTCGTCGACTTCACCACGCTCGCACGGCGCGAGTACTTCTGCGCACAGGAGGTGATGCTCAACGGGCGTTTCGCGCCGGCGCTCTACGAGGGTGTGGAGACGATCACCGATGACAACGGTGAAGTCCTCGACTACGCTGTGCGCATGCGGCGCTTCGACAGCCGCGCGACGCTCGATCATCTTGTCCCCGCGGGTGCGATCGACGCCCTGGCGATTGCTGCCTTCGCCGACGGACTCGCGCGCATCCACGCCGGTCTCGAGCCCGTGGCGGCGGGTGACCCGCTCGGCAGCGCGGCCACCGCCGGCGCGCAGATCCTCGCCACCCTCGAGGCGCCGCTCGCTGCGCACCTCGACGCAGCACTCGCCGCACGGGTGCGCGAAACCTGCGCCAGGCTGCAGCCACGACTTGCCGTACGCCAGGCCGAGGGGCATGTGCGCGACTGCCATGGCGACCTGCACCTGTCCAACCTGGTGCGCCACGATGGTCGGCTCCTCGCCTTCGACTGCATTGAGTTCAACGACGCGCTGCGTGTCATCGATACCCTGGCCGACGCCGCGTTCCTGCTCATGGATCTCGACAAGTATGGCGCGCACGAACTCGGACACGTCTTCTTCAATGCCTATCTCGAGGCGAGTGGCGACTACGACGGACTCGACCTGCTGCCGCTCTACCTTGCGTACCGCTCGCTGATACGCGCCAAGGTCGCGTTGCTCGCTGAGGATTCGGATGCCGCCACACGCGCCACGGCACACGTCGCGCTCGCGCGCCGTTACCTGCTGCCGCCGGGCGAACCCGGGCTGGTCGTCACCCACGGCCTCTCCGGCAGCGGCAAGAGCCACGCCGCACGCAGGCTCGCCGCTGGCAGTGGCTTTCTGCACCTGCGTTCCGACGTCGAACGGCGGCGCCTGGCCGGTCTCGCACCTGGCGCGGCGAGCGGCTCGCGCCTCGGTAGCGGCCTGTACACCCGCGCGGCGAGCGCGCAGACCTATGCGCGTCTGCATGACCTCGCGCGCCGCGCGCTCCGCGCCGGGTTCTCGGTAGTGGTCGACGCCGCCTGCCTGTTGCGCGCCGAGCGCGCACCGTTCTTCGCCCTTGCGCACGAGCTCGGCGTGCCGTGTCACCTGCTGTGGTGCGAAGCACCGCTGACTGAACTCGAGCGGCGCATCGAAGCACGCCGCGCCGCCGCCGACGACCCCTCCGAGGCCACCCTCGAGGTGCTCGCGCGGCAGCGCGAGACGGTCGAGCCACCGCACGAGATTGCGCCCGAGCAGGTCGTGCGTCCGTCGGATCTCGACGCGTTGTCGACGCGCGGCAAGCTCGGCCGGCGGCGCCCGGGGGTAGACTCGGCAAAGGACTGACGGGCGCCGCGTCGTCGAACACGCAAGGGAGAACCAGACCATGTTGCGCAACCTGGATCGGGCGGCTGCCGCGCTGACGCCGCCTCGCGTGGTGCTGTTCGACTGGCATGCAACCCTGGTCGACACGCGCGATGCCATGTACGAGGCGGTAGACGAGATGCTGCCGCGCCTGCCGGAACTCGGGTTGCACGAGCTCATCGTGCCCTATGCGCTGTGTCGCTCGGCCGAGGACGCGCGACTCAACGAGTACGTGCGCGAGCACCTGCGGCTGCCGCAGCGTATCAAGCGCGAGCGCAGGATCTCCCGCACCGACATTTTCGAGATCCTGTTCGGCGCCGACGAGGACGTGAAGCACCGCGCGCACGAGGCCTTCAACGAGGCCTACCGCAACCATTACGGCGAGGTCCATCCGTTCGAGGGCAGCGAGCTCAAGCTGCTGCGCGAACTCAAGGAGTTCGAGGTGCTCACGGGCGTGTTGACCAACCGCGAGCGCGAGTTCTTCGAACACGAGTTCGCGCTGGTCGAGGAGGGCGCCTGGCTCGAGCTGTTCGACACCACCGTGTGCGGTGGCGATACCTTCCGGCGCAAACCCAATCCCGAACCCATTCTGAAGGCACTGACGCTGCTGCGCGACGAACCCGGGCTGCATTGCTGGTACCTCGGCGACAGCTCCACCGACGTCGCTGCGGCCAAGCGCGCCGGTGTCACCGCGGTGTTGTTCAACGGCGCCGGCTGGGAGCACGACTGGCTGGAGAAGGTCTTCCCCGGTACGCCCGAACATCCCTACCAGCCGGACGTCGTGGTCGACAGCTTCAATGACTTCCGCTGGTTGATCGAGGCGTGCCTCGACAAGTCCCACCGCGAATGATGCGCGCCGGGGAAGGATTCAGGCGCGCGGGTCGGGCCGGAAGATGAAGCCTTCGACGATCGATTCGATGAAGTGGCGCACGCGTTCGGGCGCCGCGCCGGACATCTGCATCTGCGCGATCATGTGCGCCGAGCCGACGAGCAGGCGCACCGCATCCTCGACGTCGAGTGCGGCGGGCAGGTCGCCCTCGCGCTTGCCGCGCTCGGTGGTTGCGCCCAGGATGGCGAAGACCTGGTCCTGGAAGACCAGGTAACGCGCCCACACGTCGTCGCGCACCGCGGTGCTCCAGTCGAGCCACACGCGCGCGTAGTCCGGGTGCTCGCCGACCGCCTTGGCGAAGGCGAGCGCGGAGTCGAGCAGGACCTGCGGCGCGGGTACTTCGTCGCGCTGGATGGGACGCAGGATGTCGTCGAGGATGAAGCGGCCGACTTCGTCGAGCACGCCGAGCACCAGCGCCTCGCGGGTCGGGAAGTAATTGAACACGGTCGGCACCGAGGTGCCGGCCTCGCGCGCGATCTCCGCATGGCGACCCTCGCCGATGCCGCGCCGGGCGAACACCGCCAAAGCGCAGTCGAGCAACTGGCGCCGGCGTGTCTCCGGCGCAAGCCGGCGCGGGCGTGGCTTTTGCGATGCAGCATCGGTGACGCGCTTATCCATTGATCCAGCTCAACTTTACTTAATTGACAATATTATCAATAAAAACCAGACTCCTTTCGCGCGGGCATCGAGTCCGCCATCCATCCAGAGCCCCGGGGAGTCACGACATGAGCGTCAGAATCCACGAGATGAGCCCGTTACCGGCCGCCCTCCACGACGAGGAGCTGGCGCGCTACGAGGAAGCTTATCGTAATCATTACCAGTCATGGGCCGAGGTGCTCGCGCGCAACGTCGAGGCGATCCGTCGCGGCAGCTATTCGCTCCACTGGATGGACACCGCGCAGGGTCGCTGGGGCAAGCGCGCGAAGCCGTCTTCGCGCGGCATGACCTACGCCGACATCAACCGTATCCGCGGTTACGGCGACCTGCCGGACCAGGCGACCTGGTTCAACTTCGCGCCGCGTGGCGCGGTGCGCGATCCCTACCGCGACGAGATGCCGGTCATCGGCGACTACACCGTCACCGACAAGAACGAGCTGTGGGCGGACAACGTCATCACGCTCTACGAGGAGGCCAAGGCGCGCCAGTGGAACGCCACCCGCGACATCCCCTGGAACGAGGTCGAGGCGTTGCCCGAGGATCTCGAGAAGGCGACCGCGCAGCTGTGTACCTTCCTCACCGAGGTCGAGTTCGTCGCCGGCGATTTCCCGGCCAAGTGGTTGTACCGCATCCCGCAGGATTTCCTCGAGGTGAAGAGCTTTCTTGCCACCCAGTTGATGGACGAGGCGCGTCACCAGGAGGTGTTCCGCAAGCGTGCGCTGTCCTGCGGCGGCCTCCTGCACGCAGCGCCTGGTTTCGAGTGGGCGCTCGCCGCGATCCTCGAAGCGCCCACCCATACCATGGGCACCTTCCTGCTCAACGTGCTCGGCGAGGGGCTGGTGTTGTCGATCTTCCGCTCGGGCGAGATGATCGCCAAGACCCACGTCGACAAGGAGATCTTCCGTCGCTGCCTGCAGGACGAAGCGCGCCATGTCTCCTACGGCGTGATGGAGCTGAAGTCCTACCTCGCCGGTCATCCGCAGCCGGGTGCCGCTGTGGAGGAACTGCATCGCTTCTGCGACGTCGGCGAGCAGGTCATCCTCACCGCCTTCACCGAGCCCGCCCTGATCGAGCCGCTCGCGGTGCTGCTCGGCGGCAGCCTCGCGAAGATCGACCAGGGCATGGAGGGCATCCGCCACGTGTGGACGATGTTCATCAACGAGTACCTCCAGCGCTGCGAGTGCGCAGGCTTCGACCGCCGCGCACGCTGCACCATCCCGCTCGAGTTCCCATGGGGAGAAGCGGCGTGAGCGCGGTGCTGCAGCCGGCCGCGGTGGTCGCGTTTCCGTCGCGCGACTTCTTCGCTGCACTGGCCGAACGCATGAACGTGAACCGCGCGCGCCAGGAGCAGCTCGGCTACATCGACTGCACGGCGGTGTTCAGCATCAGCGACGCCGGTGACGCAGGCGCGGGCCGTCATTTCCGCGTGGTCTTCGAGGAGTTCTCGGCGCTCGCCGTCGACGAAGTCGGCGCCGACGAGGCGGCCGCGGCCGACTTCGCGCTGGCTGGCAGCCTCGCCACCTGGCGCGCCATGCTGGAGTCGATCGTCGCCGGCAAGGGGCGCCCCGCACTCGAGCAGACGCTCAACTACCTGAGCCACCTCGGAACACCGCTCAAGCTCGTCGCCGCCGATCCGCTGCAGGCGGATCTCTACTTCCGCTACAACCAGAGCCTGCAGGAGTTCTTCAATGCCGCCTGCACGCTCGACATCCGCTACGCGGCGTGAGGGCAGGGTGATGGCGCGAGCGACCCAGGGTTACTTCTACATCGACCAGACCTGCATCGGCTGCGGTGCCTGCGAGCATGCCTGCCCGGGCAAGGTGGATGCCATCCACCGTGTCGAGGACGACTATCTTGGGCGCTTCGTCATCGATTCCGCCAGCTGCATCAATTGCGGGGTGTGCCCGCCGCTGTGCCCGGTAATGTGTATCCACGATGCCCGCGCGGAGGGCGTGGTGGAGGGCAGCGGCGGCTACCGCGCCATCGACGAGCTGCAGGCGTGGGCTGCCGCCAGCCGCTAGACTGAGCAGGAGCAGCCCGTGCCCGGGCTGCTTCCGGCCGGGAGCGTGCCGGGCGCATCGCGCGCGACGGGCTGATCGGGGTCACGCCGCGCGCGCGGCCATCGCGGCAAGATGGACGCCGTATCATCGCGTGGAAGTGCAGCGCATGCCTGAGTATCCGATTGCGCAGCCCGATGGCCACCTGCCGCGGCCGCTGCCGCCGACGGCGCAGCTGTCGTGAGCGCTGCCGACGAGAATGGTCAGCTCGATGCGGCGTGCGACGTGCGTACCGGGCTCGACGTCGCCGCCCTGCAGCAGGACTTCCGTGACAACCTCGCCTGTACGATGGCGCGCTTCCGCGACATCGCGGGCGTCAACGATCTCTACCAGGCACTGGCCTACACCGTGCGCGATCGCCTGCTCGCGCGCTGGGTGAAGAGCGCGCAGCGCTTTCGCGATACCGCCGCGCGCACCGTCTGCTACCTCTCGGCCGAGTTCCTCATCGGCCCGCAGCTCGGTGCCAACATGCTGAACCTCGGCATCCGCGATGCGGTCGAGGAAGCCATGGCCGGGCTCGGCATCGATCTCGAGGTGCTGGTGGACCACGAGGTCGAACCGGGGCTCGGCAATGGCGGTCTCGGGCGTCTCGCCGCCTGCTACATGGATTCGCTGGCGACGCTCGAGGTGCCGGCCATCGGCTATGGCATCCGCTACGAGTTCGGCATCTTCACCCAGGCCATTCGCGACGGCTGGCAGGTCGAGGAATCCGATCGCTGGCTCTCGCACGGCAACCCGTGGGAGGTTCGCCGCCCCACCATTACCTGTGACGTCGGCTTCGGCGGCCGCACCGGGCATTACACCGACGACCGCGGGCGCCTGCGCGTGCGCTGGGTGCCGGAGCGCCTGGTGCGCGGCGTCGCCTACGACATCCCGGTCATCGGCTACCGCGTGCCGAGCGCCAACCTGCTCCGATTGTGGTCGGCGGAGGCGGTCGAGTCGTTCGACCTCGAGGCTTTCAACGTCGGCGACTATTACGGCGCGGTCGATGACAAGATCCGATCCGAGGTCATCTCCAAGGTGCTCTACCCGAACGACGAGCCGGCGGTGGGCAAGGCGCTGCGGCTGTCGCAGCAGTACTTCTTCGTCGCCTGCTCGCTGGCGGACATGATTCGTATCCACCTGCAGGTGCCCGGGAGACGACTCGAGGATCTGCCGCAGAAGTACGCCGTGCAGCTCAACGACACCCATCCGGCTCTCGCCATCCCCGAGCTGATGCGCCTGCTCGTCGACGATTACCTGCTCGGCTGGGATGCCGCCTGGGACATCACCACGCGCCTGTTCGCCTACACCAACCACACGCTGCTGCCCGAGGCGCTCGAGACGTGGCCGCTGCCGCTCGTGCAGCAGCTGCTGCCGCGCCACGCCGAGATCATCTTCGAGATCAACCGTCGCTTCCTCGACGCCGCACGGCTGGTCTTTCCCGGCGACGTCGAGCGTATCGCGCGCCTTTCGCTGATTGACGAGCACGGCGAGAAGCACGTGCGCATGGCCAATCTTGCCTGTGTCGGCGCGCATGCGGTGAACGGTGTCGCGGCGCTGCACACCGAACTTCTGAAGTCGAGCGTGCTCGCCGATTTCCATGCGCTGTGGCCACAGAAGTTCAGCAACAAGACCAATGGCGTCACCCCGCGCCGCTTCCTGCTGCTCGACAACCCGGGCCTGTCATCGCTCATCACCGAGCGCATCGGGAGCGGCTGGGAAACCGACCTCGCGCGCCTGCGCGCCCTCGAGGCGGGCGCGGACGACGTGGATTTCCGCCGTGCCTGGTGTGCGGTCAAGCGCGCCAACAAGGTTGAACTGGCCGAGCGCGTGCAGGTCGTCACCGGCATCGCGCTCGATCCGGACTGGCTGTTCGACGTGCAGGCCAAGCGTATTCACGAGTACAAGCGTCAGCATCTCAACGTGCTGCACATCATCTCGCACTACCTCGCGCTGAAGCGTGACCCCGACCTCGACATACCACCACGCGCATTCCTGTTCGCCGGCAAAGCGGCGCCCGGGTATTTCATGGCCAAGCTCGTCATCAAGCTGGTCAACGCGGTGGCCGAGGTGGTCAACCGCGACCCCGACGTCAATCGCCGCATGAAGGTCGCCTTCATCCCCAATTTCAGCGTCAAGGAAGCGCGCTACATCTACCCGGCGGCCGATCTCGCCGAGCAGATTTCACTCGCCGGCAAGGAAGCGTCCGGCACCGGCAACATGAAGTTCGCCATGAACGGCGCGCTCACCATCGGTACGCTGGACGGCGCCAATGTCGAGATTCGCGAGGCGGTCGGCGCAGACAACTTCTTCCTGTTCGGGCTCGACGTCGCCGGCGTCTCCGCCTGCCGTGAAGCGGGCTACCTGCCGCGGCGGGTGTACGAAGAAAACCCGCGCCTGCGCGAGACCGTCGACCTCATCGCGAGCGGACACTTCTCGGGGGGCGACGCCACGCTGTTCCAGCCCTTCGTCGACATGCTGCTCGAGCGCGACGATTTTCTCGCGCTCGCCGACTACGCGTCCTACGTGGCCTGCCAGGAAGCGGTTGCGCGTGCGCGGCGGGATCTCGACGCCTGGACCCGCATGTCGATCTTGAACGTCGCGCGCATCGGGCATTTCTCCTCGGACCGCGCCATTGCCGAGTACTGTCGCGACATCTGGGACGTCACCCCGCAGCACAGCGACACCTGAATCGCGCACCCGCGCTATGCTGCGCGCGCCTGCCGGCCATCCCGGCCCGCGATCCTTTCGGAGCCCTCCATGCCAGCCGCCCGCACCGACTTAGCCCCACTCGGCAAGCTCGAGTTCGAGACCGCCGTCGAGCATGTCTGCCGCGTCGTACCGAGGGTCGCACCGGGCGACAGTGCCGCGGCCATGCGCGCTTCCCTCGAACTCGAGCGTTTCGAGCATGCCGCTCATCTCGCGGTGATCGACGATGAGCGGCTGGTCGGTATCCTGCGCATCGAGGACCTGCTGCCGGCGCCCGCGCGCATGACGGCCGCCGCGCTGATGGACCGCGAGCCGCCGCTGGTCGGCCCCGGCCTCGACCAGGAGCAGGCCGCCTGGCACGCCGTCTCGCGCGGCGAGAGTGCACTCGCGGTGCAGGACGAGGAAGGTCGCTTCGTCGGCTTCGTGCCGCCTGCACGCCTGCTCGAGGTGCTGATGTGGGAGCACAACGAGGACATCGCGCGCCTCGGCGGCGTACTGCGCCGCGAGAGCATCGCGCGGCGCGCGCAGGACGAGCCGCTCGTGCGGCGCCTGTGGCGGCGCCTGCCGTGGCTCGCGCTGGGGCTCGGCGGTGCGCTGCTCGCGGCCATCATCGTCGAGCATTTCGAACACTCGCTCGCGGCGCGCTTGGAACTGGTGATGTTCCTGCCGGGCGTGGTCTACCTCGCCGCGGCCGTCGGCATGCAGACCGAGACGCTGGTCGTGCGTGGCCTCTCGCTCGGCTTCGACTATCGCCGCATGGTCTTCACCGAGCTCGTCACCGGGCTCGCCATCGCGCTGGTGCTGCCACTGCTGTTCTTCGCCGGCGCCGCACTGGTGTGGGGGCGGGCGGAGCTCGTCGCCACCATCGCGCTCGCCCTCGCCGCAGCGACAGCGTCAGCTTCAGTGGTCGCTCTCGCGCTGCCCTGGATCCTCACGCGCCTAGGCAGCGACCCGGCCATCGGCAGCGGACCGCTCGCCACGGTCACCCAGGACCTGCTCTCCATCACCATCTACTTCACGGTGGCGACGGCGTTGCTGTGAGGCGTGGCATGTGGCGACAACGACACTGCGCGACGGGACGTCGCGCAGTGTCGGTTCCTGTTTCAGTCGCGCAGCGGCTCCGTGATCGTCTCGATCACGCCGACGCCGACGTCGGCGGCGCCCTTGACGGCCTGCCCGGCGGCCTTGGCACCGCCCTTGATGCTGCCGGTGACGACGCCCACGGCGCCATGCTCGCGGGTGTCCTCCTCGATGCCCTCGACCACCTTGCCGGGGGAGGTGACGGTGTCCTTGGCGCCACTGACGGCGCGGTCGACGCCTTCTTCGGCGAACACCGGGGACAGGCTCAGTGCGAGCACCAGCGCGAGGCCGGTGCGAACGGATGGATAGGGCATGGACGTCAGCTCCGTGGCAGGTAGGACCGCGAGCAGTATAGGCCTCCGCGGCGCGTTTCGCCTGCTGCCCCGCGGACTCGTCACGGCGGCGGTCGCGGCGTGCGTCCCTGCAGGGCTTCGAAGCCGGCAACGAGGTCGAACAGTTCGTCGTCGATGGCGGCCTGGCGTTCGCGGTGGTAGCGCCGGCCGAGTTCGTCGACGAGCTCGTCGATATTGCGCTCGGCGCGCTGCATGGCCAGCAGCCGGCTCAGATTTTCGGCGGCAAGCGAATTCGCGCAGGCGGCGAACAGGCTGAGGAACAGGTGCTGGCGCAGCAGCGCCGGCAGCGTCGCGCCGGTGCCGCCCAGCGCTTCGGGCAGGCAATGGCCCGGCCAGTGCGTGCGCAGACGCGCTTCGCGCCAGGCGCGGTCGAGCGGCAGCAGGCGCTCGCTGACAGGTCGACGTCCGCTCGCTCCGCCCGGGTGGTTGGCGTAGAGGTGTACGCTCGCCACCTGCCCGGTGCTGCGCGCCGCCTCGATGTCGAGCAGCAGCTCGCCGACCAGTGCGCCCACCGCTTCGATGCCCCACGGACAAGGATGACAGCGGGCGATGACGTAGCCCTGGTCCTCTAGCGCATGCGCGAGCCGTTCACCGACCACCCACAGCAGCGGCACGCGCGTCGCGTGCGTGTCGCCATCGCGCACGCCGGCGTCACGCGCGACCTGCGCAGCGAGGGCTTCGTTGAAGTCGCCGACGAGACCCTGGTCGGAGCCGAAGGCGACCAGGCCGGGTGCACGCGGCGCGTCGGACGCGGGCGCGGTGAGCAGGCCGGGTGGCGTCGGCGCTGCGCGCAAGCAGGCGGCGAGACCACGGTCGAGGGTCTCGCGGTAGCGCGCGAGGCTCGCCACTGCTTCTTCGTAGTGGCCGATGTTGGCGGCGGCCATCGTCTTCATCGTGCGCACCACGTTGCCGAGCTTGGCGGCGCCGTCGAGCTGGTGGCGCAGGCGCTCGAGGCTCTCGCTCACGGTATCCGCGGGAACCGCGCAAGGGCGTCGCGTGCGGCTGCGAGCAGGGCTTCGCGCTGCGCGTCGGTGAACGCGCCCGGGCCGCGCAGCGCGTCACCAACCTCCGCGGGCAACGAGCGCGCGGCGGTACGCAGTGCGAGCTCGGCGGTGCGTACATCTTCGAGCGGCACGGCATCGAGCAGACCCTCGACCAGCGCCAGCAGCAACATTACCTGCTCGGCAACACTGGCACCGTCGAACTGCGGCTGGACCAGGCAGGCGCGCACACGCCGACCATGCTCGAGCACCATGCGGGAGTGCTCGTCGAGGCGCGTGCCGAAGCGCGCGAAGCTTTCCAGTTCCTCGAACTGGGCATAGGCGAGCTTGAGATCGCCGGCCAGTGCCCGGTAGGCGGCGCGCTGGGCTTTGCCGCCGACGCGCGATACCGATCGGCCGATATCGACCGCCGGCAGCACGCCAAGCTCGAAGAGATCGGGCGAGAGGTAGATCTGGCCGTCGGTGATCGAGATGAGATTGGTGGGAATGTAGGCGGCGAGGTTCTGCGCCTCGGTCTCGATGATCGGCAGCGCGGTCAGCGAGCCGCCGCCGAGGCTCGCGCGCAGGCGCGTGGCACGCTCGAGCAGGCGCGCGTGGATGTAGAAGATGTCTCCTGGGAAGGCTTCGCGGCTGGGTGGGCGGCGCAGCAGCAGGGAGAGCTCGCGGTAGGCACGCGCGTGCTGGGTGAGGTCGTCGTAGACCACCAGCACGTCGTGACCGGCGGCCATGAAATACTCGCCGATACTGGTCGCACAATAGGGGGCGATGTACTGCAGCCCCGGCGCGTCGTTGCCCTCGGTGACGAGCACCACCGTGTGTTCGAGCGCGCCACGCTCACGCAGCTCCGACACCACGCGCGCGACCGCCGACGCGCGCTTGCCAATCGCGCAGTAGATGCACAGCACGTCCTCGTCGCGCTGGTTGATGATGGTATCGATGGCCAGCGCGGTCTTGCCGGTCTGGCGGTCGCCGAGGATCAGTTCGCGCTGACCTCGCCCGATGGGGATCATGGCGTCGACGGCCTTGATGCCGGTCTGCAGCGGTTCGGCGACGGGTGCGCGATCCATGATGGCTGGTGCCTCGCGCTCGAGCGGCAGGCGCGTGGTGGTGACGGGGCGCGGACCACCGTCGAGCGGTCGCCCGAGCGGATCGATCACGCGTCCCAGCAGTGCCGCACCAACGCCCACGTCGCCGACCCGACCGGTGCGCTCGACGCGGTCGCCGGCACGCAGGCTGGCCGCGTTGCCGAGCAGCACCACGCCGACCTCGTGCTCATCGACGTTGAAGGCGATGCCGGTGACACCGCCTGCGAACTCGACGAGCTCTTCGAAGCCCACGCCGGGCAGGCCCTCCACTCGTGCGATGCCGGTGGAGACGCGCACGGTCGTGCCGACTTCGCGCGCCTCGAGTTTCGCGCGTACCTGCGCACGCGCCCGTGCGAGGCGCGCGCTCACCGTTTCGACGGCAGGCCCGAGGAGCGCCTCAGGCAGCACGGACAGTGGCCGGTCCGGACGTGCCGGCATCCTCGCGCAGGGTGCGCGCGAGTTCCTGCAGGTAATCGTCGACGGTCCACGACCAGCGATGACCGTCGCAGAGCAGCTCGACACCGGCGATCAGATCCGGCGCCTCTTCGAACACCACCGACGGTGCCTGCGGCGCGAGCGCGGCGAGGGTGCGGGTGAAATCGCTGGCCAGCGTCGCGGGCAGTGCAACGCCGCTGCGCACGCGCGGTGGACGGCGGGCCTCCGTGAGCGCCGTGACCAGTGCGTCCCTTTCGGCGGGTTCCAGCGCGCGCAGTCGTTGCAGGCACCGTGCTGCCATGTGTTCCTCGAGATCCGCACCAGCGAGCTCCTGGAGGACCTGGCCGGCAATCGCCACGACCTCGGCCCCGAGGCGCGCAGTGAGCGCCTCGAGGCGCGTTTCGCGTTCGAGCTCGAGCGCATGCGCGAGGCGCTCGCGTTGCGCCGCCGCTTCGGCGCGTGCCGCTTCCAGCAGGCGCTCGCGCTCGCTCGCCGCGGCGCGATCGGCGGCGGCGAGACGCTCGGCGCGCGCGGCTTCGAGCGCCTCGCGTTCACGCGCCAGTGCTTCCGCCGCGTCGGCCGCCTCGCGCTCGCGCAGCTGCGCCTCGGTGAGACGTGCCATCACGCGAGCCTCGCGTGCATCCACCGCGGCGAGGATGGGCCGGTAGAGATAGCGCTTGAGCAACCAGACCAGGACCAGGAAGTTGATCGCCTGCGCGGCGACGGTGAACCAGTCGATGAGCATCGCTCAGGCTCCGGCGGCGGCGAGGAAATGCGCCCAGAAGGGGTTCGCGAAGAGCACGATCATCGCAACCACGAAGGCGTAGATGGCGGTCGACTCGATCATGGCGAGGCCGACGAAGAGTGTCCGCGTGATGACGGCCGTCGCATCCGGTTGCTGCGCAATCGACGACAGCGCCTGCGCCACTGCACGCCCCTCGCCGATGGCGGGGCCGATGGCGCCGACGCCGACGGCAAAGCCGGCGGCCAGGATCGAGGCGACGGCAACGAGGGTGAGGCTGTCCATGGAATATCTCCTCAGGAAGATGCTTGCAGGTCGTCGTCGCCGTGGGTCGCCGCGGCGATGTAGACGGTTGCCAGGATGCTGAAGATGTAGGCCTGCACCATGCCGGTCAGCAGCCCGAGCGCCTGGGTGAGCACCGGGAAGAAGAGCGGCGCAATGACGAGCAGGATGGCGGCGATCATGGCGCTGCTCATCATGTTGCCGAACAGGCGCACGGCGAGCGCGAGCGTACGCGAGAATTCTCCGATGACGTTGAACGGCAGCATGAGCGGCGTTGGTTGCAGGTAGGTGGCGAGATAGGCGCGCAGGCCGCGCGCAGCGATGCCATAGCCAGGCACCGCCACGAATACGGTCAGGGCGAGCGCCGTGCTCGTCGACAGCGAACCGGTCGGTGCGACGTAACCCGGGATGACCGCGCACAGGTTGGCCAGCGCGACGAACAGGAACAATGTGCCGATGAACGGCAGGTAGCGCGTCGCTGCGGTGAGTCCCGCGTCGGCGACCTGGTCACGCACGCCGAGCACGATGATCTCGAGCACGTTCTGCCAGCGTGACAGCTCGAGGCCGCGCGACAGGCGACGCGTGACGAGGTGCGCACCGCCGGCAAGCACGGCCATCAGCACCCAGGTGGTGACGATGGTGAGGTTGAGCCTCGCCCACCCGGCCTGCCAGAAGATGACCTCGTCGGGGCTCAGCTGCATGGGCGCTGCTCCCGCCGCGGTGCCATCCCGCGGCCGTACAGGCGGGTGGTGGCAACACGGGCAAGCACGAAACCGCCCAGCGCGAGCAGCAGGAATTCGAGACCTGCGCGCGCGAGCAGCCACAGGACACTGCCGGCGAACCCTGCGCGGAGCGCGAAGCTCACCACGAACCAGGTCGCCGGGCGACGACTGTGTACCGCATGCGTAACCGTCCACCACAAGCCGGCGAAGTAGCAGGCGCCGAGCACGCTACCGGCCAGCGCAGCAAGGATGAGCAGGCTCGCATCACTCGTCATCGGCGGCGTCTCCGGTGCGGCGGATGGTGTCGAGTTCGCGCGCAATCCAGTGCCAGGCGATCGCGCAGCCGACGGCGAGGCCGGCAATGAGCAGTGTGAGCGTCCATGATCGCCCGCCCGGGAAGCGTCGGTCGAGCAACCAGCCCGCCAGCGCACCGCCGACCGTTGGCGTCACCACTGACCAGCCGACCATGCCAAACAGGCCGAAGCCGAACCATACCGAGTGCAGCGCGTTGCGACGCGCCCACAGCTTGCGCCGTTCGCGCCGGCCGACGGCATGTGCGAGCGTGTCGGCCCGGACTCCGTCCTGTGCCTCGCCGGATGTGGGAGCACGTTCGGCAGCCGTGCCTGCTGCGACATCCGGTGTCGCCGCGGGCCGCGGCGCGGTCGCAGTGTCACGGGTGTCACCGTGGTGCCTCTGCTCAGCCACGCTCGAGATCCGCGAAGCGGCGCACGAAGCCGCTTTCGAGGCGTGCGAGCGCCGCGTTGACCTCGGCCTCACGCGCGGCGCGCGCGCCGAAAGCGGCAGTGACGGCGTGCGCGAGATCGCCGAGCGGCACGCCGGCGAGCGCATCGCGTACCGCGAGCGTGACCTCGCGGCCACTCTTCACAAGTACACCCTCGTCGATTGCGATGGCGTGCTCGGCGCCGTCGGCGTCGAGATAGAGCGCGATACCGGGTATCAGTGCCGCGGTGCAGTCGAGCCGGCGCGGCAACAGGCACCAGCTGCCGCCGAGGGTATCGAGCGTGATCTGGGCGACATCGTCGCGTTCGAGCAGGGTGCGATGCGGCAGCACCACGCTGAGCTGCAGGGTGTTCACGCGGCGCGCTCGCGCGGCTCGCGCCGCGCTTCGTCGATGGCGCCGATCATGTACAACGCCGCTTCCGGGAGATCGGAGAACTCGTCGTCGAGGATGCGCCGGCAGCCGTCCAGTGCCGCCTCGCGCCCGACCAGGCGGCCGTCGGCACCGGTGAAATGGCTGGTCGTGAAGAAGGGCTGGGTGAGGAAGCGCTCGAGCCGACGTGCCCGCGCGACGATGGCACGGTCGGCGGCGCTGAGCTGCTCGAGGCCGAGCATCGCGATGATGTCCTTCAGCTCGGCGTACTGGGCAAGCGTACGGCGCACTTCCTGGGCGACCTGGTAGTGCCGCTCGCCGACGATTCCCGGTACCAGCATGGTTGAGCTCGACTGCAGGGGGTCGACGGCCGGAAAGAGGCCTTCGCCGGCCCGCTTGCGCGAGAGCACGATCGACGCCGAGAGGTGGGAAAAGGTATGCACGGCGGCCGGGTCGGTGAAGTCGTCGGCCGGCACGTAGACCGCCTGGATCGAGGTGATCGCGCCGTTGTGCGTACTCGCGATGCGTTCTTCGAGGCCGGACAGCTCGGTACCCATCGTCGGCTGGTAGCCGAGCCGCGAAGGCATCTGTCCGATCATGCCGGAGACTTCAGCGCCGGCCTGGATGAAGCGGAAAATGTTGTCGATGAGCAGCAGTACGTCGCGATGCTCCTCGTCGCGAAAGTACTCCGCCATGGTCAGCGCCACGTGGCCGACACGGGCGCGCGCGCCGGGCGGTTCGTTCATCTGTCCGAACACCATCACGGTGTCCGCGAGCACGCCGGCGTCGCGCATGTCGCGCCACAGTTCTTCGCCCTCGCGGCAGCGTTCGCCGATGCCGCAGAACAGGCTCACACCCTCGTGACGGCCGACCATGTTGTGGATCATCTCGGTCAGCAGCACCGTCTTGCCGACGCCGGCGCCGCCGAACAGGCCGGTCTTGCCGCCGCGCTCGAGTGGCGCGAGCACATCGATGACCTTGATACCGGTCTCGAAGACCTCGGTGCGCGTAGAGCGGTAGGCGAGCGGCGGAGGACGTTGGTGCACACTGCGCCAGGTCACCTCGCCCGGCGGCGGCCCGCGATCGATGGCTTCGCCGAAGACATCGAACATGCGCCCGAGTGTGCCGCGCCCCACCGGCACGGCGAGCGGTCCGCCGGTGTCCACCACCGGCATGTTGCGGGCGAGCCCCTGGGTGGGAGTCAGCGCGATACCCCGCACGCGTCGTGCATCGCGCTGTTCGAGCACCTCGATGCGGATGCGCCCGTCCGCACCGGCGGCGAGCAGGGTGCCGATCGCCGGCAGGCCGTGGTCGAAGCGGATGTCGACTACGCTGCCGCGAACGCCGAGCACGCGGCCGGCGGCGCGGACAGAAGCGGGCTTGTTGGCGGGTGTTGTCACGGCATCTCCGCGCGCGGCTGCGAATCGAGCGTTTGCACGAACAGGGCCAGCATGCCAGTGCAGGCTCCACGGCGGCTTGCCGTCGATCAAATCGCCGGGGTTTCGTCGCCGTCTTCATGGCGTCGTCACGCGGCGTCCACGCGAGTGTCATGCGACCATCAGCGCCACATGCAAGAAGCGCCCGGATCGGGTCTAATCCGCAGCGTACGAGGGCTGCGCGCCGCGTGCGCGGGGAGAGGTTGTATGAGTGTCGACGTGTTCGCCATGACCTGCGGCTGGCTGACCATGCCGCTGCCGCTGCTGCTCGAGGGTACCGAGGGCGACATCCGCATCCCGGTCCCGAGTTACCTGGTGCGTCACCCGCGCGGTACGCTGCTGTTCGACTCCGGCCTGTCGCTGCGCACGCAGCGCGAGGGTGCGGCCGCGCTCGGGCCAGAGCTCGCGCCCTATTTCCAGGTGCATTTCTCGCCCGGCGAGGAGATTTCGGCGCGGCTCGCCGCGTGCGAGGTCGATGCCGGCCGCGTCGATTTCCTGGTCAGCTCGCACCTGCACTTCGATCACTGCGGGGGCCATGAGCTGATCCCCAACGCGCGCCACGTGGTGCAGAAGCGCGAATGGGAAGCCGCCACGGTGCCTGAGCTGCGCGCCGCGAATCACTTCGACCCGCGCGATTACGACCACGGCCACGCGCGTCTCGAGATCGACGGCGAGCACGACGTCTTCGGGGATGGCAGCGTGCGCTGCATCCCGACCCCGGGACATACCCCTGGCCACCAGTCGCTGCTGGTCGAGACTGCAGGCGGGCGGATGGTGTTGTGCGGTGACGCCTGCTACCTGCGCCGTACCATCGAGGAGATGCGTTTGCCCGATCCGCTCGCCGTCAGCGATGCGGCCGGCATGCGGGCGTCGCTCGAGAAGCTGCGCGCCCTGCGCGACGCCGGCGCGCGCCTCATGTACGGTCACGACCCCGAGTTCTGGACCACGGTCCCGCAGGCGCCGCTTGCGCTCACCTGAGCGAGCCCCGACACTGCTTCCACGCACTGCCTAAGAGGAGTCCCATTTCATGCGTGAGCTCACCCTTGCCGAGATCGACGTGCTGCTCAAGGACGGTATCGCCTATTGCCAGTCGGTCGGACGTCCATCGTCGATCGGGGTGGTCGACATGGGCGGCAACCTGCGGGGCGCGCTGCGACCCGAGAAGGGACGCATCGCCAACATGGACATCGCGATCAAGAAGGCGTGGACGGCGGTTGCGTTCCAGCGCCCGACCGACATGGTGCGCCAGGTCATGTTGCCGGGCGCGCTCGGTTACGGGCTCTCGCACACCGACGAGCGCATCTGCATCGTCGGCGGCGGTTTCCCCCTGATCGACGAAGCCGGCGACGTCATTGGCGGTATCGGCGCGAGTGGTGGCTCGATCGAGGAGGACTGCGAGGCCTGCCTCGCCGGCATGCGCAAGCTGGGCTTCACCACGGAGTTCGTCAACCCGCTCGCCGGGGTCAAGCTCGACGACAAGTGAGGATGCGGACGCCAGCCTGCGGGCGGAAGCGCACGCGGCAATGTCCGGCACGCTGAGCGTGAGCCGCGCGCCGCGCCGGCGGTTGCCCCGGTACGTGCCGCGCTCCGCGCGCGACGCCGCGGCGCGCGCGGCGTCTGCGTGCGCGTGGCCGGTGCCCGCCGCCGGCGTCACCGTGCCGACGCCGTGTCCGTGAGCGAAGACGCCATCGCCATCGAACTGCGCGAAACCGGCGTGGCGACGCCGCGCGCGCGGATCGGCAGGCGGCCAGGTGGCATCGAGGATCACGTCGGGCCTGCGCTGTCGGTGCAAGTGCTCGATTCGATCCACGCCATCGACGCCGCGAGCTGGGACGCGCTCGTCGGCCCGGCCGCGGTGACGCGCTCGCATGCCTACCTCGCCGCCGTCGAGGATGCCGCCATCAGCGGCTGCCGGCATTACTACCTGCTCGTGCGCGACCCGCTCGGCCGCCTCGTCGCGCATGCCTGCGTGCAGCAGCTCGAGACCGACTTTGCGCAGCTCATGCCGCGCCCTGTGCGCTGGCTGGCCACGTGCCTGCGGCGCTGGTGGCCGCGGCTGCTCACCGCGCGCGTCACCGAATGCGCGACTCCCCTGGTTGCAGGCTCTTCGCTGTCGCTCGCCGACCCGGAGATGCTCGGCCCGGTGGCGGCGGCGCTCGAGTCGGCCATGCGCCTGCTCGCGAGGCGCACCGGCAGCACGTTGCTGGTGCTGCGCGATTTCGAGAACGCAGCCGTTCCCGCACTCGAGTTCCTGCGCCGGCGCGGCTACAAGCGCGTGTGCAACCTGCCGCTCGCGCGCATTCATGTGCACTGGCGCAGTCATGCCGACTACCTCGCGGCAATGCGTGGACGTTACCGCAAGGATCTCAGGCGCCGGCTGCGCCGCGCCGCACGCGACGGACGCGCGGTCGAAGTGAACACCGCCTTCGCCACGGACGCCGCGCGCTGGGCGCGCCAGGCCGCCTTCGTCGCTGCCGGCACCCGCGGTTTCAAGCGCGAGAGCGTGAACGCCGCCTACTACGCCAACCTGGAAGGACTCGCCGGCGCCACCAGTGAGCTGCTCACGCTGGTGCGCGACGGCGCGGTGTGTGCGCACGGCATGGTGCTGGCCGATGCCGAGAACACCGTCGCCACCTTCTTCGGCCGCGAACCGGGGCCGGCCGACGGCGAGTGGTTCCAGCTCATGAACGCGGTCGTTGCCGGCGCCATCGAACGCGGCAGCCGGCGCATCGATCTCGGCCTCGGTTCGTACGAGGCGAAGGCGCTGTTCGGCGCCGAACTCGTGCCATTGTGGGTCTACACGCGCTCGACCAGGCCCTGGCTCAATGCCCTGATCAAGCTCGTGCCGGACCTCATGCGGCGCGACCTGCGCCGGCGCCACCGCGTGTTCCGCGAGGCGCCGGGCGCCCGCTGATTCAAGGTGCGTCCGCCACCTGTCGGCTCGCCAGCCAGGCGACGATGGCGAGGATACGTCCGCGGACCACTGCCGCGGCGTCTCCTTCGGCGATGCCCGGCGCTTCGGCGAGCGCGCGGCTCCAGGTCGGCATGATGCGCCCGCCGTGCGCGGGCAGCAGCTCGGCGCCGCTGATCACGCCGTAGACGTCCCAGAACGGGAACTCGCCGCCGTTACGCGCGGCGATGCGCGTGAGGTCCGCGGTGCCGACGGTCTGGTGCGCGCCGACCGCGGCGCCGCCGCTGGCGTCCTCGCCGTGGCATTCGGCGCAGTGCACCTGGTAGAGCGTCGCGCCCGAATTGAGCAGCGCGCTGTCGGCCTGCGGCAGCTCGGCGGCGCCCGCCGCCGACGTCGCCAAGGCGGCGGCGAGCAGGGCGGTCGGCAAGGTCATCGTGCGGAACATGGGGTGATCCTCCTGCATTGGCCTAGAACCGGTCTCAGAATTATTCGTGGCCATGAATAATTCTGAGACCGGTTCTAGTCGTTCATTAAAGCGCGGATTGGCGGGACGGGCCGTGATCGGGATCAGGCGACCCGTGGCGCGTCACGCGATGGTAACCATGGCGACGCAGCATGCGAGCCCGCCATGCCCCTTCCCGACCGGCAACTGATCGGAAAATGGTTGTTCATCACCCTCGGCAGCATCGCCACGCTGGCCGGGGTACTGACCTTCTGGCTGCCGTTGCCGATTGGCCTACCACTGCTCATGCTGGGTGTGCCGTTGCTGGCGCGCCACTCGCCGCACGGGCGCGCCTGGCTCACCGCCATCGCGCGACGCCTGGTGACGCTGCGCCAATACCTCACGCGCCGGCGTGACGCGCCCTGACAGCGCGTTCAGGATTCCGCTGCCCCCACCCCGTCGCCGACCACGTTCGATTCGTGCGCGAGGTCGGGCTCGGCGCAGTGGGCGAGGATGTGCGCGCGCGTCGCGTCGCGCAGCGAGAGCGCCGCCTGCCAGCGTGCTTCGGAGGTGGCCGCCGCCGGTCGCAACGGCGCACCGAGGGTCAGCCTGAAACGACCACGCCGCGGCCACCAGGCGCCCGCGCGCAGCAGCGAGCGGGTGCCCTGCACCGCGAGTGGTAGCACCGGAACGCCGGCATCGACGGCGGTGACGAAGGCGCCGAGATGGAAAGGCAGTACGCCCGGCATACGTTTGAAAGTGCCTTCCGGGAATACGCCGAGCGCATCGCCTGCGGCGAGCGCCTGCTGTGCCGCGTGCGTGCTGGCGAGACTCCCGCGCGCGTCGTAGCGCTCGACGAACAGCGCGCCGAGCCGCTCGAGCGGCCGGCGGACCAGGGCCGAGCCGGCGAGGTCGGCCTTGACCAGGAAGCGCACGCGGCGCGGCAGCAGTGCGGTCAGCAGCAGGCCGTCGAGATAGCTCTGGTGATTGGCGACGACAATGCAGGCGGTGCCTTCCGGCGGCAGGTGTTCGATGCCTTCGAACGCGACGCCGATTCCGGCGCAGCGCCGCGCGCTCTGCGCGAGCGCACGCGTCGCGCGCCAGGTCGACCGCGCCGGCAGTGGCAGGCTGGTGACGGCGAGTGCGGCGAGCGCGTGCAGCGCGAACACCGCCCATGCCCACGGCGCGTAGAGGCGCTCGCCGAGGCCGCGCGCGCCGCGTCGCAGCTGTGGCCCGACGCCGGCCAGCGCGAGGCGCGCGAGCTGCAGCCACATCGCGCGCTCGGTCGCGCCGAGCCGACCCTCCTCGTAGAGTGCGCGCGTCGCCGCCCGTCGCACCTTGCCGCTCGAGGTGCGCAGCACGGTGTTCGGCCGCACCAGCAGCACCTGGTCGGGTGGCCCCGCGATCAGATCGGTGGCGAGCTCGTTGATGGCGCTGGTCAGCGTCGCGCGCGCGGCATCGCCCTGGCGACGTGTTTCGGCCATCACGATCACGCGCTCGGTCCCGCTGTCGTCGTCGGCGCTGCCGAACACCGCCACGTGCCCCTTGCGCACGCCGTCGAGTTCGCCGACCGCGTCTTCGAGTTCGGTCGGATAGATATTGCGCCCGGCGCGGATGATGACGTCCTTGACGCGCCCGGTGACGTGCAGCTCACCGCCCGCAATGTAGGCGCGGTCGCCGGTCTCCAGCCAGCCGCCGCGCAGCAATGATGCGGTCGCTTCGGGGCGGGCGAAGTAGCCGCTGGTCGCCGACGGGCCACGGAACTGAAGGCGGCCCTCGTGACGTTCGGGCAGCTCGCGATCGGCGCCATCGACAACGCGGATCTCGTGGCGCGGCAGCGGCACGCCGCACGACACGACGCGCTGGCGCCGCTGTTCCGGCAACGCCGCCGCAGCCGGTACCGCGCGACCGGTGCTGGCGAGCGTGTCGCGCTCGATGTCGTCGATGCGCGGGCCGCGCCCGAGCGGCGTGAAGGCGAGCCCGACCGCGCATTCGGCGAGGCCGTAGACCGGGAACATCGCTTCGCGGCGGAAACCGTAGCGTGCATAGCGCGCGCAGAACGCCTCCAGCGTGCGCGCGCTGATCGCCTCCGCGCCGTTCGCGGCGATGCGCCAGCGCGACAGGTCGAGGCCGTCGAGGTCGCTGTCCCGGATGCGCTTGAGGCACAGCTCGAAGGCGAAGTTGGGCGCTGCCGAGAGCGTTCCGCCGTAGCGATGAATTGCCCACAACCAGCGCTCCGGGCGGCTCATGAACGACAGCGGCGGCATCACCACCAGGCGCACGCCGTGGTAGAGGCTGCCGAGCCAGGCGCCGATGAGGCCCATGTCATGGTAGAGCGGCAGCCAGCTGACGAACACGTCGGCCGGCGTCGCCCCCATGCCGGCGCCGTCGGCGCGCACGTTGGCGAGCAGGTTGGCGTGACTGAGCACGACGCCCTTGGGATCGCCGGTGCTGCCCGAGGTGTACTGCAGGAAGGCAAGATCCTGCGCGCGCCGGGCGATCGGTGCATCGAGCGGCGTATGCCGGGTGAGCGCGGCGGCATCGAGCACGTGGCGCAGGCTGTCGACCGTCGCGGTCAGCAGGTGGGCGAGCGCGAGCGCATCGCTCGTGGTGACGAGCAGCGCCGCCCGGCAGCTCGCTAGAATGCGTCCCTGGCGACGCAGGTGGTCCTCCAGTTGCTGGCGGCGCACCGGCGGATAGATGGGCACGGGGACGCCGCCGGCGAGCAAGGTGCCGTAGAAAGTCAGAAAATACTCGCGACCGGTCGGCAGCATCAGCGCGACACGCTCACCGGGTTCGAGGCCGCGCGCGAGGAGTGCGCCGGCCACCGCTAATGCGCCGTGCCAGAGCTCGCCGTAGGTGAGCACCGCGCCGTCACTGTAGTCGTCGAAGAACTGGATGTGCGGGCGCGTGGCGTGATGCGTGACGTGCCAGGCAAGCATGTCGCCGAGCGTGGCTGCCTCGGAGGGCAGCGCGATGTCCGCCGCCGGTGCATTCGTCGTGCTGGTCGCGCGCAGTGTCAGTGGGCGTCCGGCGCGTGCTTTCAGCAGTGCGCGCAGGAGATCGCGCGGCGTTGCCGCTTCGAACGCGAGGCGCTCATCGAGCGTGACGTCGAACTCGTGCTCCAATCGGTTGCCGAGTTCGACCCGGCTCAGGCTGTCGAGGGCGAGATCGCGGTCCAGCGCACTGTCGAGGTTGACCTTCGGATGGTCGGTGCGCCCGGGATGCAACTCGTGCATCACAGTCGCGACGGTCGCGATGACAGCGGCGCTGGCGCGGTCCGCGTCGTCGCGGTCGACTGTCGGGGGATGACGCTCGGCCACGCGTTGGGACGCCGCTCAATAGCCGTGCGCGAGCCGCACGCTTTCGCGTGCCGACATGGTCAGGTCGCCGAGCGCGACGCCGTAGCGTATCTCCGGCATGTGCTTCTCCCCCTGTGGTCCGCAATGCTGCCCTCGAGCGGGGCAGCCCGGCACGGCGCCGAGTCGGGCGCCTCAGGCAGTGCTTGCCGGGCTGCCCATCGTAATCGTTTCGGGCAGGCGCAAGGACAGCAATGCGGCGCTCGCGAGGAATGCGACCGACCACCACAGGCAGCCCTCGAGACCGTGCGCCTGGTAGGCATAGCCGGAGACGACGGTCCCTGCCAGTCTGCCACCGGCGTTGGCCATGTAATAGAAGCCGACATCGAGAGAGACCCGCTCGCGCGAGGCATAGGCCAGCACGAGGTAGGAGTGCAGCGCGGAATTGAGCGCGAACACGACGGCGAACAGGCCCAGCCCGACGACCAGGACGGCACCGGGGTCGAGGCCGTGCCGCAGGGCCAGCACGATACCGAGCGGCACCAGCACGAGCAGGGCGGCCCAGCGCCGCGCGGTGCGCGCGCCCGGCGTGGCGCTCGCGCGCTCGCGTCGCAGCAGCCGGGGCGCCGCGCTCTGCACGGCACCGTAAGCGATCACCCACAGGGCGAGGAAGCCACCGACCTGCATGAAACTCCAGCCGAGCTTCGCGTGCAGGAAGACCGGTAAGCCGACGACGAACCAGACGTCGCGCGCGCCGAACAGGAAGAAGCGCGCGGCGGCGAGCCGGTTGATGCCGGCGCAGGTCGAGAACACCTGGCGGAATCGCAGTTTTGCCGGCATTGTGCCGAGTCGGCGCGGCAGCGCCGCCATCGTGGCGAGGAGTACCAGCAGCAGGGCGGAGGCGAGCGCGAGCAGCGCGCCGCGGAAGCCGAGGACCTGCAGCAGTGCTGCACCGAGAAAGAAGCCGAGCCCTTTCAGGGCGTTCTTCGAGCCGGTCAGCATGGCCACCCAGCGGAACAGTCGCGTGCCGGTGTCGTCGCCGGCCAGCGCCCTCACACTCGCCTTGGCCGACATCTTGTTGAGGTCCTTGGCGACCCCCGAGAGCGCCTGTGCGGTCATCACGTATGCGACCGACAGCCACGTCGCGGGCACGGTCAGCATGAGCAGCGCCACGACCTGCATGCTCATGCCGATGTGCATGGTCCGGTTGAGGCCGATGCGCGCGCCGAGCCAGCCGCCGACCAGGTTGGTGACGACGCCGAAGAACTCGTAGAACACGAACAGCAACGCCACTTCGAGCGGCGTGTAGCCGAGGCGGTGGAAGTAGAGCACCACCAGCATGCGAATGGCGCCGTCGGTGAGGGTGAAGGCCCAGTAGCCGCCGGTGACGACCAGGTAATTGCGCAAGCCCGCCTGCATGCGTCGATTACAGCCCGGCGGCGAGCATGCGGGCGATGTCGAGCAGCCGGCAGACATAGCCCCATTCGTTGTCATACCAGGCGTAAATCTTGACCTGCCGATCGTCGATCACCAGCGTCGACGGCGCATCGACCACGGCCGAACGCGAATCGTCGACGTAGTCGACCGATACCAGTGGCCGCTCCTCGTAGCCGAGGATCCCGGCGAGTTCGCCCGCGGCGGCGTCGCGCAGGTGCGCGTTGATCGTTTCCGCGCTGACCGGTTGCGCCGCTTCGAACACGAAATCGGTCAGCGAGGCGTTGAGCAGCGGCACGCGCACGGCGTGTCCGTTCAGGCGGCCGGCGAGCTCGGGGAAAATGGCGGTGATGGCGCGGGCCGAGCCGGTTGTCGTCGGAATCAGTGACTGCCCGCAGGCACGCGCACGGCGCAGATCGCGATGGCCGCGGTCGACGACCGTCTGCGTGTTGGTGATGGCATGGATACTGGTCATGCAACCGTGCACGATCCCGACGCGCTCGTGCATCACTTTCACGATCGGCGCGAGGCAGTTGGTCGTGCACGATGCGGCGGTGACGATATCGTGCCGCCGTGCATCGTAGGCGTGGTGGTTGACGCCGTAGACGATGTTCAGGGCGCCTTCGGTCGGTGCCGCGACGAGCACTTTCCTGACACCCTGTGCGAAGTAGGTCTGCAGGGATTGCGGGGCCTTGTGATGGTGGCCGGTGGCTTCGATGACGATGTCGCAGTCGGACCAGTCGACCGCCGCGATGTCGCGCTCGCTGGTATGGACGAGAGTGCGGCCGTCGACGTGCAGGATGCCATCGCGGCCGTCACACGGCGTCGTCCAGCCGCCATGCACGGAGTCGAACTGCAGCAGGTGCGCCGAAACCGCGGCCGCGCAGGCCGTCTCGTTGATGCGGACGAAGTCGAGGGAGGTGTCGCCCCAGCCCGCGCGCAGCGCGAGCCTGCCCATGCGGCCGAAGCCGTTGATGCCGATGCGGGTCGTCATTGCTGAATCTCTGGTGCAAAGCGGGAGGTTCCCGTCGCCAGATGACGATTACGTGACAGGTGCTCGCGCCGCGACGCCGCCGCCGGGATGATTGTCACCGCCATCTTCACGGCGCCGGCGTACGGCGCCGCGCATCCCGCCCGGGTTCCGGCAGGACATCCCACAGGCCGCCGAGCAACGCCATGATGAGGCGGTAGCTGTAGAACAACGACGTCATCAGCAGCGCCGCGGCGCCGGGCAGGCCGAGCGCGAGGTAGAGGCCGGTGCCGGCGAGTTCGGCGGCACCGGCACCGAGCACGCTGACCGGCACCGCCTGGAGCAGCGCCGATACGCTGAACACCGCGAGCACGCGGGTGAAGTCGAGTGCGAAGCCCCAGTCGCGGCTCGCCACCCATACCGCGGCAGCGAGTGTCACGTGCATGATGAGGGAGAGCACGAGTGCGCCGGCCAGCAGCGGCCAGCGGCGCCGTGCGCGGGCAAGCAGCGTCCGCAGGTCGCGCGTTGGGCGCCAGCGGGCGGCGAGTAGCAGACCGGCAGCAGCAAGCAGCGCGGCCAGCACCAGCGAGCCGCCGAGCAGAGAAACCAGCGGCACACCGGGAATCGCGAGTTGCCACCAGCTCGCTGCGGCGAGCACGATGAGCGAGGTGGCGCCGAGCGCGTGGTCGAGCACGATGGCGCCAGCGACCGTGTGTGCCGCGTGGTCGCGTGCACGCAGCTTGACGAACTTGGTGAGGTCGCCGCCAACCGAAAAGGGCACGAAACACTGGTAGAACATCGCGAGCAGCGCGAGACGCAGGGTCTCGCGCCGTCCCAGCGCGATGCCCACCACCGCCAGCACGCGGCGCAGGCGCAGGGCGTAGAACAGCATCGCGAGCAGGGCCAGCACGACGCCGAGCAGGAGATCGCCCGGCGATACCGCCTCCAGCACGGCCGTGCGCGCCAGCCACCACATCAGCAGCGGCAGCCCGAGCAACAGCGCGGCCAGCCGCGCGACGGTCAGCACCCGGCGCAGGCGCGGCGACATCGCTGGCGCTACGCGAACGCGCGCGAGCGCACGCCGGGTGATGGCGCTGCGCCCGCGCTCAACGATCGATACGCGGCTTGCCGGGTAATACCGGGCGTTCGAGGTCGAAGCGATCGCGGGTGCGGGTATAGCTGTTGCCGGCCATGCGACCGACCGCGTCGAGCAGGTCGGCATCGATGCGGAAGTTGTCGAACAGGGCATCTTCGACGTGGAAGCGCACCACTTCGCCCATCACGAAGGCGCCGCCGAGCACCTTGTCGCTGATGTCGACCACCTGCAGCAGACGGCATTCCATCGCGATCATCGCCTCGGCCACGCGCGGTGCGTCGATCAGATCGCACGCCACGGGCGTCAGCTTGGCGAGCGTGAACTCGTCCACCTCGGGTGGCACGTCGACGGCGGTCTGGTTCATCTGCGCGGCGATGCGCTCGGATACCACGTTGACGCAGAACTCGCCGCGCGCTTCCGCGTTGACGCGACTGTCGCGGCGCCGCGATTCGAGATTGATCATGGGGCTGAAGCCGATCACGGGCGGGTTGGCGCTGACACCGGTGAAGAAGCTGAATGGCGCGAGGTTGTTGACGCCGTCGGTGCCGCGCGTCGAGACGAACGCGATCGGGCGCGGCACGATCGAGCCGATCATGAGCTTGTAGATGCTGACCGGCTCGGTGGCCTGGGGATCGATGATCATCGGGGCATTCCTGTGGGTCGGTTCATTCGCCGAGTGCGGCGAGCAGATCGCCGTAGAGGTCGAGCGCGCGCGCTTCCTCGGCCGGCAGGTGGTAGTCGGGGAAGAGCTTCTCGCACGGATCGAACTCCTTGAGGACTTCGCGCGCTACGGTGATCTTGTGTACCTCGGTCGGGCCGTCGGCGAGACCGACGTGGAAGGAGTTGATCACCCAGTCGGCGAACGGCATCTCGTTCGAGATACCGAGCGAGCCGTGCAGGTGCAGCGCGCGGGAGGCGACGTCATGCAGCACACCGGGCATGACGGCTTTCACCGCGGCGATGTTCTTGCGCACCTTCTTGTAATCGTGGTGCTTGTCGATCATCCACGCGGTTTCGAGTACGAGCAGGCGGAACTGGCGCAGCTGGATCCAGGAGTCGGCAATTTTCTCCTGCACCATCTGTTTCTGTGCGAGTACCTCGCCCTTGGTCACGCGCGACAGGGCACGCTCGCACATCATCTCGAGCGCACGCTTCGCCTGCGCGATGGTGCGCATGGCATGGTGCAGCCGGCCACCGCCGAGGCGCGTCTGCGCGACGACGAAGGCGTCGCCGCGCCCGCCGAGCATGTTCTCCGCCGGTACGCGGACGTCCTGGTAGCGCATGTAGGCGTGCGAGGCCTCCGGTTCACCGTAGAACGAGAGATTGCGCACGATCTCGATGCCGGGCGTCTCCGCCGGCACGATGAACATCGACATGCGACGATAAGGCGAAGCGTCGGGGTCGGTCACTGCCATGACGATGAAGAAGGCAGCGTAGCGCGCGTTCGAGGAGAACCACTTCTCGCCGTTGATTACCCACTCGTCGCCATCAGGCACCGCGCTGGTCGTGAAGACCAGCGGATCGGCGCCGCCCTGCGGCTCGGTCATGGAAAAGCAGGACACGATCTCGTTGGCAAGCAGCGGCTCGAGGAAGCGCTGCTTCTGCTCGGGCGTGCCGTAATGGGCGAGGATCTCGGCGTTGCCGGTGTCCGGGGCCTGCGCGCCGAAGATGATCGGGCCGAAGCGTGAGCGCCCGAACAGCTCGTTCATCAGCGCGAGCTTGACCTGCCCGTAGCCCTTGCCGCCGAGTTCGGGCCCGAGGTGACAGGCCCACAGCCCGCGTTCGCGTACCTTCGCCTGCAGCGGCCGGGCGAGCTGCTGGAAGCGGGGATCGTGGATGTTCCACTGGTTGCCGAGCAGGTGGTCGAGCGGTTCGACCTCGCGGCGGACGAAATCGTCAATCCAGTCGAGCTGCTGCTGGAATTCGGGTTCAGTTTCGAAGTCCCACATGGCGGGTGCTACCTCCGGGTCTTGAAGCGGGCGGTCGGAAGGCGCGCGAAGCGCGCGCGCGGCGGGTCGCCAGGATCACCGGGTGACCCTGCGCGGATGTCGGCTTGCTGGACGTCGATGTCCGCGTCCGAGATTCGTTCACGAGGTATGTTCACGAGGTGCGGGCACGGCGGAAATCCGGCGCGCGCTTGTCGAGGAAGGCGTCGATGGCCTCGCGGTGCTCAGGCGAGGCGTAGCAGCGCTCGAGCGCGGCGAACTCGCGCGCCTGCACGCGCTCGAGATCGGCGTCGCTGCCGTTCGCCGTCAGCAGCGCCTTGATCTCGCGCAGCGCGGCGAGCGGGTTATCGCCCATCGTGCGTGCCACCGCGCAGGCGGCGTCGAGCACGTCGCCCGGCGGCGTGACACGGTCGACCAGGCCCAGTTCGAGCGCCTCGCGGCCGTCGAGGGTGCGTCCGGTCAGCATGAGGTCGCTGGCGACGCCGAAGCCGCAGCGCTGCACGACGAAATACGAGCTGGCGAGTTCGGGCACGAGCCCCAGTTTCACGAAGCGCAGCGAGAGCTTGGCATCGTCGGCACAGACCAGGTAGTCGAACGGCAGCACCTGGGTCAGGCCGATGCCGATGGCGGCGCCGTTGATGGCCGCGACCATCGGCTTGGAATCGCGTACCAGTGCCACCCAGGCGTCAGCCTGCGCGGCGGCCTTGTGCTCGGGTTCGCTGCGCGACTGCGCATCGAACACCGCGCTGATGTCGGCGCCGGCGCAGAAGCCGCGCCCGGCGCCGGTCAGCACGATGGCGAGTACCTCGGGCGCCGCGTTGGCGGCCACGATGGCAGCGCGCAGCTCGGCGCCCATCTGGTAGGTCCAGGCGTTCAGCTTGTCCGGCCGGTCGAGGGTGATGACGAGCACGCCGTCATCGACGACCGTGTTGATAGTGGCAAACGGGTGGTCAGCGAAGTCCATGACATCCTCCTCGAGCCTGTCGCGGGGCGCACCGGCCGGCGCGGCGGGTACGCCGGCCACCGCTGGTGGCGGGCAACGGGGACCGCGACGGGCGGGGCGCTGCCGTCACGGGTTCACGCACCGCTGGCACCTAGCGCAGTGGCGAAGCCCGAATAGCCGGGCTGATCGATGGCGAGTCGTGCCACCGCGGTCTCGCGCAGGTGCGCGGTGAGGCGTGCGTCGTCGAGCGCGAACTCGCCGGCCTGCAGGCGCGTGCTCAGGGCGACGCGCAGCGCGTCCAGCGTGCCTCGCGTGCCGAGCAGGGCTTCGAGGCGGGCCCGCTCGGCGACGGCCTGGGCGGGGCCGAGCGCGAGCTCGCGCGAGACGATGTCGAGCGCGTTGGCGGCGACGCGCGCGATGAAGCGCGTACGACCGCTGGTCTCGGCGCCGACGTCACCACGCAGGAATTCGCGCACGGCATCGAGAATCTCCTCGGTCCGCGGCATCTCGCTCTGCGGCAGTGCCGGCTCGTCGGCGACCGGTAGCGTGACCGGGCCCGGGATCAGCAGGTTCACGCAGTCGACCTGGCATTCGCTGCTGCGCCGGCCGATGGCGGGGCGCTCGGCGCTGCGCTCGGTGCCGTCGCGGTGGTGCGCGAACATGGTCAGGCAGCCGATCGCCCACCAGAACGAGCCGAATACCTGCCAGAAGTGCACCGCCTCGCGATCGACCGGCGTGCCGCTGACCGCCTCGTAACCGGCGATGAGGTCGTCGAGCTCGCCGAAGCCGCCGACTTCGCGCTCGCTGACGCCGAAGCGCCAGGAATTGGTGCAGATCCAGCCGAGGTCGCGCATCGGGTCACCGATGTGCGCGACTTCCCAGTCGAGCACGGCGACGATGCCTGCGTGCGGCGTCACGATCAGGTTGCCGTTGCGGAAGTCGTTGTGCACGAGGGTGAGCGGGCGCGGCGGCGGCAGGTGCTCGAGCAGCCAGCGCGCGGTGTAGTCGATCATCGGCTGCGGTGTGGCGAAGGCGCGGTACTGCTGCCACTGGCGGCGCACGAAGGTTTCGGGATCGAGTCGCTCCAGCAGCCGGTCGAGGCCGCTTGCCGCGACGTCGATGGCATGGATGCGGGCAAGGATTTCGCCGCACTGGCGGGCGAGGCGCGGCCGCACGCTGGCGAAATCGTCATGGCGGGCGATGCGCGCGCCGAGCGTCTCGCCCTCGATCCAGCTCATCAGGAAGCCGGCGCCGAGACCGTCGTCCGGCTCGAGCACGTAGAGCACCTCGGGTTCCGGCACGCCGGCGACGCGCGCGAGCGTCATGAGTTCGGCTTCGACCTCGAGGCCGGGGCGGCCGTAGCCGGTCGCCTCGAGTTCGCCACCCGGCGCGCGGCGCAGTGCCACGCGGCGCGGGCCGGCCGTGGTATCGAGCTCGATGGCATAGGTTTCCTGGCTCGCGCCGCCGGACAGGCGGCGGCAGGCGGTCATGCTGCGCAGGCCGGGCATGCAGCGTTGCAGGACGCCGCTCAGCGCGCGTTCGAAATCGTTCATGGCGGTCGTGACGGAACTCCCCTGTCGCGCGCGGCCGGTGGCCGCCGCGACCGTCGCCGCGGGGCGTCGCGGTGTCGCCGGCGACGGCAGGGGGCGCGCGCGCATTCGCGCAAGAGTATCGCGTTTGCGCCGGTGGCGGCCACGGCAGTCCCGCGCGGCGTGTAACGCCGTCGTCACGCGACGCTCACGTGGCCGTTACCGCAGCGTCATGTTGGCCGCCTAGCATCGCCGCGCTCAACGGATGCGTCCGGCGTGCCGCGCGCGGGCGACCCTCTAACCTGCGTGCCTGTGCACTGCGCGCGGGGCCGCCGGTGGGGAGCCTTGGGATCCTGCAACGACAACCGCCTGACGGAGAACAACCATGACCGACTTTCCGCGTACGCTGACCGCGCTATCGCTGGCTGCAGCTTTCACGTTCACCGCCCCCGGCGCGCTCGCCGCGTCGGCGACCGCCTTCGCCGCGTTCGATGGCATCGCCGACATCCGCACCACCGGCACCGCCAGCGTGAGCTTTACCGGCATCGAGATGCTGGAGGCCATGGGCATGATCGACGGCGGCATCGCCGACCCGGCCAACGATGGCATGGGCTTCGACGTCGAGACCACCTCCACCGGCTCAGGCGAAGCCACCAACAGCGGCCTGTTCGGCGCCACCTCGCTGGCGGCAACCAGCAGCAGCGCTTTCGCCAGCGCCTTCACCTTCGTCGATGCCGAGATGCTGCTCGAGGGTACGGGCAACGTCGAGATCGACATTGCCTATTCAATAAGTATCGACGAGTTCGACAACCTGCCGGCCGGCTTCGTCAATGCCGGCGTCGAGGCTTTCACCAGTTTCGACAGCGCGCTGGTCGAACTCGACGTCCCGGGCAGCCTGTTCGGCACGTTCGACAGCCTGAGTGGCGTGCTGACACTCGCCTTCTTCGTCGACGTCGACCCGCTCACCGGCGCCTTCGAGGACGTGCTCACCGTGCACACCTTCGCCAACGCGCAGGCTGCCCCGGTACCGGTGCCTGCCGCGCTGTGGTTGCTCGCCCCCGCCGTCGCCGGCCTGGCCGGCGCACGCAGGACGCGCGCCGCCGCCTGAAGCCCCTCATCGCCGGCCATTGCCCGCGGCGCTCGGGCGGGTAGTGGCCGGCTGCACCGCCGTTCGGCGCGCGCGCCCGCACCGAATCCAGCGCGCACCCGGCCCAGCGACGCATCGCGCGCGTAC
>JAVJVZ010000025.1:0-22022 GCA_040220855.1 Gammaproteobacteria bacterium | reverse complement strand
CCGTGGCGTTCGCCCATACGCAGGTCTTCCAGGAAGCTCGTCACCTCTACCTTCCTGGTCGGCGCCGCGCAGTAAGTCGATCGCGAGCCGACGTCGCGGCAGACCAGCCTGTCGCCGGCCGACATGGCGGCGGCGGTCGCGGGCGCCGCGCTGGCCGATGCCGGCGCCGCGGGCGACCTCGCCGCCGAGCTCGACGTGCTCGCCGTTGCGCGCCTGTTCGAGCATTCCGTGCGCGACACCGTCATGTGGCCGAACCCGTTCGGCTGCTCGAACAACATGCCGTGGTCGGTGGCCAACCGTCTCGGCATCCGCCCACGGCGTGCGGTCTATGCCGAGGTCGGGGGCGAGACGCCACAACGTCTCGTCAACCAGCTCGCCGAGGACATCCATGCGGGCACGGTGCGTGCTGCCCTGCTGACCGGTGCCGAGGCGCTCGCCACCATTCGCAACGCGCAGCGCGCCGGCATCGAACTCGACTGGCACGAGGAAGTGGACGGCGCGTTCGAGGACCTGTGGCCGGACGAAGTGATGGCGAGCGCCTACGAGACGGCGCACGGCATCACTTTCCCGATCCAGGTCTATTGCCTGTTCGAGCAGGCGCTGCGCGCCGAGCTCGGGCTCACCACCGAGCAGTACCGCGCGCGCATCGGGCGCATCTTCGCGCCGTTCAGCGCGGTCGCAGCGGACAATCCCTACGCGCAGTTCCCGACCGCGCGCAGCGCGGAATTCATTGCCACGCCCTCGCGTGAGAACTTCCTCCTGTGTGAGCCCTATACCAAGTGGATGGTGGCGCAGGACGCGGTCAACCAGGCCGCGGCAGTGGTGATGACGTCCGTCGGCGTGGCGCGCGAACTCGGTATCCCGCCGGACAACTGGGTGCACCTCGCCGCCTATGCCGATGTCGACGAGCTGCCGGTGGTGCGCCGGCCGCGCCTGGCCGGCTCGCACGCGCAGGGCCTTGCGCTGCGGCGCGTGCTCGACGACGCTGGCCTAACCACCGACGCGCTCGATCACATCGACCTGTACAGCTGCTTCCCGGTCGCCGTGACCAGTGCCTGCGAGCACCTCGGCATCGATGCCGAAGGTGGCCGCGCGCTCACCCTGACCGGCGGGCTGCCGTACTTCGGTGGTCCGGGCAACAACTACAGCCTGCATGCCATCGCCGAGGTCGTCCAGCGACTGCGCGGCAAGGGCGAGGCGTCGGCGCTGGTCGCCGCGAACGGCGGATATCTCTCCAAGCACTCGGTCGGCCTCTACACGCGAAGCCTCGGCGGCGCCTGGCAGGCGCGTTCGAGCGCTGCCGAGCGTGCGCAGGCGAAAGCCGCCAGCGACATTGTCGTTGCCGAGGTCGCCGAGGGCGCCGCGCGGATCGAATCCTTCGCCGCCGTCTATGCCCGCGGCGAGCCGTCTGGCGGCTACATCGTCGGTCGTCTCGATGCCGACCGGCGTCGCTTCCTGGCGGTGATGGAACCGGGCCACGCGGCGACCCGCGCCCGCCTGTTCTCCGACGATCCCATCGGCACCCCGGTCACCGTGGGCCACGTCGACGGTCTCAACCGTTTCTCCGCCTGATTACCTGCGCACGCGGGTCGAGGACACCACCATGACCATCCCGAATCTCGCTGCATTCGGTTTCGATGCCGATTACCAGGCGGTCTACGATCTCGCCTATCGCTACGCGCGGGAGGAGCTCTACCCCTTGTGCGAGCGCATGGACAACGAGGACTGGTTTCCGGAGGAGGCGTTTCGCGCACTCGCCGCGCAGGGCCTGCTCGGGGTGACCGTGCCGGCCGCCTACGGCGGTGCCGGTATGGACGTCCTCGCACAGTGCTTCATCGCCGAAGCCGTGGCCTACTGGAATCACGCCATCGCAGCCGGCATGCTGGCCAGCGACAACCTGTGCCTGCACAACCTCGTGCGCAACGCCGACGAGGCGCAGAAACGCGAGTACCTGCCACGTTTCTGCGACGGCTCGCTGATCGGCGCACTGGGCATGACCGAGCCCGGCGCGGGATCCGACGCACTCGGATCGATGGCCACCACCGCACGGCGCGACGGTGACGACTACGTGCTCAACGGGCGCAAGCTCTTCATCACCAACGGGCCGGTCGCCGACGTGCTGCTGGTCTACGCCAAGACCGCGCCGGAAAAGCGCCAGAAAGGCATTTCGGCGTTCATCGTCGAGAAGGGCTTTCCCGGCTTCTCGGTGGCGCAGAAGCTCGACAAGATGGGCTGGCGTGGCAGCCCTACCGGCGAACTCGTGTTCGACGACTGTCGCGTACCGGCCGGCAACCTGGTCGGCGCGGAAAACGCGGGCCACGTGGTGATGATGAGCGGCCTCGACATCGAGCGCGTCATCGGCGCCTTCTTCGACATCGGCATGGCGCAGCGCGCCTTCGATCTCGCGCTCGACTACGCCACCCAGCGCAAGCAGTTCGGGCGTGCCATCGGCGAGTTCCAGATGATCCAGGCGATGCTCGCCGACATGTACACCGAGATCGAAGCGATGCGCGCGCTGACCTACCAGGTCGGCCGCGAGATTGTCGACCTGCCGCAGGGCGAGGGTGGGCGCGGCGCTATCCACAAGCGCTCTGCCGCCGCGCTGCTCGCTGCTGGTCGTGGCGCCATGCGCGTGCTCGACCAGGCAGTGCAGATCCACGGTGGTATGGGCTTCATGCGCGAGATGGAGGTCAACCGCCTATACCGCAGCGGCAAGGTCGGCGAGATCGCGGCCGGCAGCAACCAGATTCGCCAGGTCATCATCGCCGGCGAACTGCTCAGGGAAGCCGCCGCCGGCTAGCGCGCGGCGCCTCCGGCCGGGCCCGTGCCCTCGGCGGGTATCAACATGCCGAGCTGCAACAGGCGCCGCACCGCGCCCGGCAGCTCCGCGAGCAGCGGCGCCAATGCCACGCCGGCGGCCGCGGCTACAGCACTGGCCGCGGCCGCGACGCTGCGCCGGCCATCGAGATAGCCGATCAGCAGGCACGCGAGCGGGTCGGCGCGGACGGCGAAGCTCAGCCCGCGCGCGAGGCGCAGTTCCGCATGTGTCTGCGCCCAGCCGCCACCGTGCGGCCGCCGCCGCACGTGGTGCTCGAGCGCGGGATTCGGCTGCAGGCAGGCGGCCAGCAGTGCGGCATCGTCGTCGAGCCGCGCGGCCAGGTCACGCGCGGCGAGCACCTGCGCGATGCTGGCACCTGCGGCACCGCGCAGCGGTGGCGCGTCGCGCAGCTCGAGCCAGGGTGTGCGTCCGGTCGGCCGGTGCATCACCACCAGGCCGGTGCCGACCGCATCGATGCCGTGGGCGGCGAAGTGGTCGTTCCACTGCTCGAGCGCGGCAGCCGGCACGGGAGCGCCGGCATGCTCCTGCCCGAGCCAGGCGAGCGCATACTCGCGTGCGCCGAGCGAACGCAGGCGCAGCACCCAGCCATCGCACTCGCTGCCTTCGAACCAGCGCCGCGGAACCTCGCGCCAGTCGCTGCCGGTACGCTCGGGCCAGTTGCACAACATCTGCAGCACACCGCCGACATTGAGGTGGGCCGGTGCCTCGCAAACGATGCGCGCGCAGATCGCCGCACCGCCGTCGCGATAGAGGTAGGTCGTTTCTGGCGCGATGACGAACGGCGGGTTGCTGAGAATGCGATCGAAGCGTGCCGTGCCGAGCGGCGTGAAGAGATCGCCGCAGTACGTGACGATGTCGTCGCGCCCGTTGAGCCGGGCGTTGAAGCGGGTCAGCGCCACGGCGCGCGGGTTGAGGTCGAGCGCGCTGACGTGGCGTGCCGGGGCCAGCGCGTCGAGCGCCAGCACGCCGGCGCCGCAGCCGAGATCGAGCGCCGTGTCGACCGTACCGGGTAGGGCGAAGGCGCCGAGCAGCCGTGCCACGGGCGAGGGGCCGACGACGAAGTCGGCGGCGCGCGCGCTGTGTCGCTCGCCGCGATCGTGGGCGAAGAGGCCGGTGCCGTAAGGCGTCAACAACACGGTCGCACGCGCGCCCTCGGTATCGCGCACGAGCAGGCCGGCGGCCTCCAGCGTCGCCAGCTGGGCGCCGGGCAGTGCCGTTGCCAGGGTTGCCGCGGGGAGCGTGGTACCGCCACCGAACAGCTTGATCAGAAGTCCCAGGGCGTCGTCGCGTCCGGCGCCGGCCGCTGCGACCGCCTGGCGCTGCGCCGCGCCGCCGCCGCGGCCGAGCACGGCATCGACGCTCGCGGCCGTGTAGCCGGCCGCAGTGAACACCCCGCGCACGCGCGCGCCCTGCGCGGCATCGTCGAGATACGGCAGCGGCGCGTCCGCGCAAGCGCGCGCTGGCGCGCTCACCACTTGATGATCACGGACTCCACCTTGGGAAAGCTCAGTGCGCTCGGCGAGTAGAACTTGAGCGACAAGGCGCCGATGGTCGGGCTGAACGTGCCGGCGCCGCCGGCGACCGCCTCGAGATCCTCGTCGCTGAGCTCGCCCGAGATCTCCTCGAGGTCGAACTGGTAGCCCTTCTCGGCGGCGAAACGTTCGAGGTCGGCGCCGACGATGCCGTCGGCGGGGTCGCCGAGCTTCGCGCGCAGTTCCTGCGCCAGCGCGTCGTCTTCCTGGACCTTGTGCATGAAGGCTTCGAATGACTGCTTGTCCACGACTCGGTTACCTCCGTTGGTGGTTGGGGCCGGATTGCCCACTTCTGCTACTCTCGCGCCGCGGCGGCGTCGACGTGCTGATCGCGATCAGCGATCGCGCGCCTGCGGCGCCCGTAGCAACAAGGTAGGCCATTGCCCGGCGCAGAGATACAAGCGTGGGCGCAGAAGGCGTGCTGCGCGCGCATCGCGGCCCGGCCGCGACGGGTCGCGGTCGCCCGTCGTGGATGGCGGGGCGGGCCAACGCCAGGACAGGACATTTCCACATGACACGCTTCGCCGTCACCTACTTCGCGCTGGTTTTCAGCGTCGGCTTCGTGCTCGGCACCGTGCGTGTCCTGGTGCTCGTGCCGCTGCTCGGCGAGCTCGCCGCGGAGCTCGCCGAGCTGCCCTTGATGGTGCTGGTCGCATGGTTGAGCGCATCGGCGCTGGTCGGCCGCACGCCCGGGCTCGGCAACGCTGCGCTGCTCGGCAGAGGGGCGCTCGCGCTCGCGCTCATGCTCGCCTGCGAGCTCGGCGTGGTCGTGTGGTTGCGGCGCGTGCCGCTGGGAGAGTACTTCGCCACGCGCGACCCACTCGGTCTTGCCGCCTACGCTGCGGCACTGATCTTCTTCGCGCTGGCGCCGTGGCTGGCCAGCCAGCGACGCCGATCGCTCAGATGATCTTCTGCCAGACCAGCGTGTGGATGGCCTTCTCGCCGTCGTTGCCGCGCATCGGGGGCGTTTTCAGGGTGAGCCGGTCGCCGGTGAACTCGTAGAAGCGGATCTGGTCCTGGCCGGGCCAGTTCGGCACGGTCGCACCCTGCACGTGGTGGGTGACGGTACCGGCGTCGGCATCGACGGTGTAAGTGCCGAAGTACGCGGTATAGCTCTGGAAGGCTTCGCGGTACTCCGCATCGCCGACCTCGCGCGGATCGCGCGAGGAGAACGGTTTGCGCTGGTCGCCCATCAGCTGGGCGGCCATGTTGCCCGCGGCATCGTAATTGATGCGGCCGATGACGTGCTCGCCGAGGGGGAAAGCGACGCGGCCCGAGGGCTTGTCGGAGTAGCTCTCGACGAGTTGCCAGGTGCCCACGAACACCGCGTTGGGGGTACTGTCGGTCATGGAGTTGTGTTCATCCTCTCGTTGGCGGCGCCCTATCCTGAGGATTCGGCCGGACGCTTGCAACCGCGCCGCCGTGCGACGGCGGTGCGTTGTCCATGCCCGGCCCAGGGGTCACAATGACCGCCCCGCCCCGCCCCCTCGTCGCACCGGAGTCCCGCATGAGACCAATCTTCCGCATCGCGCTGCTGCTCGCCCTGCCGTTGCTGCATTGCCTCCATGCCGTCGCGCAGGAGGCCACGCCCGATCAGCGTACCCAGCTCAAGCAGGCCTTCGATGGCGCCATGACCTGCTCGGCACTGACCGCGATGGAGGCCGACCAGGCGCTCGGCGACATGCAGCAGACCTGGGCGAACCGCTCGTTCGCGTTCGGCATGCTGGCGGTGCGCTTCTATACCGACCTCACCGGCGAACCGCTGCGCAACGAGGACATGAACGACGCCCTCAACCAGTATGCCGACGCGCTGCTCGCGATGAGCGAGGCCCAGATCGCGCCCTTCAGGGAAGGCTGCGCGGCGAAGTATGCGAGCGTCGATCGGCTGTGCGAGGAGAACGACTGCGTATTTCCACGCCAGCCGGGTGACGCGAAGACGGAGTCGCCGGCTGCGGCCGATTGAACCTGTTCAACCGTCGAGCTCGATGACGAGCTCGTCGACGACGCGGAAGCGCGAGCGGTGTGGGCGCACCGCCGGTGCGACGAGGCGGAAGCGCGGAAAGCGCTCGAGCAGCTTGCCGAAGGCGATGCGTGCCTCGATGCGCGCCACCGAGTTGCCGGCGCAGGTATGGATACCGTGGGCGAAGGCGAGGTGCTTGTTCGGTTCGCGCGCGACGTCGAAGGCATCGGGATCCGGGAACTGCGCCGGGTCGCGATTGGCGGCGGCGATGGCAAGGTGCAGGAAGGTTCCGGCCGGTAGCTCGACGTCACCGATGGTGCACGCCGCGGTGGTCTTGCGGTTGCCGATCTGCAGCGGGCTCTCGAAGCGCAGCATCTCCTCGACGGCCGGCTTGATCAGGGCCGGCTCGGCGAGCAGCCGCGCCCGCTGCTCGGGATAACGGCACAGGAGTTCGATGCCGTTGGCGATGAGCGAACCGGTGGTGTCATGGCCGGCATTGAGCATGAAGATGGCGTTGTGCAGTATCTCGAGCTCGCTCAGGCGCTCGTCCTCGGCGCGATTCTCGTCGGCGGCTTCGACCAGCGCCCACAGCACGTCCATGGTCTCGGTGCCCGGCGGCGCCGCACGCTTGCGTGCAATGAGCGCGCGCAGGTAGTCCTTGAAGTCCTCCACCGCACGGTTGCCGCTGGCGAGTTCGGCGGCCGAACGTACCGGTTCCAGCGCGCCGAGGATGGCATTGGCCCAGCCGCGCAACGGCGCGCGCTCGTCGTAGGGAACGCCGAGCAGTTCGCCGATGAGGTTGAGCGGTACCACCAGCGCGAAGTCGCGCACCACGTCGATGCGCCCGGCGGCCGCCGCACGGTCGAGCAGGCCATCGACCATGCGCGCGATGCTCGCCTCCATCTGGCGCAGCACGCGCGCGGCAAAGAACGGCGCCAGCAGTCGTCGCACGCGGGTGTGGTAGGGCGGGTCGTTGAAGACGATCGAGGTCGTATGATGCTCGTAGAGCGGCGAATCGCCGAAGCGCGGACGGAAGTCGACACGCTTGTCCGAACTGAACAGCAGCGGATCGCTAAACGCCGCGTGCACGTCGGCGTAGCGTGTCAGCAGCACCGAGCCGTCCGGCTGGCGACACACCGGTGCGTGCTCGCGCAGCAGCGCGAAATCGGCATACGGGTCGCGCGCGAACGCATGGTCGCTGGTGGCGAGGACGAAGTCGGCGGCGGTGGCCGGAGTCAGGTGCATGGCGGAGTCTGGTGCTCGGGGCCGGCGCTCGGGGCGGGTGCTCGCATCACGCGCGCGCCACGACCTGCTCGATGGCGCCGAAGATCGACTGCCCGGCGGCGTCGCGCATCTCGATGCGCACGACGTCGCCGAACCGCAGCCACGGTGTGCTCGCCGCCCCGCTGCTCATCTCTTCGTGCACGCGTGCCTCCGCCAGGCAGCCGTGGCCGCTGGCCGGGTCTCGGTTCGACACCGCCCCGGCGGCGATGATGGTCCCGGCGCCTAGCGCGCGCGTGCGCGCGGCATGGGCGATGAGCTGCGGGTAGGTGAAGAACATGTCGACACCGGCATCGGGTGTGCCGATGGCGCGTCCATTGACCCACGAGCACAGGCGTTCGGCGAGGCGCTCGCCGTTCCATGCGGCACCGAGTGCGTCGGGGGTGACCGCGACCGGCGAGAAAGCGCTGGTCGGCTTCGACTGCAGGAAGCCGAAGCCCTTGGGCAGTTCACTGCGTGTCAGCGCCCGGCAGGTCCAGTCGTTCATCAACATGACCAGGCGCACGTGGCGGCCGGCCGCGGCGACCGCGACGCCCATCGGCACGTCGTCGACGACCACCGCCACCTCGGCTTCGAAATCGATCTCGAGATCCTCCGACGGCAGCGGCATCGACTGCGTCGGACCACGGAAGCCGTCGGAGACGCCCTGGTACATGAGCGGCTCGGTCTCGTGGTTCGGCGGCATCGCCGCGCCGCGCGCTTTGCGTGCCTGCGCCATGTGGTGGAGGTAGACCGAGCCGTCGAGGAACTGGTGGCTGCGTGGCAGCGGGCTGGCCAGGGCGTCGACGTCGAGGGCGAAGGCACCGCCGGCGTCGCCGGCGGCGAGCGCGTCGGCGGCCGCGCGCAGCGCCGGCTCGACGTCCGTCCAACGTTCCAGCGCGGCCTGCAGGGTCGGCGCGATGTCGTCGACGACCAACGCCCGCCGCAGTGTGTCATCGACCACGATCAAGGTCCCGTCGCGGCCGCCCGCGCGCAGGCTCGCGAGCTTCACGTGGTCATTCCTCGATGGCGATGTTGTCCGGGCAGTTGCCCTTGCTCGGATCGCAGACCGTCAGGTAGGCCAGGTAGCCGAGCCAGAACTTGCGCTCCTCGAGCGAGACGGGCGGGGGACTGTCGGGCGCGAAGGGTGGTACCCGCCATGCCTTCTGCAGGATGTAGAAACTCTCCTCGCCGGCGATGCCGCGCACCAGGATGAAATCGCCGCGGCCGGAGTCCGGATTCTTCGGGCACATCAGCATCACGGCCAGCGTCGGGTAGTCGCCGGTGCCACCGAGCTCGATGGGCTGCGCGCTGAAGCCCGGGCAGCCCTCCTCGAGATGGCGCACGATGCGGCTGAGCACACCGTCAGGACTGGCATCGGCCATGCCGAAGACCACCTGCACGGTGACCATCTCGGTCCAGTTCTCGGCAGTCTGGTCCTTGGGCACGTACTCGTTGGTGGTGAGGTTGTCCTCGACTTCGGAGAACACCTCGTGCCAGCCCTCCGGCTTGGCGAACAGCAGTTGCTCGCCTTCGGGCGGGTCGGCCGACCAGGCGGACATCGCGGCCAGCAGGCCGGTGAGGAAAACGATGGCGACGACGCGTAGGGACATGGGCGGGAGCAATCCGGGAATGTGACGAGAGCGTTAGCGTAGCGCCAAGCCTCGCCCGGCGCACCTGCGCCAGCGGCCGCGGCTGCCGGCGCAGAGTGCGATTACGCGTGCTCGAAGTCGACCAGCTCGACCCCCTCGGTGACCTGCTCGCCCTCCGTGCAGTGGAAGGCCTTGACGACGCCGTCCGCGGGCGCGCAGATGGTGTGCTCCATCTTCATCGCTTCGAGCACGAGCAGCTTGTCGCCCTTCTTCACCGTGGCGCCGGGTGCTGCAATCAGCGCGATGACCTTGCCCGGCATCGGCGCGAGCAGTCCGGCGCCGCCTTCCTCGCCCTCGCCGCTCGCTTCGAGCTTGTCGACGCGTGCGAGCACCCAGGCGCGGCCGTCGAGGAAGACCGCGCGACGGGCGTCGGTGACGGCCACGGCAACGTGGCGGGTGGTGCCGTCGAGCGCCACGCTGAGCGCGGCACCGTCGTGTCCGAGCAGGGTTGCCGTGCTCGTCTCGCCGTCGAGTTCGATGGCGTAGGCGCCGCCCGCGGCGCAGATCGCGAGCGTCTTCTCGGTCTCACCGTCGCGTAGCGTGAGCAGGCGCCGGCCGTGGCCGTTGAGCCGCCAGTCGTCGGTGATGACCCAGGGATTGTGGCGCTCGTCGCTGCCGGCGAGCCGGGTGGCGGCCGCCGCACCGGCATGGACGAGCTCGGCGAGCGCGGCGATCAGCCACGCCGCGCGTGGCGTCGGCGCCGGCGGCGGAAACAGGTGCGCATGCTCGCGCTCGATCAGCGCGGTGTCGAGATCGGCGCTGGCGAAGGCCGTAGTGGTGACGAGGCGGCCGAGGAAGGCGATGTTGTTGCTGACGCCGACGACGTGGAAGTCGGCCAGCGCACGGCGCATGCGCGCGAGCGCGCCGTCACGGTCGCTGTCCCACACGATCAGCTTCGCGATCATGGGATCGTAGTGCGGCGAGATGCTGTCGCCCTGCTCGACGCCGCTGTCGACACGCACGTGGACCGAGGTCGCCGGCGGTTCGAGGTGCACCAGGCGCCCGGTGGCGGGCAGGAAACCGGCGTCGGGATCCTCGGCGTAGATGCGCGCCTCGATGGCGTGGCCGTCGATGGCGAGGTCGTCCTGCGCGCGTGGCAGGGGTTCGCCGGCCGCCACGCGCAGCTGCCATTCGACGAGATCGAGCCCGGTGATCATCTCGGTCACCGGGTGCTCGACCTGCAGGCGGGTATTCATTTCCATGAAGTAGAAGCCGCCGTCCGGGTTGGCGATGAACTCGACCGTGCCGGCACCGATGTAGCCGACCGCGCGCGCGGCATCGACCGCGGCGCGACCCATGGCGGCGCGACGTTCGGCGGTCATGCCGGGTGCGGGTGCTTCCTCCAGCACCTTCTGGTGGCGGCGCTGCACCGAGCAGTCGCGCTCGTACAGGTGCACCACGTAGCCGTGGCTGTCACCGAATACCTGTACCTCGATGTGGCGTGGCTTGAGGACGTACTTCTCGACCAGCACGTGGTCGTCGCCGAAGGCGCCGGCGGCTTCGCGCTTGCACGAGGCAAGTGCCTCGGCGAAGTCGGCCGGTGCATCGACGCGGCGCATGCCCTTGCCGCCGCCGCCGGCGCTCGCCTTGATCAGCACGGGGTAGCCGATCTCGTCGGCGCGCGTGGCGAGGAAGTCGGCGTCCTGCTCGTCGCCGTGGTAGCCGGGTGTGAGCGGCACACCGGCGGCTTCCATCAGGGCCTTCGCCGCCGACTTGCTGCCCATCGCCTCGATGGCGCTCGCCGGTGGCCCGATGAAGACGATGCCGGCGTCGGCGCAGGCGCGTGCGAAGGCGGCGTTCTCGGACAGGAAGCCGTAGCCCGGATGGATGGCCTCGGCGCCGGTGGCGCGGGCGGCGGCGAGGATCTTCTCGCCGACCAGGTAGGACTCGCGCGCCGCGGCCGGGCCGAGCAGCACTGCCTCGTCGGCGCGGCGCACGTGGCGCGCGCCGGCATCGGCCTCGGAGTAGACGGCGACGGTGGCGATGCCGAGGCGTCGCGCCGTCTCGATCACGCGGCAGGCGATCTCGCCGCGGTTCGCAATCAGGATCTTGTGGAACATCACGCGGCTCCTTTACATGCGGAACAGGCCGAAGCGGGTGTCGGGGATCGGTGCGTTGAGCGTCGACCACAGCGACAGACCGAGCACGCGGCGTGTCTGCGCGGGATCGACGATGCCGTCGTCCCACAACCTGGCGGTGGCGTAGTAGGGATGACCCTGCGCCTCGTACTGGTCGCGGATAGGCGCCTTGAACGCTTCTTCCTCCTCGACGGCCCAGCTGCCGCCGCGCGCCTCGATGCCGTCACGGCGCACGGTGGCGAGCACCGCCGCGGCCTGCTCGCCGCCCATGACGCTGATGCGCGCGTTCGGCCACATCCACAGGTAACGTGGCGAGTACGCGCGCCCGCACATGCCGTAGTTGCCGGCGCCGAAACTGCCGCCGATGATCAGCGTGATCTTCGGCACCTGCGCGGTGGCGACCGCGGTGACGAGCTTGGCGCCGTCCTTGGCGATGCCGCCATTCTCGTACTTGCGCCCGACCATGAAGCCGGTGATGTTCTGCAGGAACAGCAGTGGCACCTTGCGCTGTGCGCAGAGCTCGATGAAGTGCGCGCCCTTCTGGGCCGACTCGCTGAACAGGATGCCGTTGTTGGCGATGATGCCGACCGGCACGCCGTAGAGGTGGGCGAAGCCGGTCACGAGTGTCGAACCGTAGCGCGCCTTGAACTCGTCGAAACGCGAACCGTCGACGACGCGCGCGATGACCTCGCGCACGTCGTAGGGGGTGCGCGTGTCGCGCGGCAGCACGCCGTAGATTTCCTCGGGGTCGTAGAGTGGTTCCTCGACCGGCTGCACGACCACCGATTGCGGGCGGCGGCGGTTGAGGTTGCGCACGATCGAGCGCGCGATGGCGAGCGCATGGCTGTCATTCTCGGCGAGGTGATCGGCAACGCCCGAAAGGCGCGTGTGGACGTCGCCGCCGCCGAGATCCTCGGCGCTCACCACTTCGCCGGTGGCGGCCTTCACCAGCGGTGGGCCGCCGAGGAAGATGGTGCCCTGGTTCCTCACGATCACGGTGTCGTCGCTCATCGCCGGCACGTAGGCGCCCCCGGCGGTGCAGGAACCCATCACCACCGCGATCTGCGGTATGCCCATCGCGCTCATGTTGGCCTGGTTGTAGAAGATGCGACCGAAGTGCTCGCGGTCGGGGAAGACCTCGTCCTGCTTGGGCAGGAAGGCGCCGCCCGAATCGACCAGGTAGATGCAGGGCAGGAGGTTCTCGCGCGCGATCTCCTGCGCGCGCAGGTGCTTCTTGACCGTCATCGGGTAGTAGGTGCCGCCCTTGACGGTGGCATCGTTGGCGATGATCAGGCACTCGGTGCCCTCGACGCGGCCGATGCCCGCGATCATGCCGGCGGCCGGCGCCTCGCCGTCGTACATGCCGTAGGCGGCGAGCTGGCCGACTTCGAGGAACGGCGTGCCGGGGTCGAGCAACTGGTCGACGCGTTCGCGCGGCAGCAGCTTGCCGCGCGCGACGTGCTTATCGCGCGCGCGCTCGCCGCCGCCGGCGGCAACCTCGGCGGCCTTCGCGCGCAGGTCTTCGACCAGCGTGCGCATGTGCGCGGCGTTGGCGCGGAATTCCTCCGCGCGTGGATTGATGGCGGACTTGATCGCATGCATGGGCGTGTCTCCCCTGGCGCGGTGATGGCGACCCTGGCGTCGCCGACCGCGGTGCGGCTGGCCGGCGTCGCGGCCGGTTCTACTTGGTATCCGAGAACAGCTCGCGGCCGATCAGCATGCGGCGGATCTCGGAGGTGCCGGCGCCGATCTCGTAGAGCTTGGCGTCACGCCACAGCCGGCCGGTCGCGTACTCGTTGATGTAGCCGTTGCCGCCGAGCGTCTGGATCGCCTCGCCCGCCATCCAGGTTGCCTTCTCGGCAGCGTAGAGGATGGCGCCGGCGGCGTCCTTGCGCAGGTTGCGGCTGTGGTCACCGGCGTCGCAGGCGCGGCCGACGGCATAGACGTAGGCACGGCACGCCTGCCAGGTGGTGTACATGTCGGCGAGCTTGCCCTGCATGAGCTGGAACTCGCCGATCGGCTGGCCGAACTGCTCGCGCTCGTGCACGTAGGGCAGCACCACGTCCATGCAGGCATCCATGATGCCGAGCGGGCCGGCGGCGAGCACCGCGCGCTCGTAGTCGAGCCCCGACATCAATACGCGCACGCCGTCGCCGACCGCGCCGAGCACGTTCTCTACCGGTACCTCGCAGTCGTCGAAGAAGATCGGCCACGTATTCGAGCCGCGCATGCCGAGCTTGTCGAGCTTGGTGCCCTTGCTGAAGCCGCTCATGCCCTTCTCGATGATGAAGGCGGTGATGCCGCGCGGTCCTGCATCCGGGTCGGTCCTGGCGTAGACGACCAGCGTGTCGGCATCGCCGCCGTTGGTGATCCACATCTTCGAGCCGTTCAGCACGTAGCAGTCACCGCGGCGCTCGGCGCGCAGCTTCATCGAGACCACGTCGGAGCCCGCGTTCGGTTCGCTCATGGCGAGCGCGCCGACGTGTTCGCCCGAGACCAGCCTGGGCAGGTAGCGCGCTTTCTGCGCGGCGTTGCCGTTGCGGTGAATCTGGTTGACGCAGAGGTTGGAGTGGGCGCCGTAGGAGAGGCCGACCGCGGCGGACGCGCGCGAGATCTCCTCCATCGCGACGATGTGGGCGTGGTAGCCGCGGTCGGCGCCGCCGTATTCTTCGGCGACGGTCACCCCGTGTACGCCGAGGTCGCCGAGCTTGCGCCACAGGTCGGCGGGAAACTCGTTGGCCTGGTCGATGTCCTGGGCGCGCGGCGCGATCTCGTTGGCCGCGAAGTCGGCCACCGACTCGCGCAGCATCTCGACCGTGTCGCCGAGGTCGAAGCTGATACCGGGCAGCTGGGTCATGTCGGTCTCTCCAGACGGGCTGTGCCGCGTGGCACGGGAGGGGTGCGGCCCGCGCCGCCGCGCGGGGCGCGACAGGATAGCCCACGAGGGCTTCTCACGCGCAGCATCAGCCTAGCGCAGGGGACTGCGCAGGGGGTGCCAGCGAGGTTGCAAATCGTGCCATCAAATTGAATAGTTTCCGCATGATTGCCAGTCCTTCCGCTGTCCCTTCGGATGCGCCCGCGGCCCGCGCCGCGACGCCGATGCCGTTCGTCAACGCCATTGTTGCGGCCTTCGAGCGCTACGGCAGGGACGCCGCAAGCGCACTCGCCGCTGCCGATATCGATCCCGCCACGGTCGACGACCCGGCGGCGCGCATCACCGCGGCCCAGATGGAACGCGTTTCGGAGGCCGCCATGCGCGAGCTCGACGACGAGGCGCTCGGTTGGTTCACGCGCCGTCTGCCGTGGGGCAGCTACGGCATGCTGTGCCGCGCCTCGCTGACCGCGCCCGATCTCGGGGTGGCGCTGAAGCGCTGGTGTCGCCACCACGCGCTGCTCACCGATGATGTGCTGCTCACGTTCGGCCGCGATGGCACGCGCGCCCATCTCGCCATCGCCGAGGTCCGGCGCCCGCGCGCCTCGCGCGAGTTCTGCCTGGTGACGCTGCTGCGTTACGTCCACGGCTACGCCTGCTGGGCGGTCGACTCGCGCATTCCGCTTGCCGACGTGCATTTCCCTTTCGCGCGCCCGGCCCACGCCGATGCCTACCCGCTGATGTTCCCGGGGCCGGTGCGCTTCGATGCTGCCAGCGCCGGCTTCAGCTTCGACGCGCGCTACGCGGCGCTGCCGCTGGTGCGCGACGAGCCGGCGCTGACACAGATGCTGCGTCGGGCACTGCCGTTGACCGTGCTGCAGTACCGCCGCGACCGCCTGCTGGTGCGCCGTGCTCGCGAGTTGATCACGGCGCGCCCGGACGAGTGCCGCGATGCCGCGGCCGTCGCGCACCGTCTCAACGTGTCCACCCGCACGCTGTTCCGTCACCTGCGTGAAGCCGGCACCTCGCTGCAGGCACTCAAGAACGAGGCACGCTGCGCACGCGCCGTGGCGCTCCTGCAGCGCACGCAGCGCCCGCTTGCGCAGGTCGCGCGGGCGGTCGGTTTCGACAACGAGAAGAGCTTCGCACGCGCCTTTCGCCAGTGGACCGGCCAGGCGCCTGGTGCGTACCGGCGTGCCGCGCGCGGCGCCGCCTGAGCGCGCGACACGGCGACATCATGCCGCGGGCGCGGCTGGCGCCGTCGGAGTCAGCCCTTCTTCGCTGCGATTCGCGCGAGCGCCGCCGCCGAGGCGGTCCAGTGATCGTCGTGCAGCCAGGTCGTTGCCAGCAGGTCGGGCTCGGCAGCGCGCACCGCGCGCCAGCCGTCGTCCTGGCGACTCGCGCGGGCGAGGGTCTTGTAGGCGCGCATGACCTGCGGCTTGCGCATACGCATCGGGGCGATGAAGGCGTCGACGGCCGCCTCGAACTCTTCTTCCTCACCCTGTACGGCATCGGCGAGACCGAGCGTGCGCGCTTCGCCGGCGGCGATGAATTCGGCACGCGTCAGCATGCGCAGCGCGGTCGCCGCGCCGGCGACGCGCACGAGGTCGGCGCCGCCACCCCACGCGGTCGAGATGCACATCTGTCCCTGTACGAAACCGATGCGGGCATGCCGCGCGAACACGCGCATGTCGCAGGCCATGGCGAGTTCGCCGCCACCGCCAATGGCGTCGCCGTTCATGGCGGCGACGACCGGTACCGGGAAGTCACGGATGGCGTCGAGCGCGGCGGTCGAGAAGCGGTTCATCTCGCGCACCGCGTCCGGCTCGCGCAGGGTCTCGAACTCGTGGAGGTCGCCGCCGGCGGCGAAGCAGCGTGTGCCGGCTCCGCGAATCACCGCAACCAGCAGGGCGTCGTCGGCGGCGTGCGCGCGGAACGTGTCGCCGAGTTCACCGAGCACGGCCTGCGACAGGGCATTGCGCTTCGCGGCGCGGTCGATGGTGACGTACAGCACGCCGTCGGCGCTGCGCGTCTCAAGGTAGGTGGCGGAAATGGCTGCTCTCCCCGGGGCTGGCGATCGCGACAGTATAGAGGCGTGCGCGCCGGAGCGGCCGCGCAGCGGCGACATCTCGCCGTGGCGCCGCGCCTCGTGCGATGATGGCGCTTTCGCCAGCCACTCGACTGCTGCCGCCACCCAGCCCGTTCCGTGACCGAGACCCCACTCGTCGCCATTCGCGACTGCAACTTCGGCTATACGCCCTCGCGCCGCATCCTGCACGAGGTCAACCTCGTCGTGCCGCGCGGCAAGGTGGTGGCCCTGATGGGCGGCAGCGGCTGTGGCAAGACCACGCTGCTGCGCCTGATCGGGGGACAGGAGCGGGCGCAGACCGGTAGCGTAGAGGTCGCCGGCGAGAACATGGGGGCGCTCGATGCCGACGGGCTCTACCGCATGCGCCGCCGCATGGGCATGCTGTTCCAGGGTGGCGCGCTGTTCACCGACATGACGGTGTTCGAGAACATCGCCTTCCAGATGCGCGAGCATACCGACCTGCCGGAAGACGCCATCCGCGATCTCGTGCTGCTCAAGCTGCACGCGGTGGGCCTGCGCGGCGCCGCCGACCTCATGCCGTCCGAACTTTCCGGCGGCATGGCACGACGCGTCGCGCTGGCGCGCGCAGTGGCGCTCGACCCCATGCTCGTGATGTACGACGAGCCCTTCGCCGGGCTCGACCCGATCTCGCTCGGCGTCATCGGGCAGCTCATCCGGCGCTCCAACGACGCCCTCGGCGCGACGTCGATCGTGGTTACACACGACGTGCAGGAATCGCTCAAGATCGTCGACTACGTCTACCTCATGGCCGAGGGGCGTATCGTCGCCGCCGGGACCGCCGCGGAGATCCGCGAATCGCAGGTGCCGATGGTGCACCAGTTCGTGGAGGGCGAGAGTGACGGTCCGGTCGGCTTCCACTACCCGGCGCCTGACTACCGCGCCGACCTCGGCCTGGTCGAAACGTCGTGAGTGCCGGCAACGTGGTCGACCTCGTCGCGCGCATCGGCGCGTGGGCGATCGACGCGGTGCGTCGCATCGGCGCGGCGACCCTGTTCATGCTGCGCGTGCTGTTCGCCTCCGGTGCCAGCGTGATGCGACCTGCCCTGACGGTGCGCGAAATCTATTTCGCCGGCGCGTTGTCGCTCGTGATCATCATGGTTTCGGGGTTGTTCGTCGGCATGGTGCTCGGCCTGCAGGGCTACGACACCCTGCAGACCTACGGCTCGGAGGAGAAGCTCGGCGTGCTGGTCGCGCTGTCGCTGGTGCGCGAACTCGGGCCGGTGGTCGCGGCGCTGCTCTTCGCCAGCCGTGCAGGGTCGGCGATTACCGCCGAGATCGGCCTGATGAAGGCCACCGATCAGATTGTCGCCATGGAGATGATGGCGGTCGACCCGGTGGCGCGCGTGGTCGCGCCGCGCTTCTGGGGGGCGGTGCTGTCGATGCCCCTGCTCGCGGCGTTGTTTTCCGCGCTCGGCATCTTCGGCGCCTATGTCGTCGGCGTACGTCTGCTCGGTGTCGATGACGGCGCATTCTGGTCGCAGATGCAGGCCGCGGTGGATTTTCGCCAGGACATCATGAACGGTGTCGTCAAGAGCGTCGTGTTCGGTATCGGCATCGCCGCGGTCGCGACGTTCGAAGGCTTCGACGCGCCGCCGACCGCCGAAGGCGTGTCGCGTGCGACCACGCGCACGGTGGTGCATTCCTCGCTGCTGGTGCTCGCTCTCGATCTCGTACTGACCGGTTTCATGATGCAGATGTGGGGCGAATGAGCCCGCCCCGCCACAGGAGACAGGAACGATGACGAACTCTCGCATGCTGCAGTTCTGGGTCGGCGTGTTCGTGCTCGCCGGCTTCGCGGCGCTGCTCTTCCTCGCGCTCAAGGTCGGCAATCTCGGCCTCGGCGGCGGCGCGGCCAGCTACACCGTGCAGGCGAGCTTCAGCAATATCGGCAGTCTCAAGGCGCGCGCTCCGGTGCGCGCCGCGGGCGTCACGGTAGGGCGCGTGGTGGCGGTCGATTTCGATGCCACCCGTTACGAGGCCGAGGTCACCCTGGCCATCGACAGCGCCTACCGCTTCCCTCTCGATACCAGTGCTTCCATCCTCACTTCGGGCGTGCTCGGCGAGAACTACATCGGGCTCGACGCCGGTGCCGAGGAAACCCTGCTCGAGGACGGCGGTCGAATCACCATCACGCAGTCGGCTGTCGTGCTCGAGCACGTCATCGGCCAGTTTCTCTACGACAAGGCCCAGGAGGCGAGTCCCTGAACATGATGCGCGCGACGACGAAACTGCCGGCGCTTGCCGCCGGCCTGTGGATGCTACTGGTGGTGCCGGCCTCGGCGCTGGCCGATCCGACCCCGCCCGACCAGCTCGTGCACAGCACCGCGGACGCGGTCTTCATGGTGCTGCGTGAGGACAGCGGCAATGACATGAAGGCGCTCACCGAGGTGGTGGACACCAAAGTGGTCGATCACTTCGATTTCGGCGCAATGACACGCCTCGCCGTCGGCAAGCACTGGCGTACTGCCGATGATGCGCAACGCAGGGCGCTGGTCGAGGAGTTTCGCACGCTGCTCGTGCGCACCTACTCGGTCGCCCTGCAGCAGTTCGTCGACTACGAGATCGACTACCGGCCGCTCACCCTCGAGCCGGGTGCGAAGCAGGCCGTGGTGCAGACCAGCGTGACCAAGGGTGGCAGCAAGCCCATACGCATGGATTACCGCATGATCGCGCGCGACTCGGGTTGGAAGGTCTACGACGTGCTGGTGGATGGCGTCAGCCTGGTGGTCAATTATCGCAGCCTGTTCGGCTCGACCGTCGATCGCTCCGGAATCGACGGCCTCATCCGCCTGCTGCGCGACAAGAACGCCGCGGGAACAACCGGATGAGTACGGGCGCAGCCACGCTGCCGCTGAATGGCGCCGTCACCTTCGCCAGCCACACCGACCTGCGTACTCGTCTCGATGTCTTCATCGCGGCCGGCGGTGGAATCGTCGACTGGGCCGCGGTGGACGAACTGGATTCGAGCGCGTTGTCACTGATCCTCCATACACGTCGCCTGGCCACGGCGGGCGGCTACGCCATACGGCACGCCAACCTGCCGCCGGCGCTCGATGCGCTGGCCGAGCTCTACGGTGTGCGCGAGCTGCTCGAGCGCTGCTGAGTGATGCCTGCGCGCGCCACTCAGGAGAGTGCGAAGCGCGCGACGGTGCAGCCGACGGCGAAGATCGGCAGCTCGGCGGTGTAGTACTGCAGCTCGCCCGGTCCGCCGGCGGCTGCGGCAGCGGCGATATAGGTACGGATCTCGAAACCGCCCTGGCCGGCCTCGCGGTAGGTCTGCACGTCGTCGTCATAGGCCATCAGTGCAGCGCGATCCTGGCGCATCAGGCGATCGAGGAAGCCGCGGTCCCAGGCTTCGTTGATCTTCCCGGAATCGGGCGTGGCCGGCCAGTGCGAGATGCCGCCGGTACCGACCAGCGCGATCTTCTCCGGCTGCGCGTCGCAGGCGCGACGCAGTGCCTCGCCGAAGGCCCAGGCGCGGGCCAGTGGCGTCAAGGGAGGCCCCTGGCAGTTGATGTTGGCGGGAATCACGGGCAGGTCGTAGCGCGGCGTGAGGAAATGCAGCGGCACCATGATGCCGTGGTCGAACTTCCATTCCTCTGCATAGGCACAGTCGACGGTCTGCATCACGTTCTCGATCACGCGTTTGCTGAGATCGGCGTTACCCGGTACGCGCGTGCGCGGAATCCTGAGCCAGCCCGGATCTTCGATGGGCCCTTCATAGCCGTCGCTCATGCCGATGCAGAAGGCCGGCATGTTGTTCATGAAGAAGTTCGCGAAGTGCTCGGCGGCGATCACCACCAGGGCCTCGGCGCCGCTGGCCTCGATGTCCTGGCGCTGGCGATCGAGCATGGCGTAGAACTCGTCACGCCGCGCGATGTTCTTGACGAGATCGGCGCGCCCGGTGATGCCCGGCGCATGGCTGAGCACGCCGGCGTAGACAAGACTCATCGTGAACCTTCCTCTTCGGTGAAGCTCGCGCCGCCGCCGGTCATGGCGTAAACGCCGGCACGGACCGGGCCGTGGCGCTCGATGCCCTCGCGCATGAGGTCGAGGTAGTCGAACCAGGCGATGCCGAGAAAGGCCGCGTAGTGCATCAGGATCTGACCGTTCACGCCGAGCACGTAGAGCAGGCCGATGTCGCCGTCGCGCAATGCCTGTGCCTCCTCCTCGCTCAACGCGTACGCGGCGATGAGCCCCTCGAGGTCGTCGCGGTAGCGCTGCTGCGCCGCCGGCTCGCGGTTCAGTACGTAGAGGAATTTCTGCAGCTGGTAGAGACTCATGCTTTCCCCAGTGACGGCACGGCGTGGGTGTCGAGCGCCACGCACACGTTCTTCGTTTCCATGTAGAACTCGAAACTGTAATCACCGCCGTCGCGGCCGATGCCGCTCATCTTCATACCGCCGAAGGGCGCCGGCAGGTGACGATTGTTCTCCGAGTTGACCCAGACCATGCCGGCATCGAGAGCCTGCGCGAGTCGTTGCCCGCGACCGCCGTCGCGTGTCCACACGTAGCCGGTCAGACCATAGTCGGTGTCGTTGGCGAGCGCCACCGCCTCGGCCTCGTCGTCGAAGGGGATGGCAGTCAGGACCGGGCCGAAGATCTCCTCGCGGGCGACGCGCATGGTGTTGGAAGCGTCGGCGAACAGCGTCGGCGACACGAAGTTGCCCTTGCCTTCGAGCGGACACGGTACGCCGCCGGCCGCAATGCGCGCCCCCTCGGCGCGCGCTGCCTCGAAGTAGCCGCACACCTTGTCGAAGTGACGCGGGTGGATGAGCGGCCCGACTTCGGTGGCCGGATCGAGCGGGTGGCCGACGCGGATGCGCGCGGCACGCGTGGCGACCCGGGCGACGAAATCGTCGTAGATCGAGCGTTCGACGAGCAGGCGGCTCGACGACGTGCAGCGCTCGCCGTTCAGGCTGTAGATCATGAAAGTGACGGCATCGAGCGCACGCTCGAGATCGGCGTCGGCGAAGACCAGCACCGGGTTCTTGCCACCGAGCTCGAAGTGGACGCGCTTCAGCGTCGGCGCCCCCTGGGTCATGATGCGACTACCGGTCACCGATTCGCCGACGAAGGCGATGGCCTTGATTGCCGGGTGCTCGGTGAGCGCGCGCCCGGCGTGCTCGCCGATGCCGTTGACGGTGTTGAGCACGCCGGCGGGCAAACCGGCCTCGTGGCAGATCTCGGCGAGCAGGCGCGCGGTCAACGGCGACCACTCGGCCGGCTTGTGCACCACCGTGCAGCCGGCGGCGAGGGCCGGCGCGATCTTCCACGTCGACAGCATGAACGGCGTGTTCCACGGTGTGATCACGCCGACCGGGCCGATCGGCTGGCGCAACGAATAGTTGACATGGTCGGCGGTGGGCATTGCCCGGCCCTCGGTGGCGCCCGGTGCGCGGTCGGCGAAGAAGCGGAAGTTCTCCGCCGCACGCACCGCCGCCTTGCTCATGAAGCGCAGTGGCTGGCCGGTGTCGAAGCTTTCGACGAGTGCCAGTTCGCGCCCGCGCGCTTCGATGCCGTCGGCGATACGGTGCAGGAGTGTGCGCCGCGCATCGCCGGGCAGCGCGCGCCAGGCCGGAAACGCCGCGGCGGCCGCGCGCGCGGCCGCGTCGAAATCAGCGGCGTCGCCGGCGGCGACCTGGCCCAGCACGCGGTTGTCGATCGGGGTGGGGTTGTCGTGTTTGGTGCCACTGCGGCCGGCGTGGGCCGCCCCCGC
>JAVJVZ010000024.1:0-78431 GCA_040220855.1 Gammaproteobacteria bacterium | reverse complement strand
TCGGCCCGTTTCTCGCCGTCGGCATCTACGATGTTTCGCGCCAACTCGCCGCCGGCGGCCGCGTCGACTTTCCGCGGACGCTGACCGCGTGGCGTGCCAACCGCCCGGCGATCGGGTTCTACGCGCTGATCCTCATGCTCTCGCTCGCCGTGTGGATGCGCGTCTCGGTCGTGCTCGTCGCGCTGCTGGTCCCGAACGGCTTCGAATCACTGGCCGACTTCCTCGCGTTGATGTCGCGCTCGCCCGGCATGTGGGTGTTCCTGCTCATCTACCTCTCCATCGGCGCGCTGCTCGCCGCTTTCAGCTTCGCCATCTCGGCCGTGGCCCTGCCGATGCTGCTCGACCGCGCCGAGATGGATGCCATCTCGGCGATGATCGCGAGTTTCCGCGCCATCAGCGAAAATCCGCGCCCGATGCTGCTGTGGGCCGCCATCATCGTCGCGCTGATCGGCGCCGGCTTCACCACCTGGTTTGCCGGCCTCGCGCTCACCGTGCCGCTGGTCGGGCATGCCACCTGGCACGCTTACCGCGACGTGGTGCTGCCGGCCGCAGACGGCCAGCACGCCACGGTGACGCCGCTCAGCGCCCGAACGACGCCGTGACCACCTCGGTGTCGAGATACTCCGTCAGCGCGACGACCTTGTCGCCCGACCAGCGATACACCCAGCAGTAAGTGTTGTCGTAAGTTCCGCCAGCCTTGGTGCGCGATTCGCCATGGCCCTGGCAGACCACGTAGTCGCCCTCGGCGACGAGATTCTCGACGGTGATGTGCAGATGGCCGTCGACCAGCTCGCCGAGCGGGCCGAGCAGGCGTTCGAGCACGTCCGGCATGCCGTCATAGGTGCCGGAGAACTTCGTGTTGCCGATGATGGTCCACTGCACCTTGTCGTCGAAGATGCCGAGCAACGGTGCCGGATCACCGGCCGCCAGCGCGGCAAAGCCGTCGCGGATCTTCTGCTTGCGCTCGTCTGCGTTCATGGTAGGTCAGCTCTCCCCTGGATGGTGCGGATGGCGCCCGGCGCGGGCGCGCCCCGCAGCATAGCAGCGCCGCCGGCGGTACGGGGCCCCTACCACTCGGAGAGACGCTGCAGTTCGCGCGTCGACCAGCGCTGGTTGGCCACCAGCGAATCGCACAACGCGCCGAGCAGGGCGATGGCGAGCGCCGGTTCGCGCGCCTCGATATCGTCGAAGGCAGCGCGTTCGAGCACCAGGCAGGTCGAGTCGACGGCGGCGATGGCATCCGCCGCGCGCCGCCCGCGCTTGAGCAGTGCCAGTTCGCCGAAGAAGCTGCCGGGCGCGTAGACCGCGAGCCGCTTGTAGTGATGCGCGGTCGTGGCGAGCCGGACCTCGATACGCCCATGCGTCACCAGGTAGAGCTCGTCGGAGTCGTCGCCCGCGCGGAACACCGCTTCGCCCGCCGCGAGGCGGCGTTCGCGCAGCCGTGCGGCAAAGCGTTCGCGCTGTGCGCCGTCAAGGCGGCGCGCGAGCGCGTTGTCGGCGAGCGGCACGCCGACAGCGTGCGCGGAGGGCGCCTGTCCGAGATCGGCAAGCAGGGCGTTCTCGGCATGCTCGAGCGCCTCGTCGCGGCCATTGAAGGTCAGCACCGGCGGCGCCGCGCCGCGATGCGAGGTGCGCTGCAGGGTCTCGGCAACCGAGCCTGCGACGCCGGTGCCGGCATGCAGCTCGCAGAACAGCAGCGTGCCGCCGTGGGCGGCGAGGCGCCTGGCAATCTGCTCGAGGAAGCGCAGCGCGGTGAGGTCGATGCGGGTGACCTTGCGCAGGTGCAGGATGACCCAGTTGGGGCCGGCGAGATCGCGCGCCAGCTCGTCGATGAGTCGATCGGCCGTACCGAAGAACAGATTGCCGCGCAGCTCGTAGATCACGATACGCGCACCATGGGTATCGAGCAGGGCGCGCTCCGCCTCGCTGCGCGATCGGATCGAGCGTGTCTCCGCCGCGGTCGAGCGCCGATGCACGACCGGTGCGGCGATCTGTTCGCGGATGAACAGCGCCACCGCGATCGCGATACCGACACCGACCGCGATCATGAGGTCGTAGAGCACCGTGATCAGCGTCACCAGCACCGCGATGGCGGCATCCTGGCGGGTGCGGCCGTCGCGCGCCCAGGTGAGGATGTCGCGGTCGGCGACATCAACGGCGACAGCGAGAATGACCCCGGCCAGCGCCCCCACCGGCAGCAGCCTGCCGGCGTCACCGGCGACGGCGGTGACGAGCAGGAACACCAGGCCCGCGGCAACACCCACCCAGCGCCCGCCGCCCGATTTGATCGCGACCACCGTCGCCGCCGTGGTGCCGGCCCCGGCCATGCCGCCGAGCGCGGCGGCACCGACCTGTCCGAGCCCCTGGCCGACAAGTTCGCGGCGCGAGTCGTGGCGGCGGCCAGTGGCGACGTCCGCAACCACCGCGGTGAGCAGCGTGTCGAGCGAAGCGAGCACGGCGAGCGCCACGGCCGCCGGCACGATGACCGTCCACGGCAGGCTGCCGAGAGCGGCGGCATCGAAGCCGAGGCCCGCCGCGCCGAAGCCGGGCACGGCTCCGATCATCCAGCCCGACGGGGGCGCACCTCCGCCATGCAGCGCCGCCAGCGCATGGAACACCACCGTACCGAGCACGAGTCCCGCAATCGGCCCTGGCACGCGTGGCAACAGCCGCGGCGCGAGACGCACCCCGGCGATGGTGACGGCGGCGGCGAGCGCCGGCAGCCACCACCAGGCGCCCCACGCGGGTGGCACCTCGCCGCCGGCAAGCGGCGCCAGCTGCGCCTCGATCATGAGCAGCGCGGAGCCCGTCATGAATCCGCTGACCACCGGGAAAGGGATGTACTTGACCAGGCGCCCGCCGCCACTCGCACCGATGGCAAGCTGCAACATGCCGCTGAGCGCGATGGTGACGGCGAGACCGAGCGCGATGCCGCCCGCTGCGAGTCCGTTCGCTGCGAGGCCCGCGACGGCGCTGCCGAGCAGCACCAGGGTCGGCCCGGTCGGCGCGGTGATGAGCCCCTGCGTGCCGCCGGCGAGGCCACTGGCGAGACACAACATGGCCGTGCCGACGAGCCCGGCATAGGCGCCGGCCGCGGCATCGAGCCCGGCCAGCGCGTAGAGCGTCACGCCGAATGCCATCGCCTGCGGCAAGAGGATGGCGGCCGCGGCGAGGCCGCCCCACAGGTCGCCGGCGCGCGGCGGCGCATCCCAGCGCAGCAGCCGGCCTTGGCTTGCGTGCGCGGGTTGCCCGCCCCCGGCCACACCGGAACCGCTCTCGTGCATCGTGTACGCTCCCGCGCTGCGAATGCGCACGATGCCAGGGCGGCGCGGCGGCCGACCTGATTCATGTCATCAACGCGTCACGCAACCGTCACAAGCGTGCTCCTCCCGGCTTGCTCGTCAGCGCACGGCGCCGGGCTGCAGCTGGTCTTCGACCAGGCGCACGAAGTAGCTCGCGCCGATCGGGATGATGTCGTCGTTGAAATCAAAATGCGGGCTGTGCAGGAGACAGCCACCATCGCCGGGACCGTTGCCGATGAAGGCGTAACAGCCGGGCTTCTCTTCGAGCATGTAGCCGAAATCCTCCGAACCCGTGACCTGCTCGACGTTGCTGTCGACGTGCTCGGCACCGCACACGGCGGCAGCGGCGGCAGCAGCGATGTCGGTCTCCGCGGCGCTGTTGATGGTGGGCGGGAAACGGTGTTCGTAGTGCCAGTCGAAACGACAGCCGTGCGCCGCGCACACGCCGGCCGCGACCTCCTGCATGCGACGCTCGACGAGCGCACGCACCTCCGGCGCGAACGAGCGCACGGTGCCGCGCAGCACCGCCTGTTCCGGCACCACGGCCCAGGCATCACCGGCATGGAACTGCGTGACCGAAAGCACGGCCGGCTCGGTCGGCTTGACGTTGCGCGAGACGATGGTCTGCCAGGCCTGCACGAGCGCGACGCCGACCTGGCTCGGGTCGACCACCAGGTGCGGCAGCGCGGCGTGGCCACCGTGGCCGGTGAGGGTGACTTCGAACACGTCGAACGCCGCCATCGCCGGCCCCTTGCGCATCGCCATGTGACCGACCGGCATGCCCGGCCAGTTGTGCAGCGCGTAGACCGCATCCATCGGAAAATCGCGGAACAGGCCGTCATCCATCATCGCTCGCGCGCCTGCCTCGCCTTCCTCGGCGGGCTGGAAGATGAACTGCACGATGCCGTCGAAATCGCGGTGGGCGGCGAGATACTCGGCTGCGGCCAGCAGCATGGTGGTATGGCCATCATGACCGCAGGCATGCATCACGCCGGCATGCGTGGAGGCGTGCGCGAAGGTGTTCATCTCGGTCAGGGGCAGCGCGTCCATGTCGGCGCGCAGACCGATCGAGCGGTCGCTGTTGCCAGCCTTGAGCGTGCCCACGACGCCGGTCTTGCCGAGCCCGCGGACCACCGGGATGCCGAAGGATTCGAGCTTGGCAGCGACCAGGTCGGCGGTGCGATGCTCGTTGTAGGCGAGTTCGGGATGGGCATGGATGTCGCGCCGCCAGCCACGGTGCTCGGCCTGGCGCGCGACGATGTCTTGGACGAGTTGCATGGATCGGGTCTCCGTGTCGGGACGGGCCGGGCCTCCGTGCGCATTACCCGCAGCTGGCGGGCAGGGCGGAGACGCGGCCGGGGCACTGATTCTGGCACACGTGCTCAGACCACGTGGTGGCGCACGAAATCCACCTGGCGTGCGATGAGGCGGGCGCCTTCGGGGACCAGCTTGTGCAGCAGCATGAAGCCATGAAAGACGCCCTCGTAGCGTACGCATTCGACCAGCGTGCCGGCCGCGGCGAGGGCTTGCGCGTAGGCTTCGCCCTCGTCGCGCAGCGGATCGTACTCGGCGGTCGCGATCAAGGTGGGCGGCAGGCCGTCGTGGCGGGCAGCGTGCAGCGGTGACAGGCGCTGGTCGAGCACGTTCACCCCGTTGCGGTTGTAGTGGCTCCAGAACCAGTCCATCTGGGCGCGCCCGAGCAGCGGCGCGTACTCGTTCTCGGCCATCGAGGGCTGATTCATGGTGGCGTCGACGGCCGGGTAGGTGAGTACCTGCGCGCGCAACGGCGGCCCGCCGGCGTCGCGCGCAGCGAGCGCGACAGCGGCCGCGAGATTGCCGCCGGCGCTGTCGCCGACGACGCCGCAGCGCGTTGCGTCGAGACCGAGCACGCCGGCGTTGGCGTGCGTCCACGCGAGCGCGGCCACGCAGTCTTCGAACGGTACCGGGAAGGGATGCTCGGGTGCCTTGCGGTACTCCACCGCGAGCACCGCGCAGTCACTGCGTTGCGCAAGCAGTCGACAGTAGCCGTCGTGCGCTTCGAGGTCCATGTAGACCCAGCCGCCGCCGTGATAATGCACCAGCACCGGCAACGGCGTGGCCGTCGTCGCCGCGTAGAGGCGCGCGCGCAGCGCGCCCCCGGTGACCGGGATGCTGAGCGCCTCGACGCGCGCCAGCGGCACGCGGTCCTCCGGACGGGTCGCGAACAGGGCATTGAAATAGGGACGGCCGACGCTCGGCTCGAGGGCATCGAAGGAACGCAGTCCCTGGCTCGCGAGGAGGTTCAGCACGAGCTGTGAAGCAGCGTTCAGGGGCATTGACGACAGGCCTCTGGCGGCCTCGCAACGGGATTGTAAGAATCGCTATAACTGCTTGAAACTATGGCGCTTACATCGATTTTCCGGGGCGTTTTCAAGCTTCGCGGCGCGGCGCCGCTAGGCCCCCCTGCAGGACACGCAAACCCAGGGACGAACCCAGATGACAAACAAGACGAACTTTGAAACCGCATCCGAGTACCTCCGCCAGGCGGTACCGCTGATGTCGCGCCAACGCGTGCCAGTGGTGCCGCACAATTATGCCGTCTGGTACGCGTACGTCGCCGGCGGCAACCCTCCGCTCAAACAGGCCATCGACGACCTCCTCGCCGCGGGCAAGCCGGTCGACGAGGCGGCCACCGACCAACTCTACCAGCAATACTTCGGCGTTGCCGATCGCGACCGGGTCGAAGCCGCGCACCAGACCGTGAAGAAGCTGATCGAGACGCTGACCGGGTCCATCGAGGCGGCCGGCAGCGAGGTCGACCGCTACGAGCGCTCGCTCAGCGAATGTGCCGAACAGCTCGACGGCGATATCGCTGCCGATGACCTGCGCCAACTGGTCGCCGGCCTGATCGAGAGCACGCAGCGCATGAACGCCGGCAGCAGCGCACTCGCACGGCACCTCGAGGAGAGTCGCGCCGAGACCGAGGTCCTGCGCCGTGAACTCGCGCAGGTGCGCCAGGAGGCGCAGCATGACGCGCTCACCGGGCTCGCCAACCGCAAGGGCTTCGAGCTGCGTCTCGCCGAGCTCGAAGCGAGTGAGGATTACGCCGGGCGGCCACACTGCCTGGTCATGGCCGACATCGACAAGTTCAAGTCGATCAACGACACCTACGGTCACTTGTTCGGCGACAAGATCATCAAGGTCGTCGCCAAGGCCATGTCCAACCTGACCAAGGGCAAGGATCTCGCGGCTCGCTTCGGCGGCGAGGAATTCGTCATCCTGCTGCCCGACACCGAACTCGCCGGCGCCCGCGCGCTGGCCGATTCGATCCGAGCCGCGATCGAACGCGGCCGCGTCTACAACCCGAAGACCGGCGAGGAGATTCGCCGCATCACGATCTCGCTCGGCGTCACGCAGCTGATGCCGGGCGAGGCCATCGACAGCACCATCGCTCGCGCCGACGAGGCGCTCTACCGCGCCAAGGAAGGCGGACGCAATCGCGTCGAGGTAGCGCCGGCAGGGACGATCCCGCTCGCGGCAAGCGCCTGAGAGCGGCAGCGGCAGGGAACGGCGCGCCCCGGTGCGGGGCGCGCCGCCGCAATCTCACACGTCGAAGTCGTAGCGCACGCGCACGCCACCGAAGACATTGCGTTCCGGCGCGGGCTCGAAGAAACGGCTGGTCGAGTCCTCGATGCGGATATCGGTGTTGTAGTCCTCGTCGAAGAGGTTGTTGATACCGACCGTGGGCGAGATGGTGAAGCGTCCGACGCGATGGTCGAGGCCGAAGATCAGGTTGGAGACGTCGTAGCTGTCGACCTTGGTCAGGTTGAGGTTGTCCGCGTAGACCGAACCGACGAAGCTCCAGTCCCACTTCACGAACACGCCCGAAGGGTGGTGGTAATCGAGCTCGAAGTAGCCGAAGTGCTCCGGCACGCCGGGCAGACTGGCGCCTTCGGCCGCGGGAGTGGTCGGGAAGCGGTCGAACTCGAGATCGGTGTAGGTGTAGGCGACCGAGGCGTCGAGGCCGGGCAGCAGCTCGGCGTTCATGGCCAGCTCGACACCCTGGCGGTCGGTATCGGCGTTTCTGAAGAACGCGCGGCCGGCGATGTTCTGCACCGTCGCGACCTCGTCCTCGACGTTCATGTTGTAGTAGGCGACGTCATACCGCAGGCGCTGCATGACGAGCCCCTTGAGCCCGACCTCGAACCCCCGGGTGCGCTGCGCGATGACGTTGGCGAAGCCGCCGGTACCGGTGAGCTGGGCGAACTCGGTGAAGGTCGGCGTCTCGAAGGCGGTGGCGTAATTGGCGTAGAGGTTCAGCGGCTCGAGCGGGCTCCACACCGCGCCGACCATCCAGTTGACCTCGTTGTACTTGAGCGTTTCGGACTGGTCCTGGTCGGCGAGGAACTGGTCGTCGACCGCGAGCTTGACGTGGTCGTAACGCAGGCCGGCCTGCAGCTCGACCTGCTCGGTCAGCGAGAACTCGTCCTGCAGGTAGACGCCGACGGTGTCGGCTTTCTCGTCCTGGTCGAACTTGAGCGGCCCGCGCACGCCGGAGAGGTTGTCGAAGCGCTGGCGTTCGTCGGTCATGTGGTCGGCGTCGACACCGACGGTGACCCGGTTGGCATGACCGAACAGTGCGGTCGCGTTGGAATACTGCGCGCCGCCGCCGAAGAAGAAGCGGTCGAACTGCACCGCACCCTGGCCGATGAACGGCGGCAGCGGCAGCAGGGCATCGAAATCGCGCCAGTTGTAGTAGTTGCGCAGCGTCACTTCGTGCACGTCCCAGGCCTTGTGCCACGACCACGCGACCTTCAGCTCGTCGACCTCCTCGCCGGCGTTGAAGGTCACGTTGCGGTCACGCGCAGCGCGCCGGTCGGCGGCGCGCTCGGCGGCGTTCAGGCCACCGGCGTCCTCGGCTTCCGGCGAGTGCGCGGCGCGCACGATCAGCTGGCCGGTCGAGCCGTCGGCGAAGGCATAACGGAACTTGCCGTTCAGCGTCGCGTGCTCGACGTCGGAATGCTGGCGGTAGCCACCGTAGTTCAGGTAGGACCCGTTGACGAAATAGTTCAGCGCGCCGCTCTGGCCGCCGGTCTTGAACTGGTAGCGACCGAAGTCGTAGCTGCCGCGCAGCACGCCGGCTTCGGCGAACGGCGTGTCCGGACCTTCCTGGGTGTAGATGTTGATGACGCCGCCGGCCGACGAGCCGTACAGCGCGGAGGCCGGACCGCGGATCACCTCGACCCGCTCGACATTGCTGAGATCGAGATCGTCCAGCGCCGTCTGCCCGTCGGGCGTGGTCGACGGGATACCGTCGACGTACACGCGCAGGCCGCGCACGCCGAAGTTCGAGCGCGCGCCGAAACCGCGGATGGAGATGCGCAGGTCACGCGAGTAGTTGTAGCGGTTGGTGAAATAGACGCCGGGCACGCGACCCATGGCCTCGTCGAGCCCGAGCATCTGGCGACGCTGGATATCGTCTGCATCGACGGTGCTGATCGACAGCGGCGTGGTCAGCGGGTCGCGCTGAACCCGTGTCGCCGTGACCAGGGTCTGTTCCATGGCAAGGCTCGCGCCACCTGGCGCGAGCACCGCCGCGATCGCGAGCGCCAGGGGGGCGCCGCGCACGGGCAGGTCGTTCACTCTTCGGGTTCTCCTCGGCTGCTGGTGCGACTCGCGGCCCGGCGGCCGCAAAAGGCTGGCGCTTTAGCAAGTTGCGTGCCCTGCGCAAGAATCGCTTCGAAGGAAGCGCGGGCCGTGCGAAGCGCCCCGCGGACAGTGCGTTACAGACGTCCCGTGCGGTCTATTTCAACCACCAAAGCGCGGCGCCTGGCTGTCAGCAGCCAGACGCTCCCACGATGACGGCCTCCGGCGCACCGTCGGTGCGCGGGTCCGAGCGCTGGCAGCGCGCCCGGCCAGTGAGGATGGCAGGGCGCCCGCTCAGCCCTGGTAGTAGCCGAAGGCGGTCCAGCCGCCGTCGATGACCAGCACCTCGCCAGTCATGAAGGCGGCATCGTCGCTCGCCACGTAGCGCACCGCGTGGGCAACGTCGGCGCCGCTGCCGAGGCGCCGCTGCGGCGTGCGCCGTTCGAGGCCGCGCGCATCGAGCTTACCGTCGGCTTCGAGCTGGTCGATCATCTCGGTGCGGATGTAGCCGGGCGCGACGCAGTTGACGCGGATGCCATAGCGCGCCCACTCGATTGCCATCACCCGCGTCATGTGATCGACCGCGGCCTTGGACGCACAGTAGCCGAGCGTCGCGGGCGACGCGTTGCGGCCGAGAATCGAGCCGATGTTGACGATTACGCCACCGTCGCGCTCCTTCATCTGCCGCGCCGCCGCCTGCGCGCACAGGAACACCGACTTGCAGTTGACGTCCATCTGCAGGTCCCAGCTCTCCTCGGTCATCTTCAACGTCGGCATCGGCGCCGACAGGCCGGCGTTGTTGACCAGGATGTCGACCGGCCCGAGCGCCGCGGCGACTTCCTCGAACAGGCGCGTGACCTCGGCGGCGACCTCCACGCGGCAGCCGAAGGCGGCGGCGTGACCGCCGGCGTCCGTGATCGCGGAGACGATGCCGGCAGCATTCTCCGCGCGCGTCGCGACGCAGGCCACCGCCGCGCCACAGGCGGCGAGCTCGCGCGCGATGTCGGCGCCGATGCCGCGCGAAGCGCCGGTGACGAGGGCGACCTTGTCGGTGAAGATGGCTTGCATTGAGACGTTTCCAGTGCGGTAGGGGAATGCGCGCCGCGCCGGTTCAGGCGGGCCGATCGTCGAGCCGTGCCATGCTCGCGGCACCGGCGTTGACGCGCGCCGAGAGTAGCGCGGCAACGACGAGACCGACAACCGCGATGCCGGCGAGCAGCAGGAAGTAGTGCTGGTGTCCGTCCATGCCGGGCGCGGCGTCGAGCAGGCGCCCGGCGACGGGGGCAAAGAAGATGTCGGGCGTAAAGCCGACCACCGAGACCAGGCCGACCGCCGTACCGGTCATCTGCGCCGGCACTCGCGCTTCGGCAATCAACGCGAAGTACACGCCGCGCAAGGCGAACACCGCCGCGAAGCTGACCACGATGCCGGCATAGATGAGCGGGACGAAGGCGGGCACGGCATCGAGCGCGGCGAGCAGCCCGTAGCAGCCGGCGAGCAGCGCGAACAGCAGCAGCACCGTGCGCGCCGCCCCGAGCCGGTCGGCGGCGAAGCCGGCTGCAATCGCGGCGACCGGGCGCAACCAGGCTGCCGCCGCGGTGAACGCCGCCGCGCGCGTCTCGCTCATGCCGAGCACGTCGTAGGCGTAGAGCGCGTAGTTGTCGAGGCCCTTGTAGCCGCAGTAGGCACAGACCACCACGAGCGCCTGCAACCACACCAGCGGGCGTCGCAGCACGGCGAGGACATGCCCGCGCACGACGTCCGCGCCGCGCGCCGCGCGTGGCAGGTGCTCGGGCAGCCAGCACCAGATCATGAGCGCGGCGGCGAGCGTCGCCGCGCAGTAGAACAGCACCACCACGCGCATCGCGTGCTCGCGCTCGGCCGGCGGCGTGTCCCAGGCAATCGTCGGCAATACGGCATCGAAGCACACCACCGCGAGCGTGGCGACGGCGGCGGCGGCGAGCCCGCGTCCGCCGTCGAGCAGGCCGAAGGCACGGCCCTGCGCGAGCGCGCCGCCCCATTCGCGGGTGGCGCGGATCATCGCCGCCCAGAACAACAGGATCGTGGTCACGCCCCAGTAACCGTAGAGCAGGCGCAACACGGCGCCGCCCGGCAGGCTCGCGAGCCACAGCCCACCGAGCGCGGTGGCGACGAGCGACGCCGTCATCAAGCGCCGCGCCGGGTAGCGATCGGCCAGCGTACCGCCGGGGAAGTAGGCCAGCATGGCAGTCACCCCGTAGACGGCGAAGATGTCGCCGAGCTCGGCATTGCTGAGCCCGAAGGTCTCGAGCACGCTCGGCCTGAAATAGCGCGGCAGGTGGAACGGGAGGCTGAAAATCATCTCGCCCGCCACGATCAGGGCGAACATGCCGAGCAAGCGCTCGCGCGCGGACGGGGTGGCGCCGGACATGCGGCGCATTGTACGCGCGGCGGCACCGCCGCGGGCGCGAGTCGGCGCGCTCTATACTGCGCGGGCGGCGCTCGGGCGCGGCGCGTACGACAGACGAGAACGGAGCAGCAGGCAATGAGCGAGTGGTATCCCAAGCAGACCTTCGGCGCACTGGTCGATCGCATGGCCGAGCGCTTCGACGCGCGCGAGGCGCTGGTGTTCGAGGATGAGCGCTATACCTTCGCCGAGGTGCGGGAGCGCGTCGACGAGGTCGCGCGTGGCCTCGTCGCGCTTGGCGTCAAGCCCGGCGACCACGTCGCGTTGTGGCTGATGAACTGTCCCGAGTGGATTTTCACCATGTTTGCGCTGGCCCGCGTCGGCGCGGTGCAGGTGCCGGTCAACACGCGCTTCCGTACGCACGATCTCGCCTACCTGCTGCAGCAATCCGACACGCGCTACCTGATCACCCATGATGTCTCCGGCCCGGTCGACTACCTCGCCATGGTGCGCGAGGTGGTGAAACTGCCGGCACACGGCGAAGTAGTTCACGACGATGACTACCCCGAGCTCAAGCGCGTCGTCATTCTCGGCGAGCCCGGCCACGCCGGCTGCGTCGGCTTCGAGGCGATGCTCGACGGCGGCCGCGAAGTCGACCCCGAGACCCTCACCGCGCGCGTCGATACGGTCGATCCGGACCACCCCGTGTTCATCATGTATACCTCGGGTACCACCGGCTTCCCCAAGGGCGTCGTGCACAACCACGTCATGCTGCGGCTCGTCGAAGAGCGCGCTTTCCGGCTCGGCATCACCGAGAACGACACCATCCTCAACTACCTGCCGCTGTTCCATCTCTTCTCGTACTCGGAGGGTGCGCTGACCTCGATGCTCACCGGTGCGCGCCAGGTGCTGACGCCGAGCTTCGACGCCGCGGCGTGCATCCGTCTCGTCGAGCGCGAGGGCGTTACCGTGATGCACGGCTTCGACACGCACCTCAAGGATCTCAGCGAAGCGCAGGAACGCATCGGCGCAGACCTCTCGACCTTACGTTGCGGACTCTTCGCCGCCGGCATGCAGAGTTCGACCGGCATCGTGCGGCGCGCTGCCGAGGTGCTCGCGCCGCTCGTCACGGTTACCGGCTACGGCATGAGCGAGATGGGCGCGGCGACACTGGTCGGCGCCATCGACGACTCGCTCGAACGCCGCGCGGAGACCTCGGGCTACCCGGCGCCCGGCTACGCATTCCGCATCGTCGATCCGGCCAGTGGCGCCGAGCAGGCAGTCGGCGAGCCGGGCGAGATCGCGGTGCGCGGCTACGGTCTCATGATGGGGTACTACAAGAAGCCCGAGGAAACGGCAAAGAGCTACGACGCCGACGGCTGGTTCCGTACCGGCGACACCGGCGTACGCCGCGCCGACGGCTACATCCGTTTCCTCGGTCGCTACAAGGACATGCTGAAAGTGGGCGGCGAGAACGTCGACCCGATGGAAGTGGAGGCACTGCTGCTGGCGCTCGATGGCGTGCAGCAGGTGGCCGTGGTCGGCTACCCGGACGCGCGCCTGAACGAAGTCGCGGTGGCCTTCGTCCAGCGTCGCGCCGGCGCGACGCGCAGCGAAAAGGACGGCATCGAACACGGTCGCGGCAAGGTGGCGACGTTCAAGATCCCGCGCCACGTGCTGTTCGTCGATGTCATGCCGATGACCGCATCCGGCAAGATCCGCAAGGTCGAGCTGCGCGCCGATGCCGCGCGCCAGCTCGGCGACGACGCCGCTGCAGGCAATTGAACCCGTCGTGCCGGCACAACGTCCTGTGCGCCGGTTCACAGCTTGCCCCGATGCCGGGAGTCGAATACGGGAACGCTTGTCACACTACGTCAACGTGACAGGAGCCTTCCCATGCGACATCGACATCTGCTCATCATCGTCTTCCTCGCTGGCGTCGCGCCGCACGCCGGCGCCGACGATCTCACGGTCGATTCCGCCATCGGCGGTGCCGTCGGCGGCGCCATCGGCGGTGCGGTCGGCGCCGAGCTCGGCGGGCGCGAAGGCGCGGTGATCGGCGCCGGTGTCGGCGCGGCAGCCGGTACCGCCATCAATACCCGCGATCACGTCGAGGTCGAGCGTCGCGACGGGCGCAGCCATCACTACTTCCAACCCGCACCCGGCCGCTTCTGCCCGCCGGGGCAGGCCAAGAAAGGTCGCTGCTAGGTAACGGCCACCTCGACTCCGCGGACAAGACGCGACGATCATCGCGTACGTCGTCGGCCACGCGCTGCAGCGCGCGTAATCGGGTCTTTCTCCGCCACAGTGGACGCGGGTGCAGAGGCGTCAGCACCGCCTTCTCCGCGCCAGCCACCACGCGACCAGGCCGAGCGCGCCGGTCGCGAGCCCGGCGAGCGGTTCGAGCGGCCGCTGCCAGGCGCTCAGCGCCGCGAGCACCAGCGTCGCGCCGACGTAGACGAGCGGCAGCCACGGGTATCCGCGCATCGGCGCCACGCCGTCGCGTCGCGCGAGCACGAACAATGCGGCCACGGTCAGCGCGCTGGTCACCGCGAGCGTGAAGCCGAGGTAGGAGAGCAGCGTCTCGAGGCCGGTGACGAGAATCACCACGATCGCGAGTACGGCCTGCAGCGCGACCGCCTGGCGCGGCGCCGTTTCGCCGCGTGCGAACACGCGCGGCAACACGCCATCGGCCGCCATCTGCGCATAGACGCGCGGCCCGGCCATGATCATCGATGACACCGAGGTCGCCAGCGCGAGCGCGATGGTCGCGCGCATGGCGAGCGCGAGTGGCTCGCCGCCGAGCGCGAACGCGGCGCGCGTCGCCACGTCCTCGCGCCCGGCGATCGCGCCGGGTGCCGGCGCGAGCACGAAGATGGCATTCAGCGCGAGGTAGAGCACGGTCACCGTCAACGTCGCGAGAAGCATCGCGCGCGGTACGCTGCGGCGCGCGTCGCGTGCCTCGCCGGCGACGTAGACCGCCGCGTTGAAGCCCGAGTAGCTGAGCGACACCCACATCACGGTCTGCGCGAACGCGCCCGCGGTGAACGCGGCGACCGTACCATCCTCGCCGCGCAGTGGCGCGCCCCGCCAGGCCGCGGGATCGCTGGCGAGCACGGCATAGCCGACGAAGGCCGCGATGACGCCGAGCTTCAGCACGACCAGCACATTCTGTGTGCACGCACCCAGCGCCGTCGCACGACCGTGCGCGAGCGCCGCGAGCAGCACCAGCACGATCGCGACGATGTCCGGCGCCAGCCATCCGGGGCGCTGCGCAGCGGGTAGCAGGTAAGCTTCGAAGGCGCTCGCGGCGAAAGCGATGGCGCCGGTGAAACCGGCCAGCAGCGAGACCCAGCCGGCCACACAGCCGAGCGCCGGGTGCATCACGCGCGAGAGGAACAGGTACTCGCCACCGGAAGCGGTGATGCGTCGCACCAGTGCGCCATAACAGGCCGCACCGCACAGTGCGAGGAGCCCGCCGGTGAGCCAGGCTGCAAGCACGCGCGCGGGGGTGTGGAGGTCGGCGAGCGCGAAACCGGAGGTGGTGAAAACGCCGGCACCGATCATGTTCGCCACGACCAGCGCGGCGAGCGAGGCAGTGCCGAGGCGCGGCACGGTCACGGGCGGGTGAACAGCAGCAGGTAGTTGTCGTCGAGCACGGGCGGCGTGGGCAGGTCGAGCGGCACGAAACCAGCGGCGGCAATCTCGGCCGCCACGGTCGCGCGCCCGGCGCGCACGTGGCCGAGGATCCAGCGCGGCGAGACACCCTCGATGCGCTCGAAATCGACCACCGCGAGGCGTCCGCCCGGCTTCAGCGCCGCGAACAGCGAGGCGAGCATGCTGCGCGGAAATTCGAGGTGATGATAGACGTTGCAGAGAAAGAGGAGATCGGCGCTCGCCGGCGCGAGCGGCACCGCGTCCGCCGTGCTTTCCACCACGCGCACGTTGGTAAGCCCGCTCGCGGCGACGCGCTCGCGCAGGTGGTCAAGGAAGGCCGGCGCGATGTCGAGCGCCCAGACCTGCCCGGTCGGCCCGACGGCGGCGGCGAGCAGCGGCACGAACAGCCCGGTGCCGGCGCCGACGTCGGCCACCCGCATACCCGGCGCGATGCCGAGCGCGGCGACGATGGCGCGGCGCTCCACGTAGACCTCGCGGCTCTCGGTCTCGAAGCGGCCGACCCAGGCGTCGACGTCCACCGTCGGCGCGAGATAGCGGCGATTGGCGCCGGGCGCGACGCTCGGCTCGGCCCCCGCGGCCAGCGCGGCGCAAAGCAGAGCCAGGACGGTGGTCAGTCTGCGCATGGAGGCTCCGGCGGCAGGTCCGACGAAGCCAACAGCTTATCCGACTGTTGCCGCGCGCACGCGGTTGCCTTAGCGGCGGCGCCGCGAGGCGCTAGAATCGTGCCAGTTTCAACCGGAAAAGACACTGTGACGAAGTACGCCGACATCACCGAATCGCCCGACACCCTCAAGCTCGCCCTGCAGGCCTTCATGGACGAGCACATCTATCCCAACGAACAGCGCTACCACGACGAGCTCCACGCCCTGCCGGACCGCTTCGGTCGCGTGCCGCTGATGGACGAGCTGAAGGAGAAGGCGAAGTTCGACGGCCTGTGGAACCTGTTCGTGCCGCACAGCCACGGCGGGCTGAAGAACGAGGACTACGCGCCGCTTGCCGAGATCATGGGCCGCGTGCTGTGGGCACCGGAGGTGTTCAACTGCAATGCCCCCGATACCGGCAACATGGAAGTGTTCATGAAATACGGTACCGAGGCGCAGAAGAAACAGTGGCTCGAACCGCTGCTGGCCGGCGAAATCCGCTCCTCCTACTGCATGACCGAGCCCGACGTCGCCTCGAGCGACGCGACCAACGTGCAGACCTCGATCCTGCCGGACGGCGACGACTACGTCATCAACGGCAAGAAGTGGTTCATCACCAATGCCATGTACGAGCGCACCCAGATCTTCATCGTCATGGGTAAGTCCGACCCGGACAACCCCAACCGCCACCTGCAGCAGAGCCAGGTGCTGGTGCCGAAGAACACGCCCGGGGTGAAGATCGTGCGGCCGCTGACCACCTTCGGCTACGACGACGCCCCGATCGGCCACGCCGAAGTGCATTTCGACAACGTCCGCGTACCGAAGGAGAACATCCTGCTCGGCGAAGGACGCGGCTTCGAGATCGCCCAGGGCCGCCTCGGGCCGGGCCGTATCCACCACTGCATGCGCCTGATCGGCTGCGCGCAGCGTGCGCTCGAACTCGCCTGCAAGCGCGCCGTGTCGCGCTCGACCTTCGGTCGCAAGCTCGCCGAGCACCAGTCGGTGCGCGAGGACGTCGCCAAGTGCTACGCAGAGATCGAGCAGGCCCGCCTGCTCACCCTGAAGACCGCGCGCAAGATGGACGAGGTGGGGCCGAAGGACGCCCGCGACCTGATCGCTGCGGCCAAGATCGTGGTCCCGATGATGGCGCAGACGGTCATCGACCGCTGCATGCAGATTCACGGCGCCGGCGGCTTCACCAGCGACTACTTCATGGCCGAGGCGTTCAGCTACGCGCGCTGGTGCCGCCAGGCCGACGGCCCCGACCAGGTGCACATGATGGCGCTCGGCAAGCAGATCATCGGCGAGTACGCGGACCTGTGAGCGCGCGGCGCCCGGCGCGGCCGACCACGGGCGCGCCGGGCGCAGCATCCATGCTCACTCGACGCGCTGCATGAAGATGCTCACTTCGGCCACGGTCAGGCCGAACTTGCGGATGTAGGAACGGTTGAACAGCTGGCGCTCGTCGACCAGCCACATCCAGTCGTCGAACGCGACCCGCCAGCTGCGCCCGTCGACGACGAGATCCATCGTGTAGCGCCAACGCATGGCATTGCCGCTGGTCTCGCCGGCGGCGGTGCCGATGATGTCGTCGGCGCGGCCGACGAACCGACCGGCGCCATCGGGGCTGATGTGCCAGGTGCGCTGGTCGCGTTCGCCGTCGGCGTAGACGAAGTCCTCCTCGAGCACCACGCCATCACCCTCGCGGTGGCCGGCGATGTCGACCTCGAAACGCCGCACGACGCGGCCGCGCCAGTCCTGCACGACGCCCCATGCCTGCACGCGGCCGTCGAAGAAGGTGCGCGGGTCGAACTGCGGCGTGGCGTCGGCATAGTCCTCGAGGCGCAGGCCGCCGCAGCCGCCGAGGAGGAGGGTGAGGCCGAGCAGCGCGGAGCGGCGCCGGCGCGGAAGTGGGATTGATGCGTCCATGGCCGCTGCTACGCCGCGGCGGGCCCCGTGGGATCACCGCGCGGCGTGCTTCACAACGGCGCGAGGGTGGTTTCCCACAGCAGGCGGTCATCGATGTCACGCAGGCCCACGGTCAGCTCGCGCGTGCGGTGATCGATGCGCCCGAGACCGAAATACTGGCCGCCATCGAGCGGCGACTGCCCCGGCACAGCGGCAGGGCGCGCGAAGCGCACCTCGGGACCAAAGGTGGCGTCGAGCGCATTGGGTCCGAAGGTGCCGGCGTTGATCGGGCCGGCGACGAACTCCCAGAAGGGCAGGAACTCGAGACCCCGCGCGCGTCCGGGGTCGTAGTGATGGGCCGCGGCATAGTGGACGTCGGCAGTCAGCCACACGGTGTTGACGATGCCGTGCTCGCGCAGGAAGGCGAGCAGGGCGGCGATGGCAAGCTCGCGCCCGCGCGCCGCGCCGGCGTCGCCGTTGGCGATGCCTTCGTGGCGTACCACGCCGCCACCGTGGCGGTCGGGCACGACGAGTCCGATCGGCATCGAGGCAACAATGATCTTCCAGCACGCCCGCGAGGCCAGCAGGCGCGCTTTCAGCCAGGCGAACTGCGCCGCGCCGAACAACGCCGTCGCCGCCGAGGGTGCCGCCTGGCGGTTCGCCGAGGGCGCACCGCGGTGGCTGCGCAGATCGAGCAGGAACACCTCGGCGAGCGGTCCCAGGTCGCAGGCGCGGTAGAGCCGATCGGCCGCCTGCGCCTGCCAGCGTAGCGGGTTGTACTCGCGCAGTGCGCGGTTCGCGTGGGCCGCCAGCAGGTCGACGCTGCGTACGCGGTCATAGCGCGGATCGTCGAGCTGCTGGCCCGGGTACCAGTTGTTGCGCGTCTCGTGGTCGTCCCATTGCACGAGGAACGGGACTTCGGCGGCGCAGGCACGCTTGTGCGCATCGAGCAGGTTGTAGGCGTAGTTGCCACGGAAGTCGTCGAGCGACTGCGCCACGCGGGCCTTGGCCGGCGTCACCAGGTTGCGCCACACGCGACCGTCGGCGAGCGTCAGCGATTCCTGCAACGGCCCATCGGCATAGACCTGGTCACCGCAATGGATGAACACGTCCGGCGCATGGCGAAGCACGGCGTCGTAGAGGCGATAACCGCCGGCCTCGGGATTGATGCCGAAGCCCTGGCCGGCCTCGTCGCCGGAGAAGGCGAACACGAGATCGCGCGTCGGCTGCCGCGGCGGTACGCGGAAACTGCCGGCGAGCGGCGCCGAGCGCAGCCCAGGCGTCGCGAGATCCTCGAACCACGCGCGGTACTGCACCGTCGCGCCGCGCGGCAGGGCAGCGAGGTCGACGCGCGCGGTGAAATCGGTCGTCATGAGCGCGGCCGGACCGCGCACGCGCACGGCACGCTCGAAGCGCGCCCCGGTGGTGTATTCCACCCACAGGCGCGCGGGACGATCGGTACGACTCCATATCACCGCGCGATCGCCGTCGACGTCACCGCTCATGATCCCGCTCGGCATCGCCGGCCGGGCCGTCGGCGCGGCCAGCACGGCTGGCGCGCGCGCGGCGGCGAGTATCGCCGACAGGCCGCCTGCGCCGGTCGCGGCAAGGGTGGCGAGGATGCGGCGGCGGCCGGGGTTCATGTGACGATTCGAGCAGGCCCGTGACGGCGACAGCCGTCGAGCTTACGCCGGTCGGTCGCGGTGCACGATGACGGCGCGATGACAGCGCGCGGCGACGGCAGCGCGCAGCCGCGCGTTCAGGGCCGCGCCGGCGTGCGCAGCGCGCGGCTGATGACGACGTTCTGAATCTCGGTGGCACCATCGAGATACTGCGCGAGCTTGGCGCACTCGAGGTGACGCGCGAGCGGCAGCTCTCGGGTCAGGCCGTGCGCGCCGCACAGCTGCATGCATTCGGCGATGCGCGCGAAGGCGACGCGCGTGGCGAACTTCTTCGCATGCGCCGCGGCGAGGGTGGCCGACACGCCGCGCTCGGCCGCGGCGGCGGCCTGCGCCGTCAACGCGCGCGCGGCGGCGAGGTCGGTGGCGCAGTCGGCGAGCATCCACTGCACGCCCTGGAAGTCGCCGACGTGGGCACCGAAGGCCGCGCGCCCGGCGGTCCGCTCGAGGGCGACGGTGAGCGCGCGATCGAGCATGCCGCAGCACATCGCCGCGACCGCGATGCGGGCGACGTCGATGCCGGCGAGGGCCGCCTTGAGCCCCGCGCCCGGCGCGAAGATGAGCGCGTCGTCGCCGATGCGGCAGCGCTCGAAGGCGATGCCGCCGGTGCCGAGCGCATGGCCGCCGAGGAGTTCGTAGGCAGCGGTACGGCTGAGCCCGGGCGTATCGCCCGGCACCAGGAAAGCCGCGATGCCGGCAGCGCCGCTGCCCGCTCGGGTCTGCGCGAACACCGCCAGCACATCGGCATGGCGCGCGTTGCTGATCCAGGCCTTGGCCCCATCCAGCACCCAGCCGTCGCCGTCACGCGCGGCGCGCGTGGTGATGGCCTGGGCATCGCTGCCGGCGCCCGGCTCGGTCAGCAGGAAGGCGCCGACGGCTTCGCCGGCGAGCAGGCCCGGCAGGTAGCGCGCGACCTGCGTCGCGCTGCCGTGGCGCGCGATCATGGCGGCGAGATTGTTGTGCACCACGAGGGCGAAGGTGGATGCCATGCAGGCGCCGGCGAGTACGCTCAACACCTCGGCATAAGCGGCCACGCCGAGTCCCTGCCCACCCTGTGCGGGCGGCACCAGCAACCCGGTCAGCCCGGCCGCCGCCGCGTCGGCGAAGACACTACGCGGCAGGCTGCCGGCTGCGTTCCAGGCTTCCGCCTGCGGCGCAATGACGTGAGCAGCGAACTGTCGCGCCGCGTCGATAACGGGACCTGCGTCGGCATGCATGGCTCGGCTCCGGGCATGGTGAGGCGCGCAGTATAGGCCGCTGGCCGGCATGCCGCGGGGGCTTGCGTCGCCGCGACCGGCGGCGCAGCATGGTCGCCGCACGGCGCCACGCGCCTGACCCGACCGCCATCGGAGGCTCCCCGGCTTGAACCCATCGAGCGACGCCGACCCGCGCGGTCGTCCGCAGGCCGCGCAGGCTGCGGCGGCGCTGGCGCGCCGGCGGCCGGGCTTGACGACCGTGCGCTGGCCGCCGCTACCCGATGCTGCCGGCGCACAGCTCGCCGCCCTGTTGTTCCAGCTCGAACGCACCCAGTGGTGGTCCGCGGCGGAACTCGAGGCGGCGCAGCTCGCGCAGCTCGAACGCCTGCTCACCCATGCCACCGGGACCGTGCCGTGGTACCGCGAGCGGCTCGGCCGCCCGCTGCCTGCACCCGGGACACTCACCGCCGAGGGCTACCGCGCGCTGCCGCTGTTGACCCGCCGCGACGTGCAGGATGCCGGCCACGCGCTCGACAGCCGGGCGGTGCCGGCGGCCTGCGGCGCGCTGGGCGCGGCCGCGACCTCGGGCTCGACCGGGGAGCCGGTGCGGGTACGCATGAGCGCGCTCGACCGCCGCTGGTGGGAGGCGCTGACGCTGCGCGAACATTACTGGCATGCGCGCGAGTTCGCTGGCCGACTGGCCTCGATCCGGGTCTTCGACGACGTCGCGGCGGTTGGCGCAGACGGTGCGCTGCGTCCTTCGTGGGGCGCACCGGTTGCGCGCCTGCACGCGACCGGCCCGATGGGCCTGTTGCCGCTCGCGGCCGACGTCGACCGTCAGGCCGCCTGGCTTACCCGCTTCGACCCCGACTACCTGCTGACCTACCCGACCAACCTCGCCGCGCTGCTCGAGCACGCCGCCGACCACGGCTGGACGCTGCCGCGCCTGCGCGAAGTGCGCACGGTGGGCGAAACGCTGCCGGCGGGGTTGCGCGAGCGCTGCCGCGAGCGCTGGGGTGTTGCGCTTACCGACGTCTACAGCTCACGTGAACTCGGCTATCTCGCCATGCAATGCCCAGTGAGCACTCACTATCACGTGATGTCCGAAACGCTGTATGTCGAAGTATTGGACGAGCGCGGCGTGCCGGTCCCACCTGGCGGCGTCGGCCAGCTCGTGGTGACGCCGTTGACGAATTTCGCCACGCCCTTGCTGCGCTACGCCCTGAACGACTGGGCGGAGCTCGCACCACCCTGTCCGTGCGGGCGCGGGCTGCTCACGCTCGCGCGCATCCTCGGTCGCACACGCCACATGGTGCACCTGCCGGACGGCTCCCGGCACTGGCCCCAGGTCGGCTTCGCGCGTTTTCGTGACGTGGCCCCGGTACGCCAGTACCAGGTCATCCAGCACGACCTGGCGCGCCTCGAGCTGCGCCTGGTTGTCGATCGCGCGCTCGACGCTGCCGAGGAAACGCGGCTGGCGGACATCCTCACGGGTGCGCTCGGCCATCCGTTCGTGGTCGAGTTCAGTTATCACGAGCGGAACATCGCGCGCGGAGCGGGGGGCAAGTACGAGGAATTCGTCTGCCTGGTCGAGCAGGAAACACGCGCCGGTGCCGCATGAACACGTCGGGTTTCTCCACAGCATGATGGAAAATCACACGGCTCGGACCTAAACTTCATGTGTTTTGTCAATTTCGTGCCGGTCTCGCGCCGCACGCCGCCCTGACTGCGCCCGGGAAACCACCATGTCCGCCAGTGCCACCAAGCTCACTCTCACCCTGCTGCTCGCCTGCCTGCTGCTGCCCGCGGCGCGCGCTGCCGACCTCGAGCAGGCCTTCACGCTGCTGCAGAACGGCGACGCCGAGCAGGCCTACGAGCTCCTCGCGGCGGACGAGGCGGAACGCGCCGGCAACCCCGATTTCGACTACCTGCTCGGCCTCGCCGCACTCGACAGCGGTCGCCCCGGCCGCGCCGTGTTCGCGCTCGAGCGCGTACTCGCCGTCGAGCCCGACCATGCCCGTGCGCGCGCCGAGATCGCACGCGCCTACTTCCAGCTCGGCGAACTCGAGACCGCACGCGGCGAGTTCGAAGCGGTGCGCCAGCAGGGCGTGCCCCCGCAGGTTGCCGAGGCCATGCAGCGCTTCCTGGGCGCCATCGACGAGCGCCTCGTCGGTGACCGCCGCAGCCTGCGTGCCTATATCGAGGCCGGCTTCGGCTACGACAGCAACGTCAACAGCGCGACCGATACGCGCAACATCGCCGTGCCCGCTTTCGGCGGCCTGATCTTCCGCCTCTCCGACGACGGCGTCGAAGAATCCGACGGCTTCGGCTCGATCGCCGCCGGCTTCGTCGGCAGTCACCCGCTGGTCGGCCAGTTCGACCTGATCGGCGGCGGCAACATCGCCAAGCGCGAACACTTCTCCGACGACGATTTCGAGACCAGCAGCGTCGACGCCCACGCCGGCATCGGCTTCACCCACGGGCTCAATGCCTTCACGCTGGCGCTGCAGGGCGAGACCTTCCTCGTCGACAACCACACCTTCCGCAACGCCTACGGCATCGTCGGCGGCTGGAACCGCGAGCTCGACGCGCGTACCCGCGCCAGCGCCTTCATGCAGATCTTCGGCCTCGACTACCCTGGCCAGGACGTCCGCGACGCCATGCGCTATGTCGGCGGCGCCGGGCTCTCGCATGCCTTCGCGGTGCGCTTCAACCCGGTGCTTTTCGTCAGTGCGTATGCCGGCACCGAGGACGAGCGGCGCTCCAACGTGCCGCAACTCGGCCACGACCTCTACGGCTTCCGTGTCGGCTCGGAGGTCGCACTCGCGCGGGCCTGGCGCGCCTTCGGCGGCATCGACGTCGAATTTCGCGATTACGACGGGCCCGAACCCGCATTCCAGCGGACGCGTGACGACAACCGCTACCAGTTCCGACTCGGCGTCAGCTACCGCCCGGCACCGGCCTGGCGCGCGAACGCGCAGCTGAGTTACGTGAACAACGACTCGAACATCATCGTCAACGACTACGACCGCCTGCTCTTCGCCGTTACACTCAGGCGCGAGTTCAATTGAAGACGCGCGCCCGGAGCATCGTCATGCCCAAGCCGACCCCGACCGCGATCCCGTTCCGCCGCCGCACGCTGGCCACCTTCGTCGCCTGTGCCTGCGGCGCCGTGCCGTTTGCAGCCCACGCCGCCACGCGCGCCGGCAAGGTCGACTTCGCGGTCGGTGACGTGACCGCCACCGGTGCCGACGGCAGTGTACGCGGGCTCGCCAAGGGCGCTGCCATTCGCGTCGGCGACACCATCGAAACCCATGCCGGCCGTGCCTGGCTGCGCTTTCGCGACGGCGGCTACATGTCACTGCAGCCGGGCAGCGAGTTCCGCGTCGACGACTACCACTTCGAGGACGAGGAGGACGGCGAGGAGCGCAGCTTCTTCAGCCTGCTGAAGGGCGGCGTACGCGCCATCACCGGCCTCATCGGCAAGAGCAACCGCAACAGCTACCGCGTCACCACGCCGGTGGCGACCATCGGCATCCGTGGCACCGAGTATCTCGCCCAGCTCGGCGACTCGCTCACGGTGTCCTGCGGCGAAGGCGTGTGCGTGGTCACCAACGAAGCGGGCGAGGTGGTGCTCAACGCCGGTCAGACCGTCTACGTGAAGGACCCGACCAGCGAGGGTCTGCGGACCACGCGCAAGGTGGTGCTGCCGCCGAACGCACCGGTCACCTACGCCGGCGGCGAGTTCCGCGAGGACGACGGCGACCTCGCCGTCATTCCCGAACCGCCGGCGCCGCCACCCGAGCCACCGGAACCGCCCGAGCCGCCACCACCGGGCGACCCGATGCTCGCGGAAGGCGAGCAGAGCGGCCTCTTTCTCGCCATGAGCTACGGCGGCGACGGCGCCGAGTTCGGCAATGCCGGGCCCGATGCCGACACCCTGCTCGCGCGCGGCGTCGCGCCCGACTTCGTCACCGCGGTGCTGAACAGCGGGCTCGGCCTCGAATCCGCACAGTGGCAGGACGACGGCACCGAAAGCGTCGCCTTCGACCAGAGCCTGGATTCGCCGGCCACCCTCACCGAAGTGGGCGTCGATGCCGACCGCGTCATCGCCTGGGGCCGCTGGACCGGTGGCAAACACACCGGGTCGCCTTTCAACGGCGGCGAGGTGTGGCTCGAGGATGGCAACGAGAGCCTCCACTACGTGGTCGGCATCCCCACCCCGGAAGCCGATCTCGGCAGCCTCGCCGACCAGAGCGCAGTGGCCACCTACAACCTCATCGGTGCCACCACGCCGAGCTTCGGCGACGACGGCTTCGAAGGCGACGCGGATTTCGGCGAGTTCCTTGCCGTGACCGGTTCGCTCGCCGCCGATTTCGGCGCCAGCACCGTGCAGACCAGCCTCGTGCTCGATTTCGCCAACCAGGACGTCACCATCAACAGCGGCACCATGCCGATCGCGGCCGGCCCGGGTGGCGCCTTCGGCGGCAGTGGCGTGTGGTCGAGCGCCGACAGTTTCTCGGGCGCCTACAACACGCAGATCCAGGGCTTCTTCGCCGGTCGCGGCGCGAGCCGCGCGGGCTATGCCTACGACGTCTACGTCGACAGCACCACCGGCTACCCGATCAACGGCGTGGTCGCCTTCGAGAAAGCCGGCGTCGCCGTCCCCGAGTGAGCCGACGGGCGCCATCGCGAGCGCGCTGACGACGCCATGACCGGCGCCCCCGGTGCCGCGCCGTGGCCACCCGTCGTCGCGGCGGCCGCGGAGTTCGCTTTCCCCGCGCTGCCCCATGCGAGCGCGACCGGCATGCTCGCGGTGCTGCAATTGCTCGAGCAGACGCAATGGCTCGCACCGGCAGCACTCGCCCACCACCAGCGCGAACAGCTCGCCGTGCTGCTCGCGCATGCGCGGCGCACGACACCCTGGTACGAGGCCGCGCTGGCGGCACTCGACCTCGACGGTGGGCTCGACCCCGACGCCTTCGCCGCCGTACCGCACCTGACCCGCGGCACCGTCAAAGACGATGCCGATGCGCTGCGCTCACGCCTCCTACCACCCGATCATGGCGCGCTGGTGCGTTACACCACGACCGGCTCCACCGGGGTACCGCTCGCCATCGTCGGCACCGGCCTGACCGACCTCTGGTACCGCGCTCTGGTGCTGCGCGAGCATCTCTGGCACGAGCGCGACCTCGGCGGCACGCTGGCAGTCATCAAGACGCGCATCGCCGATCGCCGCCACGCCGGCTGGGGCAATGCCACCGCGGGTGTGTTCGTGACCGGACCGAGCGTCTCGCTTGATGCCCACCATCCGCTCGACGTCCAGGCGCGCTGGCTCGCCGCGGAAGACCCCGACTACCTGCTCGCCGCGGCCACCAACCTGCACGGGCTCGCCCGTCACTGCCTGCGGCACGGCATCCGCCTGCCGCGGCTGCGCGAGGTCCGCAGCTACGCCGAAATGCTGCGCCCGGACACGCGCGCGCTGTGCGCGGCCGCGTGGGACGTACCCCTGGTCGACACCTACAGCGCCGAGGAGGTCGGCGTGATCGCCCTCCAGTGCCCGGGGCACGAGCACTACCACGTGATGGCGGAATCCCTTCTGGTGGAAGTGCTCGACGACGCCGGGCGTCCGTGCGCGCCCGGCGCAATCGGCCGCGTGGTCGTCACCGCGCTGCACAATTTTGCCATGCCGCTGGTGCGCTACGAGCTCGGTGACTACGCAGAAGTCGGCCCACCGTGTCCCTGCGGGCGCGGCCTGCCCGTGCTCGCGCGGATCGTCGGCCGGCGCCGTAACCTGCTCCGGCGCCCGGACGGCACCGCGCACTGGCCGACCTTCAGCGCTGCCGTGTGGTCGTGGCTGCCGGCGATCGAGCAGATCCAGCTGGTGCAGGACCGGCCCGACCACATCCGCGTACGGCTGGTCACCACGCGCGTGCTCGACGCCAGCGAACAAGCCGGCCTCGCCGCGCGCCTCGACGAGCGCTTCGGCGCAGCATTCAACTACACCTTCGAGCGGGTGAACGCGGTCGAGCGCGATAACGGCTTCGAGGATTTCGTGAGCCTGCTCGATGACTGACGGCGACGTAACCACGCCATGGGAGCCGGACGCCGTGCTCGCGCTGCTGCGTGCCGGCGACACCGCTGCCGCGGCGGCACGCGCGGCAGCCCGCTGTGATGCGGCGCCGGCAGACGCCGAAGCGTGGTTCCTGCGCGGTGCCGCGGCCCACCAGGGTGGTGACGAGAAGACGGCCATTGCGGCCTTCGAGGAGGCCCGGCGGCTGGCGCCCGCCGATCCGCGTCCGCGTGGCGCGCTCGGTGCGCTGCTCGGCGCGCGCGGTCATCACGCCGAGGCATTCGCGGTATTCGCCGAGGCGCTCGCGCAGACGCCCGACAATCCGCGCCTCAACGTCAACGCCGGCGTCGCGCTGGAAGCGCTCGGGCGCGATGCCGAGGCGCTCGCGCACTACGATCGTGCGCTCGCCGTGTTCCCGGGCATGGGCGATGCGCTGCAGAATCGCATTGCGCTGGAGCTGCGCCGCGGCCGTGCCGATGCCGTCGCCGCCGATGCCGCGCGCCTCGTCACCCTCTTCCCCAATCTCGCCGAAGCGCGCCAGCTCGCGGGCGCCTGCGCGCTCGGCCGCGGCGCACTGCGCGAGGCGCTGGCGCACTACGAGCGCGCCTGCGTGCTCGCCGACGAGCAGGGCGCGGCGCGCGCCGAACCGTGGACCGGCCGCGCCGTTGCGCACGCGACCCTCGGTCAGCTCGACGCCGCCGAGGCGGCGCTCGCGCACGCGCGCAGCATCGACGCCGCGGCGGTCGAGCGCTACGGCCGCATGGCGTTGGCCGGCGTGCGCAGCGACGGCCCGCTGCTGGATGCCCGGCGCATCTACCTGGTGGCCGGTTGGGAGCGGCAACGGCGCTGCAACTGGCGCGATCGCGATGCCTTCGTCGCCGATTTCACCCGTCTCGTCGCAGCGAGTACCGGCTCTGCGACGGCCCTGCGCGACCGCGCCCTGGTCTTCGTCGCCCAGCACCTGCCGCTCGCCGCGCCGACCCGCGCGGCGCTCGCCGCCGACGTCGCCGCCGAGGTGCACGCCAACGTACGCGCCCTGCCGCGACCCCGCGTGCGCCCGGCCGCCCCGCGCACACGTCTGCGCATCGGCTACCTCTCGCCGAACTTCCGCGCGCATCCCGGCAACCACGTGTTCATGCCGCTGGTCGCCCACCATGACCGCGCGCGCTTCGAGTTCCACGCACTCTCGCTGCATCGTTCCGATGCCGACGTGCAGGATGTCCTCGCCGCGCACGGCATCGCCTGCCACGACCTCGCCGCATGCGACGATGCCGCGGCCGCCGCCGCGATTGCCGCCCTCGGCATCGACATCCTCATCGATGCCGGCGGCTACCTGCAGCACGGCCGGGCGGAGATCCTGGCGCTGCGCCCGGCACCGCTCGTGATCGGCTACGCCGGCTTTCCGGGCAGCCTCGGCCCGGGCCTGTGCGACTACGTCATGAGCGATCGCATCGCCTCACCGGAACCGACCGATGCAGCCTTCAGCGAGGCGCTCATCCGCCTGCCACACGCCCACCTGCTCGCCGTTGGCACGCTCGGCGTGGCACCACCGCGCCCTTCGGGCGCCTCCCAGGGCCTGCGCGACGACGCCGTGGTGCTCGCCTGCCACAACAACCCGTCCAAGATCGAACCGCGGGTGTTCGACGCCTGGATGCGCATCCTGCAGGCATGCCCGCAGACCCAGCTGTGGTTGCTCGAGGGTCTGCCGCACACGGCCGGCAACCTCGCGCGCGAGGCTGCCGCGCGCGACGTCGACCCGGCGCGGCTGGTGTTCGCGCCGCGCATCGACGTGCCGTCCTACCGCAGCCGCCTCAGGCATGCCGATGTCTACCTCGACACCTTCGTGTGCAGCGCCCACGTCACCGCCAACGACGTGCTGCTCGCCGGCGTCCCGATGGTGACCCTGAACGGCGCGCAGTGGCCCGGGCGCATCGGCGCGAGCCAGGCCAGTGCCGCCGGCCTCGGCGCACTCGTGTGCGCCGACGCGGAGCGCTACGTCGAGCTCGCCCGTGTGCTGGTCGATGACCCCGAACAGCGCGCCCGGTTGCGCCGCATGCTCGCCTCGCGCACGGCGCCGCTGTTCGACACTGTCGCACGCGTACACGACTTCGAGCGCGGCGTGCTGGCCGCCTGGGAGCGCTGCGTCGCGGGCGCGGCGCCGGCGCCAATCGACGTTCCCCCGGCGTGATCGCCGGCGCGCCGCTCCCGCGGCGCGAGGTCGCGGGGACGCTGGCCGGGCGCACGTCGCAACGTGGCGGGAAGGTGCGTGCGGCAGACCGGGCGTGCACCTCGCCCGCATCCGGCTGAGCGGCTGACGACATGGCCGGGCGCGACGGCCGCGGCGGCGGCCAGGCGCGGCGCTTCACAGCGCTGGCCAGCCCGAGGAGGGAGGCGGTCAGTCGGCCTGGTCAGTCGCCTTGGCCAGTCGCACTGTTCATCCAGGCCGGTCGGCCTCTGCCTGCACCACGAGCCCCGCCTTGAAGCGCTTGAAGTTGGCCACGTAACCCTGCGCCGAGCGTGTCAGGCCCGCGATCTGTGTCTCGTCCAGGCTGCGCTTGACCTTGCCCGGCACCCCCATGACGAGACTGCCGTCCGGAATCTCGGTGCCCTCGGTGATCAGCGCGCCGGCGCCGATGAGGCAATTGCGCCCGATCGTCGCGCCGTTGAGCACCACCGCGTTGATGCCGACCAGCGAGTTGTCGCCGATGGTGCAGCCATGCAGCATGACCTTGTGGCCGATGGTGCAGTTGGCGCCAATCACGAGCGGGCAACCCGGATCGGTGTGCAGCACCGAGAGGTCCTGCACGTTCGAGCCCTCACCGACGGTGATGAGGTCGTTGTCGCCGCGCAGCACCGCGCCGAACCAGATGCTGGCGTCCTTCTTCAGCAGCACCGAGCCGATCACGGCAGCGCTGTCGGCGACGAAATAGTCGCCCTCGGCGACGACACGCCGCTCGTCGAGTTGATAGATCACGTCAAGTCCCCGTGCGCGGAAAGGCGCAGACGATACCGCCTGGGCCGGCGCGCCGACAACCGCGCCGGCAATCGCCGCGCGCCATTCCCGGCGCGGCGCGGCGTCCAGCACGCCGATGCGTGCTCGGCGAGCGACAAGGACGGCGCGAATGGGCGAGAATGAGCACCGCACGTCGTTGCCGACGTTGCAGCAGATTCTTTTCGCCGTGCCCGCGAGCCCGCCGATGTCCACCACTGGCTATACCCTGTTCGACACTGCGATTGGCCCCTGCGGCATGGCGTGGAACGATGCCGGCGTGACCGCCGTGCAGCTGCCCGAGCTGACGCCCGCGGCAACGCTCGCCCGCCTCGCCAACCGCTTTCCCGCGCTCGCCGAGGCCAGCCCGCGCGGCGCGGCGCGGCGCGCGCGGGATGCCATCTGCGCGCACCTCGATGGCCGCCAGCGCGACCTTGGCGCGATCGAGCTCGACTTCACCGGCCTCACGACCTTCCGCCGCCAGCTGTATACGGCCGCGCGGCGCATCCCGCCCGGCCAGACCGTCACCTACGGCGAGCTCGCCGCGCGCATTGGTGCGCAGCAATCGGCCCGCGCGGTCGGCCAGGCGATGGGCGCCAACCCGTACCCCGTCATCGTGCCGTGTCACCGCGTGCTCGCCGCCGGCGGGCGGGCGGGGGGCTTTTCCGCGGCCGGTGGCGCCACCACCAAGGCGTGGATGCTGCGCATCGAGGGTGCCCGCGAGGTGCCCTTCGAAGGCTTCGAGTACGACCTGTTCGAGGCCGTGCAGCACCTCCGCAAGGCCGACCCGCGTCTCGCCGGCATCATCGACCAGGTCGGCCCGCCCAAGATCGCGTTGCGCCACACCGCGAGCATCTTCCTCGCCCTCGCACGCGCCATCGTCTACCAGCAGCTGAGCGGCAAAGCGGCGGCGACCATCTTCGGCCGCGTGTGCGCGCTGTTCCCGCGCGGCGAGCGCGACTTCACCGCGCGCAACCTGCTCGCCTTGCCGTCCGCGCGTCTGCGCGAGGCGGGCCTGTCGAACAACAAGCTGCTCGCGCTCACCGATCTCGCCGAACGCAGCCTCGCGGGCGAAGTGCCGACCCTCGCGCAGCTCCGCCAGATGGACGACGAGACCGCCATCGCCGCACTCACCCGCGTGCGCGGCATCGGCCGCTGGACGGTCGAAATGATGCTCATGTTCCGCCTCGGCCGCGGCGACGTCATGGCGGTCGACGACCTCGGCCTGCGCCAGGGGCACGCCATCCTGATGGGCCGCCGCGGCGAGACCGAGCGCAAGGCGCTGGCCGCCTACGCCGAGCGCTGGCGCCCCTACCGCAGCGTTGCCAGCTGGTACCTCTGGCGCGCCGTCGAACTCGCCCGCGCGCGCCCCTGACCCCGCCACTTACCCACAAGTGTCTGACCCCATTGGGGATAACGTTATCCACAGGGGTCTGACCCCTTTGTGGATATCCTCACCGCGACTGTCGCCGGTCTCGTCCGTCACGCTCGCTGAGGCTTGACCTCGAACGGCGGTGTCGGCAGCGTCCACCACCACACGACAGGCCTGCCGAGCAACGGCCGGCGGCTCGGGTCTTGACCCGTCGTCAGGGCAGGGCGAGACTCGCGTCACGCTGACAGGATGTCGGCGTCAGCGGCATGATGGCACCACGCCGCTCCAGACGAGATCGACGGTTTACAGGGAGGTGAACCATGAGCAGACAGCCACGTCTCGACCTTGCCGGTTACCCGCAGCACGTGGTGCAGCGCGGCAACGATCGCCGGCGCATCTTCGGCGGCGACGACGATCGTCGCTACTTCCGCCATCTCGTGCTGACCTGCGCGCGCCCGCTGCACGTCGCGGTGCACGCCTACGTGCTCATGGACAACCACGTCCACCTGCTTCTCACCCCGGCCATCGATGGCGCCGTGGGCCGCTTCATGCAATCGGTGGGCGTGCGCTACGTCGGCTGGTTCAACCGGCGCTACGGCCGCACCGGCACCTTGTGGGAGAGCCGTTACCGGGCGACGCTCGTCGACGCTGACGACTACCTCTTCGCCTGCCATCGCTACATCGAGCAGAACCCTGTCCGCGCCGGCCTGGTGCCGCGGGCCGGCGACTTCGCGTGGTCGAGCTATCGTGCCAACGCGGAGGGCGCGTGCGAGCCGCTGCTCGAGCCTCACCCGCTCTACCAGGCGCTCGGCGCCTCGCCCGCGCGGCGCCAGGCCGCCTACCGCGGGCTGTTCGCCGCGCCGCTCGGCCCGATACGCCTGGAAAGCATCCGACGTCACACCCGCTGTGGACAGGCACTCGGCGGTTCCGCCTTCCGTGCGCAGATTGCCCATGCGCTCGACGCGGCCCGCGCCCCGCGCGAGCGCGGCACAGCGCACCGCGCGACGACACCGTGATCAAGCCCTCGGCCCCGCGCTTCGCCGCGGACGACCCCGCACCGACTATCGGCGGCGCAGGCATCCCGTCGGGCAGGCGGCACTCACGCGCGCGCCGCGACGTTCGCCGCCGGCGACTTATCCACAGGTGTCTGACCCCGTTGGGGATAGCTTCGAGGTTACGCGAGATGCACGTTGATGCGGCGGTTCTGACGGCCTTTCTTCTCGACCTTGCCGATGCGCACCGGGCCAATCTCGCCGGTACGCGCGACGTGGGTGCCGCCGCACGGCTGCAGGTCCACGCCCTCGACGGCGACCAGGCGCACACGCCCCTGGCCCTGCGGTGGCGCAACCGACATCGTGCGCACGAGATCGCGGTTGGCGGCCATCTCGGCGTCGCTGATCCAGCGGTAGGCGACCGCGTGATCGGCGGCGACGAGCGCGTTCAGCGCGTCCTCGAGCGCAGCCTTGTCGAGCGTTTCTGCCATGTCGAAATCGAGCCGGCCCTTGTCCTGGCTGATGGCGCCGCCGGTCACCGCGTGCGGCACCAGTGCACAGAGCAGATGCAGGCAAGTGTGGGTGCGCATGTGGCGATAGCGGTAGTCCCAGTCGATGCCTGCCGTCACGCGGCTGCCGACGGCCGGCGCCGTGTCGCCCTCACCGAGACAGTGCACCAGGCGGCCGGCTTCATCCTTGCGCGTATCGACGACGCTGCAGGCCCGGCCGTCATCACCCCGCAGTTCACCACGATCACCCGGCTGCCCGCCGCCCTCGGGATAGAACACGGTGCGGTCGAGCACCACGCCCGCGTCGGTCAGTGCGACGACCGTCGCGCTGCACTCGCGCAGGTAGGCGTCATCGCGAAACAGTTCTTCGGTCATGTCTGCTGGCGCTCCCGGTGTGCGTGTGAGGAAATTGCCCGGCAGCGAGGATAACCGCCCCGGCGCCTCGACATCACGTGATGCCAACCGCACCACCCCGCGCGCGGCGCCAGTGCCCGCCGCCAATGGCGGCCGGCGGGCGCCGTGCCCGCCTACAGCGGCGGACGCCGCGTGTGCCAGTCGGTGAGCATTTCGTAGGCGGCGCCGGCGCGCAGCACCGCGGCCTCGTCGCCGTGGCGGGCGATGAACTGCATGGCGAGCGGCAGGCCGTCGGCAGTGAAGCCGTTCGGCACGGTGAGGCTCGGATGGCCGGAGAAATTGGTCGGCGCCGAGAAACGGATCAAGCCCGGCACCTCGTCGTTCGCCATCACCGCCTGCGGATCCGGTTGCGGCGGCGCCGGTGTCGGCATCGCCGGGCACACCAGCACGTCGAGACCGGCGAGCTGCTCGTCGATGAGCGCGCGCGTGACCTGGCGCTGGCGCGCGCCGCGTGCGTAGTCGACGGCCCGCACGCCGGTGCCGTGCTCGAGCAGGGCACGGAATGCGGGGCCATAGTCGGCGGCGTGCTCGGGGTAGAGATCCTGGTGTCCGATCAGCGCATCGACGGCGCACACATCGAGCCAATGCTGCGCACAATCGGCGAGCTCGGGCGCGTTCAGTTCGACGATGGTGGCGCCCGCCGCGGCGAGTACCTCGACGGCGGCGAACAGCGCATCGGACATCTGCGCATCGGTGTCCGTACTCGAGTAGGTGCGATCGAGCCCGATGCGCAGGCCCTGCGGCCCCGCTGCGAGCGCCGCGCCGTAGTCGGCCGGCGGGTCCGTACGGGTCACGCCGTCGCGCGGATCGCGCCCTTCGAGCACCGCGAGCATGGCGGCGCAATCGGCCACCGAGCGTGTCATCGGCCCGATGTGATCGAGCGTGTCGGCAAGCGGGAACACACCGTAGCGACTGATCTTGCCGAAGGTCGGCTTGAGCCCGACCACGCCGCAGGCGGCAGCGGGAAAGCGAATCGAGCCGCCGGTATCGGTACCGAGGCTGGCGAAGCAGAGCGACGCCGCGGTCGCCGCGCCCGATCCGCTCGAAGACACGCCCGCCCAGTGCTGCGGGCGCCACGGGTTGCGCGGCGGCGTGAACTCGGGGTGATAGCCGTACAGCGCGAACTCGGTCAGTGCGAGCTTGCCGAGCGTCACCGCGCCGGCAGCCTGCAGGCGTTCGACCACGGCGGCATCGTAACCGGGACGGAAGTCGCGCAGGATGGGCGAGGCGCAGGCGGTCGGCACGTCGGCGGTGTTGACGAGATCCTTCAACGCGACCGGAATGCCGTGCAGCGGCCCGCGGTAGTGACCGGCACGGATGTCGGCCTCCGCGGCGCGCGCCTCGGCGAGCGCGAGCTCGGGCGTGACGAGGGCATAACTGCCGATCTGCGGATCGAGCGAGGCGATGCGCGCGAGCATGGCCTCGGTCAACGTTACCGGCGACAGCTCGCCGGCGGCAATCAGCGGCGCGATCGCGGTCAGGGGCTCAGTGAGCAGCTTTTCTGCAACGGTCATGTCATCTCCCCGCAAGGGCCTCGTCCAAGCGAGGCTCGTTGTTGTTGCGATACGTCCGCGACGGCTTCCCGGGTCACGCCGCGCGCAGGTGCAGGCGCAATGCGTTGAGCGCGCTGATCACGGCGAACTGGCGCACCCGCTCGCGGTCGCCCGGCAGGCGCACGCGCTCGACGTCGACGCGCTCGCCGATGGCGAGCCCGAGATAGGTCTGCGCGGCGCCCGAGACGTCGCCGAGGTCGTGTTGCCCGGTGGTGGCGATGCCGATGTCGGCGCCGAACGCGTGACGCACCGCCTGCGCGAGCGTCTTCGCTGCCTCGAAGGTACCGAGCAGCTCGGCCGGTACCCCGAGCAGCCGCGTGCGCACCGCGCCCGCGGTCGGCACGATGGCGCCGCGGAACACCTCGCCGCGCGGGTCGAGCGCGGACAGCCGCATCGCCGCGATGCCGCCACTGGTGACTTCGGCGAGCGCGAGCGTGAGCCCGCGCGCGCGCAACAGGTCGAGCACCACGGATTCCATCGTCTCGTGGTCGATGCCGAACACGGTCTCGCCGAGCAGCTCGCGCACCCGCACCTCCTCGTCGGCGATGCGGGCGAGCGCGGCGGATTCGTCGTCACCGCTCGCGGTGATGCGCACCTTGAGCCCTTCGATGCCGCTGGCGAGGAAGGCGAGCGTCGGGTTGCCGATGGCATCGAGCTCGTCGATGCGCGCGGCGAGCAGCTCGGCGAGGCGCGACTCGCTGTGCCCCCAGGTGCGCAGCACGCGCGAGCGGATCACCTTGGTCGAGCCGGCGCGGCGCGCAAGATCGGGCAGGATGGTCGCGTGCATCATCTGGTGCATCTCGTAAGGCACACCCGGGACCGCGTAGATGACCTTCTCGCCAACCGGGCAGACCAGCCCCGGCGCCGTGCCGGGCTGGTCGGGAATGACGCTCGCGCCGGCCGGCACCATCGCCTGGCGCAGGTTGTTCTCCGGCATCGCGCGCCCGCGCGAGGCGAAGATGTGGCGGATGTGCTCGGCGACGTCGGCGTGGAACTCGAGTGCGACGCCCATGATCTCGGCGATCGCATCGCGCGTGATATCGTCCTGCGTGGGACCAAGACCCCCACAGCAGATCACCGCGTCCGAACGCTCCAGCGCCTGGCGGATGGTAGCGACGATGCGCGCGTGGTTGTCGCCGACCTTGGTCTGGTAGTACGAATCGATGCCGTGCATGGCGAGCTGCTCGCCGATCCACGAGGAATTGGTGTCGATGATCTGTCCGAGCAGCAGCTCGGTGCCGATGGCGACCACTTCGCAGCGCATGGTGTGGGGTCCGTGGTGTGGGCTCGCAGTACGCCGGCCTGCCGGCGCGGTCGACGATTATGCCTGTGATTGCCCATGCGTTGGCGCATCCCCGCCCGGCGCACCGCATCGGCTATAGTCCGCGCTGACCCGGCCCTGTCGCAGGAGGAACACCCGCATGCAGTTCACCATCGTCGGCGCCGGCGCGCTCGGCACCATCCTCGGCGCCCATCTCGCCGAGGCCGGACACGAAGTACGCATGGTCGCGCGCGGCGCACGTGCGCGCGCGCTCACCGCCGAGGGCCTGCGGGTGACCGGCCTGCGCGAGCTGACGCAGCCGTGCAGCGTCGTCGCGGCGCCCGAGCGCGGCCGCGACGAGGACGTGCTGGTCTACGCGGTGAAGACCTACCACATGGACGACGCGCTGGCCGCGGCCCGCGGGCTCACCCCGCGTGCGGTGTTCTCGCTCGCCAACGGCGTGCAGAAGAACGAGCAACTCATCTCGGCCTTCGGCGCCGCGCACGTGCTCGGCTGCATGGCCAACTTCAGCGGCGAGCTGCTCGCCGACGGTCGCGCGCTGTTCACCCGCAACGTCATGCTGCACCTCGGTGGCGCGGCGCGCACCCGCGCCATCGTCACCGAGATCGCCGCCGCCATCGACGCCGCCGGCATACGTGCGCAGGCGGTCGACGACATCGAAACCGTCGAGTGGTCGAAGTTTGTCGGCTGGGTGGCGCTGTTCGCGCTCGCGGTGATCGCCCGCAGCACCACCGGGCGCGCACTCGACAACCCGCACTTCGCCGCGCTCGGCGCCGCCGTCGTGCGCGAGGCCGCGGCCCTCGCCGCGGCACGTGGCATCGCGCTCGTCGACCAGTCGCCGATGCCGGTGGCGAGCATCGCGCGCGCGGATGCCGCGGGCGCTGCCGAACGGGTGCGCGAGGTCGGCCGCGGGCTCGTGCGCGACGCCCCCGACCACCGCATGTCGGCACTGCAGGATCTCGAGGCCGGGCGCCGCCTCGAAGTCCACGAGACGCTCGGCTACGCGGTGCGCGAGGCCGCCCGCCTCGGCGTCGACGCGCCGACCCTCGCCTTCTGTTACGCGGTCGGCGCCGGTCTCGATGCGTTGACGCGCTGAGTCACCGGCTCACGGCAGCAGCGAAAGACCGAGCAGCCCCCCCAGGCTGCGCGGCACGAGCCCAAGCGCAGCGAAGCCATCGCGCGCCGGATCGGGCAGGTTGTCGTGCCGCATGAGCGCGACCTGGTCCGGCGTCAGCGGCGCGCGCGGCAGGCGCGCGGCGATGCGTGCCGCGGCGGCCCAGGCCTCGAACGGCACCGGCACCAGCGCGCGACGGCGACAGCGGAATTCGAGCACGCGGCGCACCAGCGTCGCGTAGCTCATCGCCTCCGGCCCGCCGAGTTCGAAGGTCTGCCCGCGCGCGGCGTCGTCCTCGAGCGCGGCGGCGATGGCACGCGCGACATCGTCGACGAAGACCGGCGCGAGGCGCGTCTCGCCGTGGCCGAACAGCGGTACCACCGGGCTGCGCGCGGAGAGCCGATCGAGCGTGGTGAGCAGTGCGTCACCAGGGCCGAACATCACGCTCGGTCGCACGATGGTCGCGTCGGCGAAACGTGCCCGCACGCGTGCCTCGCCGGCCGCGCGCGCACGCACGTAGCGCGACGGCGAAGCGGCCTCGGCACCGATGCCGGACACGTGCACGAGACGCTCGACGCCGGCCTGTGCCGCGAAGCGCGCGACGCGCTCGGCGCCGCGCACGTGCACCGCCTCGAAACTGGCGTCACCGCGCTCGTCCCACAAGCCCACCGCGTTGACCACCGCACTGGCGCCGGCGAGGGCCGCGGCGACACTCTCGCCGTCGCGCACATCGGCACCGACCACCTCGGCGTCGAAGCCCGGCACCGCGCGCGGGTGGCGTACCGCGACGCGCACCTGCCACGACGACCCCGCGAGCGCCGCGACCACGTGACGGCCGAGGAAGCCGCTGCCGCCGAAGACCGTGCATAACGGGCTCATGACGCCGCCTCCGGCAGCGTGCGCGTGAGCACGTCCATGGCCCCCAGCACGAACAGCAACGCGAGCCAGGCAAAGCCGGCCACGGCGACGGCGCGATGCAGCGCAGGCGCGTCGGCGAGTTCCATGAAGACGAGCCCGACGAGCAGGCATTTCGCCACCGCGATACCGACATTGGCGGCGAGATTGAACGCGCCGAGGTCGACCAGCGCGACGAGCGCGCTTGCCGCGAGCAGCACGAGCAACGTGGCCCACGTTGCACGCAGGCGGCAGCGCACGGCGCTGTCGTTCGTACCCGTCATCGATCGACCAGGTAGAGCAGGGGAAACAGGAACACCCACACGATGTCCACGAAATGCCAGTACAGCGCGACCACCTCGACACGACGGGCACCAGCGGAGTGGCCACGTCGCAGCCACCCGCGTGCGGCGAGCAACGCGCCGACCCCGACGGCGACGTGCAACGCGTGGGCACCGGTCATGACGATATAGAGATCGACAAAGCGGGCATAGGCATCGCCCGGCGCCGCGACCGCGAGTCCCGGCAGCGGCAACTCGGCCGCGTGGTACTCGGCTGCGTACTCGCCGCCTTTCAGGGCCAGAAAGGCGATACCGAGCATGGCCGTGCGGCCGAGCAGGCGCGCCGCGCGCGCGTCCGCGCCGGCGCGCGCGGCATGTACGGCGAGAGCGACCAGGTAGCTGCTGGTCAGCAGCAGCGCGGTATTGACGATCGCCACTTCGCGATAGAGATGACTGCTCGCCGCCGCGGCCGCCTGTGGCGCAGCATGGCGCAGCTCGGCGTAGACGGCGAACAGCGCGCCGAAGAACAGCACCTCGGTGGCGAGGAACACCCACATACCGAGCAGCGCCGCCTGCCGCGCGGCGGCCTGCGCGTCGGGCCGCGATGGGACGAGGGCGTCAGGCATGGGCATCGATCCCGGCGTAGTCGTAGGCTTCCCGCGTGACCATGGGGGTGGACGCGAAGTTGTGCGCCGGCGGCGGCGAGGTGGTCTGCCACTCGAGGCCCGCCGCGCGCCAGGGATCGCGACCAGCCCGTGCGCCCCGCCACCACGACCACGCGAGATACCCGAGCGGCAGCAGGTAGCCGGCCGCGAGCAGCAGCGTACCCAGCGACGACAACAGGTTGAGGCCTTCGAACGGCGCGGGATAACTGTGGTAGCGGCGCGGCATGCCGAGATAGCCGAGCAGGTACTGTGGGAAAAAGGTCACGTTGAAGCCGGCGAAGAGCAGCAGCGCGGCGACCCGCGCGAGCCCTTCGGGGTACTGGCGGCCGCACATCTTCGGCCACCAGAAGTGCAGGCCCGCGAGCAGCCCGCTGACCGCGCCGCCGACCATGATGTAGTGGAAATGGGCAACCACGAAGTAGGTGTCATGCAAGTGCACGTCGACCGCCAGCGCGGCGAGCATGAGCCCGGTCAGGCCGCCGATGACGAACAACAGGATGAACGACAGCGCGTAGAGCATCGGCGCCGGAAAGCTGATGCGGCCGCGGTAGAGCGTCGCCGTCCAGTTGAACACCTTGATCGCGGAAGGCACCGCAACCAGGAAGCTCAGTGCCGAGAACACCGCGCTCGCCCATGGCGACTGCCCGGCAACGAACATGTGGTGCCCCCACACGAGAAAGCCGATCGCGGCGATGGCGAGCGTCGCCGCCACCACGAAGCGATAACCGAACACGCGCTTGCGCGCGAAGCAGGCGATCACCTCGCTGACCACCCCCATCGCTGGCAGCAGCATGATGTAGACGGCCGGGTGCGAATAGAACCAGAAGAGATGCTGAAAAAGCAGCGGATCGCCGCCGAGCGCGGGATCGAAGATGCCGATGCCGGCGGCGCGCTCGAGCACGATCAAGACCAGCAGCATGGCGAGCACCGGCGTTGCCAGCAGCATCACGAGCGCGGTCGCGTACTGCGCCCACACGAACAGCGGCAGGCGGCGCCAGTACATGCCGGGCGCACGCAGGGTATGCACGGTGACGACGAAATTGAGCCCGGTGAGGATGGAGGAGAAGCCGACCACGAACACGCCCGCCGCGGCGAGCACGACGTGCGCGTTGGAGAACAACGTGCTGTAGGGCGTATAGAAAGTCCAGCCGGTATCGACGCCACCGAGCAGCACGGTAGCGAGCGTGAACGCGCTGCCGGCCACGAAGAGATACCAGCTCGCGAGGTTGAGGCGCGGGAAGGCGACGTCGGGCGCGCCGATCATCATCGGCAGCAGGAAATTGCCGAGCGTCGCCGGGATCGAAGGGATGAGAAAGAACCACACCATGACGATACCGTGCAGACTGAACAGGCGGTCGTACACGGCCGGCGTGACGAGATCACCCGCCGGCGTCAGCAGTTCGAGCCGCATCAGTGCCGCGGCGCCGGCACCGAGTGCGAAGAGCACCACGATGCTGACCAGGTAGAGCAGCCCGATGCGCTTGTGATCGCGCGTGGTGAGCCAGGTGCGCAGACCACCCGGCGCACGGTAGTCATCCCCGCGCGCATTCGCTGCAAGACTCACGGTGACGCCTCCGCGAGAGACTCGACGTAGGCGACCAGCGCACGGAGTTCGGCATCCTCCAGCTGCCCCTCGAAGCTCGGCATGATGGGGTCATACCCCGCCACCACGCGCGCGCGCGGCGCAAGGATGGATTCACGGATGTACTCGGCGTCGGCGCGCAGCGTGCTGCCGTCGGCGAGCGTGACCTCGCGCCCGGCGACCCCGTGCAGGTCCGGCGCCGGCGTCGCGCTGTCCGCTGCATGACAGCTCGCGCACCCGAGCGACTCGAACAGCGCCCCACCGCGTTGTGCTGGCGTTTCGCCCGACGCGCCGGCAGCGGCCTGTTCGTGCCACGCGGCGAAGTCGTCGGCGGCGAGCGCGACCAGCGTCGCCCGCATGGTCGCATGGCCGGTGCCACAGAACTCCGCGCAGCGCACCGGGTACTCGCCCGCGGTATCGAGTTCGAACCAGGTGCTGGTATAGCGCCCCGGCACCGCATCCTGTTTCAGGCGCAGGGCCGGCACGTAGAAGCTGTGGATGACATCACGGGCATCGAGCACCAGGCGCACCGGGCGACCGACCGGCACGTGCAACTCGCCACGCTCGACGATGCCACCGGGGTGTTCGAAGCGCCAGCGCCACTGCGCCGCCGTCACCGCGATATCGAGGGTGTCTGCGGGTGGTTCGAGCGTTGCGAGGTAGACGCGCGTCGACCACGCACACAAGGCCACGAAGACGACCAGCGTGAGCAGCGACCAGGCCGCCTCGAGGCGCGGGCTACGCAGTACGCGCGGGTCGCGGGGCGCGCGCGCGCCGGCGCGGTAGCGCAGCGCCAGCACACCCAGCGCGGCGGTCACGACGACGACCGTCAGCACGCTCACCGCGAGCAGGGCGAGGAACACCTGGTCGACGCTGCGCGCATGCGCGCTCGCCGCCGCGGGCAGCCAGGCGACGAGATCGCTCACCCCCGGCGCGCCCCGTCGGCACGTACGTGCTCGCGCCAGCGCAGCGCCAGCACGCCGCCCCCCAGCAGGACCAGCGTCAGCATGCCTAGAAGAGCCAGGATGCGCTCGATCGACGGCGTGTAGCCATGCGTCGCATCGTAGCCGTAGCAATACAGCAGCAGGCGCTCGCCGAGACTGCCGAGTGTGCCGTCGCCCCCGTCGACGAGCACGCGTCGCAGCTGCCGTGGCGCGAACTCGACGCCGTACAGCTGGCGCTGCACGCGCCCCGCGGGATCGAGCACGGTGACGGCCGCGGCATGGGCATACTCGTCGCGCGCGGCATCGTAGACATAGCGGTAACCGATTGCCGCGGTGACATCCTCGACCACGTGCGGCGCTGCAGTGAGAAAGTGCCAGTCGGCAGCGCCGGGATGACGCGCGGCGAGCGCTGCGCGTGCTGCGCGTGCCTGTGCCGGGCGCTCTTCGGGATCGAGGCTCAGCACCAGCACGTCGAAATCGGTGCCGGCGGTGAGGCCACTGCGGCCGAGTGCGCGGGCGAGATTCTCGAGCACGGTGCCGCAGAGGTTGGGGCAGTCGTACCACGCCGGGACCAGCAGCCGCGGCCGTGGCGCGGCGAGCAGGCTCGCGAGCGACACCGTCGTACCGTCCGCGCGGCGCACCTCGAGTTGCGCCGGAACGCGTGCGCCACGCCGTGGCACGACGTCGACGGCATCGATCACCGCGCCACGCTCGCGCGCCGGCGCCGCGCGCACTGGCGCGACGACGGCCGCGAGACAGACGCAGAGGAGGGTCGGCAACCACCGCGCGAGCGGCGCGCGCAGCGGCGGCGATGCCGTCGCGGCGCTGCTTGTCCGGCTTGTCGAATCTGCCAGCGCCTGCAAGATGTGCAAGCATCGGGGCGCCATGCGCGGGGGGGCCAAGCGCGCCTCTCAGGCGCCCGCGGGCGCGCGCCGCACCGCCGCGAATGGTGTCCGCACCGGCGCTCACTCCGCCTCGAGATCGGCCACCGCTTCGAGGCCGGATTCGAGGTACTCGGCCAGCAGCGGATGGCCGATGAGGTAGTCGTCGAGCGGGCGCGGCGTTTCCACGCCGGCGCGCTGAACCGCCACGTGCCACTCGCCCGGGGCATAGTCCTCGCGCCCGATGCGAAACAGCGCGACCAGCTCGGCGAGCTGGTCGGGTTCGAGGTCGGTGAGCACAGCACGGAACTCGTCCAGTGTCGGGTCGCCGGCATGCGCGGCGAGCAACTGGTTGCCCCAGTCGCCGCTCGGCTGTTGCATGTCCTCCGGGATCGTCACCGCTTCCTGGGCATGGAAGGTGCGCGCGAGATCGGCGAGATGCCGCACCGTGTCCGGATTGATGTTGAGCGTCATCGGCAGGCCCTCTTGCACGTGCTGCAAGGCGGCTGCGTGCAAGCATGATGCCGGCCCATGTTCACGCCGCGTGGCACGTGCGTTGCAGCGGCGCCGCTGTGGCCGGCCATCGCGACACGGCAATCCCGCCGCCCGCGCGCAGCCGCCACCTGGAGAGTGCCGATGACTGCCTGCGATACCTGTGGCAACGAGTACGACAAGAGCTTCGAGATCGTGAAGGACGGCCGCCAGTACGTCTTCGACTGTTTCGAGTGCGCCATCCACAAGCTCGCGCCGAGCTGCGAACGCTGCGGCTGCCTGGTCATCGGCCACGGTGCCGAGGATCACGGCCGCGTGTTCTGCTCGGCGAGCTGCGCACGCGCGGGCGGCGCCGCCACGCTCGTCGACCGCACGGGCTGAGACGATGGCACTCGTTTCGACCGATCCGGCGACGGGCGAGGAGTTGTCTCGGCGGGCACCCTTCGACGAACGCGAAATCGACGCCGCCATCGGGCGTGCCGCCGCGGCGCGACGCGCCTGGGCAGCAATGGCGCTCGGCGATCGCTGCGCCTGCCTCACGCGCGCGGCGGCGCTGCTCGAAGAACGCCAGGACAAGCTCGCACGGCTCGTCACGACCGAGATGGGCAAGCTCGTCGGTGAAGCCCGCGCCGAGGTCGCCAAGTGCGCCTGGGTATGCCGCTACTACGCCACCGAGGCGGCCGGCTTCCTCGCCGACGAAGCGATCGCCACCGACGCCGATACGAGCGCCGTCGTCTACCAGCCGCTCGGCACGGTGCTCGCGGTGATGCCCTGGAACTTCCCGCTGTGGCAGGTCTTTCGCGGCGTCGCACCGGCGCTCGCGGCCGGTAACACGGTGCTGCTCAAGCACGCCTCCAACGTATCGCTGTGCGCGCTCGCCATCGCCGACCTGCTCGACGAGGCCGGGCTGCCGGCCGGCGTGTTCCAGGTGCTGCTGGTCGACGCCGGGCAGGTGCACGGCGTCATCGCCGACGACCGCGTGCACGGCGTCACCTTCACCGGCAGCGTCGACGCCGGGCGCGCCATCGCGCGCGCGGCCGGCACGCATCTCAAGAAATGCGTGCTCGAACTCGGTGGCAGCGATCCCTTCGTCGTGCTCGACGATGCCGAGATCGAGCGCGCCGCCGATACCGCGGTCAAGGCGCGTTTCCAGAATGCCGGCCAGAGCTGCATCGCGGCCAAGCGCTTCATCGTCGTCGATGCCGTCGCCGACCGCTTCGTCGACGCATTCGCCGAACGCATCCGCGCACTCGAGCCGGGGCCCCCGCTCGATGCCACGAGCACGCTCGCCCCGCTGGCCAAGCCCGCCCTGCGCAATACGCTGCACGCTCAGGTCGAGCGCTCGCGCGACACCGGCGCGCGGGTCATCTCCGGCGGCGCGCCGGTCGCCGGCGCCGGCACCTGGTACGAGCCGTCGCTGCTCGACCACGTGCAGCCCGACATGCCGGCCGGCGCCGAGGAAGTGTTCGGGCCGGTCGCCGCGGTGCTGCGCGTGGCCGACGAAGACGCCGCACTCGCCGCCGCCAACGCGAGCCGCTTCGGTCTCGGCGGCGCGGTGTGGAGCGGCGACAGCGCGCGTGGCGAAGCCTTCGCCCGTGCCCTCCAGTGCGGCGCAGCCTGCGTCAACGACATGGTCAGGAGCGATCCGCGTCTGCCCTTCGGCGGTGTCAAGGATTCCGGCTACGGACGCGAGCTGTCGCATCACGGCATCCGCGAGTTCGTCAACACCAAGAGCCTCTGGATCGCCTGACGAATCACCGCGCGCGGCGCCGGCGCAACGCCTTGGCCGTCTCGTCGACGGCGAGCAGGCTCGCTGCCACCGGCACCAGCGCGAGCCAGCTCGTCCACGGCAGCGGCGACACCTCGAGCACAGCGGACAGCCCGGGCAGGTAGAGCGCGACCACGTGCACGCCGAGCGCGCCGAGGATGCCGGCCGCGATCAGCGGATTGTCGGCGAGCGGCACGGAAAATGCCGACCGCGTCTCCGAGCGGCAGCTGAGTGCATGCACGTTCTCGAACAGCACCATCAGCAGCAGGACGTGGTTACGCGCATCGGCTATTGCAAACCCCGCGATCTCGACGAGGTACCAGTAGACGGCGAACGCGAGCGCGCCGAAATAGACACCCGAGACCAGCACGCGCTCGCCCAGCGTGCGATCGACGATCGGCTGGTCGGGCGGACGCGGCGGCACCTCGAGTACGTCGCGGGCACCGCGCTCGAAGGCCAGTGCGACGTCCTGCAGTCCGTTGGTGACGAGGTTCAACCACAGGAGCTGGACTGCGGTCAGCGGCAGCGGCAGACCACTCGCCAGCGCGAGGAACAACAGCAGCACCTCGGCCACGCCGGTGGCGAGCAGCAGCCACACGACTTTGCGCACGTTGCCATAGGCGATGCGGCCCTGCTCGACGCCAGCGACGATGGAAGCGAAATTGTCGTCGGTGAGAATGAGGTCGGCGGCCTCGCGCGCGACGTCGGTGCCCGCGCGCCCCATGGCCACACCGACGTGCGCGCGCCGCAGGGCCGGGGCGTCGTTGACGCCGTCGCCGGTCACCGCAACGAAGTGACCGGCCTCGCGCAGCGCATCGACGATGGCGACTTTCTGCGTCGGCTCGACGCGCGCAAAGACCGGCGCCGCGGCGATGCGCTCGCGCGCGCGGCCGTCGTCGGCATCGCCATCACCAATCTCCTTGCCGGTCACCGCCGTGTCATCACGCTCGGCGAAGCCGATATCGCGTGCAATGGCGAGGGCGGTCTCGGGATGATCGCCGGTCACCATGCACACGCGGATGCCGGCCTCGCGGCACTGGCGAACGGCTTCCGGCACACGCTCGCGCACCGGGTCGATGAGGCCGACGAGACCGCGGAACGCGAGCCCCCGGGGTGGCTCTTCGCGCTCCGCGTCCCAATCACCCACTGGCCCTGCAGCGAGCGCGAGCACACGATAGCCTTCCGCGGCAAGTGCGCGCTCCTGCGCACTCACGTCGTCGGCGTCGACATCGTCGCAGCAGCCGACGACGACCTCTGCCGCCCCCTTCACGTGGACCGTCTCACCGTCCTCGCCGCGCCGCACCGAGGCGGCGTAGCGTGCTGCGGAAGCGAACGGTCGCGCGGCCGATTCCGGGTGCGCGTCGGCGAGCGCCGCGCGGTCGATACCGAGCTTCTCCGCGAGCACCAGGAAGGCGACATCGACCGCGTCGCCGCTCGATCCGATCACCTGCTCATCCTCGATCTCGAGCTCTGCCTCGTTGACGAACACACCGGTCTCGGCGAGACGCTGCCACTGCGCCGACATCGCGTCCGCGCTGCGCGACGCCCCGTCATCCTCGCCGTCGCCGTCGCCGTCGCCGTCGCCGTCATCATCGCCCGCCGCGTCGACCGGCGTCAGCGCACCGCGCGTCGTGAGCGCCTCGCCGCCGACCTCGGCACGCGCGCCATCGGCCGAGCACAGCATCGCGACCGCCAGCACGTTCTCGGTCAGCGTGCCGGTCTTGTCGGTCGCGATGAGCGTGCACGCACCGAGCCCCTCGACCGCCGGCAGGCGCCGCACGATGACCTGCCGCGCGGCCATGCGGCTCGCCGCGATCGACATCGCCACCGTCACCGCGATCGGCAAGCCGGCCGGAATCGCCGACACCGCGAGCGCCACGCCGAGCGTGAGCACGGTGGCGAGCGGCGTGCCGGCGAGCGCCTGCGCCCCCATCAACACCGCGCAGGTCGCGAGCACGCCGAGCGCGATGAGGCGGGTCAGGCGGCGCATGCGTACCACCAGCGGCGGCGCCTGTGCCGGTTCACCGAGCGCAGCGGCGATGTCGCCCAGCGCGGTGCGCGTCCCGGTAGCGCAGACGACACCGATCGCGCGCCCACCGACCACGTTGCTGCCGGCATGCGCCATGGTGTCGCGATCGCCGAGCGCGGCATCTGCCGCCACCTCTGCTGCGGCGTCCTTGGTCACCGCGAGGGACTCGCCCGTCAGCAGCGACTCGTCGACTTCGAGCTCGCGTGCCTCGAGCAGGCGCAGGTCGGCCGGCACGGCATCGCCGCTCGCGAGCAGCACGACGTCGCCCGGCACCAGCTCGACCGCGTCGATGTCCTGCTCGCGACCGTCGCGCCGCACCCGCGCGCGAATGCCGAGCACGGCGTGGAGCGCTTCGGCGCGCTGCTCGGCGCGCCATTCCTGTACCAGGCCGATGCCGGCATTGATCAGCAGCACGGCGAAGATGAAAGCCGCGTTGCTGAGGCTGCCGGCGGCGAGCGCGGCGATCCCGGCAACCAGCAGCACCGCGATCAGCGGGTCGGCGAACTGTCGCGCGGCGAGGCGTGCGAGGCCGGGCGGCCCGGCGTGCGGCAGCGCGTTGTCGCCGTGCTCGGCACGGCGCGTTTCGACCGTGCCCGCGGCAAGGCCGTCGGTGTCGCTGTCGAGGGCGTCCAGGACGTCGTCGGTGGCCAGCGCATGCCACTCGCGTGCGGCTGCCTGCGTCATCGGATGCCCGCGCCTCGCCCGTATCGCAGCGCCGTGCAGGTCGCGCTCACAGCCCTTGCGCGGCCGCCGCGCGTGCGGCCTCCAGGGCACCGCCCTCACCGAGCATCCCGAGCGCCGGTGCGCCGTTGCGCTCGACCACTTCGCGGAGCGGGACGAGGTGGATGGTCTCGTCACGACGCGCGGCATCGAGTATTCCGCGGCGCGCGAGCGCCGTGTGCGCGAGGGCGAGCAGCTGGCGTGCCAGCGCGCGCAGGTCGTGGCCGTTGATGGGCGCGGCGAGACCGTGCACGGCAGCATCGCGTGCCAGCGTTTCGCGCGCGTCCTGCGACCAGCCGCCGACCAGCTCGAGCGTTGCACCGAGGGCATCGTCGTCGTAGAGCAGCCCGGTCCAGAGCGCTGCCACCGCGACCACCATGGGCAGGGGCCCGCTATCGGCACCGCGCAGCTCGAGCACCTGCTTCAGGCGCACCTCCGGCGACAGGGTCGGCAGGTGCACGGTCCAGTCGGCCAGGCAGGGATGCGCGCCAGGCAGCCCCGGCAGGCAACCGGCGAGGAAGTCGCGGAAGGAAAGCCCGGCGGTGTCGAGATGGTGCCCGTTGCGCACGATCGAGTACATCGGCACCGACAGCGCCCAGTCGACGTAGCGCTCGAAGCCGAAGCCGTCCTCGAAAACGCAGGACGGAATGCCGCAGCGCGCCTCATCGGTCTCGCGCCAAACGTGGCTGCGGAAGCTCTGGTAGCCGGATGCGGAACCGTCACGGTAGGGAGAGCTGGCGGTCAGCGCGACCACCAGCGGTTGCAGCGCGAGCGCCGCGCGGAACTTGCGCACCAGGTCGGCCTCGTCAGCGTAGTCGAGGCTGACCTGGATCGAGGCCGTGCGCTGCATCATGTCGCAGCCATGACGCCCGACGCGCGGCATGTAGCGGCGCATGATCGCGAAGCGTTCGTGCGGCATCCACGGCATTGCCGCGGCGCCGTGCACGGGTTCGAAGCCGATCGCGAGCAGGACGACATCGAGCGCTTCGCAGACGTCCACCAGCTCCGCCGCGTGTGCGCGCAGTGCCGCGGCAACGGCATGCAGGTCCGCCTGCGGCGCGGCGGCGTGCTCGAGCTGGCCGCCCGGTTCGAGCGACACCGAAGCGCCGCCGCGGGCGAGCGCGAGCGGGCGACCCTCGTGGTGCAGGCTGCTGCGCCAGCCATGCGCGGTCAGCGCTTCGAGCACGTCGGCCATGCCGGGTTCGCCCGCGTACGGCAGCGGCGCCAGCGAAGCCGCGCTGCGCACGAGCTTCTCGTGCTCTACGCCGATGCGCCAGTCCGCGCGCGGCGTGCAGCCCGCTTCGAGATGGGCGGCGAGCGCGTCGCGATCGACCGGCGCGCGCGCCGCAGTCAAGGCTTCGCTCATGCGTCCTCTCCGGTGGCTCTCTGCGCTACCTAGCAAGCAGCATGCCTCGGCGGCGCGTCGGCCACCGGTAGCCGGTCGCAGCCGTGCATGTACGGGTTACCACCCCCTGCAACATTTGCACCCGCCGTACGAGCAGCACCGCCGCCTCGCGCTCGCAGTCGCCACACCCGGTGCTGGCATGCTCGTTGCGACCGTGTCACGGCATGAAGCGCACCGTCCACCGCCTCGCGATCGTTCTCCTGCTGACCCTCACCGGCATGGCGCCGGTACAGGCCGGGGATGCCTACCCGACCCGCGACGCGCTGTGGTACGGCCTCGGCTGCCTCGAGCGCAACGGCGACGATGCCCTCGCGCTCGAGCATTGCGCATGCGCACTCGATCATCTCGAGGCGCACCTGCCGCACGACGACTTCCAGGCCGCCCGCGTGCTCGTCGCGCTCGGCGGCGTGGGCGGCGAGCGGGCCGGCGCGATGGCACGCACGGCGACCGCGAGTCGCGCGGTCGAGCGCTTCGTCGAAGCGCAGCGCGCGGCCACCGCGGCGTGCTTCTGAGCATGGCACGACCATCGATGCAGAGCGTCCATGCCGACCGAGAGGAGGAATCGACTATGAAACCCGTACCCAGGTTACACCCCGGCCGCGCCGCGCTCGTGCCTGTGCTCGCGGCCCTGCCGTTCGTCGCCACCGCCAACAGCCAGCTCGTCGAGAAGCAGAACGACCCCGGCGCGTGGGTCATGCAGGCCGGCGACTACGCCGGCACCCGCTACAGCGAACTCGACCGCATCAACAGCGACAACGTCGGCGCGCTGGCCCCGGCATGGCAGTTCGCGACCGGCGAACTGAAGGGCCATGAAGGCGGCCCACTGGTGGTCGACGGCATGCTCTACGTGCACACGCCGTTCCCCAACAAACTCTACGCGATCGACCTCGACGAGCCGGGCGAGATCAAGTGGATGTACAACCCCGAGCCGGCCTCCGATGCACAGGCCGTCGCCTGCTGTGACGTCGTCAACCGCGGCCCCGCCTATGCCGGCGGCAAGCTGTTCATGACCACGCTCGATGGCCACGTCGTGGCCATCGACGCCAAGACCGGCAAGGAAATCTGGCGCAAGCAGGACGGTGACTACACCAAGGCGGAGACGCTCACGATGTCGCCGCTGGTCGTCGACGACATGGTGCTGGTCGGCAACAGCGGCGGCGAGTACGGCGTGCGCGGGCACCTCACCGCCTACGACGTCGACTCCGGCGACCGCGTGTGGCGCGCCTTCTCCACCGGGCCGGACAAGGACGTCATGCTCGATCCGAAGAAGACCACCATGATGGGGTCGCCCATCGGCAAGAAGGATCTCGGCGTGAAGAGCTGGGAAGGCGACGAATGGAAGCGCGGCGGCGCCACCGTGTGGGGCTGGCTGACCTACGACCCCGAACTCGACCTCGTCTACTACGGCACCGCCAACCCCGGCACCTGGAACCCCAACCAGCGGCCGGGTGACAACAAGTGGTCGATGACCATCTTCGCGCGCGACCCGGAGACCGGCATGGCCGAATGGGTCTACCAGAAGACGCCCCACGACGAATGGGACTACGACGGCGTCAACGAGAACATCCTGGCCGAGCTCGAAGTCGACGGCGAGATGCGCAAGGTGCTGGTCAACTTCGATCGCAACGGCTTCGCCTACACCCTCGATCGCGAGAGCGGCGAGCTGCTCGTCGCCGAGAAGTTCGAGCCGACCACCAACTGGGCCGAGAAGATCGACATGAAGACCGGGCGCCCGGTGCGCGTAGCGAAGTTCAGCCCCGACGAGAACGGTGAAGGCGTCAACACCAAGGGCGTGTGTCCCGCCGCGGTCGGTGCCAAGGATCAGCAGCCAGCGGCCTACTCGCCCGATACCGGCCTCTTCTACGTGCCGACCAACCACCTGTGCATGGACTACGAGCCGCTCGAGATTTCCTACGTCGAGGGTCAGCCCTACGTCGGTGCCATCGTGCGCATGTACTCGGCCGAAGGCGACGGCGGCAAGCTTGGCCGCTTCATCGCATGGGACGCGGCGAAAGGCGAGACGAAGTGGAGCATCGACGAGCGCTTCGCGGTATGGAGCGGCGCGCTCGCGACCGCCGGCGACATCGTCTTCTACGGCACCATGGACGGCCACGCCAAGGCGGTCGACGCGAAGAGCGGCGAAGTGCTGTGGGACTACAAGCTGCCGTCCGGCGTGGTCGGCACCTTCAGCACCTTCGAGCATGACGGCCGCCAGTACGTCGCCGTGCTCTCCGGCATCGGTGGCTGGGCCGCACTCGGCCTGACCGCCGGGCTCGAAGAGCCGACCGCGGCACTCGGCGTGGTCGGCGCGTTCTCCGAGCTTTCCCGCTACACCAACATGGGCGGTACGCTGACCGTGTTCGCCCTGCCCGAGGGCCAGTCCGTTGCGGCGGCTGACTGAAGCCGCGCTGCTCGCGCTCTCCACCGTGTGCGCCGTCGCCCCGGCGGCGCACGCGGTGGATGCCATCGGCATCGCGCCCGATCCGAGCCACGGCACGCAGCTGCGCGTGTGCGCCGACGCCGGCAACCTGCCGTTCTCCAACGCCGCCGGCGAAGGCTTCGAGAACGCCATCGCGGCCTATGTCGCCACGCGACTCGAGCGGGAACTCGTCTACACCTGGTGGCCGCAGCGCATGGGCTTCGTGCGCAACACCCTCTCCGCCGGCAAGTGCGACCTGATCATCGGCGTCCCGGCGCGCTACGATCGGGTGCTGACCACGGCCCCCTATTACTGTTCGGGCTACGCCGCCGTGAGCACCCCGCCCACCGCGCGCGACGCGCTCGACATGGAACGCTGGTCGGCACGGCGCATCGGCGTCGTCGAACAGACGCCGCCGCTCGAGTTGCTGCACCGTCACGACGCCCTCGGTCACGCCGAGGTATACCCGGTGATCTACGACTACGACGATTATGCGCCCGGCGCGATTGTCGATGCGGTCGCCCGCGGCGAGCTCGATCTCGCGCTGCTGTGGGGCCCGCGCGCAGGACCGCTCGCGGCACGCGCGACCGCACCCCTCGATGTCACGCTGCTGCCGGTCACCGCGCCGACGGCAGCCGACCTGCCGTTGCGCTTTGCGATCGCGATGGGCGTGCGCCGCAGCGATACCGCCTTCGCGGCGCGCCTCGACGAGCTGCTGGTCTCTGATCAGGCGGCCATCGATGCGATCCTCGATCGCCACCACGTGCCGCGCCTGCCGCTCGCGGCCTGCGGCGCTGCGCAGAAAGTGGCCGCGCCGGCGCACGCCGGCAGCATGGTCAAGGTGGCGGCCAGCAAGGGCGGGAGCGAACCGGCCACCGGGCCGGCGAGCGGAGGGAACGCCGGCACGACGCGTCAGGACGCCGGCGCCCGGCGCGATGACGACAAGGCGCAGCAAGGCGCGCAGGTGAGCGGACAACGCCGCGACAGCGACGATGGCGCGGCGGCCGGCACCGGCGCGCAAAAGGCCGCTGCCGACGGCGGCTCCACCGAGGACAAACCCTACCGCGTCGAGAACGGCAAGGTCGACGCCACCACCTACCAGGGCTGGGTACGTTACTCGGCGTTCTGCGAGCGCTGCCATGGCCCGGGCGCGCTCGGTTCGGCCGCCGGCCCCAATCTCCTCGATCGCCTCGAAGGCGCCAGCCAGGCGCATTTCGAAGCCATCGTGAAGTACGGCCTCGAGGGCGATTTCGGCGTCATGCCGGCGTGGCAGGACAATCCCAACGTGATGCCCTATCTGGACAACCTGTGGGCCTGGCTGAGCGCGCGCATCGACGGCGCGCTCGACGCCGGGCGCCCCGGCAAGCTCGCTGCCGAGCAAGCGGCAACGGGCGAGGAGGAATCATCGTGATCACTATCGACCAACTTTCGCGCACTCTCGCGCACGTGTGCCGGCGCCTGGGCGCCACGACCCTCGTGCTGCTACCCGCCGCCGCCCTCGCGGCCTCGCCCGCCGGCACCACGCTGCCGGGCTGGCAGGAAGTGACCGACGCGCTGACCAAGGTCACGGCCGAGGCCAAGGCCAACGGCGGGCTCTTCTCCCCCAATCGCATGTGGGCGGCGGTGGTCGACCGCTCCGGGCGCGTGAGCGTCGTCACCAAGACCCACGGCCGCGACCCGTGGCCGGGCAGCCGCGTCATCGCCATGCAGAAGGCCTACACCGCGAACGCCTTCTCGACCAAGGGCCTGGCGCTGTCCACGGCCAATCTCTTCAGCCCCGTGCAACCCGGCAACAGCCTTTTCGGCCTGCAGTTCAGCAATCCGATCAATGCCGAGAGCGCCTACGCGGGACCGGCTGCCTTGTACGGCGACCGGCATGACCCGGCAACGAGCGGCAAGACCCGCGTCGGCGGCATCAACGTCTTTGGCGGTGGGCTGGCGCTCTACGACCAGGTCACGGGCGAGGTGATCGGGGCCATCGGCGTCAGTGGCGACACCTCGTGCACCGACCACGTGATCGCCTGGCGCCTGCGCCACGCGCTCGGCTTCGAGCGCGTGCCGGCGGGCGTCAACTCCGGCGCCTACGGCGGCGCCGAGGCACCGCCGCAAGGCGACGACAACATCGTCTACGACATGCACGAAGACGATACCGGCAAGCTCGTCAGCACCAGCGGCTACGGGCACCCGCGCTGCGGCGCGAAGTCCGGCAAGGTGAGCGGACTGCCCTCGATGCGGAGCTTCTGATCCGCGCGGCGGCATCCCTCGCCCTCGAACCCCGAGGAGGCATGCCATGCAGACCCATGAATTCTACGGACGGGTACAGGACAAGGCCCGCCTGTCCGACCTCGACAGCAGCATCCGCGCGACCCGCGCGGCGCTCGCCACGCTGGCCGAGCGCATCGGGGTCGACGCCTCGCTGCACCTCGGCGCCGAACTGCCGGGCGAGATTGCCCGGCACCTGCGCGAGGCTACCGTCGGCACCCACGTGCGCTTCGACGCGCACGACTTCCTCGCCCGCGTGAGCGCTCGCGAAGGCGAAGACCTGCCGGTCGCTACGCAGCATGCGTGCGCCGTGCTCGCCACCCTCGACGAAGCCGTCTCCGCCGGTGAGATGGCGCGCGTGCGTGCGCGCCTGCCGGATGATTACGCGCAGCTCTTCGCCCGCGCGCAAGGCCACCAGCCATCCGCGTGAGTCCATGGCCGTCACCGTGCCGATTCCCGAACAGGCCCTGCCCGGCGCCATCGCGGACGCCGCGCAAGCCATCGACAGCCTCGAAGCGCCCGCGCTCGACGCGCTGCTCGAGCGTATCGGCAACGCCCGCGTCGTCCTGCTTGGAGAAGCGAGCCATGGCAGCGCCGAGTTCTATCGCCTGCGCGCAGCGATCACGTCCGCGCTGATCGCGCGTGGCGGCAGACGCATGGTCGCGGTCGAGGCCGACTGGCCCGACGCCGCGCAGATCGATCGCTTCATCAATGGCCGTGCACCGGCCGCGGAACCGAGGCACCCGTTCGCGCGCTTTCCGACCTGGATGTGGGCCAACCGCGAGGTCGAGGCTTTCGTTCGCGAGCTCAGGCAGTGGAACGCGCAGCACGGGCCTGGCGATGCCGCGGTGAGTTTCCACGGGCTCGACCTCTACAGTCTCTACACCTCCATCCGCGCCGTGCTCGCCTACCTCGACGACGTCGACCCGGCCGCGGCGCGCCTCGCGCGACAGCGCTATGCCTGCCTCGAACCCTTCGAGGCGGAGCCGGCGCTGTACGGGGCCGCGGCACGCGGCAGTGCGCACGAGGCTTGCGCCGATGCCGTCGTCGCCATGCTCGAGGCGCTGCTTGCACAGCGTCTCGAGTACGCCCGCGCCGACGGCGCGCGCTACTTCGATGCCACCCGCAACGCGACGCTGGTGAGCAACGCGGAGCGCTACTACCGCATCATGTACGAAGGCGCACGCGAATCGTGGAACCTGCGTGATCGCCACATGTTCGAGACCTTGTGCGCACTGCTCGACGAAGGCGGCCCCGACGCGCGCGTCGTGGTGTGGGCGCACAATTCACACCTCGGTGACGCAGGCGCGACCGAAATGGGGCGCTGGGGCGAGACCAATCTCGGCGAGCTGTGCCGGCGCGCGTTCGGCGCGGACTGCTACAGCATCGGCTTCGGCACCCATGCCGGTACCGTTGCCGCCGCCACCGCCTGGGATGGGCCGCTCGAGGTCAAGCGCGTGCGCCCCTCGCTCGCCGGCAGCTACGAGCGGCTGTGCCACGACAGCGGCGTGCCGCGCTTCGTTCTGCCGCTCGCCGCCGAGCGCGACAGCGCACTCGGCGCGGCGCTCGCCACGGAACGCCTCGAACGCGCCATCGGCGTCATCTACCGGCCCGACAGCGAGCGCGTCAGTCATTACTTCAGCGCCAGCCTGCCGTGGCAATTCGACGAATGGATCTGGCTCGACGAAACCACGGCGGTCGAACCATTGCCGGTCGAACGCGCCCGGGCACCGCTGCCGGCGACGTTCCCGTTCGGCGTATGAGCGCCGCACGGGCCCCGCGCCGGCGGTTGTCCCGCGGTCCGGTTGCACGCCTCACCGGCCCGCCGCGCACACCGGCCATTCGGAGCAGCAGCGCGCAGGACGCTGCGGGAGACGAGTGATGAACGCCACTGCAGATGCCCGCGAACACATGGTCGAACGACAGCTCGCCGCCCGCGGCATTCGTGACCGCCGCGTGCTCGAAGCCATGCGCACGGTCCCGCGCGAGGCCTTCGTGCCAGGCGCACAGGCGGGTTTTGCCTACGACGATGCGCCGCTGCCGATCGGCGAGGGCCAGACCATCTCGCAACCCTACGTCGTCGCCTACATGCTGGAGGCGCTCGGTCTCGTCGACGAAGAGCGCGTACTCGATATCGGCACCGGCTCCGGCTACAACGCGGCCCTGCTCGCCGAGATGGGTTGCACGGTGGTCAGCATCGAGCGCCTGACCGCGCTTGCCGACCAGGCCCGGGAACGGCTGCGCACGCTCGGTTACGACGACGTGCAGGTGGTCATCGGCGACGGCAGCGCGGGCTGGCCGGAAGGCGCCCCGTGGGAAGCCGTCGTCGCCGCCGCCGGCGCTCCGCGGGTACCCGCGCGGCTGCGCGAGCAGCTCGCGGTCGGCGGCCGCCTGCTGCTGCCGGTCGGCGCTCAGCGCGACGTGCAGGCACTCGAACGCATCACACGCAAGAGTGCGGAGGTCTACGTCACCGAGCGCCTGCTCGACGTGCGCTTCGTGCCACTGCTCGGCGCCGACGGCTGGTGAGCGTCGCACGTCCCGCGGCGTTGTCCGTACCGCCGGGCGCGGCCCAGATCGGTACGCCGCCATCCGCGCAGCGGCGCACTCACGGCCCGCGGCGCGGCAGGCCGCCGGTCGGCTCGACCGGCACCTCGCGTGGCTGCTCGCCCGGCACCTCCGTCGGCGGCCGCGCGGGGTTCTCGTCGGGCTGACGGGGCGGCAGCTCGGGCGGCGTACCGGCCGGCCCGCCCGGCGGCAGCTCGGGCGGGGTATTGCCCGGCTCGTCCTCGGGGCGTTGCTGGGCAAGGATGGGCGACGGCTCGAAGATCATGGGCTCGATACTCCTGGCGATATGCGAATCACGACGTCACCGTCCGCAACGAGCAACGCGCGTGCCACGCCGTCGTCGCGGCGCTGCGGCGTCAGCGGCTGCACGCGTTACAAGACGCGGTAAGGCTTGCGCGTGCCGAGGAGTGAAGGGTATCGCGGCGGGCGGCATGCCCCTTGCAACCGCCCCGGCATGGAGAACGCCAGAATTGCCGCCAAGCTCGACCGTATCGCCGACCTCATCGACCTCGAGGACGGCAGCCCGTTCCGCGTGCGCTCCTACCGGCGCGCCGCGCAGACCGTGCGCGAGCACGCCCGCCGCCTCGCCGACCTGGCCGCGGCCGGCGAGAACCTGAGCAAGCTGCCCAACATCGGCGCCAGCATTGCCGGCAAGATTGAAGAACTGATCGACACCGGGCAATGCGATGAACTCGAACGCCTCGAACGCGAAGTACCACCCGCGCTGACCGAGGTCATGGACGTGCCCCGGCTCGGCCCGCGCAAGGCCATGCGCCTGCACGAGGCGCTCGGCGTCGCTTCGCTCGACGATCTCGCGGCCGCTGCCGAAGCCCACGAGATCCGCGACGTGGAGGGCTTTGGCGAAAAGACCGAAGCAGCCATCCTGCGCGGTATCGGGACCGTGCGCAGCGGCGCGCGTGACCGCTTCCTGCTGCACGACGCGGCGCAGCAGGTGCGCCTGCTCGAACGTCACCTCGAGCACATCGACGCGCTCGCCGGCTGGCACGTCGCCGGCAGCTACCGCCGGCGCCAGGCGACCGTCGGCGACCTCGACGTGCTGCTCGAGGCGCGCGATCGCGACCGCGTGGTCGATGCCGTTACCGGCTGGGACGAAGTCGCCGAAGTCGTGGCGCGCGGGCGCGAGAAGGTGAGCGTCGCGCTGCGTGACGGGCTCGCCGTCGATTTCCGCTTCTTCGAAGCACGCAGTTTCGGCGCCGCGCTGCTCTACTTCACCGGGTCCAAGGCGCACAACGTGGCGCTGCGCAAGCGTTGCCAGGCCCACGGCTGGAAACTCAGCGAGTATGGCCTGTTCAAGGGCGACCGGCTGCTCGCCGGCAGGGACGAGGCGGCGGTCTATCATCGCCTCGGACTCGACTGGATCCCACCCGAGCTGCGCGAGGATCGCGGCGAAATCGAGGCCGCCGGCGACGGCGCGTTACCGCGTCTCATCCGTCACGATGCGCTGCGCGGCGACCTGCACTGCCATACCGAGGCCAGCGACGGCATCGCCTCGATCGAGGCGATGGCAGAGCGTGCCCGCGAACGCGGCTACGAGTACCTCGCCATCACCGACCACTCGCAGCGCGTCAGCGTCGCCAACGGCCTCGACGAGCGCCGCCTGCGCCGCCACGCGCGTCGCATCCGCGAGCTCGATCAGCAATTCGACGACCTGTGGCTGCTCGCCGGAGTCGAGGTCGACATCCTCGAGGACGGCGACCTCGACCTCACGGCGAAATGCCTGGAGGGTCTCGACTGGGTCGTCGCCAGCGTGCACTACCACCAGGATCTCGACGAGGCGGCGATGACTGCGCGACTGGTCAAGGCAATCGAGAGCGGTCTCGTACACTGCCTCGGCCATCCGCTCGGGCGCCTGATCGGCCGCCGCGAGCCGATCAGCTTCGACACCGACCGCGTGCTCGACGCCTGCGCCGCCAACGACGTGCGACTCGAGATCGACGCCCAGCCCGCGCGGCTCGATCTCCCCGACAGCTTCTGCCAGCAGGCCAAGGCGCGCGGCGTCGGCTTCGTCATCGACAGCGATGCGCACAAGCCGGACGGCCTCGACCTCATCGATCTCGGTATCGATGTCGCCCGCCGTGGCTGGCTCGAAGCGCGCGACGTCCTCAACACGCGCTCGCGCGCGGCCCTTGCGCGCGCGCTCGGCCGATGAGCCGCAAGTCGCCCGGTGAGCGTGCCGCGCGCCTGCGCGAACGCATCCGCCACCACGACTATCTCTACTACGTGGAGAACGCGCCGGCCATCGCGGATGCCGCGTACGATCGACTCTATGCCGAGCTCGAACAGCTCGAGGAAGCTTACCCCGGGCTCGTCACCGACGACTCGCCGTCGCGGCGCATCGGCGCCGCGCCGCGCGCCGACTTCGCCGAGCGGCGCCATGCGGCACGCATGTTCAGCCTCGACGCCGTCGACGGCGCGGACGGTCTCGCGCGCTTCCTCGCCCGCGTCGGCGACACGGTCGACGAGGCCCGCTACCTCGTCGAGCCCCAGCTGGACGGCGCCACGGTGGAGTTCGTCTACGCCGACGGCGAACTCGTCGCGGCCGCCACGCGCGGCGACGGCGCGCGCGGCGAGGACGTCACTGCCAACGTGCGCACCATCGGCGCGGTGCCGCTGCGGCTGCGCGAGGACGATCGCCCGGCCCCGGCGCGGCTCAGCGTGCGCGGCGAGGTGATGATGGCACTCGAGGACTTCGCAGCGTTGAACGAGGCGCTCGCCGCGGACGACGCCACCACCTTCGCCAACCCGCGCAACGCCGCCGCCGGCTCGCTGCGCCAGCAGGACCCGGCAGTGACCGCTGCGCGGCCGCTCACGGTGTTCTTCTACGACGTGCTCGCCATCGATGACGTCGAGTTCGCGCACCAGGCCGACGTCAGGCGTGCGCTCGCCGCGTGGGGCCTGCGCGTGCCGGAGCCCGCCCGGCGCGCTCGCAGCCGCGACGATATCCTCGCCTTCCACCACCGTCTCGACGCACGCCGCGATCGCCTCACCCACGAGATCGACGGCATCGTGGTCAAGCTCGACGACCTCGCCGCGCGCCGCCAGCTCGGCGCTACCGCGCGTCATCCGCGCTGGGCCTGCGCGCTCAAGTTCGCGCCGCGCCGCGAGGTCACGCGGCTGATCGACATCCTCGCGAGCGTCGGCCGCACCGGCATCGTCACGCCGGTGGCGGTGATGCGCCCGGTCGCCATCGGCGGCGTCACGGTAACGCGCGCGAGCCTGCACAACCGCGAGGAAGTCGCACGCCTCGACGTGCGGGTCGGCGACCGGGTGCGCGTCGCGCGTGCAGGCGACGTCATCCCCGAGATCGTCGAGCGCGTCCCGCAACGCGGACGCAAGCGTGCCGCACCGTGGCGGATGCCGCGGCGCTGTCCGTCCTGCACGGCGCGCCTGGTCACGCGCGGCCCGTATACCGTGTGCCCGGACAGCCTCGGCTGCCCGGCCCAGCTCGCCGGCCGGCTACGCCACTTCGGCACACGCGACGCGCTCGACATCGACGGCCTCGGCGCGGAGACGGCACGCGCGCTCGTCGCGCGCAACCTGGTGCGCGAACTGCCCGATCTCTTCACGCTGACCATTGCCGACGTCGCCAGGCTCGATGGCTTCGCCGAGCGCTCGGCGCGCCGGCTCGTCGACGCCATCGCGCGCGCCACCCGCGTATCGCTCGCACGGCTCCTCTACGCCCTCGGCATCCCCGAGGTCGGCACGCGTCTTGCCGGCGACCTCGCGGGCCATTTCGGTACGGTTGATGCGGTGCGCGCGGCCGATGCACGCGCCCTGGCCGACGTGCCCGGCATCGGGCGGCGCGTGGCCGGCGCAATCGCGGGCTTCTTCGCCAACCGCCACAACCGGCGCGTGCTCGACGCCCTGCTCGAGCAGCTCGACGTGCAGGCCGCGCCTGCGCGCGGCGACGACGCGCTCGCCGGCCTCACCTTCGTCTTCACCGGCAGCCTCGACTCGCACACGCGCGAGGAGGCCGAACGCCTGGTCGAGGCGCACGGTGCGCGCGCCACCGGCACGGTCAGCGGGAACACCGATTACGTCGTCGCCGGCGCCTCTCCGGGCGGCAAACTCGACGATGCGCGCGAGCACGGCGTCGACGTGCTCGACGAGGCCGGCTTCCGCGAGCTGCTCGAAGCGCATTCGATGGCGACCTGAACGAATACCTCTTCAAACCGCTTCCAGATAGCGCAGGAGCGCGCGTGCATCCTCGACTGCGGCACCGGCGGCATCGTTGTTGAAGAACACCCAGGCATCGGTGCCGCGCGCGCGGAGTTCGTCCAGCCAGCGCGCATCGGCAGCGAGCTTCTGGTGCGTGTAACGCCCGGCATGGTCCTCACCGTGGTAGCGCCTGTAGACGAAATCGGTGGTCGTGATGCGCGGATGCTGCGGCAGGAGGTCGTGGATGACGAGCGCTGCGCGGTGGCGCTCGAGCACCGCGAACACGCTGTCGTCGAGCCACGACGGGTCGCGCAGCTCCACCGCCCAGCGGAAGCGCCCCGGGCAGGCCGCCAGGAACGCGTCGAGGCGTGCCACGTCGCGCCGCCAGCGCGGCGGCAGCTGCACGAGCACCGGGCCGGCGTAGGCGCCGAGCTGGCCCAGCGCATCGAGAAAGCGTGGCAGGGTCGCGTCCGGATCGGCGAGCTTCTTCATGTGGCTCGCATAGCGCGAGAGCTTGAGCGCGAAGCGGAAGCCGCGCGGCGCGGTCTCGCGCCAGCGCTTGAAGGTTGCGCTGCCGGGCAGGCTGTAGAAGGTGTTGTCGATCTCGACGGTGTCGAACTCGGTGCAGTAGTGCGCGAGCATGCGCGCGCGCGCCACCTCGCGCGGGTAGAACACGCCGCGCCAGTGGTCGTACTGGTAGCCGCTGGTGCCGACGCGGATGCGCCCCGGTGCGCTCACGGGGCACACCTCGCGCGCACGCATCGAGCGTCGTCACGTCTCACTGTCTGCACGAAAGCGGCGTCCATGGTCGTCTCTCCCTCGCTGGCGGCGGCGGCACGGCGCCGCGTCGCGGCATCGCCCGCTGTCACCGGCATGGTTCCGCACCCGACCCGCGCTCGGGACCGTCGCCGCCCGCGGGGCAGCGCCCTGCATCGCAACACCATGCGATTGGCATGCCTGTCGCATCGCTTGGCGTAACGCGTGTCTTTGCGCCCGCAGCCGTGCACGTGCTGCACGGCCTTGTACATGTTGCCAACGCCGCCACGGAGGACACAACCGATGCCAACGACGACCTGCCGCCTCGCGGCGCTCACCGCGCTCGCCGCCGCAATGCTGCCGGCCTGCGCCAAGGCGCCGCCTGCACACCTGCTCGAGCGCGTCGAGCTGCCGCCGGGCTACCGCATCAGCGTCTATGCCGAAGTGCCCGGCGCGCGCCAGCTCGCCGTCGGCGACGCCCTCGGCGTGGTCTTCGTCGGCACCCGCGACGACACCGTCTACGCGGTCGAGGATCGCGACCGCGACCACGTCGGTGAAACGGTCACGACCTTCCGTGACGGCCTCGACGGCCCCAGCGGCGTCGCCTTCGGCGACGGCTATCTCTACGTCAGCGAGCGCCACCGCCTCACGCGCTACGCGGCCGCCGAGCTCGACATCGCGCGACGCGATCCGGAGCCGCAGGTGATCTTCGCCGGCTTCCCCGACGAAACCCACCACGGCACGCGTTTCACCGAGCTCGGGCCCGACGGCGCCGTCTACGTCGCGCTCGGCGTGCCATGCAACATCTGCGCACCGCCCGGCGACAGCGACGCCATCCTGCGCTTCGCGCCGCAGGAAGACGCCGGCTTCGCCGCGCCGACCGTCTACGCCGCGGGAATCCGCAACAGTGTCGGCATGGATTTCCATCCCGCCACCGGTACGCTCTTCTTCACCGACAACGGCGTCGACAATCTCGGCGACGAACGTCCGCCAGGCGAATTGAACCGCGTCACCGCGGCCGGCCAGCACTTCGGCTTCCCGTGGTATGCCGGCGGCGACGTGCGTCATCCGGAGTGGGAAGGGCGCGAACCACCCGCGGATACCGTCCCGCCGGTGGCCGAGTTCCGCGCCCACGTCGCGCCACTCGGCATGCACTTCTACCAGGGCGGCATGCTGCCGGCAGCGACGCGCGGCGACGCCTTCGTCGCCCAGCACGGCTCGTGGAACCGCTCGACGCCGATCGGCTATCGCGTGATGCGGGTCGACGTCGCCGCGGACGGCAGCGTCGCCGGCCACGAGGTCTTCGCCGACGGCTGGCTCGGCGAGGACGGCACCGCCTGGGGTCGCCCGGTCGACGTCGCCGAACTCGCCGACGGCTCGCTGCTCGTCAGCGACGATTACCAGGGCGTGATCTACCGCATCACGTACACGGACTGAAGCGTCGGGCGCCACGCCCACGCAGCCATCACACCACCCCCACCGCCAGCAGGAGGTTCATCACCGCCATGTCAGAGTTCCGCACCCTCTCGCTCCAGCAGCTGACGCAGAAGCTCATGTCCGAGCGCCCCGACAACGTCGACCCGCGCAAGGGTTACGCGCTCGTCAACGTGCTCTCGCCGGAGAGCCATGCCGACGAGCACATCCCGCAGTCGATCAACATCCCGCGCGGCGAGGAAGGCACCTTCGAGCAGAAGTTCGACAAGGACAAGGAAATCGTCCTCTACTGCGCTTCCCCGCAGTGCGACGCCTCGCCCCAGGCCGCCGAGACGCTCGCGCTGCGCGGTTTCTCCGCCGTGGCCGATTTCGAGGGCGGGCTCAGCGTCTGGAAGGACGCCGGCAACATGACCGTCGACGGCAGCAGCTGACCGCCGGCACCTCCACGGCGGCGGGGGCACGACGGCGCCGCCCGCGTCGCGGCAGTGACATAATCCGGCCTGCGGCGCGTATCGGCGTCGATGCACTGCCAGGGAGAGACCACCATGCCGAGCTACCAGGCCCCCGTCGCGGATACCCGCTTCATCCTGCACGAGGTCATCGGCCTCGAGCGCTACCAGGCCCTGCCGGGCTTCGCCGAGGCGACGCCGGACCTCGTCGACGCCATCCTCGCCGAGGGCGCCAGGCTCTGCGAAGAAGTGATCGCGCCGCTCAACCCGGTCGGCGACGAGCACGGCTGCACGCGCCACGAGGACGGCAGCGTGACCACGCCGCCCGGCTTCCGCGAGGCCTACCAGGCGCTCTGCGAGGGCGGCTGGCTCGGGCTCGCGGTCGAACCCGAGTTCGGCGGCCAGGGCCTCCCGCACGTCATCGCCAACGCCTTCGAGGAGTACCTCATCTCGGCCAACATGGCCTTCGCCATGTACGCCGGCCTCACCCAGGGCGCCATCGCCGCCATCCGCGCGGTCGGCAGCGAGGAACAGAAGGCGCGCTACATCCCGCAGCTCGCCGCCGGCACCTGGACCGGCACCATGAACCTCACCGAGCCGCATTGCGGCACCGACCTCGGCCTGCTGCGCACCCGCGCCGAGCCGCAGCCCGACGGCAGCTACAGCATCACCGGCACCAAGATCTTCATCTCCTCCGGCGAGCACGACATGAGCGAGAACATCATCCACCTCGTCCTCGCCAAGATGCCCGATTCGCCCGACAGCGTGCGCGGCATCTCGCTGTTCGTGGTCGAGAAGTTCCTCGTCAATGACGACGGCAGCCTCGGCGCACGCAACGCCGTCTCGTGCGGCTCGCTCGAGAAGAAGATGGGCATCCACGGCAACTCGACCTGCGTGATGAACTACGACGGCGCGCGCGGCTACCTCATCGGCGAGAAGGAGAAGGGCCTGCGCGCGATGTTCATCATGATGAACGCGGCGCGTCTCGGCGTCGGCCTGCAGGGCTTGTCGATTTCCGAGGTGGCGACGCAGAACGCTGCGATTTACGCGCGCGAGCGGCTGCAGGGCCGTGCCCTGTCCGGCCCAAAGAACGCCGAGGGCAAGGCCGATCCGATCATCGTCCACCCCGACGTGCGCCGCATGCTGATGAACGCACGCGCCTTCAACGAGGGCGCACGCGCGCTCGCACTGTGGGGCGCGCTGCAGGTCGACCTCGTGCACCGCGCGGCGACACCGGAGGAGCGCCAGCAGGCCGAGGACCTCATCGGCCTGCTCACGCCGGTCATCAAGGCCTACTTCACCGACAAGGGCTACGAGAACGCGACCAACGCCCAGCAGTGTCTCGGTGGCCACGGCTACGTGCGCGAGTGGGGCATGGAGCAGTTCGTGCGCGACGCGCGTATCGCGATGATCTACGAGGGCACCAACGGCATCCAGGCACTCGACCTCGTCGGTCGCAAGCTGCCGGCGAACGGCGGCCGCGCGCTGCGCACCTACCTCGGCATCGTCGGCGCGTTCGTCGAGGAACACGCCGGCGACGACATCCTCGGACCGATGATGCAGTCACTCGGCGCCGCCCTCGCCGACCTGCAGGGCGCGACGAGCTGGCTGATGCAGCACGCCATGACGCGCCCGGACAACGCGGGTGCGGCCTCGGTGCCCTATCTGCACCTGTTAGCGCACGTCGTGCTCGGTCACATGTGGGGCCAGATCGCGAAGGCTGCGCAGGCTGCCCTCGCGCGCGGCGAGGGCGATCCCGCGATCTACGAGAACAAGCTCATCACGGCGCGCTACTTCTTCTCCCACCTGCTGCCGGAGACGCGTGCCCACCGCGCGCGCGTCGAAGCCGGTGCGGACAATCTCATGGCACTGGCGGCCGAGGCCTTCTGAGGCGCGAGAAATCGCCAGCCGCGGCTTGTCCCTGCCCTGGATCGCTGATCGCTGATCGTGCCGTGGCGCCGGCAGCGCGCCGCGTGCACCCCGCGCGCCGAGCTGTTACAAGGTCACCCGGGTCGGCGCCTGCGCCGTACCTGCCCGTCACAACCGCAGAGGAAATCCGATGATCGACTCGTCCCCCGCGATCCTGGGCCCGGCCGCCGTGCTCGTACTGTGGTCCCTCGTCGTGCTCGCCTGGCTGGTGGCAACGCGATTCCCGGCCTTCTCCCGCGCCGGCATCACGCTCGCCAGTGCCCCGCGCGGATCACGCTACGCCGACGTCGAGCAGGACATGCCGGCAGAGGTCAACTGGGTGTCGCACAACTACACCCACCTGATGGAACAACCGACGCTCTTCTACGCGGTGGTGGCAGTGCTCGCCCTCGCCGGTGACACCAGCACGGTCAACCTTGCCGCGGCCTGGGGGTATGCCGGCCTGCGTATCGCGCATAGCCTGTGGCAAGGGCTGGTCAACGTCATCGCGATGCGCGTGCTGCTGTTCACGCTGTCGACCGTGTGCCTGTGGGTGCTCGCGGTCAACGCCGTGCGCCTGACCGTGCTCTGAGCGCGCCGCGCACCGCTCAACCGGCGAGGCGTGCGGCGAGCAGTTCGCGCAGCGGCGCCGGCAGGTGTGCGTGCAGGCGGCGCGTGATGGTCCGTTCGTGGCGCTGCCACACGATGCCGAGCGCGATGATGCCGAGACCGATGGCGGTGAGCGCGAACGGGAACAGCCAGCTGTGCTTGAACACGGTCGCCGCGAGGTGGCCGAGGTAGCCGGCACAGCCGAGGCCGCCGAAGACGACGAAGGCGCGCCGCACGAGCACCGCGCCGCAGCCGATCAGGACCAGGTTGACGCAGAAGTAGAGGAACTTGTCGAACTCGGAATCCGAGTGCTGCGCGGAGAGTCCGCCCCAGAAAGTCAGCAGCCCGAAGAGATACAGCCAGAACGCGTAGTCACCGGCGCGGCGCGCGCGCAGGTCGACCCAGAACGCGAGGCACAGCATCGCGAGCCCGAACCACAGCGAGACGTCGGCACGGAACGCCCAGTCGGCGGCGCCGCCGGTGAGCATCGCGGCGAGGTCCATCGAGAGGTACCACAGCGTCACCGCGATCGGCATCAGCATGAACGGGTAGCGCAGCGCACGCGCCATGACCACGCCCACCGCGAGCGTTCCGAGTTCGAGGAAGACCCAGTGCCAGCGCACCCAGCGGTGGTAGTCGCGGTAGGGGCTGTCGTCCGGCCACCAGCCCAGCGCGAGCTGCAGGCCGTAGATCGCGAGCGGTGTCAGCGCCACCACGAAGGTCGCGCAGATCCCGGCCGGCACCGCGTGGCCGGCGTGCCGGAAGCGCCGCGTCAGCAGCAGGCCGACGATGCCGTAGCCGATGCTGATGGCGCAGATACCGAAACCACCGAAGGCCTGCCAGCCGAGATTCATGAACAGCGTCATCGCGCCGATCGCGACGAGGCCACCGAGATAGTAGAGCAGGTGGGTGACGTCGAAGCGCGGGCCGACGTCCGGCCGGCTGCGCAGGAAAGCGCGCAGGGCTTCGGCCTGCGCGGCCGAGAGGATGTCGCGCTCGACGGCCTCCTCGAGATGCCTGTCGGTGATCTTCATGACGGGTCCTCGCGCGTTGGCGCGGCATCAGCCCGGCGCCAGGAAATCAATCGGGTCGACGCCGCCGCGCCCTCAGGGCCACGGCTGCGGCTGCGGCAATGTCTGCACCACGCCCGCACGGGCCGGCTGTCGACCGTGCAGGGCCACCGTCCCCGGCGGCAGTCACCCTGCTCGTGTCCGTCGCTTTCGGCCGCGGGCGTTCGCGATCGGCCTACACGCGCTCCAGCACTACCACCGGGATGGTGCGCTCGGTCCGCGCCTGGTAGTCCTCGTAGGGCGGGTAGACCTGCGCCATCTGCTGCCACAGCCGCGAGCGTTCCTCACCTTCGGCGATCCGCGCCCGCACCGTGTGCCGCTCAGTGCCGACCTGCACCTCGACTTCGGGCGCCGCGCACAGGTTGTGATACCAGGCCGGTTGCGTCGCGGCGCCACCCTTCGAGGCGATCACGACGTAACCCTGCGCGGTAGTGCCGTAGAAGAGCGGCATCGTGACGCGCCGCCCGCTGCGCCGCCCTACGGTAGTCAGCAGCAGGCTCGGCACCAGGCCCGATCCGCCGACCTGGCCGGCGTCGAAGTAATGCCCCTCGCGGCCGCCGCTTTCGAGGTACTGCGCGAGATGCGCCTGGATCCAGTCCGGCACCTTGCCCGCCTCGATCTCGTCGACGGACGTGCGTACGTCGAATTTCGTCATCGCTGTTCTCCCCATGACGTGGTGGCGAACCACCCGGTACCAATATCCTTGCCCGGCGCGCCGCGACCGTGCCGCCGGATGTCACCGGCCTCATCCACGATCACGCCTCGCGGCTCTTGTGCGCGAGGCGGTGCGCGTTCTCCTCCCAGTGTCGACCGTCGAACGCGACCACGCGAACGTCGCGCGGTGGCGGCGCGAGGCAGCGCACGTTCACGTCGATGCCGTCCGGGTTCGAGCGCGGTGTGTAGAAGGCCTTGATTCCGCACACCCGGCAGAACGTGTGGCGCGCGATGCCGGTGCCGAAAGTATAGGTGGCCAGGACGTCCTCACCGGTGATCAGGCGAAAGCGCGAGCGCGGCACGATGAGATGCAGGAAGCCGCTCATGGCGCACATCGAACAGTTGCAGTCTTCCACTTCCACCTCGGCCGGCGCTTCGACTTCGAAGCGCACCGCGCCGCAGTGGCACTGCCCTGAGTAAAGCATCGATCCACTCTCCGCCTCGTCGGTTCACGCGGCGGCGCGTCGACGCCGCGCTGTCGCGCCCGCAGCCTCGCATCCACGGTCGCGGCTGTCCACCGCCCCGCGTGCGGCCACTCGCGACCCGCGCAGGAGCGGCGGCGCCTCGGCCCGCACGGCGCACGTCAGAACAGGGACAGCAGCGGCGGCGTCGCGGCCATGATCATCGCGACGAGCACGAAGCGTCCGGTCTTGGCGAGGCCCGGGTAGCAATTCGACAGGTGCTTGTTGAACGGCCACAGGTAGACCGCCGGTACGGGCTTGGCGTATCGACGCTCGTAGGTGCGGATCACGAACAAGGTGAGCGCCATGTACGCACCGGCGAGCAGCAGGGCGAGAACGGCCAGCACCTGCGCCGGGTAGGTCATGGCGCGATCACCGGTGCCGACGCCGGCCAGGCGGCCGGGTCACACTTGCGCACGCGCAGGCTCATACCGGGCAGACCCCGCGGCTAAGCGTCGACATCGCGGACTTCGTAGCTGCGCACCGCATCGGACGTGATCCTGCCCCAGCGTGACTGCCGCACCCGCGCCTGGTGCTGGTCGAAGGCGTGGCGGCTGGAGAACTCCTCGTAGACGGCGAACAGCGTCGGTGACGCGGCATTCTGCACCACCTCGAACACCAGGCATCCCGCTTCCGCGCGCGATAGCGCGACGTGGGTCGCCAACTCGGCGACGACCGCCTCGAGCGCCGTCGGCGGCACCTCGATGGTGCCTTGCAACACGACCTTCGTCGCCGTCAACGACATGCAGCTCTCCTCGGTTCGATGTGCGCGGCGACCGCCGTCACCGCTCCATGAGTACGCGCTTGTTGGATGCATCGTACGCCGTCACCACCGCGCTGACGATGTCGGTCGTCGCCAGCACCGCCGTGAAATCCTCGTCGGGAATCGCGAGATGGGCGGTCAGCGCCTGCTCGCTCTCCCACACCTCGGTCAGGCGGATCTCCGTCGGATCCTCGATGCTCACCGTGAACTCGTACTCGATATTGCCCTGATCGGCCTTGCTGCGCGCGGCTCGCCGCACGAGCGCAGCCCGCACCTTCTCCAACTCGGACGTCGAGGCGACCTTGATCGTGCCAAGAATGATGACCATGCGGTGCTCCGTAGTGTGATCCTGTGTCCTGGCACTGTCGTGGCGGGCGAATGCCGGATGTGGCGCCCGCCGTGCCGGATGCTGCGGCATTCATAGCACATGCGCGCTGTTGGAGTCGGCTCGAGCGGGAGAATCGGACATTCCTCGCCCGTATTCACCCCTGTCCGCGTTTACCCGCAGGCTCCGCGCGACGAATCGGCATCGGGTACCGGCACCGACGTCGTCAACATCGGGCAAGTGCCGATGCGCAGCTTCCCGACCGTCCCGCGACGAGGACCCGCGCCGCACGGTCATCGCTCATGGTCGTAGCGCACGGTGACACCGCTGTCGGTGATCGCTGCGATCACCGTCACGCCGCGGGTGAAGTATTTCGGCTCGGTCACCACGATCCGACCACTCGCGTAATGCACCGTGAACCGGATCGCCGCCTCGTCATCGATCGCGAAGCGCGACGATGCGCCCGCATCGAGCCGCTCGACACGCTGCTCCCCGTCGCGCCATTGCGCGACCACGGTGACCGGCTCCGACGCCTCGTTGACGAGCTCGAACGCCGGAGCGGAGAACGAGGGGACGACAAGGATCACGAGCAAACCGAGGAACAACAGTGCGCAGACCGTGAGGAGCCGGTCGAACCGCCGGAGCAGAGAACGATTCTTCACGGCGCGGCCGCGGTGAACGCGGCGGGCGGTTGCCACGACAATGACCACGACCCGCAGCGCCAGGAGCGCCCCGTGAGGAACGCGGAGCGCGCCCGAGGCACGGGAACGTGCGGTCCTTGTACGCGCTCACGCACCTCGGGTGGGATCGCTAGAGCGGTTTCAATTCGATCACCGGTATCGTCCTCGCCGTGCGCGCCTGGTACTCGGCGAAGGCGGGCAGCGCGGCACAGACCTGCGCGAACAAGGCGTCGCGATCAGCGCCATCGGTGACGACCGCGGTCGCCTCGAAGGTCCGGCCATCCTTCTCCACGATGACCCGCGGGTTTGCGACCAGGTTGTGGTACCAGGGCGGATTCGAACGCGCGCCGCCCATCGAGGCGATGATCAGCAGCCGCCCGTCGACCTCGTGGTACGCCAGCGGCACCGGGCGCGGCTGGCCGGTACGCGCGCCGATCGTGGTGAGGATGAGACACGGGATAGCCTGCAGCTCACCGGGCACCTTGCCACCATGCTCGCGCAGCGCCTGCATGAAGCGCTCGTTGACGCCCCGCGTGATCGATTCCTCTCCATTCCAGCCTGCGCTGCCCGGGCCGTGCTCGCCAATCAGCTCCGCGGTGGCGCGTTGCAGATCGGCCCAGCCGATTTCGGATCCTGCAGTCATGTCGTTCTCCAGCGGTTCGTCGGTATCGCCGAGGGTAATCGAACCCGGGGGCTGCACGCAGCAAGCACGAACAATGCGCGTCGCGGCGCAGCGACAGCCCGCGGCGCGCGCGACGTCACGCAATGGATGACTGCGTCTCGGCCGGCGCGGCGCCCGGGTCGAGGAACTGCGCCTGTACGCGCACTTTGCGGTACTCGGCCGTGGCGAGCTGGCGCCAGGCGTACCAGCAACCTATCGTCAGGGCGGCGCTCGCAACGGCGATGGCGAGCGCCATCTGCGGCGCGCCCGGCGTGGTCGGGAAACGTACGTAGAGCGCCAACTCGGCGCCCATACCGATTAGGGGCGCGTTCAGGCACCACCCGCGGCAGATGCGCAGGCGGCTGCGACCGTACTCGAGAACGTTCGACAGCCCCTCGGAGTTCGTAAAGATGATCCGGCGCGCGTGGTAGTAGTCCGCGATGTCCTCGAAGTACGCAGCCCGCAGCGCGTCACCCCAGAAGCGCTGGAACAAGGCATCGGCGATGCGATCCCACACGATGCCGAGCACGTAGAGCGTCGCGAGCGACGGCAGTGCCGTGAAGATGAGCGTGCTGCCGGACGCATCGAAGCCGTCGAAGCCGAAAGCCGCGATCACCAGCAGGATCAGCCAGAAACCGACGCCGAAACCGATAACGAGCAGTTCGACGAAGAGGGCAGTCGTATTCACGTCTGCACAGCGAGTCCGGGCAGACCGGGCCGCTAGAAGCTCGAGCCGGGTTGCGACAGGAACTCGAGCTCTTCGGCGGTGGACTCGCGCCCGAGCAGGGCATTGCGGTGCGGATAGCGGCCGAAGCGATCGATGATGGCCTTGTGGCGCAGCTCGAAGTCGTAGCTCGCCGAGGCACCTGCTGCCTCGAAGAGCCGCTCGGCGACCTCGTGGATGATCTTCGATTCGCTGTGCATGTAAGGCATGTACAGGAACGCGCGCTCGTTTGCGGGCAGTGCAAGGTCCGCCTTCGCAGCCACCGCCTCCTGGGCCAGCGCGAGTGCCAGTGGGTCGGCCGCGAACGCGAGCGCGCTGCCCCGGTACAGGTTCCGCGAGAACTGGTCGAGCACGATGATCTCGGCCAGGCGTCCGCGCGGTTCCGCCCGCCACGCGAACAGCTCGCACAGGACTGCCCGGGCATGGAGCGCGGCAAACCGGTCGGCGATCAGGTCATCGAGCGCGGCGTCGACGCGCCACCACTGCGCAGGCTCGATCTCCGCGAACCAGAATTCGAGTACGTCCTGATACACGGTGCGCTAATCCGCCGCGACCACTTCCAGCTCGATGAGCATTTCGGGCCAGACGAGTCCCGGGAGAAACGTGAGCATCGAAGCCGGCTCGCAATCGCCGAGGTGGCGCGCACGGATGTCCCGGTAAGCCACGAGATCCTCGCGACGCACGAGATGCTGCGTGAGCTTGACGATGTGCTCCACGCCCATGTTCGCCGCACCGAGGATTGCAATGACGTTCTCCCAGGCGAGTTCGGCCTGTTGCACAAAATCCGCCGGCAGGTCGCCGCGCGCGGCCTCGATCCCGGGCGTCCCGGATACATAGAGGATGCGTTTCGCATCAACCACCTCGACCGCGTCGCTGTAGCGACCGATGTGACGGGCCACACCCGCGTTCCGGATGATGTTCATGGCGTCTCCTCCGTCGGGCGCATCACGGGACAACCGCGGTCGGCGTCGCGCGTTGGCGAGCGGCGCATCGGCACGTGCGCCAGAGGCGTGCCAGGCTCAACGCGCCCCGGCTGCCGTCGGGCCAAGCGCCTTGCGCAAGAGCACAACCGTCCTTCCATCGGCCGTCTCCATACTATTCAACCGGACGAAGCCCGCATTCCGGTGAAAGGCGAGCGAGCCGGGGTTCGGTGGCACCAGGTTGACTTCGCAGCACAGCGACGCGAAAGCGCTCTGCCGTGCATGGTTCTCGACACGGTCATAGAGTGCGGAGGCCGCACCCGTCCGGCGCATCCCAGACGCTACCGCGACCTGGTCAATGTAGAGAAACCGCTCCTCGCGGGATAGCACCAGCGCGATGAACTCTTCTCCATCGTAGGGGGCTTTGCTCGGGAATGCGAGGAGGTAACCGATGATCGTGCCGTCGGTATCCTCGATCACCTGGTGCGCATTGGGAAGCTCGAGCAGGCGATCGAACTCCGTGTGGTCGAGGCGCGCCACGCCCGGCACACTATCGGCGTTGATCCGGAGCACCGGGCTGCGGTCGGATGCGCTGAGTCGGCGGATGTGCTTCATCGGACAGGGGCCATAGCAGGCGTCATCGGCATGAAACCCGGTTGACGCCAGGGTGCGCGACGGCACGCCAGTTTAACGAGTCACCGGGCTTTCCGGCGACGATTGGACGCACGGCGACTCGGACAGGCGGGTGAAAAGCGACTGCGGGCACGGTCCGCGGCGTCGCGCACTCGCCTGCGGTCCTCATTGATCCGCATGAACCCCGGTCCTCGGCTCGCACCTGCCTTGCAGCCCGCACGCCTCGCGACGTTCTCCACCAGCCTGCTAACCGAATCCAACCCCCCAATAGCCGGCGCCTGACGGCGACCGACCGGCGTCGCGGCGCATCGCGGGAGTCGTCAAGCCTCCGACTCGAACGGCTCGTCAGGTTGCGATTTCCGGCGCTCCTCAGCCAATGCCGCCCGAATCGGGACCGCCGCGTTAACGATTTCGGCTTCCGCCCGCGTTATTTGATCAGCGACCTTCGTATTCCATCGCGTCAGCCAACCGCGCTTATGCGGCTTACACAGGCCACAGCTTCGGCGCTTGCTTTTATATCGCTTTCTCATCGATATGGCTCAAACGGTTTGCAACGGCTTGCTCAGATTGCGCTTCACCGATACCGGATACGATGTCCTTTACACCGGCGGAACGGCGAGCCTTGTTGCTCTCCGACTTGGCGTACGACTTGCGTCCAGCGTAGGCGCCGCGCCCCTTCTTTGGGCCGGCATGTTCGGTCTTCTTCGCGTAATGCGCCATGTGCGCTCTCAATTCAACCTGACGTACCGTTTAGCGGCGCTTGACGGTGGCCGACCGCAGCGGCAGCGCGGGGAGGGGGCAGTCACGCGTCGGACTCCAACAGCTTGTTGGGCTGCAGGTTAGCTGCGCTTCGCTTCGGCATGGAGTTCAATACCCAGTGCACTCACGACCTTCAGGATGGTATCGAACCCGGGACTACGGTCTCCCGACAACGCCTTGTAGAGGCTTTCCCTGGAGAGTTCGGAATCTCTGGCGACCTGGGACATGCCCTTCGCTTTGGCAATGTTTCCAAGCGCTTTCGCGATGAGCGTTACGTCGCCATCGGCCTCTTCGAAACACGCCTTAAGGTAAGCTGCCATCTCTTCGGGGCTTCGCAGATGTTCGGCAACATCAAATCGACTTGTATTGGTCTTGGTCTTGGTCTTGGTCTTGGTCTTTGCCATGGACTTGATCCGTAGGGTTCCGACCAACGCGATGCGCCGGCCCGATTTCTCACTTCTGATTGCGTGAGTATCCGCCAGATAACAGGATAATGATCGTACGGCCTTGCTCCTTGTAATAGGGCGGATACCCGGGACCGTAATCGATACGCAGCTCTGAAATGCCTTTTCCCACGGGTTTTCACGTCTCCGGATTTCCTTCCGCGAGGTGGTCTAGCCGCACTAGGATGCGCGCACGTGCCTGGATGTCTCGAAGGTCATCGAGCCAGCGCGCAAAGAAGTGCGTTCTCAGACGTTCACGCATTTGAGCATTGTCGCCATGCGGCTACGTGTGCTCAAGATGCGGAGTCAGGTTCTCCCTGCAGCCCAACATGCTGTCGAGCTGCGCTTGACGGCGACGACCAGAGCGACAGCGAAGGAAGGTAGCGGTCAAGCGTCAGGTTCAACAGGAGGTTGGGTGTAGCTACTTCCATTTGAGACTTAGCTTCCTGTGTGATTCCGCGCAGTCGCGGAGATACAGATTCATTAGCGTCTGGTATGGAAGATCCATCTCTTCCGCCAATTCTTTGAAGTACTCAATGGTGGGCTCTTCAATACGTATGGTGATCTGCTTCTTCAATCGCTTGGCATATGGGTTGCGTTTTGCTCCCGAGAAGTCGTATTCCTTCCTCATCTTGGCCTCGAAGAATATTGGTCGCGCTCCATTGCTGTCGCCTTGCGCGCGGAGATTTTTCGGATAGCGCCGCCCCACTGTCGGTAGCAATGGCTGACCACCAGCGGGCTGGTGAAAAACTACTGCGGGCACCGTCTGCGGCGTTGCGCACACGCCTGCGGTGCTCATTTATCCGCATAAACTCCGGTCCTCGGCTCGCACGCGCCTTGCAGCCCGCACTCCTCGCGACGTTTTTCACCAGCCTGCTAGGGTTCTGGCGATACTGCTGATTCCGAGCAGAATGAACCGGTCTTCGGATTCGGAATGATCGGGATCGGAGATGAGCAGGGCATTCTCATCATAGAAAGTCGACTTCGCTTCCTCGAACGAGACTTCATGCTTTCGGAGGTTGAGCCGGTCTTTGGCTTAATCCGACTCAGATTGCAGCTCGGACATGAGCTGACTGTAATTACAATGTAGTGTGCGGTAAAGGCGCAACGACACCCAACGTCGCAATAACCTGCAGTTGACGGCGACCGACCGGGGCGGCAGCGAAAGGAGCGGTCAAGCGTCGGACTCGACGCGGTTGTTAGAAGCCAGCTTTTCGAGCCGTTCTGCCAACCACATCTTGATAACGGATTGACGCGTTACGCCCAGACGTCCAGCCTCGCGATCCAAGGAATCGATCATCCAGGTTGGGAAGTCCACGTTTACCCGGCGCTGCTCTTGATTCGGTCGACGCGCCTTCGAGATGTCTAGGAACCCTGTAATGTCCTTCGAGCTATCGAAATCTCGGTCAAGCTTCTTAGCTTTCATAAATTCTCACCTCCTCGGTTCGGGCGCCCCGCACAGAAATTAACCGAACCTTTCCAGAGCGCGGCGTGACGATGGCCGCCCAGTGCCGCCCGGCGATGCGGCCAATCGCGATGACCCGCGGCTCGTCTTCGGTTCTTGCCGGGATTTCAACGAGATAAGGATCGTCCCACAGGGCCTGCACGGCCCTGAAGTCAATCCCATGCTTCTCGAGATTCGCCTCGCTCTTTCGCTCATCGAACTCGAAGTCATACATGGTATAGAAAATATACCATTGCGGAAGTTCACGCCAGAAGTAGGTTTGGGCTGGTTTCTAACGCTGAGGCGAGCGGCACTTGACGGCGACTGACCGGTGCGGCAGCGAAGGAAAAGAGCGGTCAAGTGTTCGTTCCACCGACTTGTTGGGTTTCATTTCGATCGGTACAGAATGTGTATCAACTACATTTCTCTACACATGAGGCCGGGTATGCGCACGAACATTGTAATTGACGACAAATTGATGGCCGACGCGCTCAAAGTTTCCGGGGCGACCACAAAAAAGGAAGCGGTAGAGCTCGGGCTCAAATTGTTAGTTCGCCAGAATAAGCAGCAGGCCATTCGGAAGCTTCGGGGCAAGCTCAAATGGGAAGGCAATTTGGATGAGATGCGGGGTGGCTAGTGATCCTCCCAGACACCAGCGTCTGCATTGACTATTTCAACGGTATAGCGTCGGTTCAGACTGATCTTCTCGACACTGCCTTAGCCGATGACACGGTAGCGCTGGGCGACGTGATCTATTTGGAAATTCTTCAGGGTTTTCGGACCGATAAGGATTACAACGCTGCCAGGAAGGTACTCAAGCTTTTACCGCTTTATGACCTCTTGGGCGCTGACATGGTCGAGACGTGTGCTCGCAACTACCGCAGTTTGCGGAAGAAGGGCATTACGGTTCGGCAAACCACTGACGTTGTGATTGCGAGCGTTTGTATAGAGCACAAGCTGCCGTTGCTCTACGCGGATCGGAACTTCTCACCGTTTGAGAAGCACTTGGGGCTTATCCGAGCCTCAAATGACGCCTAACGTCGCTATAACCTGTGCTTGACGGCGACTGACTGGAGCGGCAGCGCAAGGAAGGAGCGTTCAAGCGTCAGGTTCATTGCATGGTTAGGCGGCGAACTCGACGGTGGTGACCCGTGACAGGTCTACCGACTGCCTCGCCAACCACAAATCATAGTTATGCTGCATCGCCAACCAACTCTCGGGAGAGCGCCCTAATGCCTTGGATAAGCGCAGAGCCATTTCCGGGCTAATGCCGCTCTGCCCGTTAATCAATCGGGTGAGAGTGGATGGGGATACGCCAAGGCTCTCAGCCAACGAGCGAATGCTCAGCTCATACGGCTCCAGGTAAACCTCTTTGATGAACTCGCCCGGATGTGGCGGATTGTGCAAGGGCATTAGTGATAATCCTCGTAATCTAAGAGATGAACATCTCCCTCTCGGAATTCGAACGTAAGGCGCCAGTTTCCGTTGACCCAAATCGACCAGCGCCCCTTGGATTTACCCTTTAAGGCGTGGAGCTTGAATCCTGGGATCTCCAGATCACTTATAACATAGGCAGTTTCGAGAGCCGCCAGCTGAAGCCGTAGTCGTTTGCTGTGCTTGGGCTGGATCCCAGACTTCCTTCCCGTCGCGTAGAAGGCCTTCAGTCCAGGATGGCGAATGCTTCGTATCACGCGGCAAGACTAGCACCGCGTTGCGCACCATGCAACGCTCCGCCGCCTAACGCCCTGTTAACCTGCGCTTGACGGCGACCGACCGGAGCGGCAGCGAAGGAGGGAAGCGGTCAAGTGTCAGGTTCATTGCTTTGTTCGAGTGCGCCTCTGCTGCTCGACATAAGAGTCCAACAACTTACGAATCATTTTCTGGTAAGGCGTGTGGTGCGCGCCTGCCTCCGCTTTGAAGAACTCGACGCTGGACTTGCTCAGAGCAAGAGTCACTTTCACCGTTTCTTCCTGAAACGCCAATTCCTCTGGGCTTGGAAGAAAATCGGTAACAATCTCGATGTCGCCGACTGGGCCTTCGCTATATTTGATTTTCGCGCTCATAGATCCGCTTACCCTTGCGCCAGTAGCCAGCGCCGAATATTCGAATAGTGTGGCCTCGGTAGGTGAACCGCACGGTCATTACGCCGCCGTCCACTTGTCCAAAGCAGAAGAATCGCTCTTCGTTCTCTGTGCTGTGAGTAATGTCTCTGGCGATGATTCGATTCGGGTCCAGAAAAGCCCTTTGGGCAAGGAAGAAAGAGATCCCGTGCTTTTCACGATTCTCCTCGTCCTTTGCGCCATCCCATTCGAATCTGCCTTCGGCCATGGAACGAGTATAGGCAGAGTATGGCTATTTCGCCATATCGTATTTCAGGAGAGGAGGTCGGCAGCGCACTCTAACGCCACAATGAGCCGCGCTTGACGGCGACTGACCGAAGCGGCAGCGAAGGGAGGAAGCGGTCAAGCGTCAGGTTCATTGCCTGGTTAGGCGGAACTATTCGGCCCGAACTTGCCAACGGTTCGGATCGCTGTGTTGGTGCAGCACGGCCAGTATTCGAATGCCGTCCAGGTGCTTCGCAAAGTACACCGCGTACGGAAACTTGCCCATCAATGCCCGCCGAGCGCGTTAGTAGATTTCTTGATAGGCGTCTGGATTCTCCACGGCCCTCTCTACTGCTGCATCAAGCTCGAGGATGAACTCGATGCCCAGACCGGGTTCTTGTGCTTCGTACCACAGGGCCGCGGCTTCCGCCTCTGAAGACGCGCTCTCATCGAACCGTACTCGACTCAACGCTTGTTCAAGGCCTTCAGTAGCTGTTCGCGGACCTCGGACCAGGGCCGGCCAAGATCGGAATTGCTTTCCATTTCTTCGATTCGCGCATCCAGTATCCGTTTGTGGCTTTCTGGAAGCGGCACCGAGTCCGGATTGTCCGCAATTCGGCTCCAAAGTTCTTGCACAAAGTCGATTCTCTCAGCGCCCGAAGCCGACTCGAACTCGGGTGGAATCTTGATTGGTGATGTACTCATAGATCGAAGTATAGAGGATGGATTTCAGTACGGCACTTGTTCTTCTGCGGCAACCTAACGCCACAATGAGCCGCGCTTGACGGCGACGACTGGAGCGGTAGCGAAAGGAGGAGCGGTCAAGCGTCGGACTCCATTGTTTTGTTAGAGCGAACGTTCTGTGTTTCCAATTTATTTAAGTAGGGTTGAATGTGGAATTCCTCCCAATCCGGCTTTAGGTCGCGAAGAGTTTCGAAAAGATGTTCGGCCTCAGTATTACGACCCGCCTGCATATGAGCCCTTGCGAGCCACCAGATTGCATTTGCATGATTAGGGTACCTCGACAATTTGTCTTCGCAGTGCGTCACAAGCTTGTTCAAGTCGGCGGACTCGAAGTACTTTTGCGCTCTGTTTATGAAATCGTCCGCCCAAGCTTTCTTGAAGTTGGCGACGACGTTGCTTATCGCGCTACCGACCCATATTACGAACGCGGTACCCAACATGAGCACGAGTACTATGAGCACTCCACGTATTTCCTTGAGAGCTTGTAGTATCTCGGCGTCCATATTCTGTTCGCTCTAACAGGCTGGTGAAAAACCAAGTTCGGCATGCATATTTCTTAGCGAGTCAGGCACCGCGCGCGCTGTTTAGTGACCGGAGTGTCCAGTCATGTACGGTGCTTGCGTGATGAACCTGATCATCTGCAGTCTGCTAGCAAGCATAGATGAGGCGCCGCATTCGAACGAGGTTGTATCCGGCCACTGTGAGCATCGCATCAAAACCAACACGAGCAACGCCCCGGAACTTGGTCTTTCGCATGGAGCCAATGGTTTTGCCCCACCCGAAGATCTCTTCGATGCGCTTGCGGATAACC
>JAVJVZ010000023.1:0-95751 GCA_040220855.1 Gammaproteobacteria bacterium | reverse complement strand
CGAAGCCGCCGCCACCCTGGCCCGCGAGGCGGATGCGCTGGCCCTCGCTGACGCCGCGCGGGATGGTCACGTTGACGGTCTTCTGGGTGCGTTGTGAGCCGCCCTGCGAAGCCGCTTCGGTGGTCACGAAGCTGAACGTGCGGGTGGCGCCGGCATAGGCGTCGGCGAGGCCGATGGCGACGCGGACCGCGCGGTCCTCGCCGCGCATGCGAAAGCCGCCGCGCGTGCCGGCGCCGCCTGGCGCGGCACCGAAGATGGAGGCGAAGAAATCGCTGAAGTCGGCGCCATCACGGAAACCGGCGCCGCGCGTGCCGTGGTCGCCGAAGCCGGCCTCCCAGCCGGGCGGCGGTGTGAATGGCTCGCCGTCGCGCCAGTTGCTGCCGAGACGGTCGTAGGCTGCGCGCTTGTCGGCGTCCTTGAGGACCTCGTAGGCCTCCTGGAGCTCCTTGAAGCGCTCCTCGGCGTCGGCTTCCTCGCTGACGTCGGGATGGTACTTGCGCGCGAGTTTGCGGTAGGCGCGCTTGATGGCGTCGCCGTCGGCGTCACGCGGGACGCCGAGAATGTCGTAATAGTCTTTGTACTGCATGGGCGCGTGATCCGGGTGAACGCGAGCGGCGCGACGGTGCACCGTTCCCGTTCTCCAAGATGGGGGCGCCTGCCGCGCCCTTCAACGCCACCGCCCGCGCCCGCGAGTGATCCCCCGCGGGGTCAGACACCTGTGGACAAGTTCGCGGCGGTTCAGCCGACGCCGTAGGCTTCGCGGCGGGCCAGGAAAGCCTGCACGCTGCAGCCCTTGATGAGGAGATCGTGGTAGTGGCCGTCGCGGTCCTTGACGTGATCCTTGAGCAGCGCCTCGGGCGTGAAGCCGAGCTCCTGGAAGAGCACGCGTGCGCCCTCCTGGTCGGGCGTCATGCGGGCGAACAGCTTTTCGATGTCGAGCGCGAGGGCGACGTTGAAGATCTCGCGCGCGAGCAGGCGGCCGAGTCCGCTACGCCGCGTGCGTGCGGCGGTGGCGACGCGGATGTCGGCGACGTGACGGGTCCACTCGAGTTCGTTGAGATGGATGGTGGCGAAGCCGGCCACGCCGATGTCGTCCTCCGCCAGCAGCGAGTGGATGCTGCCGGACTCGATGTCGTGGATCCAGGAGTCGATGCCGCGCTGGCTGGTCAGGTCGCGCCGCATGTACAGGCGGTCGTGCGCCGGCAGCTCGCGTGCAAAGTGCATCAGCGCCGGGCCGTCGGTGGTGGCCATGACACGGATGGTGTAGTCCCTGTCGCGCAGCGTCGCGTTGAGCGGGTAACTGGCCAGGGTGTGATCGAGAGCGTCTCGGGGCATGGTTCGGTAGTCCTCTGCCGGGCGAAGAACGGCGCGCCTCAGGTCGCGCGCACGCGGATCCACTGGTCGAGCTGTGGCCACAGGCGGAACACGGCGTTGCCGCCGGCAACGAGGCTGACGTGGCCGCCCTTCATGACGATTTCCTGTTTCTCGCTGCTGCCGACCAGGCCGAGCAAATCCCGCGAGGCGGCAGCAGGCACGATGTGATCGTGCTGCGCGGCGACGTGCAGGAACGGTACCGTGATACGCCCGAAGTCGACCCGCTTGCCGCGCAGCTCCAGCGTATTGTCCACGATATGATTGCCGACGATGAAGTCCCGCACGAGGTCGCGCGCCAGCGCGCCGGGTACCGGCAGCTGGTCGACGGCCCAGCGATCGAAGCGCAGGTGCGCCTTGACGAAGGCGTCGTCCTGCACGTTGTTGAGCAGGCGCATCTGGTTGGCGCTGCGCTGTAGCGGGCGCAGTGCCTGCAGCGACTGGTTGATGAAATCGCCCGGGATGTTGCCGAGCTCGGCGACCAGGCGGTCGATGTCGAAGGCGGGCGAGGTCATCCACTTCCGGTAGAGCTCCATGCCCTCGCCGTTGACCGGCGTGGTGAAGCAGACCAGGTTCCTGACCGGTCCGGCAGGATGCAGCGCGGTGTACATCGCGCTCAGCATGCCGCCCATGCAGTAACCAACCAGGGTGATGTCGTCTTCGCCGCTGTCGCTGGCTACTGCATCGATGCAGCCGCCGAGCAGGTCGAGCACGTAATCGGCCAGATCCTGTCCGCTCTGCTCGCGACGCGGTGCGGCCCAGTCCAGCATGTAGACGTCGTGACCCTGCAACAGCAGGTACTCGACCAGGCTCTGGCCGCGGGCGAGGTCGAGAATGTAGCCCTTCGCGACGGGTGACATCACCAGCAGCAGCGGTACCCGGTAGACCTCGTCCAGCACCGGCTGGTAGTGGTAGAGGCGCGCGGTCTCGTCGCTGTGCACGAGTTCCTTCGGCGTGGGGCCGACGTCGAGCTCGGACTCGGTCTGCGGCAGCGGCGCGAGTCCGGGGATGTTGCGCGCGATGGCGCGTTCTATGATCCGCCCGATGTGGCGGTCGATGTCGTCCGCGCTGCGCTCAGGGCGGGCGCTGGGATCGTCCATGCGTGACCTCCGGGGTCGCGGTGCGCTCAGGAAGGATTGGGCTCGGGCTTGCGCGTACGCGCCGGACGCTTGTTCGCGCCGGCTTCCGGGCTGCCCGCCGCGAGCTTGGTGAGCTGCGCGCGCTGGCTGCGCAGTTCGACCTGGATATGGTTCAGCGTCTCCTCGATGTGCGCGAGGCGATCGCCCATGTCGAGGATGTCGGCGCGCGAGGGAATGTTGAGATTCGCCAGGTACTGCGCCATCGACTCGCTGAACATGCGATGGGTGTGCAGCGCCTCGTGCATGTAACGGCCCATGCCGCGCGAGAAGTTCTCGTCACCCATCATTTCCGTCAGCATGTCGCTCCATGCCTTCTCGGACTTGACGAACCATTCGCGCCACAGGCGCAGTGGTTCGATGCTGTCGTCTTTGCTCATTGGCCTACCCTCCGGGGGAGTCTTCCCGGCGCCGCGCGCCGGGAGCATCGTGTCGTTGTTCCGCGAGCCGCGCGGCAACCGCGCGGTAGACGCCGGCGTCGAAGACCATGCCGATGTGGCTGCAGTGGACCTCGATGTTGCGTGCCGGGTCGTTTTCGATACAGCTGGTCCAGTCGGCGACGCCGTCCTTGCGCGAGTACACCGCGTACTGCGGCACCTCGATGGCGCGCGGGGTATTCATGTTACGCACGAAGACACAGGTGCAATGTCCGGTGCCGCAGGAGGCGTGCAGGTTGCGCCCGATCAGCCCGCCCTGCGCGAGCTTGAGTCGATCCCAGATGCCGATGATGGCCGGATGGGCCTTGACCAGCGCTCGAAACGGCGAGCCCAGCGTGATCACGAGCTCCACCTCGTCCGGGGCCTCCTGCGCAACGCTCTTGGCGAGCATGCCGCCCAGGCTGTGCCCGACCAGGCTGACGCGCCGGCCGGTCTTGGCCGCCAGAGCGCGCACACGATGCACCAGCTTGCGCGCGGTCATGTCCGGGCAATCGTTGTTCCAGGCGATGCGCGAGAGCGAGCTGCGGTAGCCGATGCGGCGCAGCCAGCGGTGCATTTCGAGCATGAGCAGGTCGCCCGACATGAAGCCGGGCACCAGCAGGACCGGCTGCCCGCGTCCGCGCCGCACACCGACGCCGTAGAACACCGGGTCGAACCGCAGGCATGCCCACTCGAGCCCCCAGCGCGCTTCGCGCCACAGCGGGGTGAGCACCTGCTCGACCGCATCGTCGTACTCGAACAGCCCCGGCTCTGCTTCCTGAGCCGGGGCCGTATCGTGTGCGCTACGCGTGGTCACGTGCGTTTGGCCGTCGTGCTGCCGCGCGGCACGGGACGTTGCCGGCTCACTTCGTCGCGGTCGGCCACAGGTTGGTCAGCTGGTCCATCGGCGGCACGAATTCACGTGCCGATTCGAAGGCCTGCTCGGTCGCGGAACGGAACTCGCCGCTCGCCTCGGCCTGCTCCTTGTAGAGCGTCTTGGCGAGTTCCAGCGCGCGCTCCTGGGCAGCGGTCAGCGACTGCATCATCGCTTCCATGTTCTTGCCGTAGGCGGTTGGCTCGGCGGCCAGCGTCTGGCCGAGGGTGATGGCGTCGCGCTGGCTGTCGATGAACGCGGCAAAGAACTTGTCGGCGACGCGCGCATTGCGCTCGCGGGTTGCACTCAGCGCAGCGGCAAAGGTCTCGTGGCCCTTCATGAGGCGGTCGAGATAGGCCGTCGCGGATTCGGTGATTTGCTTGGGGACGTCGGGGCTGGCGGGTTTCTTCGTGGCCATGATGAAGACTCCTGGAAACGGGTGGATACGGGAACGGGCGCGGGGCGCCGGATTGCTGCAGTGCAATATATGCCAAGCCCGCGCGCACTGCAATGGTGTTGGCGCACCCGCGACGCGCCTCCGGGACGTGCTGCGGCGGCGTTCGGATATGATGCGCGCGGGGCGGGATCGACGAGGACGGGAGAACGACGATGGCTTGGCTGGGCGGCATTCTCGTGGCGAGCGCGCTGGGCAGTTTCGCGCTCTATTTCCTCGCCCCCGGCGTGGTTTTCGAACAGGCCATGCGCCTGGCCCGCCGCGTCGGCCGGCTGCACCTGCGCGAGGTCGGTGTGGACGCGCACCGCCTGCCGTGCCTCGAGGGCGGGCAGGGCGAGCCGTTGCTGCTGCTGCACGGCTTCGGTGGCAACAAGGATCACTGGACCATGATCGCGCCGCACCTCACGCGTCACTTCCACGTCTATGCGCCGGACCTGCCGGGCTTCGGCGATGCCACGCGCATCGACGACGCCGATTACGGCCTCGATGCGCAGCTCGACCGCATCGTCGCGCTGGCCGACGCACTCGGCCTCGACAGCTTCCATCTCGGCGGCAGCTCGATGGGGGGCTACCTCGCCGCGCATTTCGCGGTGCGCCACCCGACGCGCGTACGCTCGCTGTGGCTGCTGGCACCGGCCGGTATTCTCGGCGCTGAAGAAAGCGAGACGATGCGCCAGATCGCCGCTGGCGACAATCCGCTCATCGCCACCGACATGGCCGCTCTAGACCGCCTCACCGCGCTGTGCTTTGCGGTACCACCGACGATGCCGGCGCAGTTCAAGCGACCCCTGCTGGCGCGCGCGCGTCGCGAAGCGCCCATGAACGCGCGCTTGTTCGAGGCCATCTTCGCGACCCCGCATGGCCTCGAGGAGATCGCGCCACTGCTGCCGGCGCGCACGCTGGTGGTGTGGGGCGATGGCGACCGTGTGCTGCATCCATCGGCGCTCGCGTTGCTGGCCGGGCTGCGGCCCGACATTACCTGCCTGATGATGCAGAAGATGGGTCACGTGCCGATGATCGAACGACCGGCGCACACCGCGGCCGACTACCTCCGCTGGCAGGGACTCGACGGCTGAAGCGTTCCGGGGCCCGGGGGCGGCGCCGGGTCGCGCGCGCCAGCGATTCCGCGCCGCGGGCGGGCTGCTAGAATCGCGCGCACCATCACGGCACAGGGGCAGGGCATGACCGACCGCAGTCAACAGCTCGACCGACTCGCGCGCGAGTTCCTCGATGCGTTCAACCGCAATGATCTCGACGCGGTCATGGCGTTCTTCACCGACGACGCGGTGTACGAGGAGATGAACGGCCGTCGCGACGTCGGGCGCGACGCCATACGCGCCGCGTTCGAGCCGCAGTTCGCCGGCGATCACGGCCGCCTCACTTTCAACGAGGATGACACGTTCGTCGACGCCGAGGCCGGCAAGGTCATGAGCAGCTGGACGCTGGAAGTTGCTACCGACAGCCGCACCAGCACGCTGCGTGGTCTCGACCTGCTGGTGTTCGACGGCGATCGCATCACGCTCAAGCAGACCTATGCGAAGGCAGCCAAGCCGCTCTACGTGAGCGGCGATTGAGCGCCTGCGGGCCGGACTGCAGGGAAGCGCGGCGATGACCGACGACGACAAGCTGCGCAATTCGCTGCGGCCGGGACACGAGCTGCACTGGTATCGCATCGAGGAGGTCCTCGGGCAGGGTGGATTCGGTATCACCTACCTCGCCTACGACGCCAATCTCCAGCAGCACGTCGCAATCAAGGAATACCTGCCGATGGAGCTCGCCGTACGCGAGGGCGATCTGTCGGTGTATCCCGCCTCGCGTGCCCATGACACGCGCTACCGCTGGGGCCTCGAGCGCTTCCTCGCCGAGGCGCGCACGCTGGCGCGTTTTCGTCACCCTGCCATCGTGCGCGTGCTGTCGGTGTTCGAGGCCAACAATACCGCTTACATGGTGATGGAGTACCAGCACGGCATGAGCCTGCAGGCGGTGCTCGATCGCCGCGGCACGCTGCCCGAGGCGGAGCTCGTCGGGCTCGTCATGCCGCTGCTCGACGGCCTGCAGATCATCCATGCCGAGGGCTTCATCCATCGCGATATCAAGCCATCGAACATCTACGTGCGCCGCGACGGCATGCCGGTGCTGCTGGATTTCGGTTCGGCCCGCCAGGCGCTCGGCGAAGAGACCAAGACCCTGACCAGCGTGGTGTCGCCCGGCTACGCACCGTTCGAGCAGTATTATTCGAAGAGCGACCGCCAGGGTCCGTGGACCGACATCTACGGTCTCGGTGCAACGCTCTATCGCGCGTTGTCCGGCTTGCAGCCGATGGCCGCCATCGATCGCAGCGAGGCCATCCTCAAGGCCGAGCGCGACGTCTTCATCACCGCCAGCGAACTTGGCGCGGGTCGCTACTCCGCGAACTTCCTGCGCGCGGTCGACGCGGCGCTGCTGTTCAATGAGAAGAAGCGCCCGCAGAACGTTGCCGAATGGCGCCGCCAGTTCGCGTTCCAGGCGCCCGACGAACCCACCATGCGCGCTGCCGTCGCACCGCCGGCAGGCGGCGATGACGAGACCCGCTTCAGCGCGCTGAGCGACGCCACCGTGATGCTGGAACCGGCTCCGGTGGTCAATCCCGATGCGCGTGGCCCACGGGGGCCGGCGAGCGGCGCGCGCCGCGCTACCGGCGGGGCGGCTGTCACCGCGCCGGGCGCGGGGGGCGTGAGCGCCGCCGCCAGCGAGTTCGGGCCTGCGCCGAAGGCACGCTGGCCGTGGTTGCTGGTGCTGCTGCTGGTGCTGTTCGCCGGCGCCGGCGGATATGCCTGGCAGGCGGGGCTGCTGCCGACCGGATTGCTGGATTTCAACCGCAGCGCGCGCCTGGTGAAGCAGGGTGACCGTGCGCTCTCCGCCGGGCAGGTGTTCGAGCCCGCCGCCGGCAGCGCGCTGGATTTCTACCGTCGCGCCTGGGCCGCGAGTCCCGGCGACGTTGATGCCGAGCACGGCCTGCGTATCGTGGGTGAACGGATCGAACGCGCTCTCGCCGCGGCCGTCGAGGCAGCCGACGGTGAACGGGTCGATGCCCTGGCCGAATTGCTCGACGAGCTGCCGGCGCCGGCTGGTGATTTCACTGCGCTGCGCGAGCAGGTCGCCGCCGATCGCGCGCGCCGTGCGGCCGACGCCGTCACTGCCGAGCGCATCGCGACGCTGCTGGCCGAGGCCGAGCGCGACGTGGTGGATGGTCGCCTGGTGGGTAACGATGCCGACAACGCGCTGGCGCGCTTTCGCGCGGTGCAGGTCCTCGCGCCCGACGATGCCGAGGTGCGTGCCGGGCTCGCGCGCCTGGCCGCGGCACTCGCCGCGCGTGGCCAGGCGGCGCTCGCCGCCGGCGAGCTCGACGCGGCACGCGAATGGCTCGCGCAAGGACGGGAGCTCGATGCCACGCATGCCGACATTGCCGCGCTCGCAGCAGCGCTCAGCGCGGCGCGCGGCGAGCGGGAGCGTGAACAGTCCATCGCGAGCCTGCTCGAGGCGGCGGCGGCCGATCTCGCCGCCAATCGGCTCACTTCGCCGCCCGGCCGCAACGCGCTCGAGCGTTACCAGGAGATTGCACGCCTCGAGCCCGGCCATCCCGAGGCCGCGGCCGGCGTGCGCCGCGTGCACGATCGTTACGTCGCGATGGCGACGCAGGCGCTTGCACGAGACGAATTCGAGGCGGCGGCCGAATTCGCCGGGCGTGCGCGCGAGGTGTGGCCGGAGTCCGAGCCGGCGCGTACGCTGGCCAACGAGATCCGGGCCGCCGGCACGCGCCGCCGCGAGGCCGAGGACAATCGTCTCGCCGAACTTGCGGCCGCGCAGGCGGCGCAGCAGCAGCAGCAGGCCGAGGCGGCTCGCGCACGCGCCGCGGCCGAGCGCCAGCGTGCCGAAGAGGCCGAGGCGGCGCGACTTGCCGCGGATGCCGAGCGGCGTGCCGAGGAACAGCGCCTGGCACGCGAAGCGGAAGCGCGCGCGCGTGTAGAGGCGGAGAATGCGCGGCCGCGCGTGGTGCTCGATTACGCCGGTTTCCACCCCAAGTATGCCGTGCACGGCCTGACCCGCGACAGCGTGGAAGCGGCCGTGGCTCCCCTGCTGCGTGCGGCCGGCTACGACATCGTCAAGCGTGACGCGGTACATGATGCCGGCTGGACATGGAGCAACCTGCGCCTGATCGTGTTCCGCCTGACCGTCAACGAGAACACAGCGACCGGTCTCTACTCGTGGGCCGCGGGGATCAATGTTTACGACAAGCCGGCCCTGCGCCTGGCGCTGTCGCGAGCGCTCGAGACGCCGCACGAATGGACGCAGAGCCGCAATGGTCTCGGGCCGCCGACCGACCTGCAGCAGATGGTCGGCTTCTACGAGGCAATGAGTCGCGCCTGGTTGTCCGGCTTGCCCGGACGCGTGCGCTGAACGCGTCGAATGAACCTTTGTGGTGATTCGGATGACTCAGTATTCGATGCGACCGGGCGGCGGCACGCCGTGAGGGACCAGCGGAGAGCCCTGACACCATGAAGCAGCACAGCGAACCGGGCGCAACGCGTGACGAGGACGCCGACCTCGCCCGGCTGCGCCTCGTGCGCGTCGAGGAGGGCGCGTTCGAGGCACTGTACCGCGAGTTCTACCCGCGCCTGTTCGATTTCGTGATGCGCATCGTCGGTTCGCCGGTCGATGTCGAGGAGATCATCAACGACACCATGCTGGTCGTTTGGAACAAGTCCGACGAGTTCGCCGCGCGGTCCAAGGTGTCGACCTGGATCTTCGGCATCGCCTACAAGAAGGCGCTCAAGCGGCTCAAGGGCAATCGTCGCCTGGCCGAGCGCGAACTCAATCTCGAGTGCGAGGACGTCGATGCACGCGATCCGGCCGACACCATCAGCGACCGCGCGTTGCTCGAGGCCATCCGTGGCGCGGTTGGAAGACTGCCGTTGGCGCAGCGCAGCATCGTGCATCTCGCCTTCTTCTACGGCTACACCTACGCCGAGATTGCCGAGATCGTCGACTGCCCGGTCAATACGGTGAAGACGCGCATGTTCTATGCGCGCGAGCGCCTGCGTCCGGTACTCGACAAGGCCCTCGATCGGGAGAAGCGCGATGGACACGCCTGAAACGGACGCGGGCACCGTGATGCATCCGCAACATGCACAGGCCGCGGCGTTGCTGCCGTGGTATGTCAATGGCACCCTCGCGGCCGACGAACGCGCGCTGGTACGCACGCACCTGGGCGAATGCCTGGTATGCCGGCGCGAAGCACAGCGCCTCGGCCACCTTGCCCGCGCCGTTACCGGCACGCTCGGCGAGTACGGTTGCAGCCAGGCCTACGCGCGGCTGGCCACGCACATCGAGGGTCGTGCACAGCCATGGTACCGGCGTGGTTTGCGCGCGCTCGTCGGCGCCATCGCGCCGCTGCCGCTCGCCGCCGGTGCTGCCGTGCTCGGCTGTTCGGCTATCGCGGTGGCTTTGATCGTCCTTGGCGGCACGCCGCCGCCGGCGTCGCCGGGGCAGTCCTTCCAGACCCTCGGGCAGCACCGGGTTGCGGCGAGCACGCTCGATCGGCCGCGCCTGCGCGTGGTGCTGCGCGACGGTGTGAATACCGCGGCGCGCGCAGCCTGGCTCGCACGCCACGATGCCGAGCTGGTCGACGGGCCATCGGCAATCGGCGTGATGACGGTCACCGTGCCGCTCGCCTCCATGCCGTTCGAGGAACTGGTCGAGGACATCCGCGGCGACGCCGATACGCTCTTCGTCGAGCCGGTCTCGGCGGTGGGTAAGCGTCCGGATCGCCAGCGGTGAGGCCGGCCCGGGGCGCCGCGCTTGCCGCGGTGCTGCTGGCCGTGCTGCTCGCCGCGAACGTTGCGTGTGCCGCCGGCACTGCGACGCCAGTCGCGCTGGTCGTGGTCGACTCGCCGGATCGTGCGGAGACGCTCGCTGCCGCACACGGGCTCGAAGTGCTCGAGGCCTGGCCCGTGCACGCACTCGACGCTCACTGCCTTGTCATTGGCGCAGGTGGCGCGCGCGCCCGGGTGCCACTGGCGGTGCGGCTCGCGCAACTGCGCACCGCCGATGGTGTCATCGAGGCGGCGCCAGTGCGTGAACACGCCGTGAGCGGGCGGCCGGCGGCGCTCGCGGATCCGTACTTCGACCTCCAGCAGCGTTCCCGCAGCGCCGGCGTCGCGGCCATCCTGCGTGGTGCGAGCGGTCGCGGCGTACGCATCGCGATGCTCGATACCGGCGTCGATCTCAACCACCCCGACCTCGATGGTCAGATCGCCGGTTCGATGAACTTCGTCGGCGGTGACCCGGCCCTGATCCCGCCGGAATTCCACGGCACCGCGCTGGCCGGGCTGATTGCCGCCGTGCCCGGCAATGGCATCGGCATCCGCGGCCTCGCGCCCGACGCCGAACTGTTCGCGCTGCGCGCGTGCTGGGAGCCCTCGTATGCCTACGGCCTGTGTCGCACGGACACGCTTGCGCGCGCGCTCGACTACGCCATCGACATCCGCGCGCGTATCATCAACCTGAGTCTCGCCGGGCCGGACGACCCGGTACTGACGCGCCTCGTCGAGCGCGCCATCGAACTCGGCGCGGTGGTGCTGGGGGCGGTCGGCGAGGAGCCCGAGATGCGCTTCCCGGCTGCCATTCCCGGCGTCGTCGCGGTCGCCCTGCAGGCGCCGACCGCGCCCCCCGTGCTGCCGCCCGGGCCGAGCTTCGCCAGTGCCAGCCTGCAGATGCTGACCACCGTGCCGGACGGGCGTTACGACTTCGTCTCCGGCCCGTCGTTCGTCACCGCGTACGCCAGCGGCGTCGCCGCGGTACTGCTCGAGCGCGAACCGCACCTGCGCGCCGGCGCGCTCGCGGCGCGCCTGCAGGCCGCCCACGGCGATGGCGCCGGACCGTGAGGACACCGCCGGCCCAATGCCTGTTCAGCCGTCGTAGTGGAAGTGCCAGGCTTCGCCAGCGCGCCGGATGTGGCCTGTCGACGGTAGCGGAAAATGTGCCGTGAGCACGCGCGTGGCGCTGTCCCCGTAGCGTTCGAGGAATGCGCAGCGGGTCTGCGCGGCGAGCGACTTGTCGAAGTCGAACTTGAAGTTCCAGTGCGGGAAGTGGCACTGGATGGGGCTGTGGATGAGGTCCCCGGTGACCACCGCGTCGTGACCGCGATGGCTGATGCGCACCGCGCAGTGGCCGGGTGTATGGCCGGGCGTCGGCTCGAGATGCACGCAGCCGTCGACCTCGTGATCGTCGTCGACGAGCAAGGCCTGGCCGGCATCGATGACCGGTTCGACGTTCTCCTTCCACACCGGGTCCTGGTACTTCTCGTGCGCGCGCTCGGCGGCTGCCACCTCACGGCGCGACAGCACGTAGCGCGCATTGGGGAAGGTCGGCACCCAACGGCCATCGACGAGGCGCGTGTTCCAGCCGCTGTGGTCGACGTGCAGGTGCGTACACAGCACGACGTCGATATCGGCGACGCCTAGACCGAGTGCGGCGAGGCTGCGTTCCCACGCGTCGCTGCTCTTCTGGTCCCAGGCGGGGAACCACTTGACCGACTTGTGGTTGCCCACGCAGCTGTCGACCAGGATGGTCGACTGCGGGGTCCGCACCACGTAGCTCTGGATTGGCATCACGAGGAAGTCCTCGGCATCGAGCGCGCCCTGTGAAAGCCAGTCGCGGTGCGGCGCGAGCGCCTCGGGCGTGGCGTCGGGGAAAAAATCGTAGATGCTCATGAAAGGCCCGTTCGATTCGAGCACGCGGCCGATGCCGACGTCTCCAAGCTTCATCCAACTCATGCCGTCACACTCTCCTCACCGATGGCCGGAATGCGCCACGCGATCGCGACCCGATCGCAGGCGCGGCATGCGGGCGATGCTATAGTGCGCCGCCTCGCATGGACGATACTCGCACAATGCTCCCTTGCCCGAAAATGCCGCAACGTGTGCTGGGCGCGATACTGCTCACGTTGCTCGCCTGGGCCGCACCCACGTTGCACGCCGCAGGCGACGCCGCCGACGGCGGCCCTCAGACGTTCACCCTGATGTTCGAGAACGACCTGTTCGGCGACAGCGATGCGCAGTACACCAACGGCATCCGCCTGTCCTGGCTGTCGCCGGATCTCAAGGCACTGGAGAGTGGTGGCGCCGTGCCGGCCTGGCTGCTCGGGCTGGTGTCACGGCTCAATGCCTTCGAACGCAGCCTGGTCGGCGACGAAGCACGCCAGTTCAACCTCGGCTTTGCCATCGGCCAGTTGATGTTCACGCCGAACGACACCCAGGCCACCGCGCTGGTGACCGACGATCGTCCCTACGCCGGCTGGCTGTATGGTGCGCTGGCCTTCGTCAGCAAGAACGACCACGTTGCCGACACGCTCGAAATCCAACTCGGCATGATCGGGCCGGCCTCGCTGGCCGAGGACGCGCAGAAATTCGTCCATGACATCCGTGACCTGCCGCTGCCGCGTGGTTGGGACAACCAGCTCGACAACGAGCCGGGCCTCGTCGTGTACTACGAACGCAAGTGGCGCCTGTGGCGTGCCAATCTCTTCGACGACCTCGGTTACGACGTCATCGGCCACGCCGGCGTGGCGCTCGGCAATGTCTACGACTACGTCGCCGCCGGTGGCGAAGTTCGCTTCGGTTGGCGCCTGCCGCACGATTTCGGCACCTCGCTGATCCGCCCGGGCGGCGACGCCAACGCGCCGGCCATCGCCAGCGGTACGCGCCAGCGCGGTCTCGGCGTGTACACCTTCGCCGCGCTCGGGGGGCGCTTCGTCGCACGCGATATCTTCCTCGATGGCAATACGTTCAGCGACAGCCATGACGTCGACAAGAAGAACGTCGTCGGCGATTTCATCGTCGGCGCGAGCGTGGTGTGGCGCGAGTTCAAGCTGTCCTACGCACAGGTCTTCCGCAGTCGCGAGTTCGACGGCCAGGAACGCCACCACAACTTCGGCTCGCTGACGTTGTCGCTGGCGTTCTGAAGCCGCCGGCAGGCGCTCGACGCTTGCGTGGAACCTCAGTCGAGCATGCGCCAGGTGTCGCCCTCGACGCGCGCACGGCCGTCAGCCGCGAGCTTGAGCAGGTGGGCATGCAGCGACAGCGCGGCCCATTCGTGCAAGGCCGGGTCGACGTCATCGTAGACATCCGGCGTGAGCCGCGCGATGGTCGTCGGGCCGGTGCGTCGCAGGTTGTCGGCCACCTTCTGTTCGCGCCCGAGACGGTGTGCGATCAGGCGGCGGATCTCCGCGTGAGGTTCACCGATGAGATCGCCGTGGCCCGGTGCCACGTGCGCGATGTCGTAGTCGAGCATGCGTTCGAGTGACGCGATGTAGTCCTTCATGTCGCCGGCCGGCGGCACGATGACCACCGTCGAGCCGCCCATCATGTGGTCGCCGGTCATCAGCACGCGGTCCTCTTCGACAAGGAAGCACACGTGGTTGGCCACGTGCCCGGGCGTGAGCAGTGCGCGGATGGTGAACTCGTCGGTGGCGAGACATTCGTCCTGGGCGAGCGGGCGCGCACTGGTGAAAGTCTCGTCCTGGTAACCGTCGTTGGGGATGATGTTGCCGATCAGCTCGGCGCCGGTGCGCTCGGCGAGTGGTTGCGCCGCCGGCGAATGGTCGCGGTGGGTGTGGGTGACGAGGATCCAGCGCAGGCGACCGGCGCAGATGCGCTCGAGCGCATCGATGTGTTGCGGGATTGCCGGCCCGGGGTCGACCAGTGCCAGCGACTCCTCGCCGACCAGGTAGGTGTTGGTGCCGGCGCCCGTCATGCGGCCGGGATTCGGGGCGGTGACGCGGCGGATGCGTGGGGCGACGCGAACGGCCTCGCCGTGGATCAGTTCGGGCATGGGCGGGACCTCCTCAAGCGTGCGGGGCGCCGGCGTGACAGGGCGGCCGGCGCGAGTGCCACGGACGGGCCTGTTCGAGCTGGCCGGCCAGGCGCAGCAGGCGCCCCTCTTCATAGATGGGCGCGGTGAACATCATACCGATCGGTAGATTGTCGTCGTTCCAGTAGAGCGGCAGGGAGACCGAGGGTTCACCGCTCATGTTGGCGAGCATGGTGGAGACGACGAAGGTGAAGTTGTTGCGCACCAGCTGTTCGAGGATGCCGCCCCACTTGGGCAGGCGCCCGAGGCTGACGCGGCTGGCCAGGGCGACCAGCAGGCGGTCGGCACCGCGCGGGCGGAACGCGCCGAGGGGCGCCGGCGGGCACGCCAGCGTCGGAGTGACGAGGATGTCGTAGTCCTGCATGAAGCGCCCCAGCTTGCGCACTTCGCGCTCGATGTCGCGATTGGCCGCGGTGAGATCGACCGCGTCGAAGGCGCGCGCAAGGCGTGCGAACGCCCACGTGACCGGCTCGAACTCGTCCTGCCGCGCGCGGCGGCCGAGCAGGCGCTCGGCGTCGGCAATCTCGGCCGCGGTGCAGGCGAGGACGCGCATCATGTAGCCGGTGCCGAGGCGCATGCGATCGATCGGCGGCATGGCTTCCTCGACCGCGTGGCCGAGACCGGCGAGCAGCGTCGCGCAGTCATCGAGTGCGGCGAGACAGTCCGGTGCGAGTGGCGCTTCGCAGCACAGCGCCTCCCGGCAGATCGCGATACGCAGGCGGCCCGGTTCGCGGCCGACCTCGTCCTCGAAACGCAGGGGCGGCGGTGGTGCCCCGTAGAGCATGCCCGGGTCGCCGCCGGCGGTGGCGTCGAGCGCGGCCGCGCTGTCGCGTACGCTGCGCGAGATGACACCGAGCTGCACCTGTCCGTACCAGCTCTCGCCGAGCACCGGGCCGGAAGGATTGCGCCCGCGCGACGGCTTCAGGCCGACCAGGCCGTTGCACGCGGCCGGTATGCGGATCGAGCCGCCGCCGTCGCCGGCACTGGCGAGCGGTACGATGCCGGCGGCGACCGCCGCCGCCGAGCCGCCGCTCGAGCCGCCCGCGGTGCGCGCGAGGTTCCACGGGTTGCGCGTCGGACCGTGCAGCGCGGGCTCGGTGCTGCCGAGCAGCCCGAGTTCCGGCGTACTCGACTTGCCGATGGTGACGAGCCCGGCGGCATGCAGGCGCGTGACCATGTTGTGATCGTAGTCGGGCACGTAATCGCGGAAGAAGCGCGAGCCGTTGCGCAGCGGCACCCCGGCGACCGCTGAGCCGAGATCCTTCATCAGGAAGGGCACGCCGCCGAACGGGCCGGGCGGCGCGCCGTGGGCGACGCGCTCGCGGGCCTGCGCGTACATCGGCTCGACGACGGCGTTGATGCGCGGGTTGACGCGTTCGCTGCGCGCAATGGCTTCCTCGACCAGCGTGCTCGCAGCGACCTCACCGGCGGCGACGAGCGCGGCGAGACCGCGACCGTCGTAGGCGTCGTAGTCGGTGAAGCCGCTCACCGGCCGGCGCTCCGCCGCGCGCGAATGTCCTCGTACATGCATGGGCTCCCGGGGAGATCGGGTCGCATTATGGCGCAAGCAAGCCATAGGCGGTGGCCGCCGCGCGTATGAGCCGGATCAACTGTTGTCCGCGCTCGTCGCACTACATTTCGTCGCGCCATCGTGCCAGCATGGTGCGGGGAGTTCGATGATGTTCCGCTGGCACACCGGGCCATGCGGGGTGATGCGCAGACGACGCAGGAAGGCGTCGGTCTGCGCGGAGGATTGTGCATGGAAGGGGAAAGCGAACGCGGCGACGCGCTGCGCCGCCACAACGTACACGTGATTGGGCGCGCGGAGGCGCCGGCGACGCTCGTCTTCGTCCATGGGTTCGGTACCGACCAGCGTGCCTGGGAGGCGATCGTGCCCACCTTCGCCGACGATTACCGCATCGTTCTGCTCGACAACGCCGGTGCCGGCGGCGCCGACCCGGCCGCCTTCCAGCAGAGTCGCTATCTCAACCTGCATGGCTACGCGAGCGACCTGCTCGAGGTCTGCGCGGCGCTCGACGTGCACGATGCCATCCTCGTCGGTCACTCGGTGGGTGCGATGATCGGCGTGCTCGCCGCGCTCGCCGAGCCACAACGTTTCGCGCGTCTCGTGCTGATTGGCGCTTCGCCGCGCTACCTCGACGACGGTGCCTACCGGGGCGGCTTCAGCGAAGACGACCTCAACGGGCTGTACACCGCCATCGACGCCGATTACGAAGGTTGGGCCGATGCCTTTGCGCCGCTCGCCATGGGCAACCCCTCGCAACCGGCGCTTGCCGAGCATTTCGCCGCCGCGCTCAAGGCCGTGCCGCAGGATCATGCCTATACGACGCTGTGCGCGATCTTCCAGTCCGACCACCGCGCGGAGGTCGCGCGGCTGACCCAGCCGGTGCTGATCGTCCAGAGCCGCGACGATGTGGCGGTGCCGCAGGCGGTGGCGGAGTACCTCGCTGCGCACATCCCCGACAGCCGCCTCGTCACCATCGACGCCAGCGGCCACCTGCCACACCTGAGTGCGCCGGGCGCCGTGGTCGCTGCGATACGGCCGTTCCTGTAACGGCATCCCGCCGCGAGGCGGAGCGGGGATTTATCCGCGCACGCCCGCTTGGCATATACTCGGGCGCACCATGAGTATCCCCAACGAACATCTCCTCACCGGCATCCGCGTCCTCGACTTCACCCGCGCGCTCGCCGGCCCCTCGTGTACGCGCATGTTCGCCGAGATGGGCGCCGACGTGATCAAGGTCGAGGCCGCGCCGGCGGGCGACCTCACCCGGGCCGTCTCCAAGATCCGCGGTGAGCGCAGCCTGTACTACGTGCAGCAGAACCTCAACAAGAAGAGCGTGTGCATCGACCTGCGCAAGCCCGAGGGCATGGCGCTGGTGCGCGAGCTCGTACCGCACTGCGACGTGGTGGTGGAGAACTTCCGCCCGGGCGTCATGAAGTCGATGGGACTCGACTACGAGTCCCTCAAGGCGCTGCGCGGAGATGTGATCCTGTGCTCGATCTCGGCGCTCGGGCAGAAGGGCCCGCTGGCGGCCAAGCCCGGTTACGACTTCATCGCCCAGGCCTACGCCGGCGTCACCTCGATGATCGGCGAGCGCGACGAGCCGCCCTACATCCCGTTGCTCGGCATCGGTGACGTCTCCACCGGCGTGCACGGCGCCTTCGCCATCGCCGCCGCGCTGCTGCACCGCGACCGCACCGGGCGCGGCCAGCACCTCGATATCGCGTTGCTCGACTGCTACTACCATTACCACGAGGTCAACGTGCACCAGTACAGCGGCTCCGACGGCGCGCTGGTGCCAATGCGCAACGGCCGCCACATGGGCTACGTGTGCCCGGCCGGCGTCTACCGCGGCAACGGCGGCGACGTCATGCTGATGGCCTTCCTGCACCACTGGAAGGATCTCTGCGCGGCGATGGGCCGCGACGACCTCGTCGACGCACCCGGCTGGAGCACCGATGCAGAGCGCCTCGCGCGGCTCGACGAGGTCATCGCGCTGATCGAAGCGTGGCTTGGCGGCTTCGCCGACATCGACGCGGCGATCGCGACGCTCGAGGCGCACGGCGTACCGTGCGCGCCGGTGCTCACGGTCGCCGAGACCGTGACCCACCCGCATCTGGTGCAGCGTGGCACGGTGCGTTCGATCACCGACCCGATCGTCGGCGAATTCAAGGTCCCGGGCATGCCGATCAAGACCTCGGACTACCCCGCCGACGCGCCGTACGAGGCGCCGACGCTCGGCCAGCACAATGCCGCGGTTCTCGGCGACCTGCTCGGGCGCAGCGCCGACGACATCGCCGCGTTGACCGCGGCCGGCGTGTTGCTGAGCGGCGAGGTGTGACCCCACGGCGGCCGTGGCGCCGCCGCTTCCCGCGAAGGAGCCAGCGATGAACGCCGCCGACGGGCTGCTCAGCGCAGAACGCCTGATGATTCGCGACACCGCGCGCGAGTTCACCCTCAACGAAGTGCTGCCGGTCGCCAACGCGCTCGACCCGGTCGAGGGCGAGATTCCGCTCGATCTGCGCGCCAAGCTCGCCGACATGGGCTACTTCGGTATCCGTATTCCCGAAGAGTACGGCGGCAGTGGTCTTGGCTGCTTCGAGTATTGCCTCGTCGCCGAACAGCTCGCGCGCGGCTGGATGAGCGTGGCCTCGATCATCGCGCGCGGTAACGGCACTCTCACGATGGACCTGCTGAGCGATGCGCAGAAGGCGGTGATGCTGCCGCGCGTGGTCAGCGGCGATTACCTCGGCGCGATGTCGCTCTCCGAGCCGGACACCGGTTCGGATCTCGCTTCAATATCCTGCCGCGCGGTGGCGGATGGCGACGACTGGGTGATTACCGGCTCCAAGTACTGGTGCACCTTTGCCGACGGCGCCGACTACATCGTGCTGTTTGCGCGTACTGCCGAGCCGCCGGATGCGAAGCGCCGCCATCTCGGCATCAGCGCCTTTCTCATCGACAAGCCGCGCGGCGAGTTACCGCCCGCCTGCCACGGCTCGCCAATCCCCAAGATTGGCTACTTCGGCTGGAAGACCTGGGAGCTCGCCTTCGACGGCCTGCGCCTGCCGGCCAGTGCGCTGATCGGTGAGCCGGGGTGTGCTTTCTACGCGCTCGCCAAGGGGCTCGACGAGGCGCGCGCGCACACCGCGGCGCGCGCCATCGGACTCGCCCAGGGCGCGCTCGAGGATGCGACGGCCTACGCGCAGGAGCGCATGCAGTTCGGCCGTCCCATCGCCGAGTTTCAGGACCTTCGCTTCAAGCTGGCGCGCATGGCGACCGACATCGAAGCCGCGCGGCAGCTCCTGTATTACGTCTGCGATCGCATCGACACCGGCGTGCGTTGCGACAAGGAGGCTTCCATGGTCAAGTACTTCGCTTCCGAAATGGCCGAGCGGGTCACCTCCGATGCCTTGCAGATCCTCGGCGGCGCCGGCTATACGCGCCTGCATGCCGTCGAGCGCCACTGGCGCGATGCGCGCTTGACCAAGATCTTCGAGGGCACCTCCGAGATCCAGCTGCGGATCGTCTCCGACCACCTGCTGGGCAAGGCCGGGCGATGAGCGCGCTCGACACCAACGGTGCCCTCGAGGGCGTGGTCGTGCTCGATCTCACGCAGATGCTGGCCGGCCCTTTCTGCACCATGATTCTCGCCGACCACGGTGCCGACGTGATCAAGATCGAGCCGCCTGCCGGTGACATGTCGCGAGGCATGGGGCCCTATCTCCCGCAGGACACGGCGCGCCAGCACGGCGGTTACTTCCACAGCATCAACCGCAACAAGCGCAGCGTGGTGCTCGATCTCAAGAACGCCGACGACCGTGACGCCTTCCTTGCGCTCGCGGCGGAAGCCGACGTCGTGGTGGAGAACTACCGCCAGGGCGTGATGGAACGCCTTGGTCTCGGCTACGAGACGTTGAAGGGCATCAATCCGAAGCTGGTCTACGCTACCATCCGCGGCTTCGGCGATCGACGCAGCGGCGCCAGCCCTTATGCCGACTGGCCGGCTTTCGACATCGTCGCCCAGGCGATGTCGGGCTTCATGGCCATGACCGGTCCGCCCGGCGAGCCGATGAAAGCCGGGCCGGGCGTCGGCGATCTCGTGCCCGGGCTGATGTGCGCCTTCGGCGTCGTTGCCGCGGTTCGCCATGCGGAACTCACCGGCGAGGGGCAGTTCGTCGACGTCGGCATGGTCGACGCGATGATTGCGCTGTGCGAGCGCAACGTCTATCGCTACAGCTTCGGTGGCGCGGTGTCGAAGCCCGAGGGCAACGACCACCCGCTGGTCGCGCCGTTCTCGATCTACGCCGCGGCGGACGGCTGGATGGCGATCGGCTGCCCGACCGACTGGCACTGGCGCGAACTCGTCGCGGTGATGGGGCGCGACGAGCTCGCCGCCGATGCGCGCTTTGCCAGCAACGAGCTGCGCGTGAACAACGCCACCGAGCTGCGCGCCATCATCACCGCGTGGAGCGCTTCGCGCACCAAGCAGGAACTCACCGAGCTGCTGGGCGGACGTGTCCCGGCGGGACCGGTCAACGACATCACCGACATCGTCGGCGATCCGCACGCCGCGGCGCGTGACATGCTGCCCGAAGTCGAGCTGCCGGGCCTCGGCACGCGTGCGGCACTTGCCGGTGTGCCGGTGCATTTCTCGGCGACGCCCGGGCGCGTGCGCCATGCCGGGCCGGCCCTGGGGGAGCACTCCGCGGAGGTGTTCGAGCAGTTCGGTATCTCGCGTGCGCAGGATCTCGGTGAGCCGAGCGCCTGAACCGGGCTTGCGCGGTGCTGTTCGCGACGCGCGCGATTGGTGAGAATGGCGTGGCGCGCCGCACCTCGGTGGCAAAGCGCACTGCGCAACGCGCAGTGCGCTGCTAGAAGAGACGGCGTGCCTGGCGCCGCGCGCGCTTTCCGTTCAACGAGTGGAGGTCACGAGTCATGATCAAGCTGCACGGCTTTGCGGTCAGCAATTACTACAACATGGTCAAGTTCGCACTGCTCGAGAAGGGCCTGGCATTCGAGGAAGTCCAGGCCATGCCGAGCCAGGAGGACGACTTCAAGGCCAAGAGCCCGATGGGCAAGGTGCCGTGCATGGAGACGCCGCAGGGCTTCCTGTCCGAGACCAGCGTCATGCTCGACTACCTCGAGGCGGTGCAGCCGAGCCCGCCGCTGCTACCGGCCGATGCTTTCGCCGCGGCCAAGGTACGCGAAGTGGCCAAGGTTCTCGAACTCTACGTGGAGCTGCCCGCGCGGCGCCACTACGCCGAGATCTTCTTCGGCGAGAAGCGTAACGAAACGGCCGTCACCGAGGCCAAGCCGGTGATCGAGAACGGACTGCGCGCGCTGCGCCAGCTCGGCAGGTTCGCGCCATTCGTCTGTGGTGATTTCAGCCAGGCCGACATCGTCGCCGTGCACACGTTCATCTATGCCGCACCGGTCTGCCAGGCGGTCTATGGCTGGGACATCGTCGCCGAGGTGCAGGGGCTGGCAGGTGCCATCGAGGCGACCAACGCGCGCCCCGCCGGCGCTCGCGTGATGGCCGACCAGCAGGCCGCGCTGACCGCCTTCCAGGCCCAGAAGGGCTGAACCCCCGCGCCGGCGGCCGGCCCGGTCGGCCGTACGCCGGTGACCTGCGAGGAAACGACATGAGTGGCACCTTGATCCTGCCCGCCGACGACATCCGCGAGCGTCTCAACCACGATCCCGAGTTCCTGCTCGCGGCGCGCTGGTGGTACTGCGACCTGCGCTTCGTGGTCGGCGAAGACCTCTACTTCATGCACGTCGAGAACGGCCGCGTGACGAGCTTCGAGCACGGCACGCAGGGCTTCGACCCGTACACCATCAACATCGGCGGGCCGGTCGAGGTGTGGGAACAGATGCTGGTGGAGAAGCCGCAGCCGTTCTACCACGACTGGTTCGCGGCTTCGTTCCATCACAGCTTCGAACTCGGCGGTGATCTCGAGTCGGCTTACGCCTACTACTTCGCCATCCGCCGCATCCACGCCATCATGGGCGAGAGCGTACGGGCGCTCGCCAGCGCGGCCTGAGGGGAGGTATCCATGGCTCGCTTTTCCGATATCACCGGGCGGTATCTCTACCTCGACGTCGAGGGTACGGAGTACCGCGTCTACCTCGAAGAGGCCGGCAGCGGCATCCCGCTGGTCTGCCAGCACACCGCCGGCTCGGACGGCCGCCAGTATCGTCACCTGCTCGAGGACCGCGCGATTACCGAACGCTTCCGTGTCATTGCGGTGGACCTTCCCTACCACGGCAAGTCCCTGCCGCCGGCGGCAAAGCGTTACTGGGAGGAAGAGTACAAGCTCACCAAGCACTGGTTCATGACGTTCTGGGTGCGTCTCGTCGAAGCGCTCGAGCTCGACCAGCCGGTGTTCATGGGCTGCTCCATGGGCGGGCATCTCGCGGCCGACCTGGCGTTGCACCACGCGGCGCATTTTCGTGCCTGCATCGGTCTCGAGGCGTCGATGTGGAGCGGCGACTTCGACCGTGTGTGGAAGCAGTGGTGGCGCCATCCGCGCCTCTCGAATGACGCCAAGCCGGCGATGATGTTGTCGCTCTGCTCGCCGCACGCGCCCGAGGCGAGCGTGCGCGAGACCGTGTGGACCTACAGCCAGGGTGCACCGCCGGTGTTTTCCGGCGATCTCAATTACTACGGCGCCGAGCACGACCTGCGCGACACCGCCCACCTCATCGACACCGCGCAGTGCATGCTCTACGTCATGAGCGGCGACTACGACTGGTCGGCCTATCCCGAGGCCTGCCGGGCGCTGGCCGACGCTGTCCCGGGCGCGCAGTACACGTTGATGGCCGGCATGGGGCATTTCCCGATGTCGGAGGACCCGGGCCAGTTCAAGACCTACCTTCTGCCCGTGCTGGAGGACATCGAGCGTCGCTCGCAGGCCGCCGCCTGACGGCGGCATGACGGCCTGCGCTGCGTCGACGTTGCGCAGGCCGGGCGGTCGCCCGCTTCCGTATACTGTCGGTCCACTGTGAACAAGGGGAGCAGACGGTGTACCCGGGCAAGCATGCGATCGAAAAGGCCGACCAGCCGTGTTTCATCATGGCCGGCTCCGGCGAGGTGGTGACCTACGGTGAGTACGAAGCGCGCACCAACCGCCTCGCGCACCTGCTGCGCGATTGCGGCCTCGCGCACCGCGATCATTACGCCATTTTCATGGAGAACAACGCGCGCTACTGCGAAGCCTGCGGCGCCGGTTCGCGCGCGGGGCTCTACTACACCTGCATCAATTCGTACCTGACCGCCGACGAAGTCGCTTTCATCGTCAACGATTCGGATTCGCGCGTGCTGATCACCTCGGCGGCGAAACGCGAGGTCGCACTCGCTGCGGTCGCGCAGTGTCCGCAGGTGGTCAAGGTGCTGGTCGTCGATGGCGGCGAGCACGACGCAGACCCGCGCGTGAGCGATTTCGCTGCGGCCACGGCGCCGTTCCCGGCGACGCCCATTGCCGACGAGTGGCTCGGCACGGCCATGTTGTACTCCTCCGGCACGACCGGTCGACCCAAGGGCATCCTGCGTCCCTTGCCCGACCAGCCGCCGAGCGAGCCGCTGGCGCTCTACCAGTTCCTCACCGAGCTGTGGCAATACCGCGAGGGCATGGTGTACCTCTCGCCGGCGCCGCTCTACCACTCGGCACCGAATGCGGCGGTAAGCCTGACCATCCGCAAGGGTGGCACCTGCATCATCATGGAGAAGTTCGACCCGGAGCAGTATCTCGCATTGATCGAGCGCTACCGCATCAGCCACAGCCAGCTGGTTCCGACCATGTTCAGCCGTATGCTGAAGCTGCCGGAAGAGGTGCGCGCGCATTACGACGTCAGCTCGCTCGAGTACGTGGTGCATGCCGCCGCTCCGTGCCCGGTACAGGTCAAGCAGGCGATGATCGACTGGTGGGGACCGATCATCCACGAGTACTACGGCGCCACCGAGGGCCTTGGCTTCGCCTACTGCAACGCCGAGGAATGGCTCGCGCACCCGGGCACCGTGGGCAAGGTCATGCTCGGTGAGCTGCACGTGCTCGACGACGCCATGCAGCCGGTGCCGACCGGTGAGCCGGGCACGTTGTGGTTCAAGACAGCGACACCGTTCGAGTATTACAACGACCCGGCGAAGACCACCGAGTCGCGTTCCGCCGATGGCACCATGAGCACCGTCAACGACGTTGGTTACGTCGATGACGAGGGCTATCTCTACCTGACCGACCGCAAGACCTTCATGATCATCTCCGGCGGCGTGAACATCTACCCGCAGGAGTGCGAGAATCTCCTCATCACGCACCCCAAGGTCGCCGACGCGGCGGTGTTCGGTGTGCCGAACGAGGATCTCGGTGAAGAGGTCAAGGCGGTCGTGCAGGCAATGCCCGGCGAAGTGCCCGGAGCGGCCCTCGAACAGGAGCTGATCGGTTTCTGCCGCGAGCATCTCTCGCACATCAAGTGCCCGCGCAGCATCGACTTCGAGGACGAGCTGCCGCGCCTGCCCACCGGCAAACTGTACAAGCGCCTCCTGCGCGACCGTTATTGGGGCGAGAAGAACTCGCGCATCGTCTGAGTGCGCACGTGCCGGCCCGGCGCAGCTGCTGCGCCCATTAGCGGGCCGCGCGCGGCGTCGGCTCGGCCTCGAAGCGCGGCGCGCGGCACGCAGCGCCGGCCACGCGCCGCCGGGTCATCGCCGGATCGCCGGGCGTCGCCGCGCTCAGGCGGGTACGTCCGCCCAGTCGAGCGGCGCGCCGAGCAGCTCGCGCACGCGTGCCGGGGTATCCATCTTGGCGAGCGTCACCGGGGCGACGCTCACACATACCGTGCGCCCGGTGAACACCGCGCGACCGGCAATGCTGCCGCGAAAGCCGAAGTCGAACGAACTGCGCCCGTAGCGCACGATGCCGACATCGATGTCGAGCAGATCGGCGTTGCGCGCCGAGGACTGCCATTCGACCGTCGCGCGCACCACCATCCATTCCCACCCCAGTGTCCGGTAGTCGCCGCCGGGAACCAGGCCGCGTGTCCAGACCTCGGTGGCATCGTCCATCCAGGCCATGTAGTGCGCATTGAAAGCGACGCCCTGTTGATCGCACTCGCCGTAGCGGACGCGGATCTGGTGACGAAATGGCATGGGTTGGGATCCTCCTCTGGTCATTGCAGATTCAGGGCGGTCATTGCCGGTAGGGGCATGTCCGCGCGGTCGCGCGGCGTGGCAAGGTCATCAACGCCCTGGCCCGCTTGACGGATCGCGGCGTTCCGGCGACGCTTGCGCGGTGCTGACCCTTGCCGACATCCGCGCCGCCCTCGTCGCGCGCGACCACGTCCCCGCCGCTTTCCGTCCCGCGCCCAGCCACGCTGCGGTCGCCATGATTCTCGCCGATGGTGATGAAGGCCTCGATGTCTGCTTCATCCGTCGTGCCGAGCGGCGCGGCGATCCCTGGAGCGGTCAGGTCGCCCTGCCGGGCGGCCGTGCCGGCATCCATGATCGTGATGCCCATGCCGTGGCGGAACGCGAAACGCGCGAAGAAATCGGCCTCGAGCTCGGTTCCCATCATCGCGTCGGGCCGTTGCCGATCCGGCCCGACGTACGTGGCGGGCTGACCCTGTCGCCATTCGTCTACCATGTCGACGATTACGTGCGCGCGCAGGCCCACGCGCGCCAGCCGCACGAGGTGGCGAGCGTGTTCTGGGTGCCGCTCGCACACCTGTTCGACCCGCGTGCCGCCACCGAACTCGAATACCCTCCCGGCAGCGGCGCTGGCTGGTGGCCGGGCATCCGCTACGGCGAGCACGTCATCTGGGGTCTGACCCTGCGTGTCTTGCAGAGCTTTGCCGACATCGTCGAGCGTGAACTCGCCGTCGAGCCCTGAGAGGCTCGTCGCTCAGGGTTTCTTGAGGCCGATGCGCTCGTAGTACTTGTCCGGAATCTTGTCCGGGTCCTTGTACACGATCAGCGAGCAGTAATCGCGTCCGAGCTTTGCTGCCGGCTCGACCACCACGAAAGGCCGGCCATTCTCCTCGATATCGACTCGTTCCATGGCGTATTCGTGGGCGCAGTAGACGGGGTAATCGGGGCGACCGTAGGTCAGCGGTTGCGGATCGGCGATGGTGTGGAAGGCTTCCTCGCCCTCGTACTTGCCTTCCTGGATCAGCCGGCCGCCGCTGCCACAGGGGCACATCTTGATTTCGACCTTGTCGTCGTCCTCGGTGATCTCGAGCGGTTGCAGGTGACCCTGCAGGCCGGCGGCGAACATCTTGATCCGCGCCGGCATCGATTCCGGGTCGTTCGGCAGGCTCGCCACGATCGGCTTCCACCAGGCGCGCACGCCCTCGACCATGACGTCGTCGAGCGCCGCGTCGCCGTAGCGGCGCGCGACCTCGCTGAGTGTCGCGGTGATCCAGTTGCGGTAGAGGTCGTGCATGCCGAGGAATTCGTTGTACATGCGCCGGGCGATCTTCTTGGCCTGCTCGCCATCGCCGGCGTCGATGGCCTCGGTGAGCCGGTCGACGGTGCGTTTGCCCATCTCGCGCAGTTCGTCGTCGCTGAAGAATCGCTCGCTCATGGTCGTGTCCCCTCGTGTTGTGGTACGGCCGATCAGGCCGGCACCTCGCCTTCCAGCGTGACCCGGTGCATCACGCGCCTGTGGCCATGATAGTCGTTCAGCGCGTTGTGCTGCGCGCAGCGATTGTCCCAGAACGCCACCGAGCCGGGCTGCCAGTGGAAGCGGCAGCCGAACTCCTCGCGCTGCTGTACGCCGTACAGGTACTGCAGCAGCGGGCGCGACTCCGCTGCCGTCATGCCCTCGATGTGCGTCGTGTGGGCGTCGCTGCAGTAGAGCGCCTTGCGGCCGGTGACCGGGTGGGTGCGTACGATCGGGTGGGCCGCGGTGGTGACGACGCCGGCGGCGTCGCGCGGCTTCTCGGCAATACGATGCGTGCGGGTCACGGCGGCGTCCGGCTTCTCGGCGCTGTTGACCCCGCGCAGTCCTTCGAGCAGCGCGCGCAGCGTGGGGGAGAGTGATTCGAAGGCGAGGTACATGTTCGCGAACAGCGTGTCGCCGCCCACCTTCGGCACCTCCACGGCATACAGCACCGAACCCATCGGCGGCCGCTCCAGGTAGCTGGTGTCGGTGTGCCACAGGCCGCCGAAGTTGATCGTCTCGTCCTCTTTCTTGACCACCTCGACCACTTCCGGATGGCCGGCCATGCCCTCGACGAAGGGGTAGTAGCCGATCTCGCCGAAACACCGGGCGAACGCGACCAGGCGCTCGGGATCGAGCCGTTGATCGCGAAAGAACAACACGAGGTACTCGTGGTAGGCGTGGCGGAGTTCGTCGAGAACGTCCTCGGTCAGCGGCATGGCGATGTCGACGCCGTGCACCGTGGCGCCGATGGCGGGCGTGACGGGTTCGATTTCGATGTGACGGTATTGCATGGTCTCTCCGGTCGCTGGCGAAAGATCCTGCCGGCCCGGGCGCGCGGGCGGCGGCCCGGCGCGCGGCCGGGGCGGCCGCATGATCGATGGGGTGCGCCCACATGGCAATGATTTTCGTCAATGCAGGACCGCCGCTGCTCTCGCCCGACACAACACGGGTATCGCTCATCGTCTTCGGCGGCGCGCTATCATGCTGGAAACGAGGCGCCGTGCGTGCGTGCCGCAGCAATGCCGGGCGCACCTCACGGCGCCGTTCAGCGCCCAGGGATTCCGACGGAGACGTCCGATGAGCATGTCCGACCATGACGAGACGATGGAAGCCTTCGTACTCGAGAACCGCAATGTCGCTTCACTGACGCCGCTGATGTCACCGGCGACGCTGCACGAGCGGCTCCCGCTGGGTGCCGCCGAGGCCGCTTTCATCGATCGCACGCGGCGCGACCTGGGCGGCATCATCGCCGGACGCGACGCGCGCTTCGTGGTGGTCGTCGGGCCGTGCTCCATCCACGACCTGGTCGCCGCGCGGGACTACCTCGCGCGCCTGCGCGCGCTCGCCAGCGAGATCGGTGACCGCGTGCTCGTCGTGATGCGCGTGTATTTCGAGAAACCGCGCACCACGATCGGCTGGAAAGGGCTCGTCAACGACCCGCAGATGAACGACACCTTCGATATCGAGAGCGGCCTGACCCTGGCCCGGAGTTTCCTGCTCGAGCTCGCGGAGTGTGGTATGCCGGCAGCCACCGAGGCGCTCGACCCGATCGTGCCGCAGTACTTCGGCGACCTCGTGAGCTGGTACGCCATCGGCGCGCGCACCACCGAGTCGCAGACCCACCGCGAGATGGCGAGTGGGCTGTCGGCACCCTGCGGGTTCAAGAACGCGACCGATGGCAACGTGCAGGTCGCGGTGCAGGCGATGCAGGCGGCGCGCTCGCCCCATGCCTTCCTCGGCATCGACGGCGATGGCCGCACGGCGGTCGTGCGCACGCGCGGCAATCCCGATCTCCACGTGATCCTGCGCGGCGGGCGCGCGCCGAACTACGACGCGCAGGCGGTATCGGCGTCGGTCGAGGCGCTGGCCCAGGCCGGCCTGCAACCGGCCGTGATGGTCGACTGCAGTCACGGCAACTCGGCCAAGGACGCGGCACGCCAGCCGGCCGTCGCCCGCGAGGTGGTCGCGCAGCGCGCGGCCGGCCAGCGGGCGCTGGTCGGCATCATGCTCGAGAGCAACCTCGAGTTCGGTAACCAGCCGCTCGGCAAGGACGTCAGCCAGCTGCGCTACGGCGTATCCATCACCGATGCCTGTATCGACTGGAAGACCACCGAGACCTTGCTGCGCGAGATCCACGCCGCGCTCGGCTGAGCGCCGGCGAAGCAGGCGCTAGTTGACCTGGCGGTCGCGACCTTCCCAGAACGGCTTGCGCAGCTCGGTCTTCAGCACCTTGCCGGCCCCGGAGAGCGGTAGCGGTTCGTCGCGGAAGCTGACCGAGCGCGGGCACTTGTAGTCGGCGATCAGCGTGCGGCAGAAGGCCATCAGGTCGGCCGGTTCGGGCCGGGCCCCCTCGCGTGGCACCACCACGGCGTGGACGCGCTCGCCCCACTTGTCGTCGGGGATGCCGATGACCGCGACCTGCGCGACGTCCGGGTGCTGGTAGAGCGCGTTCTCGACTTCGGTGGAATAGACGTTCTCGCCGCCGGAGATGATCATGTCCTTGAGACGGTCGCTGATGAAGATGAAGCCGCCGTCGTCCATGTAGGCGGCATCACCGGTGTGCAACCAGCCGCCACGCAGGGTCTCCGCGCTGAGGTCCTCGCGGCCCCAGTAGCCTTTCATGATGTTGGGTCCGCGCGCGACGATTTCTCCGACCGTGCCGCGCGGGACTTCCTCGCCGCGCTCGTCGACGATGCGCAGTTCGACCGCCGGCACCGCACGTCCGGCCGAGCGCAGGCGCCCGGCCAGCGGGCCCTCGGTGACGTGATAGCGCGAGTCGAGCGCGGTCAGCAACGGCGCGGCCTCGGTCTGGCCGTAGAGCTGGTACGCCGCGACCCAGGGTAGCTTGTGGATGAGTTGGATCGCGACCGCCTCGGGCATCGGCGAAGCGCCGTAGTAGAGCCGCACGAGGCGGCCGAGGTCGTAGTCGCCGAAGCCGGGCTGCTCGAGCAGCATCTGGATCATGGTCGGCACGAGGATGGTGTCGGTGACCGCGTGCTCCTGCATGGCCTGGGCACACGCGGCCGGCTCGAAGCGGGGAATGAACACGTGGCGCGCGCCGAGATGGGTGACGAGGTAGATATAGAGAGCATCGGCGATGTGGAACATCGGCGCCGCGTGCAGGTAGACGATTTCGGGTGAGAGGCCGATCATGGCCGCGAACTGCAGCGTATTGGCCACGTGGTTGGCGTGCGTCAGCATCACCCCTTTCGAGCGTCCGGTGGTGCCGCCGGTATAGAAGATGCCGGAGATGTCGTCGCCGCGCGCCACGTGTTCCTCGACCGGCGCATGGGCAGCGACGAGTTCGTCGTGCACCGCATCGTGGCCGTCCAGCGTGTCGTCCATGCAGATCACGGTGAGCGGGTGCTCGACCAGCGTGCGCAGTTCGGCGACCAGCGGCCAGAAGGCGCGGTCGATGCACAGTATGCGCGTGCCGGAGTCGTTCAGTGAGAACGCGATTTCCGGCGCGGACCAGCGGTAGTTGGTCGGTACGATGACGCCGCCGGCCCACGGCACGGCGAAGAACACCTCCATGTGGCGGTCGGAATTCAGCCCGATCACGGCGACGCGATCGCCGACCTCGAGGCCGAGCCCGCGCAGGCCGCCGGCGAGGCGGGCGACGCGATCGACGAACTCGGCCCAGGTGCGACGGCGCTCGCCGTCGATGGTCGCCAGCTCGTGCGGGATCTGTTGCAGGTTGCGCTGCAGGGGTTGGGTGACTCGCATGCTCGGTTCCGTCGTCGTTAACGTGGTTCGGGTGGGGGCGCCGGGGCGGCGTCCAGGTCGCCGCGCACCGCGGCTCAGGTCGCGGCGCGCAGCTCTTCCATCAGGTTCGTCATGATCGTGGCGGCATCGGCGACCGCATCGATGCGGTCGACGGATTCGCCGGCGTAGAGCGCCACCGCTTCGAGGTCGCCGTCGAAATCCGTCACCGGCGGCAGCACGCTGTAGCGCGGCACCACCACCTGCGACTCGCCGCGGCCGATTGTACCGATTTCCTCGCCTTCGCCGGGGCGCGCGCCGGGTGCCGGGCGGCCGGCTGCTTCCCACGCCGAGACGACGGCGTTGCGCAGTACACGGTGCGCGGCGGCCGGCCAGCCGATATCGAACAGTTCGGTGAGGAGTGTGTCGGCGGCCGCGGCGGCGACCACGCGGGCCTTGTAGTCGTCGTGCGCTGCGGCCTCGCTGCAGGCGAGGAATCGCGTGCCCAGCGACACGCCGCGTGCGCCGAGGGCGAGCGCGTCGGCGATGTCCGCGCCGGTCGCGATGCCGCCGGCGGCAATGGTGGGCACGGGTCCGAGCACGCGGACCGCCGCGGGCACCGTCTCGGCCAGCGGCGCCCGCGCCTTGACGTGTCCGCCGGCTTCGCTGCCCTGCACGATCACGGCGTCGACGCCGGCATCCGCCGCGGCGACGGCGTCATCCGGACCGCCGCACTGCGCGACGACGTACATGTCGCGGCGATGGGCGTCGGCGACGAACGGCTGCACATCGCCCCAGAACAACACCAGCACCGGTACGCGCGCGTCGAAGCAGGCCTCGATGTCGCTGCCGTCGGACATCGGCAGGATCACGTTGGCACCGAACGCCCGCGAGGTCAGCGCGCGGGTCTGTGCGATCAGGCGCGACACTTCCGCGCGCGGCAGGCCGCCGCCACAGCCGAGTACGCCGAAGCCGCCGGCCTCGCTGACCGCGGCGGTGAGCGCGGGGCCGGCAAGGCCACCGCCCATGCCGGCGCTCCACAGCGGGGCCGAAGTATGCAGGCGATCGAGCAGGTCCGGCATGGGCGTATCCTCCTGGTGGTGGTTGCCGCGGGGACCCGCGCCGTCCGGCGCGGGAGCGCCATTGTTTCGTATTTCCGCCACCGACGCGGCGCCCTGGCCCGCGGCGTTGCGCGCCGTTATCGTGGGGTCCCCCCCAACGGAGTCCACCCCGACCATGCCGACCGTGAACGTCAATGGCATCGAACTCGCCTACCTCGACGAGGGCGACGGCCCGGCCGTGCTGCTGCTGCACGGCTTTCCCGATTCGGCGGCGCTGTGGCGCCACCAGGTGCCGGCGCTGGTCGCTGCCGGGTACCGTGTGATCGCGCCCGATCTGCGCGGCTTCGGCGCCAGCTCGCGACCGGCGGCGGTGGCCGAGTACCGCGTGGCGGTGCTGCTCGCCGACGTCGTCGGCCTGCTCGATGCGCTCGCGCTCCCGCGTGCGCACGTGGTCAGCCACGACTGGGGCGCCTCGCTGGGCTGGCTGCTCGCCGCCCTGCACGGCGATCGGTTGGGTTCGCTGACGGCACTCTCGGTCGGTCACCCGCAATGCTTTTACGGCGCCGGCCTCGGCCAGCGCGCGCGCTCGTGGTACATGCTGCTGTTCCAGTTCGAGGATCTCGCCGAGCGCGTGCTGGCCGCGGATGACTGGGCCTTCCTGCGCGACTTCACCGGCCACCACCCGGAGTGCGCGCGCTGGACGGCCGACCTGGCGCGCCCCGGGGCGCTCACCGCGGCGCTCAATTGGTACCGCGCCAATGCCCACCCGGCCCAGACCTTCCGTGGACTCGACTTCCCGCGGGTCGCGGTACCCACGCTGGGTGTATGGGGCAGCGCCGACGCTTACCTCGAGGAGGCACAGATGGTCGGCTCCGCTGCCTGCGTCGACGCCCCGTGGCGCTACGAGCGCCTCGAGGGCGCCGGGCACTGGCTGCCGCTCGACCGCCCTGCTGCGATCAACGCGCTGCTGGAGGAGTGGCTGGCGCGCTGAGCGCGCGTGAAAGGTCGCCTTCGTGCGCCTCGCGGCGTCCGGCACGGCCCGGGTGACGTCGCCGGAACCGCCGGCAGCCTCCATGTCGCGCCGCTGCGCGCCGGGTGCCGGACGCCCCGCACGGTGACGCCGAGGCGCGCCACCGCGGGTCTCGCGTGTGCGCCTGCGCCGCCGCCTCAGCGCCGATTGGCGCGCGCGCAGAAATCGAGGAAGGTCGCCTCGTCGCTCGGCGGCAGGAACAGGTAGCCCTGGTAGCCGTGACAGCGCAGGCGGGTCAGGAAGTTGTACTGCTCGGCGGTCTCCACGCCTTCCGCGATGGTCTGCAGGCGCAGGTGCTGGCTCATCGCGACGATGGTCTGGCAGATCACTTCGTCGTTGCTGTCGCGACCGATGTCGGAGATGAACGAACGGTCGATCTTGAGCTGGTCGATGGGCAGGCGCTTGAGGTAGGCGAGGGAGGAGTAACCGGTCCCGAAATCGTCGATGGCGAAGCGAATGCCGAGACGACGCAGGCGTTCCATGATGGCGATGGTCGCCTCGACGTCTTCGACCACGGTGCCCTCGGTGATCTCGAAGACCACCCGCTGCGGCGGGATACGGTGGGCAAGCAGCAGGCGCTCGACGTCATTGTAGAAATCCTCGCAGCGGAACTGGCGTGAGCTGACGTTGATGGCAATCTCGCCGACGTCGGCGCGGCCATGCTCGAGCCAGTCGCGCATGCGGTCGAACGCGGCGTCGAGCACCCAGCGCCCGATGTCGACAATGAGCCCCCGTTCCTCGGCGATGGGGACGAAATCGGCCGGCGAGATGGTGCCGTGCTCGGGATGCTGCCAGCGCAGCAGGACCTCGACGCCGGAGACGTAACCGGCGGCGTCGACCTGTGGCTGGAAACAGAGCTGGAACTCTTCGCGCACGATGGCCTTGCGCAGATCGCCTTCGATGCGCAGCCGGCGCTGCGCGGCTTCCTCCATCTCGCGACGGAAGAAGCGGGTCACGCCGCGGCCGGCGGCCTTGCCGCTGTACATCGCGGTATCGGCCTCCTTGAGGACGTCGTCGACGTCCTTGTCGCCATCCGGAAACAGCGAGATGCCGATGGTCGGGGTGACGTGGAACTGGTGGTGCTCGAACTGGAACGGCTGGCGCAGGGTGGCGTGAATCTTGTCTGCAACGCGCTGTGCGTGCCGGGCGCACTCGCTGTTACCGTCGACGTCTGCCGGCAGCAGGACGACGAACTCGTCCCCACCGAGCCGGGCCACGGTGTCCTCCTGGCGGGTCACGTTCTCGAGGCGCTTGGCGACTGCCTGCAGCAGTGCGTCACCTACCGAGTGTCCCAGGGTATCGTTGATCTGCTTGAACTGGTCGAGGTCGATGAACAGCAGCGCCCCCTTGCGGCGATGGCGCCGCGCGCGCGCCAGGCTCGCCTCCAGCCGCGCGGTGAAGTCGCGCCGGTTGGGCAGTCCGGTGAGGGGATCGAAACAGGCCAGGTGGCGCGCGGCGTCTTCGGCCTGGCGGCGCGTGGTGATGTCGTGGACCGCGCCGAGCACGCCGATGATGGTGCCGTCGGCGCCGCGCATCGGGACCTTCACCGTCTCGAACCACTTGTCGCTGCCGTCAGGCAGGCGCAACGCCTGCTCGCCGCGCACGCTGGGCAGCGAGCCGTCGATGAGTGCCTGGTCCTCGGCCTGGAACGTCGGGGTCGCTTCGTGCCACCACAATGCGTGATCGTCGAGCCCGACCAGGTCGTCGGGCGCGGCGACGCCGGCGAGTTCGGCGAAGCGCTGGTTGCAGCCACGGTAGCGGAATGACCGGTCCTGCCAGAAGATTGCCTGCGGCACGGTGTCGATCACCAGTGAGAGGAACTGCTGCGAGGACTCTGCCGCGTGCTGCGCCTGCTTGAGGGCGGAGATGTCGGTGACCGTTCCGATGATGCGCGCGACGCGCCCCGCGGCGTCGCGCGTGGCCGTCTGTCCCCGTACCAGCATCCAGCGGTAGTCGCCGGCGGCATGCCGGATGCGCGCCTCGTACTCGTAGTATTCGCTGCGGCCATGATAGTAGTCGGCGAGGGCACGCTTCTGTACTGCAAGGTCGTCGGGATGGATGCGACCGCGCAGGGCGGCCCCGCTGTCGATGCCGAGGCCGCCGAAGCCGGTGCCGATGATGCTCAGGCTGTCGTCGGCAGGCGACCACTCCCACACGTCCTGGCCACCGTGCGCGATGGCGGTTTCGAGGCGCTGTTCGGAGGTGCGCAGATCGTTCAGCGCACGTTCGCGCTCGAGTTCCGCGGTGGCGCGCCCGGCGAAGATGTCGATGACGGTGTCGACGTGTTCGAGATGTGCGACCCGACTGCGGAACAGGAGCACGAACAGGCCGACGGCACGGCCGTCGGCGGCTTCGAGCCGCCGGCCGACGTAGCCCTCGATGCCGAGTTCTCTCAACAGCGGGTCGTCAGGATAGGCGCGCGCGGCACCGTGCTCGATGGCGCAGCCAGCACCGTTGACGGCGCTTGCGCAGGGCGTGCCGGCGAGCGCGTAGACGGCGTCCCGCAAGGGCGCGTCGAGGGGGTGGCAGGCACTCGCCTGGGCCTGCGTTCCATCGGCATCGAGCCGCGCGACGAAGGCGTAGTCGGCGCCGGCGAGCACTGCGCTGGCGCGCGCCAGCGCATCGAGCAGGCGCGTCTCGCCGGCCGCGGTGAAGGCCTCGGCGATGGTGCGCATGTGCAGTTCGCGCTCGCGTCGCTCGGTGATGTCGTCGTACATGCCGAGCACGCCGATGGGCCGGCCGTCAGCGCCCGGGATCGCGACCTTGATCGTCTCGGCCCAGAACGGTTCGCCGCGCACCGGGCTCAGGCGCCGGCGCACCATGACCTTGTCGACCGCGCCGCTAAGCAACTCGCGTTCCTCTGCATTGACCGCGGCGAGCGGCATCGGCCAGTCGACGGCGTCGATGCCGAGACCGAGCAGCGACGAGGGTTTGTCGTGTCCGGCATCGCGGGCAAAGCGGCCGTTGGCGCCCAGGTAGCGGCCATCGGCGTCCTTCCAGAACACGCGCTGTGGAAAGGCGTCGATGACGGTCTCGAGCAGCCGGCGTGATTCGAGCAGACGTTGTTCGGTGTCCTTCAGCGCAGTGATGTCGACGTGCGTGCCGACCACCAGGATGGCCTCTCCGGTCGCGTCGCGCGCCACGCAGCGACCACGTGAGAGGATGTCGATCCAGTGCCCGGCGGCGTGGCGCAGGCGGTGTTCGACTTCGAAATCCTCGCGTTCGCCGCGCAGCATGCTCAACAGGGCGGCACGGCCGGCGGCGACCGAGTCGGGGTGCAGCAATTGCTGCAGGTCGCCGCGCAACGTGCGCACCGAACCGGGTGCGTGGCCGAACAAGGCGTACCATTCACGCGAGAAGCGCAGGCGGTCCGCTTGCGGCTCCCACTCCCACAGCCCCTGGCGGCCATTCTCCAGCGCCAGCTGCAGCAGCGATTGCTGATGGGTGGTCGAAACGCCCGTGGTCTCCGCCGCGGTCATGCGCAGCAATGTCCCGGGCACCGGGTCGTCGAGCGCGCTGACGGCAATTTCGCACAACCCCGGGCGCCCCTCGATGGCAACCACGTGAAGGCCAGGCGGGAGAAGGCCGGCGGCGGTCAGCGCCAGCGTCGGCGCACCGTTGCCGCCGGCGAGTCGCAGTACCTGGCGCCAACCCTGGCCACGGGCCGTGCCCTGGGCGCAGCCGAGCAGGGTCGCCGCGTGGCGGTTCAGGTGCACGACGTCGCCGTCGGCGTCGAGAATGACGATGGCGTCGTCGACGGCCTCGAAGGCCGCTGCGAACAGGTATTCCGAGATCCTGACCTTGTCGTCCAAGCGCGTTGCTCCGGTCCAGTAGCCATGACCATCCGCAGGGCATGCCGTTGGTCGCCGCCCTGACATCCCTGTCCCGTTGCGCGGGACGCGTGCACGTTCTCGGTGCGTCTCGGGCTATGGCGGCGCGGCGCGGGCAGGCTTGAGCAGGGGCGCCGACGCGTGACCGGTCCTGCCCCGGACGGGGTAGCCGGGGACTTCAGGTCGGGCCGAACGCACCGCTGGCAGCGAGTGCCGCGATGGCGGCGTCGTCATGGCCGAGGAGATCGCCGAGTACGGCCGCGCGGTGGGCGTCGTAGTGGGGCGGCGGTGCGGGCGCGACGAGCGTCGCGGCATCACCGTCGAAAGCCAGCGTACGCACGCCACGCAGCGTACGGCCGTCGACCGCGCCTTCGAGCAGCAGGCGCCGTGCGCCCGGCTGCTCGAACACGGCCGCCATGTCGTTGACGAAACCGAACGGGACCTTGGCCCGCTCGAGGCGCGCGGCGAGATCGCCCGAGTCGAGCTCGGCGGCGCGCGCGCGGATGCGCGCCAGCAGGCGCTCGCGCTCGCGCACGCGCTGCTGGCCGGTGGCGAAGGCCGGATCGTCGGCGAGTTCGGGCAGGCCCATCGCGCGCACGAGCTCGCGGTACTGGCGCTCGGTAGCCGCGGCGATGACCAGCTCGCGGCCGTCGGCGCAGGCGAGGATCGAGCCGTAGGGCACGATGTTGGGGTGTTCGGAGCCCATGCGTTGCGGCACCACGCCACCGACCAGGTAGTTGGTGGCCTGGTTGGCGAGCGATGCCACCGCGGCCTCGAACAGCGAGGTGCAGACGTAGGAGCCCTGGCCGGTCCGCTCGCGCTTGAGCAGGGCGAGCAGCAGCGCCTCCTTCAGCTGGTGCGCGAGCAGCAGGTCGACCAGCGCCACCGGCATCTTGGTCGGCGGACCGTCGGGCTCGCCGTTGAGGTAGGTGAAGCCGGCCTCGGCCTGCAGGATGGCATCGAAGCCGGGCCGCGGGTCGCGTGGGCCATAGGCAGTGATCTGGCCGTAGACGAGGCGCGGGTTGCGCGCCGAGAGCGTGGTGTAGTCGAGCCCCAGCTTGACCTCGTCGCCGGGCTTGAAGCTCGCCACCACGATATCGGCGCGGGCCGCGAGATCGTGCACGAGTGCCTGGCCAGCGGCGCAGGTGACGTCGACGGCAATGGATTCCTTGCCCCAGTTGGCGCAGGAGAAATAGCCCGAGACGTCGGTGTCGCCCGGCTCGGTGCCGAGCTTCCAGCCACGCGTGGCATCACCGCGGGTACCCGGATTCTCGACCTTGACGACGCGTGCGCCGAGCTCGGCGAAGGCCATCGTGGTGACCGGGCCGGCGAGGATGTTGGCGAGCTCGAGGACGATGAAATTGCGGTCGAACATGGCGGGCCTTCCTGCGCGGGGGCTGGCTGAACGAGGACGGGAAACGGCGCGCAGTGTAGCCGAGATGGCGGATGCCGGCCCGCGGCGGCTGGGCAGACGGCGCGGCGCCGGCGAGAATGGCGTCATGGCGCCCGTGCTCTCCACCCCGCTGTGTACGCTGCTCGGCATCCGCTACCCGGTGCTGTCGGCACCGATGGCCGGTGTTGCCGGCGGCGCGCTGGCGGCCGCCGTCAGCCGCGCCGGCGGCCTCGGACTGATCGGCGGCGGCTACGGCGATCCGGAATGGCTTGGCGCCGAGCTCGCACAGGCCGGTGGCGTGCGCATCGGTGTCGGCTTCATCACCTGGCGGTTGGCCGCGTGCCCGGCGCTGCTCGACCGTGCGCTCGAGCACGGCGTGGCCGCGATACTGCTCTCTTTCGGTGACGTCGCCCCGTGGGCGGCGCGCGTGCATGCTGCCGGCGTCCGCGTGATCGCGCAGGTTCAGACGCTCACGCAGGCGCTTGCCGCGCTCGACGCCGGCGCCGATGTCATCGTCGCCCAGGGCGGCGAAGCGGGCGGACATGGCGGACGCCGCGCGACCCTGCCGCTGGTTCCGGCAATCGTCGATGTCGCCGGGGCGCACCCCGTGGTTGCCGCCGGCGGCATCGGTGACGGCCGCGGCATCGCCGCTGCCCTCGTGCTCGGCGCGCACGGTGCCATGCTCGGCAGTCGCTTCTACGTGAGTGCCGAGAGCCTCGCCAGCGCCGCCGCGCGCCGCGCCGCGCTCGCCGCGGGCGGGGACGACACCGAGCAGGGCGCGGTGTTCGACCTGTTACGTGGCTGGGCGTGGCCGCCCGGCTACGCGCTCCGCACACTGCGCAACGCGACTACGCGCAGGTATGCCGCCGATCCGGCGGCGTTCGCCGCGCGCCTAGCGAGCGAGCGCGTCACCTTCGAACGTGCGGTCGAGGACGGCGACGTCGATGTCGCGCCGGTGATCGTCGGCGAAGCGGCGGACCTGCTGCACGACGCGCCACCGGCGGCCGAGATCGTGACGCGCCTGGTCGACGAAACGCTTGCCGCGCTCCGCGCGCCGCACGTCACGCGCGCCTGAGTAGCGCGGCTCAGAGCGTCAGCTTCTCGGTCCAGCTGTTGCCCTTGGTGTCGGTGATCTCCGCGCTCAATTCGCCACTCGCCTGCGGCGCGAGGAAGAAGCGGAAGCTCGGATCCTCGCTAATCGAGATGCCCGTCTCGGCCGTCATCACCGGCTCGCCGTTCAGCAATACGCGGATCGAGTTGACGTAGTGCGCCGGCCGCACCGCGTAGATCTTGTAGTCCATCTGCATGCCGGTGAAGTTCGGATGACGGACGCGCAACTGGGTCGCGATGCCGTCCGCGTCGTCACCGTCGAGGGTGCGCAGCTGAACCTTCCCGAGGCCGGACATCGCCTGCTTGTAGTCGATGGCGACCGGGATCGCGCAGCCGCCCTGGGCCTTGACGTAGCTCTTCGCCATGTAGTGCTCGCCGGTATTGAGGACCGCGACCGCGCGCACGTCGGTGTACTTGTCGATGCGGATGCGCAATGCGAGGTCGGCGCTGCCGGCCGCGGGGGTGAAGGTGAAGGTGCCGACCTTGGGTTCGGGGTTCAGGTCGACGAACAGGTGGATGGCTTCGATGTAGCGTTCCGGCGTCTGCGGAATGCGCGCCTTGATGCGTACCGGGGTGAAGGCGGCGTCCTCGGAACGGTAAGGCGTGGAGAGTTCGATGACGCTGCCGTCCTCGATGATTTCGACCTCCGGAAAGTGGTGTGGACGCAGCAGCGTCTCCCACACGTCGACGGCGGATTGCTGTGCCGTGGCGGTGTGACCGGCGACGAGGACGACGAGGGCGGTGAGGATGCGCGTCATTGCTTTGCTCCGACCGGGGAGCATGCAGTGTAGCGCGCGCGGACGCGCGCAGCCCATCGGGCCCGCCGCGAGGTTCCACGCGGCCTGGGCAGCGTGGGTAGCGCGCGCTAAGCTCCAGCAAAGATCCTGCGGAGAACGTCATGCCAGCCGTGCTCGAGGGCCTCGAGGCGCCCTATTACGCCGTGATCTTCACCGCGACGCCGGGCGCGGACACGCGCGACTACGGCGAGACGGTGGCACGCATGCTCGAACTCGTCGCCGACATGCCGGGTTTCCTCGGCGTCGAGGCGGCGGTCGAGGCGAGCGGCGAGATCGTCGTTTCCTACTGGCGCGACGAGGCCTCGATCCTGGCCTGGAAGCGCCACGCCGAGCACCGCGCAGCCCAGCAACGCGGGCGCGCGCACTGGTATGCCGGCTACGCGGTGCGCGTGGCGCGCGTCGAGCGCAGCTACACCTTCAGCGCCACGGCGTCCCCCTGAGGCGTCCGAGGTGACGCGTTGCTGGCTGCGGTCTGCGGCGCACACACGCACGCCCGCGCCGCGCTCAATCGAGCACCGCGCGCCAACCGGCGACGCGGGCGGCGTCGGGCAGGCGGACCGCGTAGGCGGCCTCGAGCAGGCGGACGAGGGTCGCGTAATCCGGCGTACCGCGCTTCCAGCCGTCGAGCGGGTACGCTTCGAAGCGGTCCAGGGTGAGCCGCGAGGGCGTCAGCACCGATATCCCGAACCAGGGTTGCCACAGTTGCAGATGAACGAAACCGCGCGGGGCGAACCAGGCGTGGAACTGGCCGGCGGGGTCGAACGCGCGCACTTCCCAGCGCGACAGCGGCCCGCCGCCGCGGCCGTCGTCGAACTCGGCCAGCAGCACGCGGTCGGCCGGGTCGTGCGGCGGCAGCCGACGTTGCGGCCGAGCGCAGCGCAGCGACTGATCGAGCGGAAGGTGGCGGTGGTAGACCAGTTTCATGAGAGGGCTTCCGTTTGTGGTGGCGCCTGGAGATTATTGCAATCGATAATCATTCGCAATAAGTAGCCCAGTCCATTCCGACAGCCGCCGCGTATGCCGGCACGGAACACCGTGCCACGCTGTCGTGAAGCTGCACCCCGTATTTCCTGGAGATGTCCAATGCGCACCGAGCGAATCCGCTTTACCCGTCACCCCGGCCTGACGACGCCGCTCTGCGCGGCGGTGGTCGTCGCATTTGCGCTGCTCGCGCCGTACGCAGGCGCGACGCCCACAGCCGAGACCTGTGAGCGCCCACCGTACGTGTTTTCCTGGATGCTTGGCGAACGGTGTGCGCTGACGCCGCGCGGGGGCACGACGCGCGGCGCGCCGGTGACGCTGGCGACGACGCCGGGCGCCGCCTGGCAGGCCCTGCAGGAGACCGAAGCGCGTGGCGAGGCACGCGATCGCCTGGCCATTCGCGCCCTGGCCGGCGAGTACCGTGCGAGCTTCGAGTTCATCGAGACGCTCGGCTTCAGCCCGGGTTTCGAGCCGGCGCGCCCTTACCGGTCGTGGGGCACGGAAGTCATCTACGTGCTCACGGACGAACCGGGCTTCGTCAGCCTGCAGCACCTGCTGGTGATGTTCGTCGCCGGCGAACCCGAACCCGTCGTCATGAAACACTGGCGGCAGGACTGGCGTTACGAAGCCCCCACGCGCCTCGCCTACGGTGGCGACGGGCGTTGGCGCGAAATCATCGAGGAGGCCGTCGCGGGCACCTGGACGCAGACCGTCTACCAGGTCGACGATGCGCCACGTTATGCCGCGCGCGGCCGCTGGCAGCATCGCGCGAGCGACGCCACCTGGACCAGCGAGCCGATGGGGCGGCCGCTGCCGCGGCGCGAGTTCAGCGTGCGCGACGATTACGACCGCCTCTTCGGTACCCACCGCCTGGTGGTGCAGCCGACGGGCTGGGTGCACGAGCAGCACAATCGCAAGCTGCGCCACCGTGCGGGTGATCCGAGCGACGGCACACCGCTCGCCGAGGAACGTGGCCTGAACCGCTACGAGCACGTCAGCGGGCAGGATTTCTCGGCCGGCGACGCGTACTGGGCGGCGACGGCGCCATTCTGGGCCGACGTCCGCGCGACCTGGGCCGAGCTCCTCGCGGCGCGCGCGGAGTTTGCGCTTGCCGCACGTGTCGATGGTCAGCCGCTGTTCGCGCGGCTCTTTGCGCGGGCGGCGAGCTACGCCGATGGCACGCCCTACGACGCAGCCGCGACGCGGGCATGGCTGCGCGAGGTGATCGGCAACTATCTGCAGTGAGCGGCCGGCTTGCGCGGCCCGGGCCCGGGTGGTCGGACGTGTGGACTGGCCGGGCGGGGCCGGCGGGCGCGCACGGAAATACCTCGCATTTCTCATAGTTGCTAATAAGAATAATTATCGTTTAGAGTCACTCCGCGTTCAGCGGCCCGGAATTGCCGTCGCCGCAAGCGCCAACCACGCCTGAGGAGGGTGACTCGAGATGAAGAACAAGCAAACCATTTCCGCCGTCGCTGGCGCCGTGATGCTGTTGACCAGCCCGCTGGCGCTGGCCGATTTCGCCAACGGCCCCGATCCGTATGCACCCGGTTTCGGCTTCGCAACCCCGGACAGCGCCGACTGGGGTGGCTGGACGCGCGGCGACGCTGGCACCCTCTACGCCGAATGGGACGACTTCGGTGCGGCCAATCCCGTGGCGCCGGACGTCGGCAGCGCCGGCACGCCGGCGGCCAGCTTCGGCTGGAATGCCGGCACGTTCGTGACCGGCACCACCGGCAATCTCTACAACTTCGGCAGCCTGCAGGTGCTGACCATCGCGGTCGACGGCAGCGCCGGTCCGCTGGACGGTCCGGTCGTCGTCGCGCTGCAGACCGAGACCTGGGGCACCCCGCTGGAAGCCGACGACGCCGGTAACGCCGTGGCCCCGGTGACGCTCAACGGCGCCCAATGGGACAGCAAGGTGGTGACCTTCCAGGATGCCGCGTTCGCCTCGGCGTTCGGCACCGTGCTGCTCGAGCAGGTGCTGTTCCTGTGGACGCTCGACGCACCCGCCGCGAGCTACGAGTTCGTCTTGCAGGGCGGCCCGCACATGTCCTTCGCGCAGGCGGCAGTCGACATCGCGCCGGTTCCCCTGCCCGGCGCGGCGTGGCTGTGCGCGCCGGTGCTCGCCGGTCTCCTGGCGCGGCGCCATAGCGCTGTCCGGGGCGCGAGCTCGTCGTGACGTTCAGCGCCCGGACGCGGGTTCGCGGCGCCTTCCTGCCGCTGCCGCTCCCTTCTGCGGCACCCCCGGGAGTCGGACGCGCCGGTGGCAGCGGCGGCGTTCCCGGGTGCGGTGCCGTACCTCCGCCCCGCACGTGCGCGGGGCGCCCGTGAACGAACGCGGCCCGGGGACGGTGAGCTGTATGCGTCTGTCCGCACACCGTGCAAGCATGCTCGCGGCCATCCTGCTCGCCGCCGTGCTGTTGCAGGCGCCGCGGGGGTGGCTGCTCGTGCCGCGCGAAGGGGCCGTGGCCGGCGGCCGCTACGCGGTCGACTGCAGCGTGCACTGGCTCGGGTTTCTGTTCGGGGACGCGGCGGTGCGCGCTGGTGGACGGCTCGCGCCGGGCACGCTCGCGCTGCTCTCCGGCGAGCGGCGCGCAGCCGCCCGCGTGCTGCGTCGCCTGCGCCATGCGCCGCGCACGGCCGATGCTGCGGCCGCCCTGGTGGCGCGGGCCGCCGCCCGCGTGCTGCCGGACTCACTGTCCGCGTTCGCCGCGGCCAGCGGCTACCGTGAATGGTCGAGCGAACTCCTCTCGCCGAGCCGGGCCAAGCACCTGCCGCGGCGCATCTACCGCAATCCGGGTCGGCAGTGGCGCATGTCGGTTGCCGAAACGCTCAATCCGGACGGTAGCGTGCGCGAAACCGAGATCGTGCGGCGGCGGGCGCCGACCTCGACGGCGGTCGACTTCTTCGTGTACGACGACGCGGGTCGGCTCGCCGCGAGCGCCGATTTCGGCACCGCGCGACAGCCCGCAGCGCTGCCTGCGCCGGCCATCTGTGCGCGCTGCCACTACGATCCCGCGAGCGGGCGGCCAGCACGCGAACCCGTCTTCCTCACCGCCGGGCGCTGAACTCAATCGCCGTCTGCGCGCTCAGCTGCGCGCGCCGCCTGCGCGAGGGCGACGAGCGCCTTGCGCACCGCGAGCGGGCTGGGGCAGGGCGCCGGGAAATCGAAGCGAGCCGCCCCCTCGTCGGCAAGCACGAAGAAGCCGTCGACGTCGACGCCGGCCATCAGCGGCGCCACGCGTGTGCAGGAGACCCCGGCGTGTGCGCAGTAATCGCGCAGCGCGTCGAGGTGATCGTCGTTCATGTGCTCGACCATGCGCGTCTCGCTAGCCCAGTCGAACAGCGCATCACGCACCAGCGCAAAGTAGTCCAGCGCATGCTGCCCGCCCGCGGCGCACAGCAGGGCATGCGGCTCGGCGAGGCGCACGGGCGGGCGCGCATGCGCCGGATGGTGTCGCCGCCAGCGCGCGAGACTCGCGTCCTCGGCCGCGGCGAGCGGGATGGCCCGTCCGCGCAGGACGAGTGCGAATGTGTCGCCCGCGGCGCCGAGCGCGATGCTGACGGCGGCACCGGCAGTCGCCTCGAGCAGGGGCGTGCCGTCGGGCGCGAGGCAGAAAGGCGTCGACGCGGCGCTGCCGCGCGCAACGGCGGTAAAGCGGGCCGACGCGCTGCCGAGCAGCAGGCGGCGTGCGGTCGTGTGCGGATCGGGATTCATGCGGCGTACTCCACGGCGCGACGGGCGACGAGAAAGACGCCACCGTCGGGGGTTTCGAACTGTTCGGCGGCGACGCGGTAGACGGCCTCGACGAGCGCCGGGGTGAGGGTGGCGGCGGTGGCGCCGGTGGCGGCGACGCGGCCCTCGCGCAGTAATACCACCTCGTCGCAATAGCCGAGCGCCAGGTTCAGGTCGTGCAGGACGACCACCACCGTCACGCCCTGTGTCGCGAGCTCGCGCAGCAACGCCATGAGCGCGTGCTGGTGATGCAGGTCGAGGCTCGCGCTCGGCTCGTCGAGCAGCAGGCAGCGCGCGCCGCCGGCCCGTGGCCAGTCGAGCTGGGCGAGCGCGCGCGCGATGGCCACCCGCTGCTGCTCGCCGCCGGACAGGGTCGGGTAGAGACGCCCCGCGAGATGCCCGACCTCGAGCCGCGCGAGCGCGGCCTCGACGGCCGCCGCGCGGGCGGCGCGCGTATCGCTGCGCCGCCACGGGGCGCGACCGAGCGCAACAATCTCGGCGGCCGTGAACGGGAACGCGACGTGGTTGAACTGGGTGACGACTGCCCGCACCCGCGCGAGCGCTGCGGGTGTCCAGGTGTCCAGGGCGCGCCCGTCGACGCGCACCTCGCCGTGGCTCGGACGCCGCTCACCCGTCAGCAGGCGCAGCAGGGTCGACTTGCCGGCGCCGTTGGGGCCGAGGACCGCGGTCACGCGGCCGCCCGTGAAGGCGAGCTCGCAGTCCGCGAGCAGCGCGCGGCCAGCGACGTCGTAGCCGAGGGCGTGGGTCGCGATCACGGCAGTGCGGGCGCGCAGCGCTGGCGTTGCATGAGCCACAGGAAGAACGGTCCGCCGAGCAGGCTGGTCAGGATGCCGATCGGGAGTTCCGCCGGTACTACCAGCGTGCGTGCGAGCAGGTCGGCCACCAGCAGCAGCGCGCCGCCGAGCGCGGCGGCGCCCGCCAGGACGTAGCGGTTGTCTGCGCCGATCGCGAGCCGCAGCAGGTGCGGCACGATGAGACCGATGAATCCGATCACGCCGGCGATGGCGACTGCGGTGCCGACCGCGGTCGCGGTCAGCGCGACGACCTCGAGCTTGACCCGCTCTACGCGGTAGCCGAGGTGCCAGGCCTCGGCTTCGCCGAGGGCGAGTGCGTTCAGAACGCCGGCGCGTGCCACCAGCCAGGCGGTTGCGCCGAGCAGCCAGGGCAGTGCCGGCAACAGCACCGGCCAGTGCGCGCGGGCGAGCGAGCCGAGGGACCAGAAGTTCAGCTCGCGCAGCTGCTCGTCGTCGCTGACGAAGATGAGCAGGCCCGAGGCAGACAGGCATAGCGCGGTGATGGCGATGCCCGCGAGCAGCAGGGTCGCGATGTCGAGGTCGCTGCCGCGGCGGCCCAGCCGGTAGAGCGCTGCCGCGGCGGCGAGCGCCCCGCCGATCGCCGCGAGCGGCAGCGCGGCCATGCGCGGGATCGCGGCGAGCGGCGCGAACGCACTGCCGAGCGCACTGCCGAGCACGATGTAGCCGACCGCGCCTGTCGCGGCCCCGGCCGAGATGCCGACGAGGCTGGGATCGGCGAGCGGGTTGCGGAACAGGCCCTGGAAGGCTGCCCCGGAGACCGCGAGCGCGGCGCCGACGAGCAGTCCCTGCACCACGCGCGGCGCGCGCAGGTCGAGCACCACGCTCGCGGCGACGCCGCCGTCCGCGCCGACGGCCTCGTGCGTGCCGGTCAGGATGCGCAGCACGCTCGCGAGCGGCACCACGACGGGACCGAGCGCAAGGTTGGCGAGTATCGCGGCGAGCGCGCAGGCGAAACAGGCAGCGAGCACGAGCATGCGGCGGGTGGGTAGCGCGAGGTACCGCGCCCGTATCGCGGCGGCGGCGGGCGCACCCGCGGCGAGGAGGTGATCGTCGGCGGGTGTCATCGGGCCGTGCGGGCGCGGCGGCGCGGTGGGCGACCTGCGTCGCTCACGGCACCGCGTGCAGCGCGCCGGCGAGCGTCGTCACTGCCTCGCCGAGACGCGGCCCGAAACCGAGCAGCAACAGGGGATCCATGACGACGATGCGCCCGGTCGCGGCGGCCGGGGTCAGGCGCAGCGCCGGCAGTGCGAGAGCATCGGCCGGGCGAGCGAACTGTGCCACCGCGCGGTCGACGGTGACCACGACGTCGGGGCGAGCGACGAGGAGACCTTCGGCGCCGATCGGCTTATAGCTCGTGAAGTCACCGGCGACGTTGCGGCCGCCGGCGAGCCGGATGATGGCGTCTGCCGCGGTCTCGCGGCCGGCCGCGAGCACCGATCCGGCGTCGAACTGCATGGCGAACACCACCCTGGGCGGCGTGGCGCCGGCGTCGATCGCCGCGCGCGCGGCGGCAAGCTCGCGATGCAGGCGCGCGATCAGCCCGGTTGCCGCGTCGGCCTGACCGAGCGCCTCGGCGGTGGCGCGAATCTTGTCCTCGACACCCGCCGCGCTCGGCGCATCCGGGATGGCGACGAGCGGCACACCGGCTGCGCGGAGCTGCGCGAGCGCCTCGGGTGGACCGGCATCCGCGGCATGCAGCACGAGGTCGGGCCGCAAGGCGAGGATGGGTTCGGCCGACAGCGTGCGCAGGTAGCCGACGTCCGGCAGGCGCGTGGCCGCGTCGGGAAAGCGGCTGGTCGTATCGACGGCGACGAGGCGGTCACCGGCGCCGAGCGCGAAGACGATCTCCGTCACCGCGCCGCCGACGGCGACGATGCGCTCGGCGGCGGTTGCCAGCGGTGCGAGCAGTCCGAGCGCGAGCGCGAGCGCGAGACCGGCGGTGGACAGAAGACGCAGGCGCATCGGCTCAGTTCTCGTCGTCGGCGGCGTGGCCGCGGTCGTTGACGTGACGAATGGTCTCGAGGCGACCGTCCGGGAACTCGTAAGCCTGGGCGAAGCCGCGCACGTAGGTCGCGTGGCGCGCTTCTAGCGTGAACGCATGGAAGTCGGTGAGGGTACGGAGGTAGCCCATGAACTCGCCGAAGCGTTCTTCGAGACCGGCGAGCACCGCTTCGAACGCATCGCTGCCGCGCGGACAGTGCTGCGGGGCGCAGGTGAACGTCAGGCGCTTGCGGGCGAAGAGGTGCGCGGCGTCATGCTCGGACTCGATGATCAGCACACTCACCGGTGTGCCGCGCAAAAGGTTCGCGGTGTGGGCGGCCAGCTCGCTGACGTAGACCTGGAACCGGTCATCGCTCGACAGCGCGAAAGGCGCATAGCTCGCACTCGGCGTGCCGTCGGCGCCGGCGGTCGCGAGATGGAGGGTGCGAAAGCTATCGCGAAATCCGCGCGCCTCGCGGGCAACGTCCTCGAGCGGGGTGGTCGGTGCGTTCATCGTCGGCTCCTGGTCGATGGGGGTCGGGGCGCCGGCGCGGCGCCCGCGCAATTGTGCGCAATCACGAAAAAGAATACTAGTAGTACGAATCATTCTTACTTACACTCAGTTCGCCGCCCGCTCATGGGTCCGTTGTCGAGGAGAAGTACCGTGTTCCGACCTGTTTCCCTGTTCGCCTGCGCCGCGCTCGGCGCGCTCTTCCATACGAGTGTCGACGCAGCAGCGGTCGCGTTCCAGGATCCGGCCACCGCGGCGTGGGGGGACTGGACGCGCGGCAGCGCTGGCAGCGCATACGTCCATTACGACCGCTTTCGTAACGAGCCCGACATCGGGGTCGCGCCGGTCCTGCCGGACAGCACGCCGGACCGCGGCGCGCTCGGTCTCGCCGCCAACAATGGCAGCATTCTCGTTACGGGCAAGAAGGGTTCCACCGCGCAACCCGCCGCCTTCATCACCGGTAGCGGGAACATCTACAGCTTCAACGACGAGCTCGCCTTCCAGCTGGTCGTGAGTCCGGCGAGCGCGCACACGGCGCTTGGCGTGCGGCCGATCACCGCGGCACTGCAGGTCTCTGCACTCGGCGCCGATATCGACCACGCGAGCGTCAGGCTGAACGGCGCCGCGTGGTCGCAGCGCGTGACACTCGCGACGGGAAATTCCAGCGCCCCGGGCGGGACCGACGGCGGCACCGGCGTCGACAACGAATACCTGTACCTGTGGGAGCTGCCGGTCGCGCTCGGCACCTACGCGTTCGCCTTCGCGGCTGCCGACACCAGCCTGAGCCTCGACGCGGTCGCCGTCGACATCGGTCCGCAGGCGGTGGCCGGTGGCCCGGGCGGCAGCGGCGGTACCGGCAGCACGCAGCCGGTGCCGCTGCCGGCCGGCTGGCTGCTCGTCGCCAGTGCAGGCATGCTGCTCCGGCGCGCGCGCCGACGCGGTTGATTCGATGACGCGACGCGCGGACGCGCCGCCTGCACGCCCGCACGTCCTCAGTAGCGCAGCAGCACGCTGGCGCGGATGTCCCGGCCCGGCGCGATGGCGCCGAGCGCGCCCCCGAAGCCGGTATTCTGAAATTCCTTGTTGAGGGCGTTATCGACGGTCAGGCGCAGGTCGACCGACGGGTGCGGCCGCCAGCTCAGGAAGAAGTTCGACGTCATGTAGCCGTGCTGCTCGCCGAAGACGCTGCACACGGGGTTGGTGAACAGCGTGCCGACGCAGCCGGGTTCGAAGCCGACGGTGACGAGGCGCGGCGCGAATACGCGCAGGCGATGGCCTATTTCGAGATCGTGACGCGGCGTCACCGCGAGCGTCAGGTTGAAATTGTCGGCTGGCACGTTGAACAGCTCGAAGCGTCCCGGATCGGTGAAGCGCGCGATATCGGGATCGACATTGTTCGCGAAAAAACCGTACTTGATGTAACCGTCGAGCGTGGTCAGCGCGAAGCGCGCGTACCAGCGGGGCTGGTCGTAGCGAGCCTCGACCTCGAAGCCCTTGCGAACCTCGCGGCCGGGCTGGCCGATGGCGCCGGTCACGCTGTCTTCATAGATGGACTCGATGAGATTGCCGACGCGAATGTCGTAGTAGGTGAACTTGAGCGACAACGCGTCCGCTTCGTGCAGTACGCTGTCGAAGTCGAGGACGAAGCCGGCCTCGCGCGTCGTCGCGGTCTCCGGGCGGTAACGGTCGCCGCACATCGCGTTGCGATCCGCGTTCGGGTCGTCGAGGTAGGCGGCGAGCGCGTCCTCGAACGCGTCGAGGTCGCGGTCGTAGCCCGCGCGCAGGGCAGCGATGGCCTCGGCCCAGGCCGCCAGCGTCGCGGTCGCCTGCGCGACGGCGGCGTTCCAGGCATCGAGCGCGGCAAGCCACGCCACGGCGTCGAAGCCGAAGTCGGCGAGCTGTGGCGTGGGCGGAAAGCTGACCTGCGGCTGCGGTGGCAGGGCGGGAAAGACCGGCGCCGTGGGCGCCCGGGCAAATGCGGTGAACTCGACGCAGGCGCTGAAGTTGCCGCGCTGGAACAGCTCGTCCAGGAGCGGCACGCGGAAGCTCTCGCCCCAATGGTAGAAGACCTCCGCCGGGCCGTGCGCGAAGGCGATCGAGAAGACCGGTGAATCGAGCGCGTAGGACACCTTGTCCGGTTCGCCGCGGGCGCTCAGCACGCGTCGCTCGGCGGGGCCGGCGGCGATGTCGAACCAGTCGCGGCGCAGACCACCCTCGACAGTGAGGCCGCCCCAGCGCACGCGGTGCAGGGCATAGACGCCGTGGCTGCGCTTCTCGCCCGAAGGTTGAGCAGGGTTGAACGCGTTGCCTGCGAGGTTATCGCGCGTCGCGACGCGGCGCTCGCGGTTCCCCTGCCACCCGAAAGCGAGCTCGTGGCGGGTCGGGCCGAGCCCGAAGCGCGCGCGGTTGCCGATGCCGGTGGTCCAGATCTGGTAGGCGAAGCGGTCGGTGCCGACCGGATTGCCAGCGTCGTCGACGCCGGCAATCGCGCTGTTGGCATCGATCACCTGCTTGTCGATGAAGCCGAGGGTGGCGTCCAGCGCGACCCACTCGGTGGCCGGGTCCCAGTCGAAGCGGAGCGCGGTGGCCGCTTCCGAGGTATCGCGCAGGACGAGGCCGCCGATGCCCGTGATGCCGCCGGTGATGTCGAAGGGCTGCTGGCCGCTCTGCTCGGCGCGACGGTGACTGATACCGAGGGTCGCGCTGTCCGAGGACAGCTCGAGCTTGCCGAGGACGCTCGTCTGCGCCTCGGCGGAATCGGGGAAGCGGCTGCCGTCCGGCAGCTCGTAGTCGCGCGAATCGCGCCGCGTGACGTTGACGAGCGCATCGAGGAAGTCGAGGGGGCGGGCATAGGCGCTGCCCGAGTAGAGCTTGCCCTCGTTGTTGCTGAGGTAGCCGAGCCTGGCCTGCCCGCCGAGGCGCTGCCCGGGCGCGAGCAGGTCGGCAGCGTCGACCGTCTCCATCTCGACCACGCCGCCGAGGTAACCCGAGCCCTGCGTGATGGCCGCGCCGCCGCGGTGCACGGCGACCTGCTTGAGCAGTTCGGGCTCGATGTCGACGCCGGCGCCGTAGCGGTACTTCTCGAAATTCTGCGTGACGCCGTCGATGCGTACGAGGACGTCCTCGTTGTCGGAGAAGCCGCGAATGGCGAAGCGCTTGCCGCTGGTGCGCGGGCCGCCCTCGACGCTCACGCCGGGCAGGTCGCGCACGGCGTCGAAGACGTCCGGCGATTGCGTGCGGCGCAAATCTTCGAAATCCAGCAGGTTGGCCGAATCGGTCGGTTCGAGGTTCGGGTCGTAGGCGCTCTCCCGGACCCCGCGGACGACGATTTCCTCGACCTTGCGCGTGCCGGGGGCGTGACGCTGCGCGCTGTCGCCGCGAGCGCCATCGCGGCCGTCGTCGTTGGCGTCGCTATTACCGTCGTCATCGCCTGCCGCGGCCGGTGCCGGCGCCGCCCTGCCCGCGGCGTCGACGGCCTCGCCGTCACCATGGCCATCGAGGCGATCGGCCGCCATCGTGGCGTCCATGCCGGAGGCCGCCATGAGCCACACACCAAGGGCGGTGATGGCGGCGAGACGGTGTGCCCGCGGGCGGCGCGGGCCGAGCGTCGGCCGGCGCGGTGCACGGGTGCGGGGAGCTGGCGGCACGGGCATCGGAAATCGCAAGAATATAAACGCGACGCATTATCATTTGCGTTTATATAATTCGCAATTGCTCGTTGTCTCGTGGTCGGCCGACGCGTGGCATTGCGCGAGTCGGGCCAACGCGACGCGGCTGAGCCGCGGCACCGCGACACGCAAACGGGGTCGTGCGACGGTGGGTGCTGCCCGCGCCCCGCCGCCGCGGTGCGGCCTCGCCGCCGTCGCACGGATGCGCGCTCAGGCGCGGCGGGCGTCGAGGGCTCGCAGCACCGTGCGACTGGGCGGGAAGGCGCGCCCGGCCTGTGCGGCCAGCAGGTCGTACAGCCGCCTGCACTCGGGATAGAGCATGCCGGTTGCCGCCGGCGCCGCTTCGGTGGCCGTGATGCGCCGCGCGGCTGCCGCGCGCAGCGACTCCGCTGCGAGGCCGGTGCTCGCGGCGAGCGCGTCCAGCCAGGCCCCGGCCGGATCGCCGAGCATGTCTTCGTAGCCGACCACGCAGCCGCCGAAGGTGCGCACCAGCGCGAGGCCCTGGCGGCACACGCGTGCGTACTCGGCGGCGAGCGCGTCGGGACCGACGTGCTTGCGTCCGACCAGGGTGCTGGCGAGCGCCTGCTCGAAGTCGCGGTAGTTGAGCACCACGCGGGGGGCATAGCCGAGCGCGAAGCTCATCTGCACGAGCAGGTCGAGGTCGCCGATCTTGAAGGCATCGGCCTGCGGCAGCGCACGCGCGAGCCAGTGGCGTGCTCGGCGTCGCCGCCAGCGCGCTTCGAGTTCGGGCGAGAAGCGGAAGCGGCGGCCGTGGTCGAGGTCGAACGCGCGGCGCATATGGTGTGCCGCACGCTTGATGTCCCGGTGCTCGAGGGCGCCGTGGCGAGGGTCCCACTGCGCCGGCACGGGAACCCCGAAGTCGGCGCCCGCATCGGCGAGAATCGCGCACAGCAGCGACGAGCCGCTGCGCCCGAAGGTGACAACGAAGATGCGCTCGCGCGAGCTCATGACGGGCGATTCATGCGCTGCGGCCGCTCAGGCGTCGCGTCCGCGCCGCAGGGTTTCGAACAGCGCCGCGATCTCGTCATCGCCATGGCCGGCGGCGAGCGCCTTGCGGTAGGCCTGCACGACGGCATCGGGCACGCGCGTGTCGAGCTCGTTGTCGTGGCTCATGCGCTGGATGTGACGCAGCATGGCGACATGCACGTCGAGCGTACAGGCATCGCCGGCGTAGACCTCGCGGGCGATCATCTCGCGGGCGTCGTCGGCGGTCAGGGCGAGCGCCGGCGCGAGTTTCTTGACGAGAAAGAAGTACTCGGTGAGCGGCAGCGCTTCCGATGCGGTGAGCGCAGCGCCGTGCAGCATGGCGAGTGTCGCGCCGTAGTAGTAGTCGAGTACCGCGCAATCGAGCGCGGCGGCGGCGCCGATGGCCTCGCCGAGGTAGCGGCAGGTGCCGGCGAGGGGCCGCAGCGTCGCCTGGTGCCGCTCCCACAGTTCCTCGTCGCCGGCACACAGCAGGATTGCCGCGTCAGTGCCGACGGCCTGCGGTGGGCCGACGACGGCGCCATCGAGGTAGCCGAGCCCGTGCATGCGTGCCCAGGCCTGCATGGTGCGCGCGTCGGAGGCCGAACCGGAGGTCAGCTGGACCAGCGTGCGTCCCGCCAGCGGCAGTTCGGTGGCGACGGTGTCGAGTACCTCGAGGCCGACGCTGTAGTTGCTGAGCGCAAGCACCACGAGCTCCGCATCGGCACAGGCCGCGGCAGCGCTCGCGGCGACGCTGGCGCGGCCCTCGAAAGACCCGCTGCGCCCGGGCGTGCGGTTCCATACGGCGAGCGGCACGCCGGCATCGGCGAGGCAGCGCGCGAGTGCGTGGCCCATGCGGCCGAGACCGAGCACGGCCGTGCGCGCGTGTGTGGCGGTTTCGCTCATCGACTGGCCGCTCGTGCCGGTGCTACGCGTCCGTCCCGCGCACTTCTCCGCGCGGCGGCGACGTCCAGCTCAGCCTGCATGCGTGTCTCCTGCTCGAGGTCGTGACGCGACCGCGCGCAATTATGGGCGATCGTCCGATCGCGGTCGATTCCCGCCATGGCGAGGGTCAGACACCTGTGGATAAATCCGACGGGGGTCAGACACCTGTGGGTAATTGGCGGACCTGTCTGCGCGGCGGCGATTGGTCTACCCTGTCGCCCTCGCGCGTATGCGCCGGGCCGATAACAACGAGCAGCGAGGAGAGCAGATGCCGCAGCCAGCCTTCGGAGTGATGATTTTCGTGACGGACCAGTCGATCCAGCCAATCGAGCTGGCTCGAGAGGTCGAGGCACGCGGGCTCGATTCGCTGTTCGTACCCGAACACACCCACATGCCGCTCGACAGCAAGTCGCCGTTCTTCCCGGACGGCAAGGTGCCGCCGCATTACCTGCGCACCTACGACCCCTTCGTTGCGCTCGGTGCGGCCGCCGCGGTCACCGAGCGCATCAAGCTCGGCACCGGCATCTGCCTGGTCTCGCAGCGCCATCCGATCACGCTGGCCAAGGAAGTGGCGACGGTCGATCGCCTGTCCAACGGACGCTTCATCTTCGGCATCGGCGCCGGCTGGAACCAGCCGGAAGTCGAGAACCACGGCGTGCCCTTCGCCGAGCGCTGGCGCGTACTGCGCGAGCGCGTCCTCGCGATGAAGACGATCTGGCGCGAGGAAGAGCCCGAGTTCCACGGCGAGTACGTCGATTTCGACAAGATGTGGTCTTACCCCAAGCCGGTACAGCCGGGCGGACCGCCGATCTGGATCGGTGCCAATTCGAAGTACGTAGCCGCGCGCGTGGCCGAGTATGCCGATGGCTGGATCCCCATTGGCGGGCGCGGCGGCGAGGGTTCGATCGCGCAGGTGCGCGAGGCCGTTGCGGCACGTGGCCGGAATCCCGACGAACTCGACCTCGCGTTGTTCTTCGCACCGCTCGACGAGGACAAGGTGCGCGCCGAGATGGCCACCGGCTACACGCATTTCATCTTCGGCCTGCCGTCGGCGCCGGCCAGCGAGGTGCTGCCGGTGCTCGACCAGGTCGCGACGCTCGTAAGACGCCTGCGCGATTGAAATGGGGGAGGCAGGCGCGGCCGGCGAGACTCATCCCTTCGAGCGCCTCACGCCCGACTTCGTCCTTGCCGCGGTGGAGGCCTGCGGGCACCGCTGCGACGGCCGCCTCCTCGCGCTGAACAGCTACGAGAATCGCGTCTACCAGGTCGGGCGCGAGGACGGCGAACCGCTCGTCGCCAAGTTCTATCGCCCGGCACGCTGGAGCGACGCGGCGATTGCCGAGGAGCACGCCTTCGTCGCCGAGCTCGCCGCCCGGGACCTGCCGGTGGTCGCGCCGATGGCGCAGGGCGACGGCACGACGCTCGTCCACCATGCCGGTTTCCGCCTCGCGCTGTACCCGCGTCGCGGCGGTCGCGCGCCGGAGCTCGACCGGCGCGACAACCTCGTCATCATGGGGCGCTTCCTTGCCCGCCTGCACACGGTGGGTGGTGCGCGCCCGTTCAGCGCGCGCGAAACGCTCGGCGTCGATGGCTTCGGCCATGCGAGCGTCGCCTTTCTCACCGAGCGCTGGATTCCCGCCGACCTGCGCGCTGCGTACAGCAGCATCACGCGCGATCTGCTCGCCCATGTCGAGGCGCGCTTCGCCGCGGCGGGCGAGGTGCGTTACCTGCGCGTTCACGGCGACTGCCACGGCGGCAACGTACTGTGGCGCGACGAGCGCCCGCATTTCGTCGATTTCGACGACGCACGCATGGCGCCCGCGGTACAGGACCTGTGGATGCTGCTGGCCGGCGATGGCGCCGAGCAGCGCACGCAACTCGATGCAGTGCTCGAGGGCTACGAGGAGTTCGCCGATTTCGATTACCGCGAGCTGGCGCTGATCGAACCGCTGCGTACGCTGCGCATGCTTCACTACAGCGCCTGGCTCGCGCGCCGCTGGAGCGATCCGGCCTTTCCGCACGCGTTTCCCTGGTTCGGTACGCAGGCCTACTGGGAACGTCACGTGCTCGAGCTGCGCGAGCAGCTCGGCGCACTCGCGGAACCTTACGGGATGTCCGCGTGAGCCTGCCCCGACACGGCGCTGCGCATGGCTGACGACGACCCACGCTGGCCGACACCCTCGGCGGCCGAGCGTGCCGTCGCGCTGGTCGCGCTGACCGGTGGCGCGCTCGCGCTGGCGGCGCTCGCGGCGATCGCACTGCTCGGTGCGCGTGCGGAACTGATGGTGATCTTCTGGTGCGGCTTCGCGGTGCTCGTCGTGGCCACGCTCGTCGGCCTGCTGGTGCAGCGCGCGGTGAGTGCGCTGCGCGGTCCGCTGCGCACTGTTGCCGCGGGCTTCCTGCTGCTCATGCTCGGCTTGCTGCTCGATGGCGGAGGCGTGCCCGGTGACGTGCGCGTGACCGCGCACGTGCTGCTGCTCGCCGGCATCGGCTGGGGGCTGTGGGAGCTCGGTGGACTGCGCCGCTGAGCGGGTCGCCAGCAGCGCTCGCGGCGCGGTTCAGGCGCTGTCGCGACGCTGCCGTTCGCGCTCGCGCAGCTCGCGGCGCATCACCTTGTGGGTAGTCGTCATCGGCAGGCTGTCGACGAACTCGACGAAGCGTGGCACCTCGTGGCGCGCCAGGCGCGTGCGCACGTGGTCGCGTAGCGCCTCGACCAGCGCCGCATCGCCGTGATGGCCGGGGGCGAGCACGACGAACGCCTTGATCACCTCGGTGCGCTCGGCATCGGGCACGCCGATCACGGCAGCGTTGCCGACCGCCGGATGACGCAGCAGCGCATCCTCGATCTCGGCCGGGCCGATCCGGTAGCCGGCACTGGTGATGACGTCGTCGGCGCGCCCACGGAACCAGTAATAGCCATCGGCATCGCGCACGCCGAGGTCACCGGTGATGAGCCAGTCGCCGCGGTACTTGTCGCTGGTCGCGTCGTCGCGGCCGAGGTAGCCGAGAAACATCACCGGGTGCGGTGCGCGCACCGCGATGTGACCGAGCTGGTCGGTCCCCAGCTCACGCCCGTCGTCGTCGACGATGGCACATTCGTGGCCGGGCAGGGGGCGGCCGATCGAGCCGGGCTTGATCGGCATCACCGCGGCGTTGTTGCCGAGCGGCTCCATGCATTCGGTCTGGCCGAACACTTCGTTGACGATCACACCGAGTTCGCGCGTGGCCCACTCGAGCAGTTCCGCGCCGACCGCCTCGGCGCCCGACTTCACCACGCGCAGGCGCAGGTCGTAGCGCTCACGCGGCGCCGGCACCTGGCGCATCAGCTTCAGCATGGTCGGTACCAGCAGCGTGCAGGTCACGCCATGGGTGGCGAGGATGCGGTACGCATTTTCGGGTTCGAATGGCCCAAGGCGTGTGCCGACGGTGGTCAATCCATGCCACAGGCTCGGCAGCATGACGCCGGTGAAGCCGCCCATCCACGACCAGTCGGCCGGGGACCAGGTCACGTCCCCGGTGCGGGGAAAGAAGTCCCACACGAACTCGAGGCTGGGCAGGATGCCGAGCAGCATGCGGTGCGGCTGCAGCGCGCCTTTGGGCGGGCCGGTGGTGCCCGAGGTGTAACTGATCCAGGCGGCATCGTCGGCGTGCGTCACGGCGACCTCGGTCGTGTCCGGTTGCGCCGCGAGCGCGGCGTGGAAGTCGGTGCAGCCGGGCACGGCGCCGTCGATGACGAAGACTTCCTCGAGCGCCGGACACGCGCCGCGGATCTCCTGCACCTTGGGTGCGTTGGCGGCGTCCGTCACGACCACGCGCGCGCAGCAGTCGGCGAGACGATAGGCGAGCGCGTCCGGGCCGAACAGCACGGCGAGCGGGCAGCTGACGAGCCCGCGTTTCCACGCGCCGAGATGGGCGACGATGGCCTCGGGGTGCTGTTGCAGCAGCACCGCCACCCGGTCGCCGCGGTTGAGACCGCAGCTCGCGTAGAGATTCGCGCAACGGTCACTCCATTCGCGCAGGCGCGCATAGGTATGGCGTTCGACCTCGCCCGGGGCGCGTTCATAGACGAGCGCGACGCGTTGCGGATCGTCGGCCCAGCGATCGCAGACCATGTGCGCGAGATTGAGCTCGTCGGGTACGCGGCCGTCCCAGCTGAAGCGGGCGCGGACTTCGTCATAGGTGGTGGCGGTGCGATCGAGATACATCAAGCGGACTCCTGCGCGACGTCGGCGCGATTGTAACCAGTGCGCCTGCCGTTCTCGGGCGCGGCTTGATCGCGGCGCGATACCACGCCAGAGTGACTAGAACCGGTCTCACAATTAATCGTGGTTGCGCCGACGGCTGCTTTCGCGCAGTTCAAGGCGCGAGGAGCGAATAGGATGCTCAGCGTGTGAGTGACGAGCAACGCGGAAATGCGCGCCAGAAAGGATGGATTTGGCAGCCATCGGCCCTTCGGGTTGCCCCCCCCCACCAACATTTTCATGGGGCCCGTCTACGGCGTTACAGTGCTTGGCAATAGAACCACTATTCCCTGCGCACTGTGTCCCCACCAACGATCTTCTTGGGGCCGAGCTTTTTGGGCGCCAACGCACCCACGATTAATTGTGAGACCGGTTCTACTATGCCACTGTCACTGATCCGTGAGTTCCTGCGTCTCGAGGCGGCTGCCGGCATCCTGCTGATGGCGGCGACCGCCGCCGCGCTGCTCGCCAGCAACACCCCGCTTGCAATCTGGTACGACCGCCTGCTGATCGTCCACCTCGCCGTACTGGTGGATGGCGTCGGCATCGACAAGCCACTCTTCCTGTGGGTCAACGATGGCCTGATGGCGGTGTTCTTCCTGCTCGTCGGCCTCGAAATCAAGCGCGAGGTGCTCGAGGGGGAACTCTCCAATCGCTCCCAGATCCTGTTGCCCGGTCTCGGTGCCATCGGCGGCTTCGTGCTGCCTGCGCTGATCTACCTCGCTTTCACCCACGATGACCCTGCGGCGCGCCAGGGCTGGGCCATTCCGGCCGCGACCGATATCGCCTTCGCGCTCGGCGTGCTCTCGCTGCTGGGCTCGCGCGTCCCGCAATCCCTGCGCATGTTCCTGACCTCGCTTGCGATCTTCGACGACCTCGGCGCGATCATCGTCATTGCCATTTTCTATACCGCCGATCTGTCCCTTGGCGCGCTGGCCGTCGCCGGCGGCGGGATCGTCGCGCTCGTCGCGCTCAACCGCAGCGGTGTGCGCTCGATCATCCCCTACCTGCTGATCGGTGTCGTGGTCTGGGTGGGTGTACTCAAGTCCGGCGTGCACGCCACGCTGGCGGGCGTCGTCGTTGCGCTCTGCATTCCGCTCGCCGCGGACGCGCGTGGCCATTCGCCGCTACGCTGGCTTGAGCACGCGCTGCACCCGTGGGTCGCCTACCTCGTGCTGCCGGTGTTCGCCTTCGTCAATGCCGGCGTGCCGTTCAAGGGTCTCGACCCCGCGCTCGTCGTCAGCGCGGTGCCGCTCGGCATCGCGAGCGGACTGTTCCTCGGTAAGCAGCTGGGCGTGTTCGCGGTGTGCTGGGTCGCCATCCGGCTGGGTCTCGCGCGCCTGCCGGAGGGCGCCGACTGGCGCAGCTTCTACGGCGTGTGCGTGCTTGCCGGCATCGGCTTCACGATGAGCCTGTTCATCGGCAACCTGGCCTTCGAACGCGGTGCCTTCGACTATGTCGGCGCGACGCGTATCGGCGTATTGATCGGCTCCCTCGCGGCCGCCGTCGCCGGCAGCCTGCTGTTGCTTGCCGGGGCACGCCGACGCGCCGCCGGCCCCGCCCCGCAGTGAACGTGCGGCTGTCGCAGGCGCGGACAGTCGCGGCGCCGCGCGTGGCTACGCGTTGACGGCGGGCCGACGCGCTGCGTAGGGTGTCGCCGCCCGCATCGCGCGGCCCCGTGCCGCGCGCATTTCTGCCATCATGCCGCACCATGCTGGCCCACAGAGGGGAGGGAGACGATGCTGCCCGTAGGTTATTTTCCGTGTACTCAGGATCCGCCGCATGGCGACAACGTCGCCGGCCTCATCGACGAACTCGTCGAGCAGGCAGAACTCTGCGAGGAAGTCGGTTTCGACGGCTTCTTCTTCACCGAGCATCACCAGCAGGAGGATGGTTACCTGCCTTCGCCGGTGCTGCTGGCGGGCATGATCGGCATGCGCACGCGACGCATCAAGGTCGGCACCTGCGTGTTGCTCGCGCCGCTGTACCATCCCATCCGGCTCGCCGAGGATATTGCGGTGGTCGACCAGGCGACACGCGGGCGCATGATTTCGGCGCTCGGCATCGGTTACCAGCCGCACGACTTCGACGCCTTCGGCGTGCCCGTCAAGCAGCGCGCGCGACGGACCGAAGAATGTGTCGAGATTCTGCGCGAAGCCTGGACCGGCAAGCCGTTCAGCTACCCGAGCAAGTACCACAGCATCGAGGATGTCCGCGTCACCCCGACGCCCTACCAGGACGGCGGCCCGCCGATCTGGCTGGCCGGCTGGGTGCCGGCCGGCCTCGAGCGCGCCGGGCGCATGGGCGATGGGTGGATTGCCGATCCGATCCAGTCCCTGCCGGTGATCAAGGATTACGCCGAGCAGTATCGCGCCGAATGTGCCAAGCACGGTCGCAAGCCCTACGTGGTGCTGATGCGTGACTGCGTGATCGGCGCCGACTGGGATGCCTGCGTCGCCAAGAGCGCACCGACCATGACCACCCACCGCTGGTATTTCCATTACGGCGCCTACGTCCACGACGACTACATCAAGGACGTGAAGCGGCCGGAGGATCTCAGCTTCGACATCGCTGCGCGCGATCGCCTCATCGCCGGCTCGCCGTCGCAATGCCGCGAACAGCTGCAGATGTGGCGCGACGAGATACGGCCCGACTACGTGATGCTGCGCATGCGTCAGCCGGGCGGCCCGCCGCAGGCCGAGGCGCTCGCCGATATCCGGCTGTTCGGCGAGCAGGTCATTCCGCACCTGTAGCCGCCGTTCCGTCCACCGCGCATGGAGTCCGGCGCCCTGTGGGTGACCTTGTCGCGCGCGGCGGTGATCGTCGTCGTCGCGATGGTGATACACGTCCTCGCACGGCGTGCCGTCGATCGCCTCGGCGCGGCCGGGCACGTCAGTTCGAACACCCGCTTCATCGCCGGCGCCGTGGTGAAATGGAGCCTCACGGCGCTGGCCGCGGTGGCGGTGATGCAGCAGTTCGGGGTCTCGGTGCAGGCATTGTGGACGGCCCTGTCGGCAGTCTTCGTGCTGGTCGCGGTCGGCTTCGTTGCGCTGTGGAGCGTGCTCAGCAACATGCTCTGCGCGCTGTTCCTGGTGCTCTTCGCGCCGTTTCGCATCGGCGACCGCATCGAGGTCATCGAGGTGGTGCTGAACGACGGCTCCAAGCGCGGTATCCGTGGTAAGGTGCTGGGCATCGATCTCGTCTACACCACGTTGCAGGACGACGACGGCTCTACCGTTCGCATTCCGAACAACATGCTGTTCCAACGCGCCATCCGTACCGTCAGCGGCGCCGAGACGCGCAGTCTCGGTTCGGACCTCTTCGACGCCGGCCAGGGTCCGCCACGGGCGCGGGACGCCGTTGGCGGCGACGGCGCGGTGCGCGGCGATGCCGATTGACGCGGTGGGGCGAGGCCGATGGTCCGGCGGCGTGTGGCGGGTCGAGCGCGGCGCCGGCGTCGCGCCATGCGGGTAAGAGCATCCCGGAGTGGAGGTCAGCGATCATGAGCTATTTCACCGACAATTCGTTGTCCATCGGTAATACGCCGCTGGTGCGGCTCAATCGTATCGTCGACCCGGCGCGCGCGACGGTGCTGGCCAAGATCGAGGGGCGCAACCCGGCCTACTCGGTGAAGTGCCGTATCGGTGCGGCGATGATCTGGGATGCCGAGGAGAAGGGCCTGCTCAAACCGGGTGTGGAGGTGGTCGAGCCGACCAGCGGCAACACCGGCATCGCGCTCGCCTTCGTGTGCGCAGCGCGCGGCTACAAGCTCACGCTCACCATGCCGGACAGCATGAGCCTCGAGCGCCGCAAGGTGCTCAAGGCCTTCGGCGCCAACCTCGTACTGACGGAGGGCGCGAAAGGCATGAAAGGTGCCATCGCGAAGGCGGCCGAAATCGCGGCCAGCGATGCCCGGCGCTACTTCATGCCGCAGCAGTTCGACAACCCGGCCAACCCGGCCATCCACGAGAAGACGACCGGCCCCGAGCTCTGGGCGCAGACCGAAGGCAATATCGACGCCTTCGTCGCCGGTGTCGGCACGGGCGGCACCATCACCGGGGTCGCGCGCTATCTCAAGAACACCTGCGGACACGTCGTGACCACCGTGGCGGTAGAGCCCGAGACCAGTCCGGTGATTGCGCAGACCCTGGCGGGCGAAGAGGTCAAGCCGGCGCCGCACAAGATCCAGGGCATCGGGGCCGGCTTCGTACCGAGCGTGCTCGACCTGGCCCTGATCGACCGCGTCGAACAGGTCTCCAACGAAGACGCCGTCGCCATGGCGCGGCGGCTCGCCACCGAGGAAGGCATCCTCGCCGGCATCTCGTGCGGTGCGGCCACGGTGGTCGCGGCACGCCTGGCCGCCGAGCCGGCCTTCGCCGGCAAGACCATCGTGGTCGTGCTGCCCGATGCCGGCGAGCGCTACCTGTCGAGCGTGCTGTTCGAGGATATCGAGGGTTGAACGTGCTGTGCCGCGCGCGCGCCGAGCAACGCGAGCGCGGCACGCAGCGGCGGCTCCTCGGCGGCTGCCGTGGCGTGCACGGCGTAAGCGGGTAGCGCAAAGCGCGGCGCACCGTCGACCAGGCCGAGGCGGCCGGCGACGAGATGCGGGTCGACGAGGCGCTGTGGGAAGTAGCCGCTGCCACCCTTGGCGAGGATGTGGCGCAGGCCGAGCCAGCCGATGTTGACCGTGATCGCAGCGCCCGCGTAGTCGGGGAAATCGGCCTGGTGCTGGCGACCGAATTCCGGGCCCCAGTCGACGTAGACATAACCGCGACCGGGGAGGGCATCGTCGCGCGGGTCGGTGCTGACGAGTACCAGTGTCTCCTCGAACAGGCGCTGGACGACCAGCCCCGGGCGGTATTGCGGGGTGTACATCACGCCGAGGTCGAGGCGACCCTCGATCAGGGCCTGCATGAGGGTGTCCTCGAAGCCGACCTCGGCGCGCACGGCGACTGCGGGAGCGTGGCTGCGTAACGCCGCGAGCCATTCGAGCATGAAGCCGTCCCACAAGCCGAAGCGCGCGCCGACGACGAGTTCCTCGGGGTAGGCGCGCGCGACGCCGAGGGCCTGGCGCGCGTTCTCGAGCGCACGCACGAGTGCCGCCGCATGACGCTGGAAGCGGTGCCCCTCCGTCGTGAGGCGGATACCGGCGCGGTTGCGCACGAACAGGCGGCAACCGAGTTCGCGCTCGAGCGCGGCGATGCGCGCACTGACCGACGACTGCGTGAGATGGAGATGCTCGGCGGCTCGCACGAAGCTGCCGCGCTCGATGACGGTGAGAAAGGTACGGGCGAGTTCGGTATCCATTCGCGTCGTGCGTGAGCCCATTATGCATCGAAAGATTCGATATTAAGTGATTTTTTCATTCTTTTTGATGATATCAACTGCGCCGAAAAGCATGCCTGGTCAGATCGTGCAGGCGCGCGAGGCTCGCTGCAGCCTGTGAGTCCGGTTTTTTATATCGATGGTGTCGATATGAATTCCAGATTAATTTTGCTTGAGCGATTGATGGCGTCGATCTAGGGTGTCATCCATGCTCCGACCATCGCCACTGCAGGAGGTCGTGTGACCGACGTGACACCCCAGGCGCGGCCCGCCGTGCCGCCGTCCGCAGATGCCACGTGGCCAACGGTACGCACGTGGCGTGTCGGCGTTCGACACGTGCTGCGTGCCGAGCGCGAAGCCGTACCCGCGGCCCTGCGCGAGCGCACTGCGCACTTCGTGCGGGCCGTGCTCGAGCACCACCTGCCGGAACTGGACGGCGCCTGCATCGGACTCTACTGGCCGTTTCGGGGTGAACTCGACCTGCGCCCGCTGGCCGATTCGCTGGCGGATCGCGCGGTCGATTTCGCTCTCCCGGTGGTGGCGGCGCCCGCTCGGCCACTCGTGTTCCGTCGCTGGTGGCCGGGGATGCGCATGACGCGCGGCGTCTGGGGTATCCCGGTCCCGGCCGCGGCCCCTGAAGTGACGCCGGACGTACTGCTGGTGCCATTGCTCGGCTACGATGACGCCGGCTACCGCCTCGGCCACGGCGGCGGCTACTACGACCGCACGCTGGCAGCCGCGGTGCCGCGGCCGCTCGCCATCGGCGTCGGCTATGCCGGGGCGCGCCTGCCGACCATCCTGCCGCAGCCCCACGACATGCCGATGGACGTCATCGTGACCGACACCGCGCTGACGCGTTACCGCGGCCGCGGCGCGCAGCGTGCGGCGGACCTCGAACGTAGCTGGGGCACGGTTTCGGCCGGCGCCAGTGTCAGCCATGCACCCGCGGCAACCGGCGGCGTTCCACGCGAGCCGGCCGGGCATGCGCACGACGCCGGACCGCGAGGCAACGCATGAGCAATCGGCATGGCGGCGAACGCGTGCCCGACCACCACGGCGCGGCCGAGGTCGCTTCGTCTCCCTGCGCGCTCGACGATGTCGACCCGGCGTGGCGGGGCCTCGCCGACGCCGCGGAGATACGCGCGTTGCTCGCCGAGCTGCTGGCCGCCGAGCGCGCCGGCGCGCGGGGCATCACGGAGCTGTGCCTGCCCGCGGGTCCCGCCACGGCGCGGGGCGTCCTGGTCGCGCTGGCGCGCGACGAGGGACGCTGCTGCAGCATGCTGGTTGCGCAGCTCAGGCGTTACGGTAGCGACGCCGCCGGCCCGCCGGGCGCGTTCCTCGAACGCCTCGCAGCGGCGCCCGATTTCCCGGCTCGCCTGGCGCTGCTCGACCGCGGCCAGGCCTGGGTGGTGCGTCGCATCGACGCGGCGCTGCCGCGCCTCGCCGATGCCGCGTTGATTGCCGACTTGCGCTGGATGCGCACGCTGCACGTGGAGAACATCGCCCGCGCGCGCCGGCTCGCCGAGGCCGTTGTCCCCGCTGGCGAAGCGCCGGGCTCGGCGTGAACCGTGCCCGGCGTCGTCAGCCGCGCTCGCGTGGCACGCGCGGTAGCGGTATGCGCGGCTCCTCGATGCCGCGGGCGCGCGCCGTCGCCCAGTCGATACACCACTGGGAGCAGTACAGGCCGTCGTCACCCGCGATCGTCGCTGCCATGCCGTCGTCGTAGATCAGCACGCCACAATTGTCGCACTTGACGTAACGTTCGACGTAATAGCCATTACGGGACAGGCGCATGGTGGACCCCGTTTGCCGGATTGATGCCGGCGAGCCTACGCGGCACGCGGGGTCTGGCGCAAGCCGATCGAGGATGCGGCTTCAGCCGGGCGGCGGTCCCGGGTCACGGGCATAGTCCAGGCGCAGCAGCAGCAGCGTCAGCACGAGTGCCGCGGCGAGGAAGTGCAGGGCGCCGAACAGCCACAGCGAGAAGGGCAGGCTGAGGTAGAAGCTGCGCATGCCGAGGGTGAAGTTGTCGGCGTGTCGATGCAGGTGGGCGAGCACCGCCTCGAAGCTCTCTTCGCGCGCGACGACGATCTCGAAGCCGAGGTGATTGAGAGCGCGGAGCGTCTGCGCGAAGCAGAAGAATGCGACGAAGAACAGGCTCGCCAGCACGAGCAGCTTGGCGCCGGCCCAGGGTGCGCGCAGCAGCGTGCTCGCGGCCGCTGCGCCGGGCTCGTTGGTGAAAGTGAAGTGCACGATGCCGAGCGCGATCAGGATTGCGGTCGAGGCGAGAAAGGTCGCGGTCATCGCCCAGTTGCGCAGCGTCTGTACGGCGAGGATATCGGCGCGGCGGGCGATGACGTCGGCGAGCCAGGCGCGGCGTACGCCGCGGTTGCGACCGATCATGGTGCGCGTCGGATCGTGGCGCAGGTGATGGACGAGTCGCAGGTGGTAGAGCGCAAGTACCAGCAGCGCGGCGCAATCGGCGGCGAGCGTCCAGGGTACGGGCAGGTTGGACACGGCGGGCCCTCGGGCGGGGGAGCGATGGCGGCAGCATACCCGGCGCGAGCCGATGCGGGCACTGCGCGTCAGGTGCCGCGCGGCGGTGTCGGGTCTGCCCGCGGGCGCAAAAAAAACCCCGGCCGGGGCCGGGGCAACGCCTTGGGAGGGGCGGGAGACATCCGTGTGAAGGGAGATGAATCGTGCGTTCAGGCCAGCTTCATGGTGGTGAAGAACTGTTCGCCGCCGCGGCGGATGAGCATCACGATGGGGCGTTCGGCCTGCTTCGCTTCGCCGAGCGCCTGCCTGGCACTGGCAACGTCGGCGACCTCGCGCTGGTTGACCTGCACGATGACGTCGCCCGGGCGCACGCCGCTCTGTGCCGCCGGGCCGTCGTTCTTCACGCCGACGACGAAAGCACCGCTGACGTCATCACCGAGTTCGAGGCGCCGGCGTGCGTCCTCGTGCAGTTCGCCGAGCGCGAGTCCGAGGCCGAGGGCGTCGTTGGCGGCGCCGGCGTCGTTGCCGTCGGAGGCGGTCGCGGCGAGCGCATGCTGCTCGTTGCGATCGATGACCGTGACCAGGCGCTGTTCCTTGCCACGACGCACGACCGTCAGCGAGATCTTCTCGCCAGGGGCGGTCGCCGCGACGGCGCGGCTGAGCGCGCGCGGGTCTTCGATAGCGGTGTCACCGTAGCGCACGATGACATCGCCGGCGGTCACGCCAGCGAGCGATGCGGGGCTGTCGTCGACTACGCTCGCGACCAGCGCGCCGCGTGCCGCCTCGAGCTGGAGGGCGCTGGCGACGTCGTCGGTGACCGGTTGAATCTGCACGCCGAGCCAGCCGCGCGTGACCGCGCCACTCTCCTTCAGTTCGGTGATGACCTGGGCGGCTTCGGCTGCCGGAATCGCGAAGCCGATACCGACGTTGCCGCCGTTGGGCGAATAGATGGCGGTATTGACGCCGATGACGTGACCGCTGGCGTCGACGATGGGGCCGCCGGAGTTGCCGCTGTTGATGGGGGCATCGATCTGCAGGTAGTCGTCGTAGGGCCCCGACTTGATGTCACGCCCGCGCGCCGAGATGATGCCGGCCGTCGCGCTGCCGCCGAAGCCGAACGGGTTGCCGATGGCGACGACCCAGTCACCGACGCGAGCACGGTCGGAATCACCGAACTCGACCGCCGGGAGATCCTTGCCGCCCTCGATCTTGAGCAGCGCAAGATCGGTCAACGGGTCGCGCCCGACCAGGCGTGCCGGCAGTTCGGTGCCGTCGTGCAGGGTCACGCGCATCTCGTCGGCGCCGTCGATGACGTGGTTGTTGGTGACGACGTGGCCGTCAGCATCGATGATGAAGCCCGAGCCGAGGCCCTCGGCGCGCGCGGGTGGGCCACCCTGGCCACCCTGCGGACCGAACGGCACCATGCCGAAGCGGCGCATGAACTCGCCGAACGGGCTGTCTTGCGGGAACGGCATGGCCTGGCCGCCGAGGCGGTTGACGCCGGCAACGGTCTTGACGACATCGATCTTGACCACGGCCGGCTGCACCCGCTCGATGACGTCGGCGAACTGCACGCGTTCGAAGGTCGGGCGCGGTGCCGCTGCCGGCGCCTCCAGCGCACCGGCCGGCCCGATGCCGTTCAGCGCGAGGGCGCCGAGCAACACCGGCACCGCGTAAAGCGCGGCGCGCCGCGCGGGGCGATGCGAGAACAGGGCAAGAGCTGGTTTCATGGTGTGCTCCTTCAATCAGGTTGGCGTTGCGCATAAGGTAGGGGCTGGTGGATTACACGATGCTTTCCCGGACATTAACTTTTCGTAATGCCGGCACCGGGGGTGCCGCAGGGCGGGCATAATCGCCGCCGGTCCGCCCAGGGAGAGACGGCAATGCACATCCTCGTCGTGGAAGACGATCGCGACACGCGCGAGTTCGTACGCAGCGGCCTGGTGCAGGCCGGTCACACGGTCGACGTTGCCGACAATGGCCGCGATGGCCTGCTGCTCGCCGGTACCGGCAGCTTCGATCTCATCGTGCTCGATCGCATGCTGCCGGAGCTCGATGGGCTGGCGATCGTGCGCTCGCTGCGGGCCGCGGAGAACCGCACCCCGGTGCTGATCCTGAGCGCGCTGGGGGAGGTCGACCAGCGCGTCGCCGGGCTGCGCGCCGGTGGCGACGACTACCTGGTCAAGCCGTTCGCGTTCAGCGAGCTCGAGGCGCGCCTCGAGGCGCTCGGCCGGCGTACCGTGCCGGAGGGTCCGGCTACGCGGCTGGTCGTCGGCGACCTCGAGATGGACCTGGTGACCCGCACGGTGCGCCGCGGCGATACCGCGATCGAACTGCAGCCGCGCGAGTTCGCGCTCCTCGAGTACCTCATGCGGCATGCCGGGCAGGTGGTCACGCGGACCATGCTGCTCGAACACGTGTGGGACTACCACTTCGATCCGCAGACCAATGTCATCGATGTCCACGTGAGCCGCCTGCGCGCCAAGATCGACAAGGGCTTCGCGCAGCCCCTGCTGCACACCGTACGTGGCGCCGGCTACAAGATTGCGGCGCCGGACGACTGAGCACAATGCGCGCGCTCAGGGCACTGGTCGAAACAGGATGGCCAACCGGCGCATCGGGGCGCCCGTCTGGCAAGGCGCGAGGAGGCCGAACAGCGCGCTGTTCAACCGACGAGCAATGCCGCCAGGCGGGATGCAGCGGCGATGGCAGCAGGTAAGGTCATTTCGATCAGAGCCCTCGGCCAGCGCGTCGGTGCGCTGCTGCGCACCACCACGTTCCACCTGACGCTGTCCTACATTGCCCTGTTCGGTATCTCGGTCAGCCTGCTGACGCTGTTCTTCTACTGGTCGACCATCGGGCTCATCGTGCGCGAGAACGATGCCACCCTGAAGTCTGAGATCACGGGGCTCGCCGAGCAGTATCTCGAGCATGGCCTCGATCGCCTGGTGCAGGTGATCGCACACCGCATCCGCAACGATCCGAGCGGTGACATGCTCTATCTCTTCGCCACCCGCGACAACCGCCCGCTCGCCGGCAACCTCGCCAGCTGGCCGCCGGCGATACCGGACGAGGAGGGCTGGATGGAGTTCGTTCACCTGCGCGCCGACGGCCGCGAGATGCCGGCGCGCGCGCGCGTCTACCTGCTGCGCGACGGTCTGCACCTGCTGGTGGGGCGCAACATCGCGCAGCTGCGGCAGCTCAAGGAGAACTTCAATCGCGCGCTGCTGGTCGGTGGTGGCTTGACCTTCGTGCTCGCCGCGGCCGGCGGGCTGCTGATGTCGGGGCGCGTGCTGAACCGGATCTCCGCGTTTACCCGCACGACCGCCGAAATCGTCAATGGGCGACTCGACCGGCGCCTCGACGAGCACGGCTCGGGCGACGAGTTCGACGTCCTTGCCGCCCATCTGAACGTCATGCTCGATCGCCTCGAGGCCCTGCTCGAGACGGTACGGCACGTTTCCGACAACATCGCTCACGACCTGCGCACACCGCTGACGCGCCTGCGCAACCGCATCGAACTCGCCGCGCGCGAGGCACCGGCGAACCTGCGCGAAGAACTCGAGGCGAGCGTGGCCGAGGCAGACCAGCTGCTCGCCACCTTCACCGCCCTCCTGCGCATCGCGCGCATCGAGTCCGGCAGCTACGACGCGCACGTCGAGGCGGTCGATCTCGTACGCATCGTCGATGATGCCATCGAGCTCTACCAGGGCCTCGCGCAGGAGCGCGGCGTGACGCTGCTAACCGACCACGAGGCCGCCGGCCAGGTTGCGGGCGACCGCAACCTGCTCATCCAGGCAGTCGCCAACCTCATCGACAACGCGCTGAAGTTCGCGCCACCGGACAGCCGGGTGGTCGTCAGCGTGAGGCACGAGCGGGACGCCGGCGACGCGCAGCCCGGCGCTGTGCGCCTGACCGTCGCCGATGCCGGGCCGGGCATTCCGCCAGCCGACTACGAGCGCGTCACGCGGCGCTTCGCGCGCCTCGACCAGAGCCGCAGTCATCCGGGCAGCGGACTCGGCCTGAGCCTGGTCAAGGCGGTGGCCGAGCGTCATGGCGGCACGCTCGAGTTCGCCGACAACGCGCCGGGGCTGCGCGCCAGCCTGTGCCTGCCGGGCCGGGCGCGCAGCTGAACGGCGACGCCGGGTGCCCGCGATACGGCAGGGTGCCGCCGGTCAGGCGAAGGCGTGGCTGCGCCAGTTGTCGTAGACGCGCCGCGCGAGGCCGTTGAAGGCGGCCATGCGCGCGGCGGCGGCGCGACGGAACTGGTCGACGCCCGCGGCGCCGAGATTCCGTTCCAGGCTCTCACGGTAGGCCGGAATCGCGGCCCAGTCGTCGACGGTCGTCTCGATCACCTCGACGTGGAACTGGAAGCTGAACGCGTGCGCGCCGCAAGCCAGCGCCTGGATTGCGCAATCGGGTGAACTCGCGAGCACGGTGGCGCCCTCCGGCGCACGCGCAACCTCGGCGCCGTGCCATTGCAGGCACTCGAAGCGCGCCGGCACGCCGGCGAAGAAAGGGTGTCGGCGACCGGCGTCGTTCAGGCTGACCTCGAGCACGCCGACCTCCGCGCGCGCGGCCGCGCGTACCTCGCCACCGAGCGCGGCGGCGAGCAGCTGATGACCGAGACACACGCCGAGGAAGGGACGTCCGGATGTCACCCATGCACGGATGGCGGCCTTTTCCGCGGCGAGCCAGGGGTGGCTGTCCTCCTGCCAGGTATCCATGGGGCCGCCCATGACGATCAGCGCGGCGTAATCCTCGAGCGGCGGCACGCGCGCGCCGGCGTCGAGTTCGACCGTGTCCCAGGTGATGCCCTCGTCGCGCATGAAGTCGCGGAAGATCCCGGGATGCTCGACGTCGACGTGCTGGAAGACGAGGAAAGGGGCATGCATGGCGACTGGCTCCAGGTACGGCGACGTTGTCGGTGGCGCGTGCCGGGCGGCACGCGACCGCGAGCATGGCCAAGCGCGCGCCGCGGCGCAAGCCGGACCTGTCGGCGGTGCGCGTCCTGCCGCGGCGTATCGCCTCGCCCGACGATCCGTTAGGCTAGATCGCCCTCGTTTCCCGTTACCGATTCCGCATGAGCCAGACCGACGCCGGCGCCGACACCCTCATCCGCTTACGCAACCTGACGGTGGAGGACCATGCCGGGCTCGAGCGTCTCGAGAACGTGGTCTACCCGGACCTCGGTGGCGCATGGCCGCGACATACCATCGACGGCCTGCTCGAGGAGTTCCCCGAGGGCCAGCTGTGCATCGAGGACAACGGTGTCATCGTCGCCGCGGCGCTGACAGTACGCGTCGACTACAACCGCTTCTCCTCGCCGCATCGCTACCGCGACCTGGTCAGCGCGAAGCTCGAGATCCACCACGACGCCGACGGTGACGCCCTCTACGGTATCGACGTCATGGTCGATCCGGAGTACCGCGGCTACCGTCTCGGGCGGCGGCTCTACGATGCACGCAAGGATCTCTGCATGGAGCTCAACCTGCGCGGCATCCTCGCCGGTGGACGGATCACCGGCTACGCCGAGCATGCCGACACCATGACCCCGGCCGAGTACATCGATCGGGTGCGCCGCCAGGAACTCGACGACACGGTGCTCAACTTCCAGCTCTCGAACGATTTCCAGGTCAAACGCATCATGCGCGCCTACCTGCCGGAGGACGAGGCGAGCCGCGGCTACGCGACCCTGCTGGAATGGGACAATCTCTACTACGAGCCGGAGGAGAAACCGCTCGTCGAAGCGCCCAAGACAGCGGTCCGTGTCGGCGTGGTGCAATGGCTGATGCGCACCATCGGTTCGCGCGAGGAACTGCTCTCTCAGGTCGAGTTCTTCGTCGATTCGCTGTCCGATTACCGCGCCGATTTCGTCGTGCTGCCGGAGTTCTTCTCGATGCCGCTGATGGGCGTCGGCCGTAACGACGACAAGGCCGCGGAGGCCATGCGCAGCCTCGCCGATTACACCCCCGACATCGTCAGCGCGCTGAGCGAGCTCGCGATCAGTTACAACGTCAATATCGTCGCCGGCAGCATGCCGCTGCGCGAGGGCGAGGATCTCTACAACGTCGCCTACCTGTGCCACCGCAGCGGTCGCGTCGATAGCCAGTACAAGATTCACATCACGCCGGATGAACGCACGTTCTGGATGATCAAGGGCGGCGACGGCCTGCGCACCTTCGATACCGACGCCGGCCGCGTCGGCATATTGGTCTGCTACGACGTCGAGTTCCCGGAGCTCGCGCGCCTGCAGGCGCTGGACGGCATCGACATCCTGTTCGTGCCGATCTGGACCGACACCAAGAACGCCTTCCTGCGCGTGCAGCGCTGTGCGCAGGCGCGTGCGATCGAGAACGAATGCTACGTAGTGGTTGCCGGCAGCGTAGGCCACCTGCCTCAGGTCGAGCATCTCGACCTGCAGTACGCGCAGTCGGCGGTGTACTCACCGTCCGACTTCGCGTTCCCGCACGATGCCATCATCGCCGAGACCACGCCGAACACCGAGCAGCTACTGGTGGTCGACCTCGATCTCGAGAAACTCGTCGAACTGCGCAAGGAGGGCTCGGTGCGCAACCTCGCCGATCGTCGCGGCGAACTCTACGCGCTACGCTGGCGTGGCCGGCGTGACTGAACGGCGGCCGACGCCGGCCACCGCCTGACGCGCTCGAGCGCGGGGAGAACCATCATGCAGCTCGGATTCATCGGTGCCGGACGCCTCGCGGCGCCCATGATCGCCAACCTCGCCGCCGACGGGCACGAGGTGCGCGTGTGGAACCGTGATCGCGCCAAGGCCGAGCAGCTCGCCGGCGGACGGGTGCGCGTGGCCGACAGCGCCGCGGCGGCGTGCAGGCCGGGCGGTATCGTCTTCAGTTGCCTCGCCGACGACGTCGCGCTCGACGCCGTGTGCACTGACGGCACGGTGCTCGAGGCGCTCGGCCTGGCCGGCGTGCACGTGTCCATCAGCACCGTCTCCGCGCCCTGCGCCGAACGCCTGGCGGCTGCGCACGAGGCGGCCGGCGCGCATTACGTCGCGGCCCCGCTGATCGGGCGGCCCGACGCCGTCGCCGCCCGGGCCCAGTCGTGGCTGCTGGCCGGGACGCAGGCGGCCAAGGCGCGTGTGCGCGATCTGCTCGAGGCGCTCGGACGCCGCGTATTCGATTTCGGCGAAGCACCGCCAGCGGCCAACCTCGCCAAGATCAATTTCAATTTCCTCATCGCGTCCGCTATCGAATCGATGGCGGAATCGTTCGCCGTGGCGGAGAAGGCCGGTCTCGATCCGCGCGCCTTCTACGAGATGGTCGTCGGTACTGCCTTTGGCTGCCCGTTGTACGAGAATTACGGCCGTATCCTCGTCGAGGGCGCCTGGGACGAAGCCGCCTTCCGGCTCGTGCTGGGGCTGAAGGACGTGCGACTCGCCACCGCGACGGCAGCCGGTCACGGTGCACGCATGCAGCTCGGCGACCTGCTGGAGGCGCGCTATGCCGATGCCGTGGCGCACGGCCACGGTGAGAAGGATTGGACGGCGATAGCACTGGAGGTGCGCGAGGAATGCGGCCTCGGCCGCCGCTGACTGGCAACCATCACGGCGTGGGGAGAAACGCAATGACGACACTCGGCACGGTGCGGGAGATCTGGCGGTTTCCGGTGAAGTCCATGCAGGGGGACCGCGTCGCCGCGACGGCGGTCTCGCCGCGCGGCGTCGCCGGCGACCGCGCGTGGGCGATGCGCGACGAGACGCGCCGGGAAGTGCAATGGGGCAAGATGTTTCCGCAGCTCATGCTCTGCCACGCGCGCTACCTCGAAGAGCCCGAAGAGGGTGTGATCAAACCGGTTGCCATCACCTTCCCGGACGGCACTACCGTGACCAGCGCTGACGACGCCGTACACGCAAGACTGACCGCACTGATCGGGCGGGAGGCACGGTTGTGGCCGTTGCAGCCGGCGGAGGACGTCGCCTTCTACAAGCGCTACAAGCCCGACGAGGCGCAGTTCATGCAGGAGATGGCGGCCGCGTTCGCGCGCGAACCCGGTGAACCGATGCCCGATCTTGCGCAGTTTCCCGAGGTACTGATGGATCATGTCGCGGTACCCGGCACCTTCTTCGACAACGAGGAAATTCATTTCCTCACCACCGCCTCGCTCGCGCACATGCGCACGTGCGAACCGGAAGCGAGCTGGGACGTGCGTCGCTTTCGTCCCAACTTTCTCATCGACACCGCGCCCGGGCTCGACGGGCTGGTCGAGAACGACTGGGTGGGTCGACGGCTGCGTATCGGCGAGGTCGAGCTCGAGGTGTCGGCGCCGACGCCACGCTGCGGCATGACGGTGCGCCCGCAGGGCGAGCTCGGCTACGATCGGCTGATCCTGCGCACCATCGTGCGCGAGGCCGCACAGTGCCTCGGCGTCGGCGCGCACTGTCGCGTCCCGGGCCGCGTGCGTGAAGGCGACACCGTCACCCTGCTCGACTGAGCAGCCCTTCCATCCAAGCTCACCGGAGACACCATCGATGGGCCAGTTCCAGGGATTCCCGGCCGGTTGCCTGCCCTTCCTGCGCCAGCTCGCGAAGAACAACAACCGCCCCTGGTTCAACGACAACAAGCAGCGCTACGAGGAATGCGTCCGCCATCCCGCGCTCGCCTTCATCGCCGACATGGATGCCGAGATCGGTAAACTGTCGCCGAACTTCCTCGCCTTGCCGAAGAAGGTCGGCGGATCGCTGATGCGGGTCTACCGCGACACCCGTTTCGCCAACGACAAGACACCGTTCAAGACCAACGTCGGCATCCAGTTCCGCCACGAGTCGGGCAAGGACGTCCACGCCCCCGGCTTCTACGTGCACATCGAGCCGGGTAATTGCTTTCTCGGTGCCGGGATCTGGCATCCGGAGCGCGCCGAGCTGAACGCCATCCGCGAGTTCATCGCCGACAATCCCAACGCGTGGCGCCAGGCCACACGTGCAGGCGGCTTCAAGAAGCGCTGGGCACTCGCCGGCGACAGCCTCACGCGGCCCCCACGCGGCTACGACCCCGAACACCCGTTGATCGACGACCTCAAGCGCAAGGATTTCATCGGCCTGATGCCGTTCGACGAAGCCGAACTCGGCAAGCCCGGTTTCACCCGCTTCGTGGGGCGGCACTTCAAGGACGCCGCCGAGCTGATGGCCTACCTCTGCATGGCGGTCGAGGTCGACTACTGAGCAAGCGGCCAGCGCCTCACAGCGCCTGGCCGAAGGTCCTGATGTCGAGCAGGGTCGCGCTCACGTGGCCTGCCTTGAGCGTGGTGTCGTCGGTATCGGCGGCGGGATCGATGTCGGCGGTGGCGAGTCCGAAGTGGTACTGGTCGCCCTTCTGGCGGAAGCAGTCACGGTAAGTGGTGTGCCCGAGACGGGTGCGCCGCAGGTCGGGCGTGGCCGCCGGCGTGAAGGGAAAGTTGACGTTCCAGGTGGTGGCCTCGCCGAGGTGCGTCTCGACCAGCGCGTGCCACACCTGCGGCACCAGGGTGGCGACCAGGCGTTCGAGTGTCGCCGTGGTGTCGGCGCGGAAGGCACGGTTCTGATCCCAGTAGAGGAAGTCTTCGCGCACCAGCTCCTGCGACAGCGCAAGGCCGGGAATGCCGGCGATGTTGCCCTCGAGGCAGGCGCCCACCGTGCCGGACGCGAACACGAAGCCGAGTCCGACGTTCTTGCCGATGTTGATACCGGAGACGACGATGTCGGGCTTGTGCTCGAGCAGGTTGTAGATGGCGAGGTTGACGCAGTCGGCCGGGGTGCCGGTGACCGACCACGCGGGAAAGTCGTGGATTGCGATGCGTTCGGCGTAGAGCGGCCCGTATCGCGTCATCGACTTGCCCTTCCAGCTCTGCTCGGTGGCCGGCACCGCGATATGCAGATCGCCGAGCGCGCGCAGGGCATCGATGGCAAGGTGGAAGAGTGGCGAGTCGTGGCTGTCGTCGTTGGTTAGCAGGATGCGCGGCCGAGTGGCGGTCACTGGTGATGATTCCCTGGTGCGGCGGAGGGGCGACTATCCCAGCCACGCGCCGCGATGACAAGCGCACGACTGCGCGCGGCCGCAGGACGACGCCCGGGCCGGCGCAGCGGCGGCGTCGGCAGGGCGGTTGCCTACAGGAACCGCCAGCGCGCGAAGCTTGCAGCCTGGCCGTGGTAGGTGCCGTCGACGTCGATCACGTTCCACACCGTGGCGTCTTCGATGAGGAAGCGGCGGCCGCGCGCGGAGATACGCACACCGCTGTACCCGCTGGCGTAGCCCTGCTCGCGCACGGCACGCATGAAGGCCTCGCGGGCCGCCTGGTCGCCGGGCTCGGCGGAAGCACGTGAAGGCGTCGCGAGCAGCGTCGCCCAGTCGAGTTCGAACAGTGCGAGGGCGGTGCGGTTGGCGTAGTCGAAGCACGGATCGGTGCCGTGCCCGTGCGAGAGCAGGGCGTAGTCGGCATCGTAGACGGCGCGTGCGCCCGCCGCGTCGCACCTGCCGGCGCCGTGCAGCGCGCGGCCGGTGAGACGCGCGTGGCTGTCGAGCAGGCGCGCCACGTGCGTCGCGTGCCAGTCGTTGGCCGCCCCCGGCGGCGCCGCAACGACGTCTTCGGACGCGCTCACAGGCCCTTGGCGACGGCGCGCCGGATGGCGAGTGCGATGGTCTGCGGTGTCTGCGCGCCGGAGAACAGCAAGCGACCGTTGAACAGGAACGCGGGTACGCCGCTGACGCCGAGCGTCTGGGCCTCGCGTTCCTGGCGCGTGATCTCGTCATCGCCGGCAGCCGCGAGCAGGGCGGTCTCGACGGCGTCGCGATTGAGTCCGGCGGCGGCGCCGAGTTCGACCAGCGTGGCGGTATCTCCGACGTCGCGGCCATCGACGAAGTAGGCCTGGAACAGCGCATCGACCACTGCGTCCTGGCAGCCGGAACGGCCGGCCAGCTCGATCAGGCGATGCGCCGCGCGCGTGTTGGGGGTGCGCTGGATGCGCTCCACCGCCATCGGCAGGCCGTCGGCCTGGGCGTTGGCAGCGACGTTGGCATAGAGCTGGTTGGCATATTCGACGGAACCGAACTTGGCTTCGCAGTACGCACGCCGGTCCATGCCCTCGCGCGGCATGCCCGGGTTGAGTTCGAACGGACGCCAGTGGATGTCGAGGTCGATGTCACCGTCGAGCAGCGCGAGCGCTTGCGCGAGGCGATGCTTGCCGATGTAGCACCATGGGCAGACGACATCGGAGACGATGTCGAGGCGGGCACGGGCAGGCGGCTCAGGCGACATGGTGTGGGCTCCCGGCATGGTGGCGGCATTGTGGGCGGCGCCTCGGGCGGGCGTCAACGCGCGCTCGCGGCATAATGCAGGCCTCGCAGGGAGGAAACCCCATCATGACCCTACACAAGCTCACGCTCGGTGCGTACAACTTCGAAGTGACCGAGGAGGGCCGCGGTGCGCCGGTATTGATGCTGCACGGCTTCCCCGATTCGGCCCGCCTGTGGCGTCACCAGGTGCCGGCACTGGTCGAGGCCGGTTACCGCGTCATCGCGCCCGACCAGCGTGGTTTCGGCAACTCGGACAAGCCGCAGGAGGTCGCCGCCTACGCGCTGCCCGAGGTGCTCGGCGACGTGCTGGCGCTGCTCGACCACTTCGAGCTCGAACGTGTGCGCCTCGTCAGCCACGACTGGGGCGCCGCAGTCGGCTGGGCGCTCGCCGCCTGGCATCCCGAGCGCATCGAACGTCATGTCGCGCTGTCGGTTGGTCATCTCAGCGCGCTATGGAGCGCCGGGCTCGCGCAGCGCCGGCTCGCCTGGTACATGCTGCTGTTCATGCGCCAGGGCCTTGCCGAGGAAATTCTGACGCGCCAGGACTGGCAGTTCTTCCGCGACCTGTGGGGGCACCATCCCGAGATGGAGACCTGGCTCGCCGACCTGCGTCGGCCGGGCGCACTGACCGCAGCCCTCAACTGGTACCGCGCCAACGTCGACGTCGATACCTGGACCGAGGAGGGCTGGGTGATGCCGCGCGTCAGCGTGCCAACCATGGGCATCTGGAGCAGCGGGGACATCTACCTGACCGAGACCCAGATGATCGGCTCCGGCGCCTGGGTCGATGCCGAGTGGCGCTACGAGCGCATCGAGGGCGCCACGCACTGGCTGATGCTCGACCAGCCGGGACGCATCAGCGCACTGCTGCTCGACTTCCTTGGTGGCTGATGCGACCCGCGAGCGGCACTCAGGGGGCGAGCTCCGCGCCGATGATGACGCCGAGCACACGCGCCGGTTCGTCGTAGGGATTGTGCCAGGCGTGCATGGTGCCGCTCTGGACGGCAACGTCGCCGGCGCGCAGTTCGGTGCGCGAGCCGCCGTCGAGTTCGAGCACGATGCGGCCACTGGTCACGTAGAGGAGGTCGCAGGTTGCCGAGCGATGCATGCCCGGGCGAGCCGGGTCCATCGTGTCCATCAAGCCGGGAAAGCGGGCATCGACGGCCGCGCGCGTGACCGCCGGATCGGGATCGGCGGCCGGTGGCGTCGCGGCGTCCGGGTGGATCACGAATTCGATCAGGCGGAAGCCGCCGACCGGCGCGAACCAGCTGCTGAAGGCAGGCTGCGCGCCGTCGTCGGGATAACAGGGGGGTGCGTCCGCCCCCCACAAGGCGGCGAGCTCGACCGCGGGCATCCCCGGCACGGGCTGCGCGCTCACGTTATCGTCACGCACGATGATCGAGCGCCCCTCGGCATCGTGGCCGGTGACCACGCGACGGAATTCGGACATCGGATTCCTCCCCATCGGTTCATGAAGTCGGGATTCTAAGGACCCTGTCCGGAATTATCTCGTCGATCCCGAGGGAGCGTCGTGTCGAACGTTGCAAGGCGCTATGCGCAGGCAAGCGCACGGCGATGGACATGCAGAGCCAGGCCGTCGCGGATGCCCGCGAGCGGCCGACGGCAAGCATGATTCTGAGCAGGGTCCCAAGGCCTGTCGGCCCGTATCCCTGTTTCGGTCCGCAAACGCGCGTCGGGTCGTCCGCGCGCACGGCCACGCCGCTGGCGGAAGCGCATAGCGCCACGAGCGAACCTGCTCAGCGCGGCAGCGGCAGGTCGCGCACGCTGCGCACGCGCTGGTCGAGCCAGACCACCTGCACATTATCGAGCGCTTGCGCGCTGTCGATGGCGAGGGCGTCATAGCGCACGTTGCTGCGGCCAGGATGTGTCTCGCTGAGCACGAGGCCCGCGTACCCGCGAAAGTACACGTAGCCGGTATGGGCGAATTCGAGCACGCGGCCGTCGACGGCACGCAGCCAGGCGCGCACCGAACCTGGCGGCAGGGCAGCTTCGAAGCTCGCGCGGCGGCCGTCGTCGCCGCCGCGCACCGCCAGCACCAGTCGCGCGCCGGGCGAGCGGGCGACGAGTGGCGCACGCAGTGGTACTTCCTGGCGCCCGGCGACGAGATCGAGCGGCGCCACCGGCAACCCTTCGGGCGCGAGGGCGCGCGGCGCGGTGAGGAGGAAGGTCAGGAGCAACGCGAACATGGGCTTCTCCGGCGTTGGTACGGGCGCGGCTCGGCGCGGGCGCCCTGCGGGTCAGGCGGTGGCCGCGCGAGGCCGCCGCCTGGAGCAGACCATCGTCGCGCGCCAGCGTTCCCGTCCACACGCCGTCGCCGGCAGCGGCGTCGCAGCGGCAAGCGGGTGCCGCCGCGCGTGGCAAGCCTCTCCGGCGTCCGTGGTGTGGGAACGCCAAGTTACTGATTGGCGAACGGTGTCTGGGTGGCGCGTGATTTGCATGAAGCTCGCCCTGAGTGGTCGTGGTAAGTGCGGCCGACGACCGTGAACCCGACCGGACTCCTGCCCATGATGCGCCTCGTTCACCACCCGCCGCCAGCGGACACGGCGGCCGCAGCCGCGAAGCCGGCCCCGTCGCGCACGTCAGCGGCTACGGCGGCCTTCGGCGATGACGGACTGACCTTCGGTGACCTCGTCGATCTCGTCAATCCGCTGCACCACCTCCCGGTAATCGGCAACCTCTACCGCAAGCTGACCGGCGATACCATCGCGCCGGCGCTGCGTATCGGTGGCGGGGCATTGTTTGGCGGCCCTTTCGGTGCGGCTCTTGCCGCCGCCGGCGTCGTCGCCGGAAGCCTGCTCGGCCGCGATGGCGGCGCACCGCCACTGCCGGCGGAAGTGCCGGGAGGCGTCGCGCCCGGCGGCTGGATGGTCGCCGCGGCACGGCCGCTCGAGCAGCTACCCGCACACGCGGCGGCGTCTGCCGCGCGCGTCGCCACGGCCAGCGACGCAAGGGGGACACCCGCGGCAGGCGACGGTATCGCACCAGCGCCGGCCACGCCGCCGCGCCGCGGCGGCTGGATGGTGGCAGCTGCCTACGCCATGACCGACGCCACGCGAGCCGGCGAGTCACGCGACGAGCGTCTCGATACCCACGCCTGATACCATCCCGGAAAGCAAACGGCGGCCGCCGGCCGCCGTTCGAGTCGTCACCGCGCCAGGCGCGCCGCGCCTGGCCCTCAGGCGAAGCGCGGCATGATCTCCTTTGCCACCTGCTCGACCACCTCGCGGGTCGGGCGGATCGGCTGAATGGCGACCTGGTGCACACCGGCGTCGCGCATTGCCTCGATCATGCCGATGACTTCCTGCTTGGTCCCGGTCAGCGTGGTGGCCTGGATGATCTTTTTCGTCATCAGCGCCTCGTGCTCGGGACGCAGGTGCTGCAGGTAGCCCTCGTAGAGCTTGAGGTGGCGCGTCTCCACCGGCGCATCCGGCTCACGGTAGACGCCGGTGAACTGGACCAGTTCGTCGCGCAGCGAGTCTGGCATGACCTCGGGATTCTTGTGGCACGAGAGGGCGAAGATGTTCGAACTCGAGGCGACCATCGGGCCGACCGCCTCGCGCACTTCGCGCGTCTCGATCTGCTCGTCGGAGTCGGTCAGGTAGAAGGCCGTCATCGACAGCACGTAGACGTCGTCGGGGTTACGGCCGGCTTCCTCGGCGCCCTTGCGCACGTTGTCGACCATCCACTTGACGAGATCGGGGTGCACCGCACCGAACAGGATCACACCATCGGCAACGCGCCCGGCGAGCTGCGCCACGCGCGGGCCCGACGCCGAGATGTAGATCGGGATGTAGTCCTTGACGTTGATGTAGCCCATGTCGGGGTTGAGGAACTTGATCTTGCGGTGGCGATCGCCTTCCGAGTAGTCGGTGATCTTGCCGTCGAAGAGGTCACGGCAGATGCGCACGTGCTCCTCGAGTTCGGCCACCTTCGCCGCCGGCATGCCGAGCGTGCGGCGGGTGGTGTTGCCGGTGCCGATGCCCATGACGGCGCGTCCGGGTGCGAGCGAGTTGATCGTCGCCATGCCGCAGGCCGACAGCGGCGCGATGCGCGACGCCGGATTGGTCACACCGGGACCAAGCTTGATCTTGCTGGTGCGGTCGGCACACAGCGCGAGCGCCGCGTAGACCTCGCTGCCGAGCATCTGCGAGTCGTACAGCCAGGCGTGCGAGAAGCCGTGATCCTCGGCGTACTTGACGTCACCGTGGATGTTCACGTCACCCATGAACACGAATCCGAAATCCATCGTTCCCCTCCTCGAGTCAATATTGCGCGGGCCGGGCCGCGGGCAGGGTGGCCAGAGTAGCGACAGCCCCGGCTATATGTAAATTAAATGCTGTGTATACGAGAGATAAGTCGTGCTTATATCCGTCGGCGGCACCGGCTCAAGCGAGCGCCGCGGCCAGCCACGCACCGATATCGCGGATCTCTTCCATGTCGATGCCATGCTCGACTTCGTAGGCGCGATACTCCACCGCGTACCCCATCGCCGTGAGTGCACGCGCGGCGTCCTGGCCGAGGGTTTCGGGTACCAGCGTGTCGTGGCGCCCGTGACAGACCAGGATCGGCAGCCCGGCGCTGGCCGCGTGCGGCGTGATGCTCGGGCGCGTGGCGAAGTAGGTCGAGATGGCGACGAGCCCGGCGAGGCGCTCGGGCCAGGTCAGGGCGAGCTCGTAGCCGACCGCGCCGCCCTGCGAGAAACCTGCAATGACGATGCGCTCGCTGGGCACGCCGCGTGCATTCTCGCGGGCAATCAATTCGCCCACCGCGGTCGCCGAAGCACGCAGCTGGGCCTCGTCGACGCGCCGGCCGAGGTCCATCTCGAGGATGTCGTACCAGGCCGGCATCACGTAGCCGTCGTTGATCGTGACCGCGATGGCTGGCGCGTGCGGGAAGACGAAGCGCACCGCGAGGTCGGCCGGCAGGCCGAGGTGGGGCACCACCGGCTCGAAGTCGTGGCCATCGGCACCGAGGCCGTGCAGCCAGATCACGCTGGCGGTGGCAGTCGTCCGCGGTTCGATTTCGACGCAGGGCAGCATCTCAAGGTCCCCGGTCGGTGACGAGTTCGAGCGCGACCGGCACCGGCGTCGACAGCATGTCGAGTACCGGGCAGTGGCGATCGACCAGCGCCTTGAGCCGTTCGAGCTCTGCTGGCGGCGCGCTCGATTCGAGGTGCACGCGCCCGCGGATGCGCTGGAAGCCGGCACGCACGCTGGCGTCGACGCCGAAGAAGCCGCGCAGGTCGATGTCGCCCTCGAGCTCGACGGCGACGCGCTCGAGCGGAATGCCGAGCGCGCTGGCATAGGCGCGGTAGGTGATCTCCTGGCAGGCGCCGAGGGCACCGAGCACGAGCTCGATGGGGTTGGGCCCGGCATCGCCACCGCCGAGCTGCGGTGGTTCGTCGACGACGAGCGCATGGTCGCGGATGCGCACGTCCGAACGAAAGCCTTCGTGCAGACAGGAACTCGAATGAAAGGTCGCTTGCGCGTGTTCGGGGCTCGCGCGCAGTGCCGCCTGCTTGGCGACGACGGCGTCCTGCAGGGCATCGCTCATCGTGATCGGTCCTCGGCTCGTGCTCGGGGTATCATCATACGCGAGTGACTGAGTGGGGCAGGTCATGCAGGCAGGGGGAGAAGTCGCCGTCATCACCGGCGGCGCATCGGGAATCGGGCTCGCGCTCGGCAGTGCGCTGGCCGCGCGTGGCGCGACGGTCGTGCTGGCCGACATCGACGGCGACGCCGCGCAGTCCGCGGCCGCGCGGCTCGGCCCGCGTGCCAGCGCAGTGACGCTCGACGTCACCGACGCCGCCGCGGTTGCCGCAGTTGTCGCCGACACGGTGGAGCAGCACGGCCGCCTCGATCTCATGGTCAACAATGCCGGCATCGCCATCTCGGGCGAGGTGCGTGACATCGCGGTCGAGCATTGGCGGCGCGTGGTCGAAGTCAACCTGATGGGCGTGGTGCACGGTTGCGATGCGGCCTACAAGCAGATGGTGAAGCAGGGGCATGGCCACATCGTCAACATTGCCTCGCTGGCCGGCCTGGTGCCGTTCCCGACCAATGCTTCCTATTGCGCCACCAAGCATGCCGTGGTCGGCCTCTCGCAGTCGCTGCGCGCCGAGGGCGAAGCGCTCGGGGTGAAGGTGTCGGTGGTGTGCCCGGGTTTCGTCGCCACCAATATCTTCGAGGCCTCGCAGGCGATCAACGTGCCGCAGGAACAGCTGGCCGCCAACATCCCGTTCAAGCTGGTGCCGGCGGAGGAGGCTGCGCGGCGCATCCTCGCCGGCGTCGCGAAGAACCGTGCGGTGATCGTCTTCCCCGGCTATGCGCGCCTGTCGTGGTGGCTGACGCGGCTGCATCATGCGCTGACGCGCCCGCTCGCCACCGGCATGCTGCGCGACTTCCGCAAGCTGCGCCGGGACGCTTGAGCGATGGGCGACGCACACGCCGAGGGGACGCTGGGTCGCGGATTGATTGGCTACCGCAACCAGCCGTTCGAGGTCGAGATCGAGAAGGGCCGGCTGCGCCTGTTCGCCAAGGCGATTGGCGAGAGCGACGCGATATGGCGTGACGAAACCGCGGCGCGCGCAGCGGGATACGCGGCGCTGCCGGTGCCGCCGACGTTCCTGTTCTGCCTCGAGATGGAGCGTCCCGATCCCTACGACTGGTTCGCTGAACTCGGCATCCCGCTCGGCAAGGTGCTGCACGGCGAGCAGGCCTTCACCTACCACGCGCCGTGCCATGCCGGTGACGTGCTGCGATTCGAGGGCGAGATCGTCGATGTCTACGCCAAGAAAGGGGGTGCGCTCGAGTTCATCGTGCAGCGCAACCGCGTGACCAACCAGCACGGTACGCTGGTCGCCGAGTTCGATCGCACCATCGTCGTGAGGCACGCGCCATGACCGCGCGCGAGCTGCCGCGCTTCGCTGCCGTCGCGGTCGGTGACGCACTGCCGGCCCTCGCGTTGCCTGCGGTCACGCGCGTCGCGCTGGCCATCTACTGCGGTGCGTCGGGCGACCACAACCCGGTGCACGTGGACAGCGATTTCGCCCGCGCCGCGGGTCTCGACGATGTCATCACCCATGGCATGCTGGTGATGGCCTGGACCGGCCGCGTGCTGACCGACTGGGCACCGCCCGCTGCCATCCGCTCGTTCGACACCCGCTTTCTCGCCGTAACGCGTATCGGCGATGCAATTACCGCGCGCGGGGTCATTACGGAGAAATTCGAACTTGGCGACGAGCGCCGCGTGCGCATCGCGCTCGAGGCGGTCGACCAGCGCGGCGAGGCCAAGACCCGCGGCAGTGCCGTCGTCGCCCTCGGATGACCGGCCCGGCGGCGACTGCACCGCGGCGCGCGCGGCTGACCGCCGACGCGCTGTTCTGGGTACAGATTGCCGCGGCGCTCGGCTTCGGCATCGCGCAGCTGCTCGCGATGCGGTCGACCGTGGAGGGTGTGAGCATCACCTGGATCGCGCTGTGGCTCGCATTCCTGCTCGTCAACCTGGTGCTGGCATGGTCGGCGCTGCGCGCACAGCCGGGCCGCATCATTCGCCAGACCGTCGTCATTTACGTCGTTTGGACAATCGTTTGCGGCGCCAACCTCGTGTACCTCCTGATCGCCGGCGGGCGTTGGAACGAGGTCGATACGCTGACGGCGACGATCACCCTGGCCGGCGTGCTCGGCGCCATTGTCGCCGGCCGCATGCACGGCGTGGGCGTCAGCGATCCGTATGTGCGGGCGGCGTTCGCGGTGTTCTTCAAGGGGGTGCCGCAGCTCACGCTGGCGTGGAACATCTATCGCCATGGCGGTGACGGTATCGCCGTGTTCGCGTTCGTCGCCGGCCACGTCACCATCTGCCTGCGCTTGTGGCAGGTGCTCTACTCGATTCGCGAGGCGGGTTGGGATCGCAACCGCATCGGTATCGGCATCGGCGAGGCCGCCAACGAACTGAGCTGGATCGTCGCGACTGTCGTGTGGCTCGCGGTCGATTGAGCGCTTTCACAGCACTGACCACACGCGTGTAGGAGTGAACATGATCCAGGTGAACGGCATGGCGCACGTCGTCATCAATGTCAGCGAATGGGAAACCTGCAAACCGTTCTACGAGTCGCTGCTCGCATTCCTCGGGCTCGAACAGGTGTTCAGCGGTGACGAGATGATCTACTACGTCGGCGGGCGCACGGCGCTCGGGGTCAGCCGCTGCGCCGCCGAATACGCGCACGAGCGCTTCGTGCAGAATCGCGTCGGTTTGCACCACCTGTGCTTCCGCGCGCGCTCGCGCGCGGACGTCGATGCCGTGCATGTCGAGGCCAGGCGTCTCGGCGCGCGCATCGTCCATGCGCCCGAGGAAGGACACTGGGCGCCCGGTTACTACTCGGTACTGTTCGAGGATCCGGTCGGCACCCGGCTCGAGGTCAACCACGTCCCCGGGCAGGGCCTGCTGGCGGCCGAAGCGAGCTTCCAGCCGGGCGAGGACTACCGCTGACCGACGTGCCTGGAAACCGTCGCGGGTGACGCTGCCGGGGTGATTCCACGGTAGCCGGCGGCACTCCAGCCTGTTCGCAGCGAGCCACAGACATCATCAACGAGGGGAGGAGACACCATGAATGTAGGCATCATGCCGTTGTTCGGCGGCGATACCGCGGAGCCCGCTTACGTCGCACGCATCGCGCGCGGGCTCGAGGAGCGCGGTTTCCACTCGGTATGGGCAGTCGACCACATCCTGCTGCCGACCGAGTACCGCTCGCGCTACCCGTACTCGGCGGACGGCTCGTTTCCCGTCGACCCGACCGCGCAGGGGCTCGAGCCGTTCAACCTGCTGTCGTTCATCGCCGCCCACACCGCGCGCATCCGTCTCGGCACCGGTGTACTGGTGGTGCCACAGCGCAACCCGGCGCTGACCGCCAAGCAGGTGGCCGACCTCGACGTGCTTTCGGGCGGTCGTTTCGATTTCGGTGTCGGCGTGGGGTGGCTGGCAGAGGAATTCGAGGCGCTCGGCGAGTCCTTCGAGCGTCGCGGCGCGCGCAACGACGACTACCTGCGCCTGATGCAGGCGCTATGGCGCGACGGCGTGTCGCGCTACGACGGCACGTTCCGCTCGCTGCCGCCCTGCACGCAGTACCCGCTGCCGGTGCAGCAGCCGCATCCACCGTTCTATTTCGGCGGGGAATCGGCCGCCGCCCTGCGCCGCGTGGCGCGCTTCGGGCACTGGTACGGACTCGACCTGCCACCCGAGGACATGCCGGCGAAGCTCGCCGAGCTGGCCGAGCACTGCGCACGCGAAGGGCGCGACGTCGCCGACGTCAAGGTCGCGGTGTGCCCGTACGCGCGACCGTGTGACCGCGACACGCTGCGTCGCTACGAGGATGCCGGCGTCGACCAGGTCATCCTCGCGGCCTTCGTGCCGGGCCAGGACGCCATGGAGCAGGCCATCGACGACATCGCCCGGCGGCTGCTCGACTGACGGCGAAGCCCGTGCGCCGTCACCCGGGCGGCGCCCCGAGGCGGCCACCCGGGGCGGTGCGTGATGCGGGTCGGGACCTCGGCTGTGCCGCGGCGCGGCCGGTTCGATGGCGGCCGGCGTGTCGACCGCGGCGGCCTCGCTGCACCGGCTAGAAGCGGAACTCGAAGTTGACCGTCGCCAGCAGCTGGCTGTCGTGCTGGGCGACGCCGCGCGAATCCGGTGCGAACAGGTGGCCACCGCCGTCGTAGCTGTCGTACTTGAGTTCCGGGCGCACCAGCAGGTGCGGGCTCACCAGCCAGCTCAGGTTGAGGGTCAACGCGGTCACTTTGCCGCCGCGCGCGCCGACCCCGCCCCACAGGACGTTGGCGGCATTCTCGTCGGCGAACCACTCGAGACGCGCGCCTGCGTGGAGGCCTTCTGCGAGGCGGTAGCGCAGTCCCGCGTTGAGGCCGTAAAGCACCGAGTCGCGCGTGATGGCAAAGGGAGTCGGCGCGAGGTCGCCCCCCTCCTGGGTCATGTAGACGCCCTCGACGACGAGGTCGAGGGCGTCATTGAGGGCGTGGCTCACGGTGAGGTAGGCGATGAAGCGATCGAGGTACTCGTCGCTCGAGCTCAGCGCGAGGTACTGACTGCCGCCGCCGCGTGGACGTGGCACGCCATCCTTGAGACGCGCATCGCCGAAGTCATCCTCGCCGTTTCCGTAGGTCGTCTCGATGTCGACCCAGGTCGCCATGTCGGGGCTGCGCCAGCGCAGGTTCATGATGAAAGAGGGACCGCCGGCGCCGGAGCCGAAGTCGAGGCTGTTCCAGTCGCTGGCCAGACCGAAACCGAGGCTCGCGTGGCCGAACTCGGCGGGCAGGGGCAGCTTCGCCTGCAACAGCGCGCCGACGTGCTTGGCTGGTCCGGCGGAGAACGCATAGGTGCGGCTCGCGAAGTAGTTCGGCGGTACGAAGGGGTAGCCGATCTCGGCCGCCATGGGGGTGTGCCAGCTGCCGACGAGCAGCGACGCACCGGCACCGACCGGCAGGTAGATGTCGAGATACCACTGGGTGAGCGCGAGGCGATGCGGATCGTCGGCGTTCCAGTTCCAGTCGTCGAGACCCTTGGTCTTCCAGTAGACGGCGTCCTCGCCGAGCAGGACGGAAATGCCCCAGTCGACGATCACATCCTCACCGCGTGGGCCCGGCAACGGCGTGATGCGGCTCAGCACGTTGCGCCCGGGATCGGGCGCGAACGGGCGCCCCGGCGGGCAGCCGGCGCCCTTGCAGACGAGAATGCCGACGTGGTTGAGGTTCAATCCCTCGTCCTGCGCGACACCGCTCTGCGGCTGGGTGTTGCGCGCGAGGCCCTGCGGCATCGGGCTCTCGGGAATGTCGTGGTTGGCGACGGCGGCGGTGACGTGGGCAAAGCCCATTACGGCGATGCCGTGCTCGCGCTCCAGGCGGTCGCCGGCGAGGGTGCGGAAGAGGCGCCCGTAGGGGCTGGGCGGCTCGTCGGCGGCCACGGCGCCGCTCAGCGTAACGGCGGCGAGGCCTGACAGTAAGAAACAGCGCATCATTCGAGTGGTCTATGAGGTTACTCGAAAGAATATAGCGGTTTCATCTGGTTAACAAACAATTCTACGGCGAATTCGAGGTCTTCGAGCGGCCCGGGACCGGGTCCGGGCACGGCATGTTCAACGCCCGAGCAGCCCCTCGAAGCCATCTCGCAGGGCGCTACCCGCGCGCTCGAGCCCGCGCGTGGTGACGTCCATCGCGCGTCGCGCCGCACTCGCCGCGCGGTCCGCCGGACCGGCCCCGGGTGCGGCGGCCAGGCCTGCCGCCACCGCGCACACGTCGACCTCGCTATCGGCGCGGTCGAGAATGCCTTCGGCAAGCAGCGACAGCCCGCCGGTCGCGATTGCCGCACCTGCCTTGACCCCGGCCGTGGCGAGACCGGCGGCATCGGTGCTCGCGCGCGGCGCGGCCAGGGTGCCGCCGATACGCATGAAATCGGCGAACGCCGCGGGATTCAGTCCCACGCCCTCCCGCGGCCGCGCGTCGATGCCGAGATCGAGCGCGCCGCTGGCAAGCTCGACCGTCCCACCGCCGAGGATACGCAGTCGCCGCGTGGTGACGCCCAGACCGGTGGCGTTCTCGAAGCGGCCCGCGCGCAACGGGAAGTGCGCGACTGCGCACTCGATCTCGATGCGGTCATCCTGCGTCGCGTGTGGATTGACTGCGGCGAGCAGTCCGAGCAGCAGGTCCCCTTCGGCAACGCTGGCCGCGCGATCGTCGAGTTCGAGGTCGCGGATGTGGGCGTGCAATCGACCCGTTGCCTGGCCCGCGAACGTGCCGAGGTCGGCGCCACTGCCTGCCACTTCGAGCGCCAGGTCGAGGTGTCCGCCACGGACCGCGCCGCGCCCACGCGCGCCGACCAGCGGTGTGATCGGAACCGCTCGCAGGTCGAGTTCATGGGTGAGCTGTGGCGGTGTGCTGCGCGCATCGAGTCGCAGGCGTCCGCGTGCCCGGCCGTCGCCGAGGGCGAGGACGAAATCCTCCACCGCGAGCAGACGGTCGTCGAGACTGAGCTTGAAGGCGATGTTGTCGAGTTCGAGATTGCGCCCGCGCAACGCATCGATGCGCACATCGAGCGCAAGGTCCGCGGCATCCAGCCAGCGCGGTGCCAGGGCCTGCCCACGCCAGTCGACGGAGCGGTCGTCGGTGGTGCCCGCCGGCATACGTCCGAGCACGTCCAGGTCGAGGTAGGGCGCCGTGATGTCGGCATCGAGATGCAGGCGAGGCCCGTGGCTGCGCAACGCGATGCGGCCGCTGGCGACAGTTGGACCCAGTTCGAGTGAAAGCGGGTCGAACACGACGGCGCCTTCGGTGTCCTGCAGGCGCCCGCTCAGGCGTGGTCGTGACAGCCGCGGCAGGCGGCGCCCGAGCACGGCATCGAGGCTGTCAAGGGTGGGCGCCTCGAGGCTGAATGCGACATCGAAGCCCTGTCCGCGCGCCGGCGCGGCGATGCTGCCCTCGGCCTCGAGACGCAGGTCACGGAAATTGACGCGCAGGTCGAACGGGTACGGTGCCTCGCCGTGCAGCGCCTCGAGCGGGCCGAGGCGCCCCGCGAAGTCGATGCGTTGGAGGTCGTAGCTCGCGGCGCCGCGCAGGCGCAGCGGCTCACCGGGCGCCGGTGCATCGAGCGTGATCTCGCGGAGGTGCACGGTACGCGATACGCCGCTGGAATGCGGAAAAAGCAGGTTCACGTCGAGCAACCGCACCCGTTCGACCGCCAGCGTCGGCAGCACCGCGCGTGGGGCGCCGGCGCCAGGTGCGGCCGCGAAGTGCCAGCTGGCCCGTCCGCCGTCGCGCTCGAATGTGAACGCGGCGCCACGCAGGTCGAAGCGCACGATTTCGATGCGATGGCGCAGCAATGCGCCCAGCCGGACGCTCGCCTCGACGCGTTCGACCCGCAGGAAGTCGCGCTCACGGGCCCACGGTGGATTGGCCAGGCGTACGTCCTCCACCACCAGCGTCGGTGACAGCGACGGCCGGATGCGGATCGCGCCATCGATGGCGAATTCGCGGCCCGTTGCCGCGCTGATGGCGGCGACGACATCGGGTTTGTAGCGTTCGACGTCGACCGTCAGTACCACCACCAGTCCGACCAGCACCAACGCCAGCACGCCCAGCGCGAGCGCACCGAACAGGCGCCGCCACGGGATGCGCGGCAGCAGCGGCGGGGGCTTGGGCGCCGGCGCGCGGCGGCGTCGGCGGCGCCGTGCGTCGCGGTGCGAGGTGTCGCCAGCGCCCGTGGCATCCTGGGCCCGGCTGTCGTCCACAGTGGTGGCGTCGCTGCGGGCATGGCGCCGCGAGCGGCGCCGGGAAGTCGGTTCGTCCATGTCTGCGAAGCGTCGTGAAGCGTCAGGGGCCGGCCAGCACCAGCGGCACGTATTGCTCGGCGGCGCTGAGGCCGCCGTGGTGGCCGCGCAGGTCGAAGCCGCGTTCGCCGACCACGTGGTCGCGCAGGCTGTGGCGGCCGCGCGCGCACAGCACGTAGTCGCCGATGCGGGCCGAGAGCTCGGGATGGGCCGGCCCGGGGCCGTACCAGCCGTCGGCGAGGAGGTCCGCGGAACGGTGCAGTTCCACGACCTCGCCGAGCTCGCTGGCGACGTAGTCTTCGAACTCACCGCCTGCGTGCGCACGGACGTAGGCATACGCGGCGCGCGGTTCACCGCACAGGGGCAGCGCCAGCATGTCCGCCAGTGCAGGGTGGTCGGCGAGCTCGATGCGCTGGTCGGGGCCGCTGTCGATGAAGCCGTGGTCGGCGGTCACGATAACCAGTGTGCCGCTGCCGGCGGCGTGCGCGACAATGTCGCCGAGCACGGCGTCGAGTTCGGCGAAGTGCGTGGCAACGGATTCGCTCGAGGGACCCTCGAGGTGGGCGCGACGGTCGAGTTCGGGCCAGTAGGCGTAGAGGAAGCGGGCGTCGTCGGTGCCGGCCACGAAGTGCGCGAGGCGGGCGCTGAAGTCGGCGAGGTCGCGGTAGCCGTCGCGACGCGCCCCTGCAGCGAGCAGCCGGCTGAACGGCGACTCGGCGAGGTCCGCCGGCAGCAGCGCGGCGGCCGGCGCGGCGATGCGCGCCGCGAAGCTCGGTACATCGATCAATGCCGCCGGCTCGATGCCCTGCGCGGTGAGCGGTGCGGCGGCGTAACGCGGCACGAAGGGCAGCACCGCGGTGACCGCGCCGAGACGGCGGAAATGCATGAACCAGCCGGTCAGTCCATGTTGCTGCGGCGCCAGGCCGCTCATGAAAGTGGTCACCGCACTCGCCGTGGTGGGCGGGAACACCGAGGTGATGCGGGCCGCGCGGTGTGCGGCCAGCGCGCCGCGTGGGCCGAGCGCAGCGAGGAGGTCGGCACCGAGGCCGTCGACCACCACCAGCGCGACGCGTGCAGCCTCGCGGACGCGCGATACCGGCAGCGCGGTCAGCGGCGCGCACGGTGTTGGCGCGGCGCCGAGTGCGCCACCGAGCGATGCCATCAGATTGGCAATCGAACCGCCGGCATAGTCCGGCCGCGTGACGGTCAGGTCGTGTGCGAGCATGGCGTCAGGAGCTGCACGAGAGCATCGAGCAGCCGGCGCGGTGACGCGCCCACTCCGGACGCGGCGCCGCGTAGTGTTCCATCCCGGGTTGTTCGTCGTAGGGCCGCCGCAGCACCTCGAGCAGTTCCCTCACGCCGCCGGGATCACCCTGTTCGGCGCGATCGATGGCGAGCTGGGCGAGGTAATTGCGCAGCACGTAGCGCGGGTTGACCGCGTCCATGCGGGCGCGCCGCGTGGACGCGTCGACGCCGGCCGCGGCGAGCCGCGCGCGGTAGTCGGCGAGCCAGCGGCCGAGGCGTGCGCGGTAGGCGTCGTCGACCTGGGTCGGCGCGTAGTATGCCGACGCGAGCTCGGGCGGCGGTGCCGCCGGCGCGCCGTCGCAGCCGGCGAGGTCGACGCGCGCGAGGTCGCGGAAGAACAGCGTCATGTCCGTCTCCACCGCGCCGAGCAAGGCAAAGCAGTCGTCGACCAGCGTGCGGTCGGCAGGGTCGGCGAGACGTGGCAGGCCGAGCTTGGCGGCGACCGCGGCGTCCCACCCCGCGGCGTAGGTCTCGCGGTAGCGTTCGAGTGCTTGCTCGAGCGGCGCGGTGTCCTCGATCAGGGGATACACCGCGTTGGCGAGCTGCACCAGGTTCCACAGCGCGACCTGCGGCTGCTGGCCGTAACGGTAGCGGCGACCATGCGCGTCGGTGGTGTTCGGCGTCCAGTCGGGGTCGTAGTCCTCGAGCCAGCCGTAGGGTCCGTAGTCGATGGTCAGACCGAGCACCGACAGGTTGTCGGTGTTCATCACGCCGTGCACGAAGCCGACCCGCATCCAGTCGACCATGAGTCGGGCGGTGCGCTGGCAGACCTCGTCGAACCAGGCGAGGTAGAGCGGTCGCGCGCGCTCGAGGTTGCCGTCGTCGGGCAGGGCGTAGCCGAAGTCGACGCGCAGGGTGTAATCGAGCAGCTGCTTGAGGAGGTCGAGACGGCCGCGCGCGGCGTGGATCTCGAAATGGCCAAAGCGTGTGAAGGAGGGCGCCACGCGGCACACCACGGCACCGGGTTCGGGACGCGGATTGCCGTCGTAGAACATGTCACGCACGACCGTTTCACCGGTGGTGACGAGTGACAGTGCGCGCGTGGTCGGCACGCCGAGGTGATGCATGGCCTCGCTGCAGAGGAACTCGCGTACGCTCGAACGCAGCACGGCGAGGCCATCGGCCATGCGCGAATAGGGCGTAGGGCCCGCGCCCTTCAACTGCAGCGCCCAGCGCTCGCCGCGGGCATTGACGACTTCGCCGAGATTGATTGCGCGGCCGTCACCGAGCTGGCCGGCCCAGTTGCCGAACTGGTGGCCGCCGTAGCAGCTCGCCCAGGGCTCCATGCCTTCGAGCAGGCGGTTGCCGGCGAACACCTCGGTGAAGAGCGGCGTCTCGCAGTCGGCCGGGGCGAGGTCGAGCAATGCGGCGACCTCGCGGGCGCAGGCGACGAGGCGTGGCGCGGCAACCGGCGTCGGCGCCACGCGCGAGTAGCACGCGTCGGTGACCTGGCGGCGCCGGTTGGCGGTTTCGGGATCGGCGGGCAGCTCGCGGACGAAGCTGTTGTCGAAGACCAGCCGCTGCAGGCCGTTGCCGCTGGGCCGGTTGCTGGCGGGCGCGCTCATGGACGGGACACGGGAGAGAAGCTGAACATCCCACTATTTTAGAGGGTTATGGCGCGCCGTCATCGGCCTGCAACGATCTTCCATGATCGTTGCGCGGCTGCGCACGGGCGCCGGGCGGTGGCAGGCCGGTCAGCCGCCAGCGGCGTCGGCGAGGCCGGCTGTGGCCATGGCGCGTGCCAGCAGCGTCGCGAACCCCGGGTAGTCGGCGCGCTGGATCAGAGTTCGCGTGGCGCTCGCGCCCATGCGCTCACCGGCGGCGAGACGCGTGCGTGCCTGCTCGACATCGAGCACACGGGTGCCGGCGACGACGTCGATGCCGCGGGCGAACACCGCGTCCGGAAAGAAGCCGACGCTCGGCCCGACCAGCGCGATGCGTCGAGCGTGCCGGCAATGCGCGAGCATCGCCTCGAAGCTGTCGTTGAGCAGCGTCGCGCCGGTGCAGATGACCTGGTCACGATCGTGCAGCACGGCGGGGTCGAGGCTGATCACGAGGCCCGGCTCGCGCGTCACCATGTGCGCTTTGCGTTCGACCACGGCGACGTCGACACCGAGCGCGCGTGCACGGCGCACGAGCGGCGGGAAATTGCCAATCATGCCGAGGCGGTCGCCGGCCACGAGGGTCAGGCCGGCGAAGGAATCGTCGGCGCTCGGCGGCACGTAGCCGGCGCGCTGGTACAGGCTCGCAGTGACCGCGCTGATGGCGGCGAGCCCGATGGACCGCTCGACGTCCGAATCGCCGAGGTAGAGCCGGCACACCTCGAGCACGTCGACGCCCTCGATGTCGGTGGCGCGAAAGCGCTGCGGCAGCGCCGCCTGTTCGCCGCCGAGCCAGGCGTAGTAGAGACCGGCGGAACCGTCGGCGAGGGCGAGCAGGCCGAACTCGGCATCGCGCGCCGGCGAGGGCTCGGGGTCGACCAGCACCGCGCGCGCCAGCGCCTGCGGTCCGAGGCACTCGCAGGCCCGTGCAGCCTGTGCGAACAGCTCGTGGCGAATGCTGGTCATGAGAATTTCCCGGGTTGCGCTCGCCGGCTGCGGCGTCGCGGCCGCAGCGCCGGTGGATGACATAGAATCGGCTGCGTATCCGCCGCGCACGGGAGGTCCGCGTGGCGGGTGACGGATCATTATGGGGAGAGCTTACGATGAACGGAACCTGTCGATGGTTTACCGCCGGGCTGCTAGCCGGCCTGGCACAGGCCGGCAGTGCGGCGACCACGGTTGACGATGCCACGCTCGCCGCACTCGGTGACGGCAGCGACTGGCCGGCCTTCGGGCGCAACTATTCCGAGCAGCGCTACAGCCCGCTCGACCAGATCGACACCGAGAGCGTTGCGCGTCTCGGTGTCGAGTGGGTGATGGAACTGCCGGGCGATCGCTCGCTGGTCGCGACGCCGCTGGTCGTCGACGGCGTCATCTATTTCACCGGTTCGTTCTCGAAGACCCGCGCGGTCGACGCCCGCACCGGCAAGCTGCTGTGGGAGTACGACCCGCAGGCCATCGAGCATGCCGGTGACCGCCTGCGCATCATGTGGGACCAGAACAAGGGGCCCGCGGTGTGGCGCGACAAGCTCATCATCTCGACCATCGACGGCCGCCTGGTCGGGCTCAACCGCCACACGGGCGAGAAGGTGTGGGAGACGATGACCATCGATCCACGCCGTGCCTACTACATCACCGGCGCACCCAAGGTGTTCAAGGGCAAGGTCATCATCGGCAACGGCGGTACCGAGCAGGAAGCCGCGCGTGGTTACGTCACGGCCTACGACGCCGACACCGGCGAGCAGGCGTGGCGCTTCTGGGTGGTGCCCGGCAATCCTGCCGACGGCTTCGAGAGCGAGGCCATGGCGATGGCCGCCAAGACCTGGACCGGGGAGTGGTGGAAGCACGGCGGCGGCGGTAACACCTGGCACGGCATCACCTACGACCCCGAGTTCGACCAGGTGCTGATCGGCACCGGCAACGGCAGTCCGTGGAACCAGAAGATCCGCTCGCCAGAGGGGGGCGACAACCTCTTCCTGTGCTCGATCGTGGCCCTCGACGCCGACACCGGCGCGTACAAGTGGCACTACCAGACGGTGCCCGGCGAGACCTGGGACTACAACTCCAACATGGATATCGTGCTGGCCGATCTCGAGTACGGTGGACAGTCCGTCAAGGCCCTGATGCACGCGCCGAAGAACGGTTTCTTCTACGTCATCAACCGCGCCAACGGTGAACTGCTCTCGGCCGAGAAGCTCGGCAAGGTGACCTGGGCCAGCCACGTCGATCTCAAGAGTGGACGGCCGGTGGAGGTTGCCGGCGCACGCTACGAGGACGGCGAGGAACTGGTCTGGCCGAGTCCCTTCGGCACGCATTCCTGGCATGCCATGTCGTACAACCCGGACACCGGGCTCGTGTACATCCCGACCATCGAGATGCCGGCGCTGTGGAAGGACGACAAGGTCGATTTCCAGGCCTGGCAGCCGCCGCATTTCTTCGTCAATGTCGGTGTCGAGTTCGGCACCGAGGATACCCCGGCCGACTACGGCGAGGCCTTCCTGGTCGCCTGGGATCCGCTCGAGAGCCGCAAGGTATGGCAGCACGAGCTGCCGCCGCAATGGAATCCGGGCACCATGACGACGGCCGGCAAGCTGGTCTTCCAGGGCCGCGCCGACGGTCGTTTCGTTGCCTACCATGCCGAGACCGGCGAGGTGCTGTGGAGCGTCGAGCTGGGCCACGGTATCTCGGCACCGCCGGTCACCTACAGCGTGGACGGCAAGCAGTACGTCTCACTGCTGGTCGGCTGGGGCGGCGCCGGTCTCATCGCCGGCACGCTCGCCGCGCAGCACGGTTGGAAGTACGGGGTGCATCCGCGTCGGCTGTACACCTTCGCGTTGGATGGCAAGGGCAGCGTACCGCCGTCGCCGCCGCGCAGCTTCGCGCAGCCGCTCGACCCTGCCGACTTCGTCATCGACGAGCAGCTCGCCGCCTACGGCCAGCACGTCTACGCGCAGTCCTGTTTTCTCTGCCACGGCGGCGGCGCGGTGTCGGGTGGAAATGCACCCGATCTGCGCGAATCGCCCATCGTGCTCGGCAGGGAGAGCTTCCGCGCGGTGGTGGTGGAGGGCGCCAAGCGCATGAACGGCATGCCGCGCTTCAAGCACTTCACCGAACGTGAACTCGACGGTCTCATGCATTACGTGCGCAAGATGGCGCGCAAGGCGAACGCGCAGGTCGCCGCCAACTGAGTCGGGGCACCCCCCCGCGGGCCGCCCCGGG
>JAVJVZ010000022.1:0-29471 GCA_040220855.1 Gammaproteobacteria bacterium | reverse complement strand
CAGCAGTCCCCGAGGGGCCGCGGCGACGGGCGCGGCCAGGGTCTGCATCGCCGCCGCGAAACCGCGCACCGCGGCATCGTGCCCGTCGCGCAGGCGCGCGCGCTGCGCGGCAGCGGCAAGCGGCGGTGCGCCGCGCTCGCGGCGCGCGCTGTCGGCTGCGGCAAGCGCGGCGAAGTGCGACGCCTTGCTCGCCCGCATGGCGCGGTAGGCGCGCCATGCGGGCAGCGCTGCCGGCGGCAGGCGGGTGCCCGGCGGCAGCTCGTCGTCTGGCGTCCCGCCGGGCGCCGTCATTCAGCCGAACAGGCGCTTGAAGAAGCCGATCACGCCGCCGGTGGTCGGCTCCGGCGCCGCCGGGCTGTGTCCGCGCTCCGACCGTGCCGCGGCGCTGTCGCGACCGTGGCCGCGGCCGCCATCGTGGTCGGCCCGCGGACCGGCGCCGTGCCCATTGGCACGCCGTTCGGTCTTTTCCTCGCGCGGCTGCGACTCGTCCACTCGCAGCTCCCGGCCCTTGAAATCGCTCCCGTTGAGCGCCTCGATGGCGCGGCGGCCAGCCAGGTCGTCGTCCATCTCGACGAAGCCGTAACCGCGTGAACGCTTGGTGCGACGGTCGAAAATGACCTCGGCCGAGCTGACCGCGCCGAAGGCCTCGAATGCTTCCTTCAATTCAGCGCTCTTGACGCTGTAGGGCAGGTTGCCCACGTAGATGTTCATGCTTCATCGGTCCCATTATTATCGGCCGCCCTTCGCGCTCGGCTGCGGCCCGTTCTGAGTCATCACCGTGGCGGTCATCGCAGGATCGTGTGCGGCTCCACCCTCCAGCGCGAATCCTGGTGTCACGGTCTCGTGTGCGTACATCGTCGCTTGTCGCCCGCCGCGGGAGACCGCGCGTGCACGCGGTCGCTGGCGGCGGCATGGGTGCGGTGCTGACCGGCCGGCGGCGGATCGGGAAGGTAGGGTCGGCGTGCTCCCCTCTACGCACGCTGGCCGGACGGCCACCAAACGCGTCCGAGTGGCCGCGCAACCGGTATGCCGCCGCTCGTGCTGCAATCGCTCCGAACTGACGACGAGCGCAGCAGATTCAAGCACAAGCCGTGGGAGGGCGCAAACGCTCCGGCGCGCGCGGCCCGGGCAGGTTGCGGCACCGTGCGGCGCGTCGGAATCAGGCCATGAAGGCCTGGATTCCGGTCTGGGCGCGCCCCAGGATCAACGCGTGGACGTCGTGGGTGCCCTCGTAGGTATTGACCGCTTCGAGGTTCAAGACGTGGCGGATGACGTGGTATTCGTCGGAGATGCCATTGCCTCCGTGCATGTCGCGCGCGACGCGGGCGATGTCCAGCGCCTTGCCGCAATTGTTGCGCTTGATCAGGGAGATGGCCTCCGGTGCGCCGGTCCCGGCGTCGATCATGCGGCCGACTGCCAGCGCCGCCTGATAGCCGAGTGCGATCTCCGTCTGCATGTCGGCGAGCTTCTTCTGGATCAGCTGGTTGGCGGCGAGCGGACGTCCGAACTGCTGGCGCTCCAGGGTGTATTCGCGCGCCGCATGCCAGCAGAACTCCGCCGCGCCCATGGCGCCCCAGGCGATGCCGTACCGGGCCCGGTTGAGGCAGCCGAACGGGCCGCGCAGACCTTGCACGTTGGGCAGCAGGTTGGCCTCCGGCACGAACACGTCGGCCATGACGATTTCGCCCGTGATCGACGCACGCAGCGAGAATTTGCCCTCGATCTTGGGTGCGGACAGCCCCGGCATGTCCTTTTCCAGGACGAAGCCGCGAATGACGTCGTCGTCGGTCTTCGCCCACACCACGAAGACGTCGGCGATGGGGGAGTTGGAAATCCACATCTTGGCACCGTTGAGCAGGTAGCCGCCGTCGACCTGCTTCGCACGCGTCTTCATGCCACCCGGGTCGGAGCCATGGTCCGGCTCGGTGAGCCCGAAGCAGCCGACCCATTCACCACTGGCCAGCCTGGGCAGGTAGCGATTGCGCTGGTCCTCGGTGCCGGAGGCGTAGATCGGGTGCATGACCAGGCTCGACTGCACGCTCATCGCGGAGCGGTAACCCGAGTCGACGCGCTCGACTTCGCGCGCGATGAGGCCGTAGCAGACGTAGCTGAGCCCGGCACCGCCGTACTGCTCGGGAATGGTCGCGCCGAGGAAACCGTGCTCGCCGAACTCGTTCATGATGGCGCGATCGAAGTGTTCGTGGCGGTGAGCGTCGCGGATGCGCGGCATCAGGCGCTCTTGGCAGAAGGCGTGCGCGGCCTCGGCGATGAGACGCTCGTCCTCGTGCAACTGGTCGCCCAGGCGCAGCGGGTCGCTCCAGTCGAAACGGCCTTCGGCGGTCGGTCCGGGGCGGGTGGCTTGGTCGGCGGCAGGCGTGCTCATGATGGTGGTTCCTCGCGGCGTTCGGGTCTTCCGCAGGCGGCCCGCAGGACCGTCGGGGGAAGCGGCGGCGACTATACCACCGGCCGTGCGGGCGCCGCAGCCGACCCCCCGGTGAGTGTGCCGTATCGGGGCACGAGTCTTTTGCGATCAACCCGTTATTGTTACCATTCCGCGCCTCGAACCGGAGCGCCGGACGCACTGCGGCGCCGGTTCCCGCTGACGACCAACGCCGCCGGCCGCGAGGGCCGGCGCAGATCCGATACCGCCAACGGCAACGTAGTGCCGGCGACGATCCGCGCACCCGGCAGGGCGCGCGCGGCGCCGCCACGGCGCGGCCCGGACCCAATACGCCTGAGACCTGGAGGAGCGCATGAAAATCCTTGTGGCCGTGAAGAGGGCCATCGATTACAACGTCAAGGCCCGTCCCAAGGCGGACGGCTCGGCCGTCGACCTCGCGAACGTGAAGATGTCGATGAACCCGTTCGACGAAATCGCCGTCGAGGAAGCCATCCGTATCCAGGAAGCCGGCAATGCCAGCGAGACGGTGGCCGTTTCGATCGGCCCCAAGCAGTGCCAGGAAACCCTGCGCACGGCCATGGCAATGGGTATGGACCGTGGCATCCTCGTCGAGACCGATGAAGACGTGCAGCCGCTCGCCGTCGCCAAGCTCCTCAAAGCGGTGATCGAGAAGGAACAGCCTGAACTCGTGCTGCTCGGCAAGCAGGCGATCGACGACGATTCCAACCAGACCGGCCAGATGCTCGCAGCACTGCTCGGCTGGCCGCAGGGCACCTTCGCCTGCGGCGTCGCGCTCGCTGATGGCGGCCTCGAGGTGCGCCGTGAGATCGACGGTGGCATTCAGACCGTCAAGCTCAAGCTGCCGGCCGTCGTCACGTCCGATCTGCGCCTCAACGAGCCGCGCTACGTCAAGCTGCCCAACATCATGAAGGCGAAGAAGAAGCCGCTCGACACGCTGGCCCCGGCCGATCTCGGCGTCGACATCGCGCCGCGCCTGACGCTGGTCAAGGTCGCCGAGCCGCCGGCGCGGCAGGGCGGCATCAAGGTGCCCGACGTCGCCACCCTGGTCGAGAAGCTGCGCAACGAAGCGAAGGTGATCTGAGATGACTGCACTGGTAGTAGCCGAACACGACAACGCCGCGCTGAGCGCGGCCACGCTCAACGCCGTCGCCGCCGCCGCCGCCATCGGCGGTGAGGTCGACATCCTCGTCGCCGGCAGTGGCAGCCAGCCGATCGCGGACGCCGCCGCCCAGGTCGCCGGCGTGCGCAAGGTGCTGCACGCCGATGCCCCGCACTACGCCCACGTCCTCGCCGAGAACCTCGCGCCGCTCGTGGTCGCCGTGGCCGAGCCCTACGAGCACATCCTCGCCGCCGCCACCACGACCGGCAAGAACGTCATGCCGCGCGTCGCCGCGCTGCTCGACTGCGCGCAAATCTCCGACATCATCGGGGTCGAATCGAACGACACCTTCGTGCGGCCTATCTATGCCGGCAATGTCATCGCAACGGTCAAGAGCGGCGATGCCAAGAAGATCATCACGGTGCGAACCACGGCGTTCGACCCGGTTGCCGCCAGTGGGGGCAACGGTACTGTCGAAGCGGTCGACGCCGCCGCCGATGCCGGCCTGTCGGAATTCGTCGGCGAGGAACTGACCAAGTCCGACCGTCCCGAGCTGACTGCCGCCGACATCATCGTCTCCGGTGGTCGCGGGGTCGGCAGTTCGGAGAATTTCTCGGTGATCGAGGCGCTCGCCGACAAGCTTGGCGCGGCGGTCGGCGCGTCGCGCGCCGCGGTCGATGCGGGTTACGTGCCGAACGACTACCAGGTCGGTCAGACCGGCAAGGTGGTGGCGCCGAACCTCTACATCGCGGTCGGCATCTCGGGCGCCATCCAGCACCTCGCCGGCATGAAGGACTCCAAGGTCATCGTTGCCATCAACAAGGACGAGGAAGCGCCGATCTTCGGCGTCGCCGATTACGGACTCGTCGGCGATCTCTTCAAGGAAGTCCCCGCCATGGTCGAGGCGCTCGACAAGTAGCCCGACCACCGACGACCGAGGAGAAGTTATGGAACGCGAAGCGATGGAGTTCGACGTGGTCATCGTCGGCGGCGGTCCGTCCGGGCTCGCCGCGGCGATCCGGCTACGCCAGCTCGCCGTCGAAAGCGGACGCGACCTGACCGTCTGCGTGCTCGAGAAGGGCTCCGAGATCGGCGCGCACATCCTGTCCGGCGCCGTGATGGAACCCCGTGCACTCGACGAGCTGCTGCCGGACTGGAAGGAGCGCGGTGCGCCGCTCAACACGCCGGCGGGCGAGGATCGCTTCATGTTCCTCACCGAGCAGCGCGCGTTCCGCTTCATGACGCCGCCGCAGCAGAAGAATCATGGCAATTACATCGTCAGCCTCGGCAACGTGTGCCGCTGGCTGGCCGAGCAGGCCGAGGCGCTGGAAGTCGAGATCTATCCCGGCTTCGCCGCTGCCGAAGTGCTCTACCACGAGGACGGCAGCGTCAAGGGTGTCGCCACCAACGACATGGGCCGCACCCGCGAAGGCGAGGAGGGGCCCAACTTCGAACTCGGCATGGAACTGCATGCGCGCCAGACGCTGTTCGCGGAGGGGTGTCGTGGCTCGTTGACGAAGACACTGTTCGAGCGCTTCGGACTGCGCGAAGGTGTCGATCCGCAGGTCTTTGGGCTCGGCGTCAAAGAGCTGTGGGAGATCGACCCCGCCAAGCACCAGGCCGGACAGATCACCCACACCGCCGGCTGGCCGATGGACATGTCGACCTACGGTGGCTCGTGGATGTACCACTTCGACGAGAACCTGGTCTCGATCGGTTTCGTGGTTGGCCTCGACTACCAGAATCCCTACCTCAGCCCGTTCGACGAGATGCAGCGCTTCAAGACCCACCCGCTGATCCGCGAGGTTCTGGAGGGCGGGCGGCGCCTCGCCTACGGCGCTCGCGCCATCTCGGCGGGCGGCTTCCAGTCGATTCCGAAGCTCAGCTTCCCCGGGGGGCTCCTGATCGGGGACTGCGCAGGTTTTCTCAACGTGCCCAAGATCAAGGGCACGCACACCGCCATGAAGTCGGGCATGACGGCCGCCGAGGCGGTCTTCGAGGCACTCGCCGACGAGAACGCCCAGGGCGTCGAGGTCACCGGGTACCGCGAGCGCCTCGAGCAGACCTGGCTGTGGGACGAACTCTACCGCGTACGCAACATCAAACCGGCGTTCCATTGGGGCTTGCCGCTGGCGTTCGCTTACTCGGCTATCGATACCGTCCTGCTGCGCGGCAAGGCGCCGTGGACGCTGCGCCACCGCGCCGACCACACCACGCTCAAGCCTGCCGCCGAGTGCAAGCCGATCGAGTACCCCAAGCCCGACGGCACCCTCACCTTCGACAAGCTCTCCTCGGTGTTCCTGTCCAACACGAACCACGAGGAGGACCAGCCCTGTCACCTCACTCTCAAGGACGACAGCGTGCCGGTCGCGGTGAACCTCGCGCGCTACGCGGGACCGGAGCAGCGCTATTGTCCCGCGGGGGTGTACGAGTTCGTCGAGGAAGGCGGCGAGTCGCGTCTGCAGATCAACGCGCAGAACTGCGTGCACTGCAAGACCTGCGACATCAAGGACCCGACACAGAACATCAACTGGGTCACGCCCGAAGGTGGCGGCGGCCCCAACTACCCGAACATGTAGGACACCCATGCCCAAGGTCATCTATCGCCAACCGGACGGCAGCGAAAACGCCGTCGAGGTCCCCGCAGGCTGGAGCCTGATGGAAGCCGCCATCCAGAATGATGTCGACGGCATCGTCGCCGAGTGCGGCGGCGGGTGTGCCTGTGCCACCTGTCACGTGTACGTCGACGATGCCTTCCTCGAGCGGCTGCCTCCGATCAGCGACATGGAGGGCGATATGCTCGAATGTACGGCTGCCGAGCGGCGTCCGGGCTCGCGCCTGTCCTGCCAGATCAAGATGAGTGACACACTCGACGGCCTCGTCGTCACGATCCCCGATCGCCAGACCTGAAGCGCCCGTGTCCGCGCCTCCGTTCATCGTCGTCGGTGGTGGGCAGGCCGGCCTGCAGGTGTGTGACTCACTGCGCAAGCTCGGCTACGACGGCCAGCTCGTGCTGTTCGCCGAGGAGCCGGTACTGCCGTACCAGCGCCCGCCCTTGTCCAAGAAGTATCTCGGCGGCGAGCTGGCCGCTGAGCGCCTGTTGTTCCGTCCCGCGTCCCACTACGAGAAACTCGATATCGACGTGCGCCTCGGCGTCACGGTGACGACGATCGATCGCACCCGCCGCGAGATCGAATGCAGTGACGGCAGTCGCCTGGCCTACGCACGCCTGGCGCTCGCCACCGGCACGCGCGTGCGGCAGCTCGGCTGCCCCGGCGCGGAACACCCGGCCGTGCTCTACGTACGCACCCTGGCCGACAGCGACGCCCTGCGCGCGCGCCTGGCGGACGCCCAGCGCCTGGTCGTCGTCGGCGGCGGCTTCATCGGGCTCGAGGTTGCCGCCATGGCGCGTCAGCTGGGTAAGGACGTGATCGTGCTCGAGGCGCTCGAGCGCCTGATGGCGCGTGCGGTGTCGGCCGGCATCTCGGACTACTACGCCGCCCTGCACCGCGGCCACGGGGTCGATGTCCGCCTGGCGACCGCGGTCGATGCAATCGAGCCGGCGGCCAATGGCGTGAGCGTACTCACCAGCCACGGCGATCGCCTGCCTGCCGACGTCGTCGTCGCCGGCATCGGCGTGGTGGCCAACGAGGAGATCGCTGCGGCGGCCGGACTGGAGTGCCGTAACGGCATCGTCGTCGACGATCATGCGCGCACGAGCGATCCGCTGATCGTCGCCGCTGGTGACTGCACCATGCACATGAATGGTTATCTCGGGCGCGAGATCCGGCTCGAATCGGTCCAGAACGCGGTCGACCAGGCGCGTGTCGCTGCCGCCGCCATGTGCGATCGGCCCGAGCGCTATGTTCAGGTGCCGTGGTTCTGGTCCGACCAGTACGACGTCAAGCTGCAGATCGCAGGCATCGGCATGCCGTTCGACGAGTGCGTGCAACGTGGCGATGTCGGTGCGGGCAGCTTCTCGATGTTCTATTTCCGCGGCGGCGCACTGTGTGGAGCCGATTCGGTCAACCGTGCGGCCGACCACATGGCTTGCCGCCGTCTGCTCGCGCAGGGCACTATGATTACGCCTGCCGAGGTCGCCGACGAGGGCGTCGATCTCATGCAGCGCGCACGCGGATGAGCTCGCCGCGGCGCTTCCGGTAACAACGCTAATACGGCCCGCACGGCCGGCAGGGGAGGTACGGCGCACATGCCGAAGGTCACCTACATCGACGTCAACGGCACGCGGCGCGAATGCGACGTTCCCACCGGCATCTCGGTGATGGAGGGGGCAATCCAGAACGGCGTCGACGGTATTCTCGCAATCTGCGGCGGCAGCTGCGCGTGCAGTACGTGCCACGCCTACATCGACGAGGCGTGGATGGAAATCGTCGGTCAGCCCGATGACATCGAGGATTCGACCCTCGACCTCGCGCTCGAGCGCCGTCCGAACAGTCGCCTGACGTGCCAGATCGAAGTCACCGACGCGCTGGACGGACTGGTGCTGCGCGTCGCACAGAACGACGGCTGAGGGGGCCTGCCTGGTGTCCGAAGTGCTGCTGTCCGGAGTGTCTGCCGCACGCCGCCGTGGCTGCGGCGCGCTGCACTGACCGTCCGGCACGGCAGCGGGGCACGGTAGACCACACCCATGTACGAGCTTCACGACTACCTTCGCTCCGCTTCCGCCTACCGCGTGCGTATCGCGCTCGCGCTGAAAGGGGTGAGCTGTGCACGCCGCGAGGTCGACCTGGTCGCGGGCGCGCAGCACGACCCGGATTTCCGTGCGCTCAACCCGCAAGGCCTGGTGCCGGTGTACAGCGACGAACAGCTCCACCTGACGCAGTCGCTCGCCATCATCGAGTATCTCGACGAGCGCTACCCGGAACCACCGTTGTTGCCTGCCTCGCTCGAACAGCGGGCCCGTGCGCGGCAGCTCGCGCAGATCGTGTGCACCGACGTGCAGCCGCTGAACGGCTTCCGCGTACACGTCTACCTGCGCGACGTGCTGGGTATCGACGCCGGACGCCGGCGCCGCTGGTTCGAACACTGGCTGCTCGAGGGGCTCGATGCCGTCGAGCTGTGGCTGACGGCCGATGCCGGCAGCCGGCGTTTTGCCGTCGGCGACTCGGTGAGCATTGCCGATGTCTGCCTAGTGCCACAGCTCGATCTCGCGCGGCGCAACCGCATCGACGTCGAGGAGTTCCCGCGCCTGGCCGCGGTCGAGCGCGCCTGCATGGCGCTGCCCGCGTTCCGCGATACGCACCCCGATGCCGGCGTGGCGTGAGCGCCGGTGAGCGGAGCGCGCGCCCGCTGTCGGCCTCGTCCAACGGCCACGACAGCAGCCCGTACCACGAGAGTGGCAGCCACGCGCCGCCGCACGCGCGCTGCATTTCGATACGCGCGCCTGGCCTGGCGCGCCGATTGCGGCGTGTGCAAGCGCACCCGCCATTTGCACGCCTGCTGACGCGCGCGGCGGCGGGCCGTCTTTCCAGGAGTTGATCCGCATGCTGAACGACCGCGTCGAGTACCGCTGGCTGGATGCCTTCCGCCGCGTGTTCGAATTGTGCAAGCTGACGCCGGGCGACCAGGTCGCGTTGCTCGCCGAAACCCAGTCGCGCCCGTTGAACCGCGAGCTCGCTCGCCTTGCGCTCGAGCAGCTCGGTATGCGCGTGTTCGACGTCATCGTGCCGACGCCGGCCCAGTCCGCGCCGGTGCCGGTCCGTTCGACCGGCGCGAGCCAGGCACTCAATGGCCACGATGCCGCGCTCGAAGCACTCAAGCATGCGACGCTGGTTGTCGACCTGACCGTCGAGGGGCTGCTGCACGCCCCGCAACTGCCGGCGATCCTAGGCGCGGGCGCGCGTGTGCTGATGATTTCCAATGAACACCCCGATGCGCTCGAGCGGCTGGTCCCGGCTGCCGCGGACGAACAGGTCGTGCGTGCCGCGATCAAGGCCTGCCGCGCCGCGCGCCGCATGCACGTGACCTCGGCGGCCGGTACCGATCTCGTCATCGACCTCGACGATGCGCGTACCGGCGGGGTATGGGGCTGGTGCGACAAGCCGGGCATGGTGTCGCACTGGCCGGGTGGTATCGTGGTCAACTTCCCGCGTCCGCACAGCGTCAACGGGCGCCTCGTGCTCGATGTCGGTGACATCAACCTGACCTTCAAGCGCTATCTCGCGCAGGCCGTCGAACTCGTCATCGAGGACGATTACGTCGTCGCGGTCAACGGCAGCGGCACCGACGCCGAGCTGATGCGCCGGTACCTCGCCGCATGGGGCGATCGCGAGGCCTACGGCGTCAGCCACGTCGGCTGGGGGCTCAACGAGCGTGCCCGTTACGAGGCGCTGACCATGTACGACCAGCGCGATACCAACGGCACCGAGCTGCGCGCGTTTGCCGGTAATTTCCTCTACTCGACCGGGGCCAACGAGGTCGCCGGTCGCTTCACCGAGGGACATTTCGACCTGCCGGTACGCAATTGCACCGTACGTCTCGACGATCGCACGGTGGTCGCGGACGGTCGCCTGGCGGGGGCCGCGTCGTGAGCGCGCCACCGGTCGACGCACCGATCTTCGATGCCGACGCCTGGCGTCTCGGCGCCCAGGAGCGCGAGCTGACCGCGCGCGCCCGCGAGCTCGGCCAGCGCGCGTTCGCCGCACGCGCGCCGAGCTTCGATCGCGAGGCGCGTTTCCCGACCGAGAACTACGCCGATCTTCGCGCGGCCGGCCTGCTCGGCATCTGCGTCCCCAGGGAGCATGGGGGGCTCGGTGCCGACTACCGCGCCTACGCGCTGACCGCGGCCGAGATCGGCCGCTACTGCGGCGCGACCGCGCTCACGTTCAACATGCATGTTTGCTCCTGCCTGTGGACCGGGCCGCTCGCCGACGCCATCGACATGGACGCGGACGCGCGGGCCGAGCATGCGCGCCGCCGGGCCTTGCACTACGCACGCATCGTGGAGGAAGGTGCGGTCTACGCCCAGCCGTTCTCCGAGGGCGGCAGCGCCGCCGCCGGTGCCGTGCCGTTCGCCACCACCGCGGTGCGCGAGGCCGGCGGCTGGCGCCTCAGCGGGCGCAAGATCTTCGCCTCCCTCGCCGGGCACGCCGACTACTACGGCATCCTGTGTACCGAGGCCGATCCCGCTGGCGAACTGTCGCGCCGTAACACCCTCTACGTCGCCGTGCCGGCGAACGCGCCCGGATTGCGCGTCGAGGGTGACTGGGATCCGCTCGGCATGCGCGGCACGGTCAGCCGCACCCTGATCCTCGACGACGTGCGGGTCGAGGAGGACGAGGCACTGATGCCGGCGGGCATCTACTACCAGGCTGCGGTGCGCTGGCCACACATGTTCCTGACCCTCACGCCGACCTATCTCGGTATCGCGCAGGCCGCCTATGACTTTACCGTGCGCTACCTGCGTGGCGAGGTGCCGGGGCAGTCCGGCGACCGGCGACGCGACCAGGCCGTCAAGCAGTTCAATGTCGCGCAGATGCACATCATGCTCGAACAGACCAAGGCATTGTGGTTCCAGGTCGTCAGCGAAGCGCGCGTCGATCCCCCACGCGAGATGATGTTGCGCGCCTATGCTGCCCAGCACAGCGTGATGGAGAACGCCAACGAGTTGTGCCAGCTGGCCATCCGCACCTGCGGCGGGCAATCGATGCTGCGTTCCCTGCCGATCGAGCGGCTCTACCGCGACAGTCGCTGCGGATCGCTGATGCTGCCGTGGAGCGCGGACATCTGCCTCGAACGGATCGGCCACGGCGCCCTCTACCTGCCGGGCGAAGGCGACTGATGCGCTCGCTTGCCGGCTGGATCGCGCGCCACGCCGAATTCATGCCGACCAAGGCTGCCATCGTCACGGCCGAATCGGCCTGCGATTACGCCGGCTTTGCAGCGCGTATCGCGACGCTCGTCGCCTGGCTCGAGGAAACGTGCGGGCTCCGCCGCGGCGCGCGCGTTGCCTGGCTCGGGCACAACCACACCGACCAGGTGGCCCTGCTGTTCGCCTGCGCTGAACTGGAACTCATGCTGGTGCCGCTCAACTGGCGCCTCACCGCGCACGAGATCGCGGGGGTGCTCGACGACGCGCGGGTGGCACTGGTCGTGGTGGACCGGCACTGTGCGGGCTTCCTGTCCGACCTCGGCGATCGACCGGCGGTAACCAGCGACTTCGACGCCACCGGTTATGCGCGACTGCCGCGGGCGACGCGCGCCGATCTGCCCTTGCCCGGTACGCGCGCGGTGGACGACACCCTGCCCGTGCTGCTCGTCTATACCTCGGGCACCACCGGGTTCCCGCGCGGCGCCGCGCTCAGCCAGCGTGCGCTGCTGTTCAATGCGCTGAACAGCCTGCACATGCACGACCTGACGGCGGCGGATCGCGTGCTCAACGTGTTGCCGATGTTCCACGTCGGTGGAATCAACATCCAGACCCTGCCGGCACTCTATTGCGGCGCCACGGTGCTGCTCGCCGAGCGCTTCGAGCCGCGCGCGACGCTTGCGTTGATCGCGCGCGAGCGCCCGACGCTGACGGTGCTGGTGCCCCCGATGATTCAGGCACTCGCCGCGGAGCCGGCCTGGCAGGATACGGCGCTCGACTCCCTGCGCGCGGTGGCGACCGGTTCGACCGACGTGCCGCGTGCAGTGATCGAGGTGCTCCACGCACGCGGCGTACCGGTCATCCAGATCTACGGTTCGACCGAGACCGGACCGGTCGCCATCTACCAGCGCATCGATGACGCCATGAGGACGGTCGGCAGCATCGGCCGCGTTGGTCTGCATACCGAGGTGCGCGTGGTCGACGCCGATAATCGCGATGTCCCGTGCGGCACGCCAGGGCAGATCCTCGTCCGCGGTCCGCATGTCGCGACCGGCTACTGGAACGCAACGACCGGGCAAATCGATCCGTTCCCCGCGGGATGGTTCGCGAGCGGCGACATCGCGGCGCGCGACGAGACCGGGCTGTTCTGGTTCAAGGACCGCAGCAAGTACGTGATCATCTCGGGCGGAGAGAACGTCTACCCGGCCGAGCTCGAACGGCTGCTGGCCGAGTGCGGGCTGCTGCGCGAGGCCGCCGTGGCACCGCGCGCCGATGCGCGCTGGGGGCAGGTACCGGTGGTGGTCGCGGTACGCGGCGAGGCGGCTGTCGATGCGGCTGCGGTGCTGGCCGTATTCGAGGGCCGGGTGGCGCGCTACAAGCGCCCGCGTGACGTGCTGTTCGTCGATTCGCTACCGCGTACGGCGCTTGGAAAGGTGGCGGTGGCAGTACTGCGCGAGCTGGTTGCTGCGCACCACGACGGATGAGGGAGGACCGGCGGGCCGCATGGCCCGCCGGCGACGACGCGATGGGTCAGAAGTTGTAGCGGACGCTGCCGCCGACCCAGCGTGGCAGGCCGTAGAACTGCTCGGTCATGCCGAGCACGGCGCCGAGATCGAAGGTCTGCACGAGGTATTCCTCGTCGGCGATGTTGTTGACGAACACCGCGGCCTCCCACTGGTCATCCGAGGTGGTGTAGCTGAGCCGCGCATTGCCGATGGCGTAGCCGCTCTGGGTGCTGGCGGGCGCTCGCGTGAGGCTGAAGTAGTGCTTCGAGCGGTACTGGAAGTCCGCCTGCATGGCGAGGTTGCCCTGCCAGAACGGCCACTGGTAGCGCAGCAGGCCATTGACGTTCCACTTCGGCGACTGCACCGGCTTGGTGTCCGCCGCGCCGCCGGGACCTGCGCCGTCGAGGTCGACGTCCTCGATGGTGACATCGATGTAACCGACGCCGGCCATGAAGTCGAGGCCCTCGATGGGCGAAGCCTGGAACTCGAGCTCGAAGCCGTGCGTCTCGGCATCGGCGTTGAAGATGAAGGTGGTCAGACCGATGATCTGAAAGGCCTGGTAGTCGCGGTAGTCGTAGTAGTACGCCGAGCCGTTGAGGCGCGCGAGGCCACCGAACATCGACAGCTTGAAGCCGCCTTCGAAGGCATCGAGCTTCTCTTCGTCGAAGCGCATGTTGTCGTTGGTCAGCGGGATGATGCCGCCGGCGCCGAAGATGCCGAAGTAGTCGGTGACGTCGAGCGGTGCGTTGAAGCCGCCGCCCTTCACGCCGCGATTCCAGCTGAGATACAACAGCGCATCGTCGGTCGGGCGCCAGTCGATCTCGGCCTTGGCCGACCACATGCCATCGTCCCAGGTCCCCTTGTAGGTGCCGAGGTTGGCGATGATGTTGGGATTGCCGTTGCGCCACGTGGTGCCGGGCTGGAAGTCGACGAAGTTGTTGTGGAAGCGGTGCTTCTTGTGCTCGTCGATCCAACGGAAGCCGAGGATGCCGGTCCAGTCGGGCGCGACATCGTACTCGACCTGGCCGAACAGCGACCAGCTGTTGGTGATCGTGCGATAGGGGTTGTCGTTGCCGAGGAAGGTGCCGTCACCTTCGGCTATCGTGCCGAAGATGCCGTTCGGACTGTCGATCAGCGCGCAGGGCTGTGCCCCGCCGAGGCCAAGCACCGGGTTGACGCACGCCGTGGTCAGCGGGGTCTCGGCGCCGTTGGCGTCCTCGACGTCGACGTAGAGGTAGAAGAAGCCGGCGACCCAGCGCATCTTCTCCGCCTCGCCGAGCAGGCGGAATTCCTGCGAAAACTGCTCGGCATCGGTGGCCTGGAAGAAGTTGAAGTCGGCAAACGGGGCGGCGTCGGAGTCTTCCGCGTAGTCGCGCTTGACCGACTGGTAGTCGGTGATCGAGACGAGTTCCATTCGATCGTTGACGTCCCAGTTGAAGGTGCCGGAGAAGCCGTAGGTCTCCATGTCCTGGTGACCGAAGCGATCGTAGTCGCCGGCCCACACGTCGCCGTCGTTGTCGCTGTAGCCGCTGAAGGGGTTCGGTACACCGGGTGTGTTGACACCCGCCGGGGTGGCAGTCACGTACTCGAAGAAACCGGTACGGATCTGCTGCAGCGAGCCGCGCGCATTGAACAGGAAGGTGAGGTCGTCGCGCAGGTCGAATTGCAATTGCACGCGGCCGGCGTAGTCGTTGGCGTTGTTGATGTCGTCGCCGAGTACGCGGTTCTCCACGTAGCCGTCGTTGTGGTGCGTCGCCACCGAGACGCGGCCGAGGACGCGATCGGTAATGGCGCCACCGGCAGCGCCCTCGAACTTGACCTGGTCGTAGTAGCCGCCGGTCAGCTGGGCATAGCCCTCGCGCTCGGCGGTCGGCTTGCGCGAGACGTAGTGGACGAGACCACCGGTAGCGTTGCGGCCGTACAGCGTACCCTGCGGGCCGCGCAGGATCTCGACGCGCTCCATGTCGAACAGCATGAAGCCGGCGCTGGACATCTGGCTGAGGTAGACGTCGTCGATGTAGATGGAGACCGGGCTTTCCTGGTTGCTGATGAAGTCGTTCTGCGCCACGCCGCGGATGGCGACGGCGTAGTTCGACGGACCGTTCGGCTGGATGGTGCTCACACCCGGCGCCAGGGCGGTGACTTCCTGCGCATTGGTGTAGCCGAGCTGCTGCAGCTGGTCACCGGTGAAGGCGGACATCGAGATGCCGACGTCCTGGATGTTCTGTTCGCGTTTCTGCGCGGTGACGACGACCTCTTCGAGCACTTCGGCGTGCGCGTCGAGCGAGCCGCCCACGAGAGCGGCGATGGCCGCGGTGAGCGCGGCGCGTTGGAATGGTGCCATGTCTGTTCCCCCTGCCATGACGGAAGGCGCGCGGTCACCGGTTGGCGCCCGTCGTTCCCCGTCTAGGTCGACTGTCCTAGATCGAGCGGAGTATAGCCATTCACTATCACCGGGTCGATAGCGTCGGCATTTCCTTCGCTTAGGCCGCGAACCTGCAGTGGACTATACGCCCGGGAATGGATCGCTTGCCCTTCGATGGAGTAGGGTAGCGGCGGCCAACAGGCCGGGAGCAGGGCGTGCCAGCGCGCGAATTCAGCGAGGTCATCGATAGCGTCGTAGCGAGCGGCACGCGCAAGGGGCGCGACCGCGCGCGCCACATCCTCGAGACCGCAGTCGACGTCTTCCTGGAGAAGGGCTATGCGCACTTCACCGTGCGTGCGGTGGCAGAGGCGGCCGGCGTTTCGATCGGCAACCTGAATTATTATTTTCCGCGCAAGAGCGACCTCTTGCAGGCGATGGTCGAGCACGTCATCGACGGTTACCTCGGCGAGTTCGAGCGCCAGCGACAGCGCTCGCCCGACTGCCCGCGTGCACAATTGCGCCAGGTCATCGCCTTCTGGATCGAAGACCTCGGCACCACGCGCACCACGCGCTTCTTTCCCGAACTGTGGGCGCTGGCCAACCACGATGGCGAGGCAGCGCGGCTCATGGAGTACGTCTACGAGCGCGCCCGCGGCGTGCTCATCGAGCTGTTGGGGGAAGTCTGCCCGGACCTTCCGCGCGAGGACATCGATGTCATCAGCGTCCTCATGACCGCGACCATGGAGGGCCTCACGCTCTTCGCCGGGCACGGCAAACCGTGGGCGCATCGTCGTGCCGCATTGCTTGCACAGGTCGAGCGTCTGTGCACGGTGCTGCCGGGCTCCGACTGAACGGCGTCTGCCATGGCCTGGCCGGCGGGACGCACCGCATCGCTGTACTACCGCTACCCGCACTACGCGTCGCCACGTGCCGCCGAGCTCGACGGCGCTCGCCTCCGCCACAAGGTGGCAGTCGTCGGTGCCGGCCCGGTCGGGCTGGCCTGTGCCCTCGGGTTGGCGCGCCACGGTGTGGCGAGTGTCGTGCTCGAAGCGCGGACCACGGTCGGCGAGGGCAGCCGCGCCATCTGCCTCGCGCGCCACAGCTTCGAAACCTTCCAGCAGCTCGGCATCTGCGCGCCGTTCCTCGCCAAGGCCCTGCCGTGGACGCACGGCACCTCCTATTACCGCGAACGCCCGGTCTACCGGCTCGAGATGTCGCACTCGGAGGACGAGCGCTTCTACCCCATGTACAACCTTCAGCAGCAGTACATCGAGGAATATCTGGTCGCGGCCGCGGCCGCTTCGCCGCTGATTGAGCTGCGCTGGGGGCACGCGCTGGATGCCCTCCAGATGGCTGGAGACGATGTGCGGCTCGCGGTCAGCTCGCCCGCGGGCAGCTATGCCGTGCAGACGCAGTACGTGGTCGCCGCTGACGGCGCCCGCAGTCGTGTGCGCCAGCAGCTCGGACTGCGGCTCGCTGGCGATGCACATCCCGGACGTTACGTGATCGTCGATATCCGGCTTCGCTCGACCTATCCGACCGAGCGCCGCGCTTTCTTCGATCCGCCCGCGAATCCCGGCGGCACGGTACTCGTACACAAGCAACCGGATGACATCTGGCGTATCGACTACCAGCTGCGGGACGACGAGGACGAGACGGCGGCGCTGGCGGAGGAGGCGATTCGAGCACGCGTGGGGACCATCGTCGCCATGCTGGGCGAGCACGCGCCGTGGGAGCTCGAGTGGTGGAGCCTGTACAAAGCCTACACGCTGTGCCTCGACGACTATCGTCACGGTCCGGTACTGTTCGCCGGTGATGCCGCTCACCTGGTGCCGATCTTCGGCGTGCGCGGCCTCAACTCGGGATTCGCCGATGCCGCCGACCTCGGCTGGAAACTTGCATTCGTGGCAAGCGGGCGAGCGGATGACGCGCTGCTCGACAGCTACACACCGGAACGCCGCGGTGCCACGCTCGACATCTTTGCCCAGGCCGGGCGTAGCACGCGCTTCATGACGCCACCGACGCGCGGCGAGCGCCGCGTGCGCGAGGCAGTGCTGTCACTCGCCGCGCAACACCCGGCGGCACGTCGCCTGCTCGACCCGCGCCAGTCGTTGCCGTACACCTATGCGGCGAGTCCGCTGAGCACCCGCGACGAATCGGCGCCTGAGTCCGCCGCCGGCGTGAGGGTTGGTGCAGCGCTGCCGAACGCGCGCCTCGGCGACGACGAATTTCTCCTCGATCACCTCGGACGTGAGTTCACGCTACTGGTGTTCGGAGACCGCGCGCTGAGTGCCGGAAGCACTCACGACTGCGTGGCCGCAGCCGCTGCGCGGGGGGTGGCGCTCCACGTGCTGACGTTGCCGACGGCAGGCCGGGCGGCTCAGCGTTGCGGCACGACGGCTGGCGGCGCGCTGCTGGTGCGCCCTGACCGTCACCTGTGTGCGCGCTGGACGACGGTGACGCCGGCCGCGTGCGAGCGCGCGCTGGCACGGGCGCTGGCGCTGAAGGGGGGCACATGACGCCGCAGGAATTCGAGCGCGCCTATGATCTCCTCGCCGCCGCGCTCGACGCGGTCGACGAGCAGAACGAGAGCCTGCTCCTCACGCGTCTCGCGCTGGTGCTCGCCGCCGACCTGCCCAACCTGGCAACCTTCGAAGCGGCGCTCGCCGCCGCCCGGCTCGACCCGCCGGACGATGGGTGAGGCTTGCGACCCTGGTTGGAAACCTCGCTACGGACGGCTACTGCCGGTCGGCCGTGGCGGTCCCGCCATGCGTGCCACCAGCGCTGCTCGTGCCTTCAGGCAGCGCCTTGCCACGTGCGGCAAGGCGCCCCCGGTGTCGACGAGACGATTCTGACCGGGGTCCTCAGAGGTTCTTGAGGATGGCATCCTGCTCGCGTTGCTCTTCCTCGGGAAGCGTCTGTTCCAGCGAGGTCTCGCGGGTCAGCTCGCTGTCGACGTAGGCAATCCACTGCCGCGCGGCCTTGGTACTGCGCTGGTCACGCGCGGCCACTTCGAAGGCCTTGCGCGCAGCAGCGAGTTTGCGCTGGTTGAACAAGGCCATGCCGAGCATGATGTTGGCGACGTCCGGGCGTTTCACGCCGCCCTTGGCGAGGCCCTTGGTGACGGCATCGACCGCGTCGTCCCAGCGGTCGAGGTTGATGTAGGACTGCGCCAGGCGCACGTACAGCTCGCCGTCTCCTGCCAGCGCGGCGGCGCGCGCCAGTGGCGGTATCGCCTTGTCGTCCTCGCGTGCCTGGTACCACGATTGCGAGAGCAGGCGCAGGTGGCGCTCGCTGTCTTCGACGCGCCCGGTCTCCATCTCGTCATCGAGCAGCTTGGCTGCCTTGTAGGGCACGTTGTGCACGAGGTAGAGGTTGGCCAGGTTGACGATCTGCTGGGGATCATCGAGACGACCACCCTCGTAGAGCGCCTCGGTCAGTGCCAGCTGCTTCCTGGTGTCACCGAGTTCGCTGTAGACGCCGGCGAGCGTCAGTACGTACTGCTCTTTCGGATACAGCCGGATGAGTTCCTTGAGCACCGCGATCATCGATTTGAAGTCGCCCAGCTCGTAATGGCACACGCGCAGCAGCAGCAGCCAGTTCTCCTGCGGTTTCTTGCCCTGCGCCCGGTACTTGTCGATGGCGGTACGGATCGGCGCCAGCGCCGCGCTGAACTGCTCGAGCTGGAAGTGCGCCTGCCCCTTGAGCATGTAGACATCGGCGCTCGGCTCACCCACCAGTGCGATCAGGCGGTCAACCACTTTGAGCGCCTTGGCGTAGTCCTCGACGGTGAAATAGAGCTGGCTGAGGGTCTTCAGCGTACTCTGCGCAAGCGCCTCCGGCAGGCCCTCCTGCTGCATCACCTTGAGGTAGGCGCCGATGGCGTTCTTGTAGTCCTCCTGCAGGTAATAGGCGTAGGCCGTCAGGTTCCAGATCTGAGCGGTCTCGTAGGGCGACAGTTCGCTGCCGGCCCGCAGTTCTTTCAGGATGGCATGCCCGGGTGCGTACTTCTTCGCCTCGATCAGCCCCTGTGCCTCCTGCAGCCCCTCGAACACGGCCTGGCTCATGGCGACGGTCTGCTTGGTCTGCTCCTCCTGGGCGCCGCCGGGCGCGGCGAGGGCGAGCAGCACGGACAACAGCAACACGCGCAGGCGCATGGTCAGTCTTCCAGCTTGTAGGTGAACTTGTTGCGCACGCCGGGCACCTCGACGGCCTGGCCGTCGATCACGCGCGGCTTGTACTTGAACTTGAGCGCCGCCTCGACCGAGGCCTTTTCGAACAGGCGGTCGCACTGCCCCTCCACGGCGCGCGCGTCGCGCGTCGTGCCGGAGCGCGTCACGGTGTACTCGACGATGCAGTCGCCCTGCACCCCGCGTGACAGGGCGCGCTGCGGGTAGACCGGTGCGACCTTGACGATCGGCAGGTAGTCACCCTCGCCGACGCCGAGACTGAATCCGCCCGGGGCGAGGTCGATGTCGGTTTCCACCGGCACCGCGGAGACGGCGAGCTTTTCCGCGCTGGGCTTGGCGTCGTCGAGGCGCGGCGCCGGCGGTTCCGGCGGCGGTGCCTTCGGTGGCGGTGGCTTGTCCGGCTTGATTTTGCGCCGCTCGACGATTTCGGCCCGCTTGACGCGCACGAAGTCGACCAGCGCGCCGCGGCTTGCTTCGTCGAGCGAGCGATCGGCCGTCGCAATCAGGTACTGCATGATCCAGAACAGCGTCAGCGTGACGATGCCGGCGAGCAACAGGCCGACGCCCAGCCTGAGGGCGAACAGGCGATCGGGTTTGATCGTGGGTAGGGTGGTGGCGTCGGCCATGGGGGGCACCGGGGCGGCTCAGGGCTCCTGCGCGGCGATGGCGACGTTGAAGACGCCCGCCGAGCGCGCCGCGTCCATCACCTGGATCAGGGTCTCGGTCTTCGACTCCTTGTCGGCCTGGATCACCACCGATCCCTGCGGATTCTCCGCGTGCAGGCGCTCGATGTTGGGGCGCACGGCGCGGACGTCGATGTTGCGCCGATCGATCCAGATCTCGTTGTTGGCGTCGATGGCGATGAGGATGTTGGCCTTCTCCTGCTTGACCGCGGTGGCGGCGTCGGGACGGTTGACGTCGATACCGGCCTCCTTGACGAAGGTCGCGGTGACGATGAAGAAGATCAGCATGATGAACACGACATCGAGCATCGGCGTGATGTCGATGGAGGATTCGTCCTCGTCAGCGGTGGCGCGGGCCAGCAGGCGTCTCATGGGGTCGGCTCCGAAGCGGTTCAGTGGTCCATGGTCATGTGCTCGCCGAGCAGCTCGCGCTCGCGAATCACCTTGCGTTGCAGCCAGGCGCTCATGGCGACGCCGGACAGCGCGGCGACCATGCCGGCCATGGTCGGCACGGTCGCCTTGGATACGCCCGCGGCCATCGAGCGCGGATTGCCCGAGCCGGAGATGGCCATCACCTCGAACACCTCGATCATGCCGGTCACCGTGCCCAGCAGCCCCATCAGCGGGCACAAGGCGACGCAGGTGCGAATCAGCATCATGTTCCGTTCGAGCTGCTGGGCGACGGTCGAGATGAGGTAGACACGGATCTGGTGTGCATGCCACGACATGCGCTCGCGGCGGCCCTCCCACGCTGCGACTGCCTCGCGCGCCACACCCGGATAGCGTAGCGAGAAATACATCATGCGCTCGAGGATCAGCATCCACATGACCAGCGTGAGCAGCCCGATCAGGAACAGCACGTCACCGCCGAGCTCGAAGAAGTCGCGCACGGCGGCGAGCTGCGGCACGTGGTAGAACAGCGTCTCCATAAGCGCGTGCCGCGGCGGCTCAGGCAGCCACGCGATGCTGACGCTCGGACTGCGCGGCGATCATGCCGGCGGCCTGTTCTTCGAGCACCTGGTTGAGGCGTCGTGCCCGGCTCGCCACCAGGGTGTGCAGCAGCACCGTCGGGATGGCTACACACAGTCCGAGCACCGTGGTCACGAGCGCGGTCGAGATGCCACCGGCCATCAGTTTCGGGTCGCCGGTGCCGAACAGGGTGATGGCCTGGAAGGTGATGATCATGCCCGTTACCGTGCCGAGCAGGCCGAGCAGGGGCGCCACCACGGCGATGATCTTGAGGAACATCAGCATGCGGTTGATCCTGGGCGTCTCCTTGAGAATCGCCTCGGACAGCTTGAGCTCGAGCGTCTCGGTATCGGCCGCCGGATTGTCGTGGTAGACCTTGAGGATACGGCCGAGCGGGTTGTTGCCCGGCTGGTCGGTCTTGCGCGCCTGCGCAGCGACGCGGAGCCCCGTGAAGGTCAGCGTCAACATGCGCTCGAGCGCGATCAGCAGCGCCAGCGCGCCGAGACCGAGGATGACGTAGCCGACCACGCCACCCTGCTCGATGCGCTCGCGCAGGTCCGGTGCCTGGACCAGCAACGACAGGATCTGACCGCGCGAGGGATCGAGACCGAACGGGTGCAGGCCGCTGCTCGCGCTGGTCAGCGCGTCAACCTTCTCGCGGTAGCGTTCCTGCGGCTGGCGGCCCAGCTCGACGAGATGGCCGGTCTCTGGCACGAACTGCAGGTACTTGTCGCCGGCGACGACGTTGAATGCGCCGACGCGTACGACTTCCTGCTCGACCTCGTTGCCATCGGCCGTGATCACCTGGGTAGGGAAACGCACGACCTTGCCCGACTCGGTCATCTCGCGCTGCAGCTCGAACCACAGCCGTTCGATCTCCTCGATCGAGGCCAGGCGGCTGCTCTGGCCCATCTTCTGCGCCAGCTCGGTGAGGAACTCGATGCGCTCCGGGTACTGCACGTGGGTCAGCGAGTTCTCGAACTGTCCACGGGCGTCGCCGGCTGCCTGTTGCAGCACGCCGAACAGCTCCTTCAACGAGCCGAGGCGCTCCTTCAGGGCGAGTTCGAGCTCGACCAGCCTGGCGTCGTTCTCCTCGAACGCCGTCTCGAGTTCCTTGGACCGCGCCTCGGCCGCGGTACGTGCCGCGCGCGCCTCCTCGAGCAGGCGTTGCTGCGCGGCCTTGTCGGCGCGGAAACGCTCGAGGCGTGCGGCATTCTCCTTCGAGTCCTGCACGCGGCCCGCCTTGACCTTCTCGAGCAGGGCGTCGAGCGAAATCGGCTCGCCCTGGGCGCACGCTCCGGGCGCGGCGAGCGTGACGACGACGGCCACGGTAAGGGCGGCTGCGAACTGCTGCATGCTGCGTAACGGGGCGCTCACTGTCCCACCTCCTTCGGTGCCGCTACCGGCAGCACCAGAAGATCCGGCGCGACCTGCTTGCGCGCCACCTTGAGGCCGGTGGAGACGGCCTGCTTGTAGACCTCGGGGGGCAGCGCCTGCCACCCGCGCGAAGCCTGATCCCAGCCGCCGGTCAGCTCACCGCCGTCGCTCTGGTAGAGGAGCGCGATGCGGCCGATGCGCAGGAAGTTGACCTCGCGCGTGCCGCCGTCGATCTCCAGCGTGCCCTTGTAGGCTTCGATGGTGCGGCCGTACTCGTTCTCGATCTGGTAAGCCTCGAGAATGCGGCGGAACTTCTCCGCCGAGGTCACGTCCGAGCGCTCCATCATCTCGCGCAGACGGGCCACGCGCTCGCCCCGTTCCTCGGGCAGAAAGGGCACGTCGAGGGTGACGAATTCGTCGAGCGTTTCGACCATCTGCATCATCAGCGGCACGCGCTGGCGCTCGATCAGCGAGACCTTGTTGATGGAGTCGCTGAGCGCGGCCATCTCGGCGCGCTGGTTGTCGACCTGCTTCTGCAGCAGGTTGTTGTACACGGCGAGCCCCTCGACCACCTTGTTGACCTGCTTGTACTGCGATTCGAGGTCGGCGGCCTGGTCGGCCAGCTGCTCGACCTGCTTCTGCGCGGCGGCGCCTTCTTCGACGCGCTGCTCACCGACGGCAACGACGGCATCCACCGTCTCCGCGGCTGGCACCGCCAGCGGCGCCAGCACGAGGCCGAGCGCAAGGGCCCTGGGGCGGGAAATCTTCATGGCGACATCATCTCTGCTTGGTGGTGTCGGGGCCGCAGGCGCGACCGGCGGGCCGTTGCTGCCGCCGCGCGCTGGCGCGGGCAGGCCGGCGGCCGTCGATACTACAACCTATGCCGGCTTTCGTGCACCCCGCCGCTGCGGATACGGCGCGGTACGGCGGCGCGCCCCGGTGGTAGGATCGCGCCCCATCATTTCACGCCGGAGGACTGCGCACGTGGCAGCGATCAAATCAGCGGACGTCATCCAGAGTGTCGCCGACGCCCTGCAGTACATTTCCTACTACCATCCGCCGGACTACATCGCCAATCTCGCCGCTGCCTACGAGCGCGAGGAATCGCCGGCGGCGCGTGATGCCATGGCGCAGATCCTCATCAACTCGCGCATGTGCGCCGAGGGGCATCGCCCGATTTGCCAGGACACCGGCATCGTTACCGTGTTCTGCAAAGTCGGCATGCATGCCACCTGGGCCGACGACATGCTCCTCGAGGACATGATCAACGAGGGCGTGCGGCGCGCCTACCTGCACCCGGACAACAAGCTGCGCGCGTCGATCCTGGCCGACCCGGCCGGTGCGCGCACCAATACGCGCGACAACACGCCGGCCGTGATTCACACCGAACTGGTTGCCGGCAGCGGCCTCGATATCACCGTTGCAGCCAAGGGTGGCGGCTCGGAGAACAAGTCCAAGTTCGTCATGCTCAACCCCTCGGACAGCATCGTCGACTGGGTGCTCAAGACGGTGCCGACGATGGGCGCCGGCTGGTGCCCGCCGGGTATGCTCGGCATCGGTATCGGCGGCACGGCGGAGAAAGCGGTGCTGCTGGCGAAAGAGTCGCTGATGGACCCGATCGACATGCCGGAACTGATCGCGCGCGGGCCGTCGAACCGCCTCGAAGAGCTGCGCATCGAACTCTACGAAAAGGTCAACGCGCTCGGCATCGGCGCGCAGGGTCTCGGCGGGCTGACCACCGTGCTCGACGTCAAGATCCTGGACTACCCGACCCATGCGGCATCGAAGCCGGTCGCCATGATTCCGAACTGCGCGGCGACCCGCCACGTGCACTTCCACCTCGACGGCTCCGGGCTCGCCCACCTGCCGGTGCCGAAGCTCGAGGACTGGCCGGCGATCACCTGGTCGGCTGGCGCCAGCGCACGCCGGGTGAATCTCGATACCGTCACCGCCGAGGAGGTGCAGAGCTGGCAGCCGGGCGAGACATTGCTGCTCTCCGGGGCCATGCTGACCGGGCGCGACGCCGCCCACAAGCGCATCCAGGAGATTCTCGAACGCGGCGAAGCGTTGCCCGACGGGGTCGATTTCAACAACCGCTTCATCTACTACGTCGGACCGGTCGACCCGGTGCGCGAGGAGGTGGTGGGCCCGGCCGGTCCGACCACCGCGACACGCATGGACAAGTTCACCGAGATGATGCTCGCGCGCACCGGCCTGCTCGGCATGATCGGCAAGGCCGAGCGCGGCCCGACCGCGGTCGAGGCGATCAGGAAGCACCGTGCGGTCTACTTGATGGCGGTCGGCGGCGCCGCCTATCTCGTCAGCAAGGCCATCCGCGAAGCGCGCGTGGTGGCGTTCGAGGACCTCGGCATGGAGGCGATTCACGAGTTCGTCGTCGAGGACATGCCGGTGACCGTGGCGGTCGACAGCAGCGGCACCTCGGTGCACCAGACCGGACCGCGCGAGTGGCAGGCACGCATCGGTAAAATCCCGGTCGCGGTCGAGGCCTGAGGGGTCAGCTGCGCCGCCCCTCGGCGCGTTACCGGGGTGCGGCGCGACGTTACGAAGAGAGCTGCAGGCCGTGCGCGGCGCCGCCGCCGGCCCGCGTCGGGTCGAAATAATCCCCGTAATCCGGAATGCCGTGGAGGGCGCGGTAGGCGGCAATGTCGCGCGCGCTCCAGCGGTACAGCGGGGCGACATGCAGCGTGTGGTGCGTTCCGCGTGACACGACACCGCGGCCCTCACGCGGGCTACCCAGCCACACGTCCGGCTTGAGCACGTTGAACGCGCGCTCGAGCGGCTCGAGTCGGATGTCCCGTACGAAGCGGAGGAAGCCGGGATCGGTCACGGCCGGCGGTCCGCCAGCGTGCACCGCGTGGTTTGACGCCGGCATGCGCGGCGCGTAGCGATGCAGGTTGAGCCGCCACGCCGCGCTGAGCGCGGCGACATGCCGGCAGGTCGCCGGCGTGTTGTAGCCGGTATCGACCCACACCACCGGGATGTCCGGGCACTGCCGCGTCACCAGGTGCACGAGGGCCGCCGCGCCCGGCCGGAAGCTCGTCGTCAGTACGGGGCGTTCGGCCAGGGCCAGCGCCCACGCCACGACCTCGCGCGCGGTGGCGGTGTCGAGTTCGTCATTGGCGCTGGCAAGACTGGCATCGAGTGTGAGCGGGTTGGCATGCGCGGTGGTGAGGGCAAATCCCATGGTGCCTGTCCTCGGCGGAGCGGGGCGGGGATTGTGCGCGCGGCGAGTGCGATGCGAAAGCTCGATTGTCGCTATCGATATGCAACGGCGGAATAACGTCCCGCTCAGCGGAAATGCGGCATGACCTCCTCGGCGAACAGGGCGAGATGTTCGTCCATGTGCGCGACCGGGTAGCCCGGCGGCACCGTCCACGTGTAGTAGCGCTCGATACCGGTCGCCTCGACGTAGCGAGCGATGTGATCGACTGCATGCTGTGGCGTGACGCACAGCAGGATGCCGAGCTCGCGCAGCTGCTCGGGCGAATCGATGGCCGGGAACAGCGCCTGCCCGGCGTCCGCCAGCCACTGGTTGTAGACCGCGATCTGGTAGAGCACGTGCGGCGCCACGGCGTCGAAAGTGCGGGCCGGATCGCGCGACACGATCAACCAGAAATGACCGCCGGCGAGGCGCGGCTGCGCGACGCCGAGGCGCGCGCATTCCTCGCGATAGATGCGTGCCTGTTCGTTCATGTCACCGGTGCCGATGTAGCCGTCGCCGAGGCGCGCGGCGCGACGTGCCGCGGCCGGTGCGAAGCCGCCGACCCACAGCGGCGGTCGCGGTTGCTGCAGCGGCGGTGGCGAGAGGGTGACGTCGTCGAGCGTGTAATGGCGGCCGGCGAAGCGCGCCGGCGCGCCGCTCCACAGGCGACTGATCACCTCGAGGCCCTCGTCCGTGAGCGTCGCGCGGTCACGCGTGCTGACACCGAGCGGGGCGAACTCCTGTGGCCGGTAGCCGACGCCGACGCCGAGTTCGAACCGTCCACGCGAAAGGATGTCGATGGTGGCGGCGTCTTCGGCCACGCGGACCGCGTGGTGCAGCGGCAGCAGCAGTACACCGGTGCCGATGCGGATATGCGTGGTGGTGACGGCGACGGCAGCGGCGAGCGGCAGAATCGAGGGTGCGTGACCGTCGGCGCAGAAGTGGTGTTCGGTGAGCCAGACATCGTCGTAGCCGATGGTCTCGGCCCAGGCGATCTGTCGCAGGTGATCGGCGTAGAGATCGCCGTAGTCGACGCGCCACGCGGCGGGGTTGCGGAACGCGTACCACAGTCCGAAGCGGAGCTTGGGCTTGCTCATGGCGCAGTCTCGTCGAAGGGGCGGCGCCCACCTTACTACGCGGTGGCGATGCTGTCCCGACGCGATGCTGTCCCGCGTGGCGACGTCGTGGCGGTATGCGTCAGGCGGTGCGTTGTGCGAGCGCGTGCATCACGCCGCTGCTCGCGAGGTAGTCTTCGCCGACGCCGAAGGTGCGCGCGACCTGCACGGGCGTGAGCACGGCTTGCGGCGGTCCCGCGGCCACGATGTGCCCGGCGTCGAGCAGCAGCAGGCGGTCGCAGTAGCGCGCTGCAATGGCGAGGTCGTGCAGGACCACCGCCACGGCACCGCCGCCCGCGGCGTGTTCGGCGAGCAGCCCCATGATGGCGAGCTGGTAACGCGGATCGAGATTCGCGATCGGCTCGTCGGCGAGCAGTACCCGGTGCTCGCCGGCGAGCAGGCGGGCGATGTGGACACGCGCCAGTTCGCCGCCGGAGAGCGTGTCGCCGGCGCGCGCGGCGAGCGCGTCGAGTTCGGTACGCGCGAGGGCACGCGCGACCGCCGCGCGGTCCGCCTCGCCGAGACGCTCCGGCCGCGCACCGTGCGGCAGCCGACCGAGCGCGACGATAGTGGCGACCGCGAGCGGCCAGTGCAGCTCGGGCGCCTGGGCGTGGTAGCCGCACCAACGCGCCCGTGCGCTGGCCGCCAGCGCGGCGAGCGGCGTGCCGTCGTAGTGCACGCTGCCGGCGGCGAGTGGTTCGAGCCCGGCCAGGGCGCGCAGCAGGGTCGTCTTGCCGGCGCCGTTGGGTCCGATGAGTCCGACGAACTCGCCGCACGCGAGCTGCAGGTCGATACTGTCGAGGACACTGCGTGCTCCGCGCGTGACACCGAGGCTGCGGGCTTCGAGCACGTTCATCAGGCCGTGCGCCCGCGCAGGACGAGGTGGAGGAAGAACGGCGCGCCGATCAACGCCGTGACAACGCCGAGCTTGAGCTCTCCCTGTGGCAGTGGCACACGTGTGCCGAGATCGGCCGCCAGCGTGAGTGCAGCGCCGCCGAGCGCGCTGGTGCCGAGCAACGCGCCCGGGCGGTGTCCGACCAGCGGCCGCAGCAGGTGCGGGACCACCAGGCCGACGAAACCGACCACCCCGGTGACCGCGACCGCACTGCCGACTGCGAGCGCGGTGCCGAGTACCACGCGCCGGCGCAGGCGGGCGAGGTCGACACCGAGGCTTGCCGCCGTGTCCTCGCCGAGACTGAGCGCATCGAGGCCGCGCGCGGTGCCCAGCAGCAGTGCCCAGCCGGCCAGCGTGAACGGCAGTACCAGCCAGACGTGTTCGAAGCTGCGGTTGGCGAGCGAGCCGAGGAGCCAGAAGAAGATTTCGTAGGCGGCGAACGGATTCGGCGTCAGGTTCAGGACCAGCGTGGTCAACGCACCGGCAAGGCTGTTGATGGCGACGCCGGCGAGAATCAGGGTGTGGATGCTGGCATGGCGGCCGGCGAGCAGAGCAAGGGCTGCGACGGCGCCGAGTGCGCCCAGCATGCCGCTCAACGGCAGCACCCACATTGCCACGCCCGCGAGCCCGGTGTAGAAACAGAGCACCGCGGCAAGCGCGGCGAGGCCGGACACGCCGACGATGCCGGGCTCGGCGAGCGGGTTGCGTAACAGGCCCTGCAGGGCGGCTCCGGCGAGGCCCAGGCTCGCGCCGACCAGCACGGCGAGCAGTGCCCGCGGCAGGCGGATCTCGCGCACCACGATCGCGAGCGGCTGCTCGCTGCCCGCGGCGAGGAGCTGCGGCAGCGAGCGCGGATCGAGTGGAACCGGGCCGAGACACAGGGCGGCGATGAACAACAGCCCGCAAGCGAGCACCAGGAGCAAGGACGTTGCCTGTGCGTAGCGCGCGAGCGCGCGCGGCACGCGAACGGGCAGGGATGCACTCATGGAAGAGCCTGCGCGAGTCGCGCCACCGCGCGCAGCCCGTGCGTGCCGGCGCAGGTCCACAGTGCGGGGGAAATGGCCACGGTGTGTGGCGCGTGCGGGCCTCGGCGCAGCGCGGCCAGCGCCGGATGGTCGAGCAGGGTTTCGGCCAGCGAGCTGCCGCTGTCGTGTCGCACGGGGAAGACGATCACGTCCGGTGCCGCTACCAGCAGATGCTCGAGCGTCACGAAGCCACCGCCGGGGAGCCCGAGTTCGTCCGCAACGTCGCGCAGCCCGGCACGGCGCAGCAGCTCGCTGGCAAGCGTACGCGTGCCCGGGGTATACCCGTTGGGCTGGTAGATGAGGGCACGCGGCGCGGTAGCGGATGGCGCCGGCGGCTGGCGTGCGCCAAGGCCCTGCCACAGGGTGGCCAGCAGTGCCCGTGCCCGTGGCTCTGTTCCGAGCACGCGCGCCAGTTGGCGCAGGTTGTCGGCATACGCGGCAAAGGTCTCGGCGTGTGGCAGCGCCAGCAGCGGGATGCCGGCGCGGGCGAGCAGGCGGGCCGCGAGTGGTGGCGCCGGCCCGGCGGTCACGACGAGATCGGGCGCGGCCACGATCAGCTCTTCGGCGTTGCCGTGGTTGCCCGGCAGGCTGGCGGCGCGCGCGTGCAACGGGCTCAGATCGGGATCGCGCGCGAGATGCGTGAGCGAGGCGATGCGCGCATCGTCCAGCAGTTCCAGCAGCAGGATGTCACTGCACAGGTTGAGCGAGGCCACGCGCGCGGGCGGCACGGCGGCCTCGGCCAGCAGGCCCGTGCCCGCAAGCAGCAGCGCCAGCG